>CAMBDA010000020.1 GCA_945865175.1 uncultured Prevotellaceae bacterium | reverse complement strand
ACATCATCACCTACGGCACCATGGCCACCAAACTGGCCATCAAGGATGTGGCGCGGGTGCAGAAAGTGCCGCTAGACGTGTCAAACGCCCTGTGCAAGGCCATCCCCGACCGTCTGCCCGATGACAGCAACGGCAAGCCCCGCAAGATGAACCTGAAAAACTGCCTGGAGTGTGTGCAACCGCTGGCCGAAGCCCAGGTGTCGCCCAATCCCGCCCTACGCGATACCATCAAATATGCCCAGATGCTGGAAGGCACCGTACGCAACACCGGCGTGCATGCCTGCGGTGTCATCATCTGCCGCGATGACGTGTCGGACTGGGTGCCCATCAGTACCGCAGAGGACAAGGAAACGGGCGAGCGCCTCAGCTGTACCCAATACGAAGGCTCAGTCATCGAGGACACAGGCCTCATCAAGATGGACTTTCTGGGCCTGAAGAACCTGTCCACCATCAAGGAATGTGTGGCCAACATACGGGACACGCTGGGCATAGAGGTGGACGTGGACAAAATAGACATCGAGGATGCCGCCACCTACAAGCTGTACCAGGACGGACGCACCATCGGCACCTTCCAGTTCGAATCGGCCGGCATGCAGAAATACCTGCGCCAGCTGAAGCCCACCACCTTTGAGGACCTCATTGCCATGAATGCCCTCTACCGGCCGGGGCCCATGGACTACATCCCCGACTTTATCGACCGCAAGCATGGACGCAAGCCCGTGGAGTACGACATCCCCTGCATGGAGAAATATCTGAAGGACACCTACGGAATCACCGTCTACCAGGAGCAGGTGATGCTCCTGAGCCGACAGCTGGCCAGCTTCACCCGAGGCGAAAGCGACACCCTCAGAAAGGCCATGGGTAAAAAGCTGAAGGACAAGCTGGACCACCTGAAGCCCAAATTCATCAAGCAAGGGCAGGAAAACGGACACAATCCCACTGTACTGGAAAAGATATGGGCCGACTGGGAGAAATTCGCCTCCTACGCCTTCAACAAGAGCCACGCCACCTGCTACTCCTGGGTGGCCTACCAGACAGCCTATCTGAAGGCCAATTTCCCTGCCGAATACATGGCAGCCAACATGAGCCGCAACCTCTCCAACATCTCCGAAATCACCAAGCTCATGAGCGAATGCAAGGCCATGGGCATACGCTGTCTGGGACCCGACGTGAACCACAGCCGCAAGAAGTTCAGTGTGGATGAGGGCGGCGACATACGCTTCGGACTAGGTGCCATCAAGGGGCTGGGCGAAGGAGCCGCCGAATACATCATCAAGGAGCGCATGGAGCACGGCCCCTACAAGGACACCTACGACCTGGTGGAGCGTCTGCCCATGTCCACCATCAAGCGCAATGGCATGGAAGCACTGGTCCTGAGCGGGGCACTCGATTCCTTCACCGACATCTGCCGCGAGCAATACTTCGCCAAGAACGCACGCGGCATCACACTGCTCGACACGCTGGTACACTACAGCGGGTGCTATCAGGCCGCCATGCTGGAGGCTCAGAACAGTCTCTTCGGAAGCATCGAGATGATTGAACTCAACAAACCGGAGATTCCACAGGCCGAGCCATGGAGCCTGCTGGAGCGGCTCAATAAAGAGCGCGACCTGGTGGGTGTGTATCTGAGTGCCCACCCGCTCGACGACTATGCCGTGGTGCTGCAACAGGTGTGCAACGTACACATGGAGGACATGGACAATCTGGAACCGCTTGCAGGCCAGGACCTCGCCTTCGGCGGCATTGTCACATCTGTGCGTCAGGGGGTGTCCAAGCGCGGGGCAGCCTATGGCATTGTCACCATCGAAGACTATACGGGCTCTCACGAGATTCCCTTCTTTGAGCGCAACTGGGCCACATGGAGCAGTTTTATGGTAGTGGGCAACGCCCTCTACTTCACCGCACGCTACCAGCCCCGGTTCCGCGACTCCGGCCGTATGGAGCTGTGCGTGGGCAACATCGAGTTCCTGAGCAAGGTGAAGGACGACATCATCGAGAAGCTCACAATCACCCTTCCCGTAAGCATGATTACGACCGACACGATGTGTGCGCTCTCTGCGCTCACCCAGGAGGAAGGCAGCACCCAGCTCCACTTCGTCATCGTAGATGAAGAAGGGCACAAACTGCCCATGATCAGCCGGGGGAAGCGAATATCCGTTAAAAAGGATTTAATTTCCTTCATTGAAGACCAACCACACATGTCATTTCAGATAAATTGACTATCTTTGCAACCGATTCAGAGTATCAATCATACAATAATATTCACAATTATGGCACAGACAATAACAAGTGAGACTTTTGAAACATTGCTGACCGACGGCAAGCCCGTAATGATAGACTTCAGCGCATCATGGTGCGGTCCCTGCAAGCGCATCGCACCCTTTGTGGACACACTGGCCGAGAAATATGCCGAACAGGCCCACGTGGTGAAATGCGACATCGAGGAGAGCGAAGACCTGGCCCTGCGCTACGGCATACGCAACGTGCCCACCATCCTCTTCATCAAGGACGGACAGGTGGTGGACAAGCAGGTGGGCGCAGCTCCGCTGGCCATCCTTGAAGAGAAACTCCAGTCGATTCTGTAACCCCCACATCAATGACCGACGCCATGGGACTTGAAGAAGAATTGCTCCAGGATGCCGAGGATGACCGCCTCACGGTGGAATTCGTCAAAAGCTACCTGCCTCAGGAGGTGAAGGAAAAGTTCACCGACGACCTGCTCTACTATTTTCTGGACGTGCTGGTGGAGTACTATGCCAACAGCGGTGTGCTCGACACAGCCCCCGATGCCGACGGATGTATCGAAATCGACATTGACGCCATTGCCAGCCACCTGGCCAAGCAGGCCCACAAGGACCACATGGGCACCTTCGATTCCGAAGACCTGCGCTGGGTGGTAGAGGGTGAACTGGAATATGCAGAACAACAGGAAGACTGACCACGGCATGACAATAAGGATTGAAGGCCTCCAGGACATACAGCGGGCTGCACGCCAGTTTGTGGAGGCGATGGGCGAACGCAAGGTGTTTGCCTTCTATGGGCCGATGGGTGTGGGCAAAACCACATTCATCAAGGCCGTATGCGAACAACTGCAGGTGGACGATGCCATCACATCGCCCACCTTTGCCATTGTAAATGAATACCAGACCCGGCAGGGAATGCCCGTGTTCCACTTCGACTTCTACCGCATCCGCAAGATTGAGGAAGTGTATGACATGGGCTATGAGGATTATCTTTACAGCGGTGCACTCTGCTTCATCGAATGGCCCGAACTGGTGGAGGACCTCCTGCCCACCGATGTGGTGGCCGTCCACCTGAGCCAGCAGCCCGACGGGTCAAGGGCAGTGGAGATGGTCTAGCCTTCTGCACTGCCGGCCCCACCAGGGCGGGCACTCCCATTCCGGCACCAGCCTGAAGAGAAGCATGTTCTGAAAGGCGATGGATCTGTAGCGCGCAAAGAACACCGTCCCATGGCAGGGTGCCATGCAGGCAGGAAAAACGCCTCGTTTTTGTAAAAACGGGGAATGAGCATTTTTGGATATTCTTTAACCATAAATATTGAATCTTATACCTTACTATGACAAAGGTTTTGTAATTAATCACACGTTTGTGCAATCACTCATAAACTTATAAACTATTCAAAAAATGAGAACACTCACCAGAATTATGCTGTTACTGACCACATTCTGTTTGTCGGCAACCTGTTACGGAAAGAAAAAAGAAGCAAGGGACATGATTGTTGTAGCCTACGTAACGTCATGGACCAACGAAGTGCCCGACCCTACTGTGATGACCCACATCAACTATGCCTTCGGACATGTCAACGAAACGTTCAACGGTGTTCGCATCGACAATCCAGACCGCCTGCGCATGATAACAGGGCTCAAACAGCAGAATCCTGCCCTGAAAGTGATGCTCTCCATAGGAGGATGGGGAAGCGGTCGGTTCAGCGAGATGGCGGCTACGCAGGAAAACCGCCAGGCTTTTGCACGCGACTGTAAGCGAGTGGCAGATGAATTCGGGCTGGACGGCATCGACATCGACTGGGAGTATCCTACCCAAGGTGGTGCAGGCATCTCCTCCTCGCCCGATGACACAAAGAACTTCACGCTGCTGATGGCAGCACTGCGCAAGGCACTAGGCAAGAAGCAATTGCTCACCGCTGCTACCGTCAGCTCGGCTCAGTTCATTGATTTCAAGAGCTGCATCCAGTATATGGACTTCGTAAACGTGATGGCCTACGACATGGGAAATCCCAGCCAACACCATGCCGCACTCTTCCCTTCCGACATCTCAGGCTATTGCACTTCATCAGAAGCCGTCCAGAAGCATCTGGAAGCCGGCGTGCCTCGCGAGAAACTAGTGATGGGAGTGCCATTCTACGGAAAAGGCAAGCGCGAGGATGAAGGCCTGCGGCAGTATAACCGTACTGGACATCTTCCTAAGGGCTACGAGGAGCGTTGGGACGAAAAGGGCATGGTGCCCTATCGCGTGAACGACAAGGGCGAGTTTGTCTGGGGCTACGAGAACACCCGTTCGCTGGCCGCCAAGTGCAAGTACATTCTAGATAACAACCTGCGAGGTGGCATGTACTGGGACTATGCCAGCGACAACCCACAAGGCGACGAGAGCCGCACGCTCTACCTCAGCCTGATGAAGAATCGCCAGGCCACTATTCCTCCCCGTCGTGTTCTGGTACTGGCCGAACGCGGAGGCCAGCATGAAGGATTCACTGCCACTGGCCTGCAATGGCTTGAAGACCAAAAAAAGCGGCTGAACATGGAACTGACGGTGATGAACTCGGCCAAAGAGATTACGCAAGGGGAAATAAAGAAGTATCATCTGGTACTGCAACTGAACTACCCGCCATATGCCTGGAGCGAAGCTGCGCAGAAAGATATGCAGGAATACATCGACCGCGGCATAGGAAGCTACATCGGCTTCCACCATGCAAGCCTTTTGGGCGAGTTCGACGGTTACCCGATGTGGAACTGGTTCTCTGACTTTATGGGAGATATTCGCTATAAGAACTATATCGCAGAGACGAGCGACGGCACCATACAGGTCGAAGACCGCCAGCATCCTGTCATGCAGAATGTACCTGGTACTTTCGTAGTTGCCGAAGACGAGTGGTACACCTATGAGAGCGACCCGCGCCCCAATGTGCACGTCCTGGCTCATGTAGATGAATGCAGCTACCCGCTGAAGACCGATGTCAAGATGGGCGATCACCCAGTCATTTGGATCAATCCTCAGAAGCGGGCCCGCAACGTCTATTTCCAGTTCGGACATAGCAAATCACTCTTTGAGAACCCTGCTTTCCTCACCCTATTTGAGAATGCCCTGCAATGGACCTTGTACGACGTAGAATGACCTATCGCCTCGGTATATTGATGGTGTGTTGTTTGCTGAGTTCCCAGAAGAATACGGCACAGACGCTCACTACAGACCGGATCCTGGAGCGGCAGTTACGTGCCTCAGGAATGCTCAGCCGACCGCTGCCTGCCAGCGACAGCCGGTCACTGGAGGCCCAGCATCTGCAACTGAGAGTCGTGCAGAGAGAAGTGCTGTCCGCCAACAACCCTCTGGAATGGGAGCAATGGGGTTTTGGCCGCCTCTCCTTCCCTCGAAACGGCGTATGCCTTCACGTTCCTGTCTATACGGGACAAAGGGCCAAGGGGCCGGCTGACGACCCCGATTATGCCACCTTCGGGCGGGCAAGCCTTTCGCTAAAGATGCACGGTCGCGATCTTCGCGCCTTCCATCGCCTTGTCTTCGAGGTGTTCCCTCAGTGTGGCGGTACGGTCATCATGAACCTGAATGCCACCTTGCAGAATGCGAGTCCAAGTGATGTGGGGGCTCACCTCATCAACCTTCGACCCAACCAATGGAATACCGTTATCTTCGACCTCAGCGAGCTGGAACGCGAACAGGTCGAGCGCATTACGTTCTACACCGACCTGAAAGGGCGGAACGAGGCACTGGGCGATACACTGTCCTATACCCTACGCCGCCTTCGCCTGGAACGGCTGGAGGAGGTAGAGTCGAATCACGGATGGTTCCCCCCTTCTGGAAAGATCTCCTATTCCATGCCGGGCTACCTTCCGAAAGGGCAAAAGACTGCGCTGGCAGGAAGCACAGGAGAGCGCACCTTCCAATTGACGGATGAGCGCGGACGGCGCACTTTTTTCTCAGGTCAGGTGCAATCCTCATCCACCAGTCTGGGCACCTTCGACATTCTGGACTTCTCTGCTTTCCAGTCACCTGGTCGCTATCGCCTGCGTCTGGGAAACATTACTACCGAGCCGTTCCTCATTTCAGATGACGTCTTCCTCAATGCACAATGGCGACTGCTCAACTTCATCTTTTGCCAACGATGTGGCTACGAGGTACCAGGCATCCATGGAGTCTGCCACCAGGATGTTTTCTGCAATCATTCAGGCCAGGAGGTCTGCTATGGCGGCGGCTGGCACGATGCTGGCGACCTCTCGCAACAAACCCTGCAGACAGCCGATGTGGCATATTCACTTCTCGAGGCCTATCTCCACAACAAAGGCACTCATCCCCTTCTGGCCAAACGTTTGTTGGAAGAAGCCGAATGGGGGTTGCGTTTCATCCTGCAATGTCGTTTCGACGACGGATTTCGAGCCAGCAGTCTGGGCCTGCTTCACTGGACGGACTCCCAAACAGGGACCTATGACGACATCCATAGCGTCCGCAAGCAGGATAATGCTTTCGACAATTATCTCTATGCCGCCTACGAAGCCTTTGCTGCCCAAGTCCTGCCTTCCTCCTCGCTTCGCGACAGCCTTGCCAAGGCAGCAATAGAGGATTTCCATTTTGCAGAAAAAAAGTTCCAACGCGACGGGTACGACAACTTCCCGCACATCATGGAACACACCTATAACACCTCGCCATCCCTGTTCCAGGCAGCCAGAAGCTGGTCGGCCACCCAACTCTATCTCCTGTCAAATGAGTCCTCTTATTCCCAAGTGGCAGCCAACAGCATAAGCTACGTGCTGAAATGCCAGGAGAAAGAGGGGTTCTCGGGTTACTTCTATCGTGACACGACTTTCCGTGCCCCTGTCCATTTCATCCATCAATCACGCGACCAGCTCTTTCCTCAAGCGCTTATTGCATTGTGCCAGTCTCAACCCTCTCATCCACATGCCGCACAGTGGAATGATGCCATCCGTCGGTATGCCGACTATCTGAAACGCTTGATGCCCTTTACCGTACCCTACGGTATGGTTCCCTCGGGAATTTGGCAGGCAGAAGAATATGCAGATTCTGCAGGATTCCATTCCCTTCATATCTTCGCTCCTAGGAATGCCGGGCAGCTCTTTGACCGTCAGCTACAATGCGGATGGAAGATTGACGACACCCACTACCTGCGCCGTTTCCCCATGAGTTTTGGAATCTTCAATGGCAACGAAGCCATTATCCTCTCCACTGGTAAAGGTGCTGCAATGTGCGGACACTATCTGAAAGACGATACGCTTCTCCAGATAGGGCTGGAACAACTATACTGGACTGTGGGCAAGAACCCTTTCTGCCAGTCACTCATCTATGGCGAGGGCCATCGCTACCCTTCCATGGACAGTTTCTCATCTGGTGAGATAACAGGCGAGATTCCTGTAGGCATACGTTCCTTCGGCGACGAGGACGTGCCTTACTGGCCCCAAACGAACAGTGCTTGCTACAAAGAGGTATGGATGACCTCTGCAGGGAAGTTCCTATCGCTCATCGCGGAATATGAATAGCATTTATATTTCTATCCGAAAACAAGAAAAAAATGAAAGAAAAAGACTCTTTGACAATGAAATCGCAGACCCGGATAGCCTCCATCGACGTGATGCGTGCACTGACCATGCTGCTAATACCCTATGAATGGTTCTCGCTGCTGATGATAGCGGGTTTCTTTCTGGTATGGATGGATTGTCCGAGGCAATGGACTCATTGGTTGAAACGTGTGCACATAAAAGTTGAGATATAATATTCCCCTATCACGAATAAAGTAAAGAAAGGAAATAACATGAAGTTCTGTATCAAACCCTTTTTGCTGATGGCGATTGCCATGTTCAGCTCTTTCACTCTTGCTCAGGACAATGGCGAGTACGCCGCCAACTATGCCCGTGCACCACGCTTCAAAGCACTTCTCCATTACGAACCACATGCCGAGGAAGCTCATGTGCAGTTCGACAAGCAGGCCATCGAGTTCTTTCACAAGCTTACCTATGGCGAGGGATGGCTCATGGATGTCACCACCTCGCTGGCTGATTATCCGTATGAGAAGCTGAAGGAATACAGCATCATCGTCAGCCTGAATGCTGCGCCAGGTGATGCTGCACAACGCGAAGCCTTTGAAAAATATATGGAGAACGGTGGTGGATGGATGGGGTTCCATGCCTCAGCCTACAACGACCGCAACACAAAATGGCCTTGGTTCAACAAGTTTCTGGGGTGCGGCATGTTCTACTGTAACAACTGGCCTCCACAGCCCGCTTTGGTGGAATGCGAGACTCAGGAGCATCCCGTCACTTGCTCTCTGCCTCAGTCCTTCGTGGCACCAGCCAGCGAGTTCTATCAGTGGCAGCCGAGTCCCAGAAAAGACCCTGACGTGGAAGTTCTTCTCTCCATTTCTCCCAAGATGTATCCCTTCGGTCTGAAAGACGTGGTGAAGTTTGGTGACTTTCCCATCGTCTGGACCAATACGAAGTACCGCATGGTCTATTTAAACATGGGCCATGGCGATGAGGAATTCATTGATGCCACCCAAAACCTGCTCTTCGTCAACGCCTTCCGTTGGGTTGTGAGCCGTGACCCACAAGACGATCCATTCAGGAAATAAAAGAAAAGCCCCTCCTCAATTCCAATAGGCACAATGAGAATAACCATTGAAAAAAACGAGCAGGTTTTCGACCTCGCTGCCGCGAAAAGAATCGTACAGCAAATCAAAGAGAAGCCGGAAAGTGTGATAGGGCTCTCCACAGGACGTACCACAAGGAATATGCACAGGCTGGTAGCCCAAATCCATCGTGACCAACCTTTTGATGCCACTCGTGCCACATTCTTTGGAATAGACGAAGTGACAGGTGTGTCCCGCTCCTATTCTGGTGCATGCTACACAATGCTCAAGACGGAAATCATTGATGATTTGGGGGTGGATGAAGACCATTTCCTGATGCTGCCCACAGCGACTGACAACCTGGATGCTGACTGCAAGCATTTCTCCGATGAGTTGCAGCACAAAGGAGGCATAGACCTGCTCATCCTGGGTCTTGGCGAGAATGGACATCTGGGATTCAATCAGCCAGGAACTTCCTTCGAAAGCACAGCAGGCACGGGCTGCATGGATTCTGCGCTGGAAAACCGTATACGCAGGGAGACGGGAGTGCCTGCCGAACATCCCCTTGGAGGTGTCACGCTGGGCCTTTCTGACATCATGCAAGCCCGTCGTATCATACTGGTGGCCAAGGGGACTTCCAAAGCTGAAATCGTGAAAAAAGTCCTGCATGGCCCTGTCGACACCCATGTTCCAGCCTCTATCCTTCAACGTCATCCGCATTGTGAGGTACTGCTCGATGCTGATGCCGCTTCTTGTCTCTCCCTGGCCGAAAAGGAGTCTGGAGGAGACAAGCCCTCCCATCTTGCTCCGTTCCTGATGATGGTGTTCATTTTTCTTGTCATGGGTTTCCTGGCCACCGTAAATTCCCAGCTGCAAAGACCACTTCAGTCAGCCTTTCTGGCACATGTGGGATGGCTCAGGAACACACTGCCTACGATGGTTACCTTCTCTTGGTTCCTCGCCTATCCTGTTTGCAGTGGGCTGGGCACACGCTAGACGGATTGCTACGGCTATAAAGGGCCACTCCTGCGTGGGCTGCTGGTGATGGTTGGTGGACTGTTGCTTTTCTTCCTTTCCGCTGCTTATGCAAGAGCAGGATCAACCCCCCCTCATTCCGGCACCAGCCTGAAGAGAAGCGTGTTCTGAAAGGCGATGGACCTGTTGCGCGCAAAGAACACCGTCCCATGGCAGGGAGCCTTCACGGCCACCAGACGCCCCACCTCAAGCAGTGAGTAGGCGCGTCCGTGCACCCTTTCGCGGATGCTTCCCCAGAAGGCCAGCAGCCAGTCGGTGATAGGCAGCAGAGCCGCGATGTTGGTTTCCTGCTGGCTTGCCTTCTCCTGTATCAGGTTGCGGCACAGTTCGATATAGGAGAACGACTCCGAATAGATTTGCGACCTCAGCGTGATGGCATTGTCCATCATCCGCTCAATGATGGAACGGAGCGAGGTGGGAGTCCCTGTGTCATAAATCTGCTTCATCATCTGATAGCTGGTGGTAAAGTCGCTGGTGACGAATCCGTTGATTTTGGTGAGGAAGTCGCTATATGGCACCTCCCCCACAGGCACATCAATCACCTCGTCGTATGCGCGCCTCATCAAGTGGAGCATCAGGTAGCCCCTTTCGGCATAGCGTCCCAACCAGAAGAGGCTATTGGCCTGGTTGGCGCTCATGAATCTGTTTGTCATCTCTGTATCCTAAAATATAATTGTAACGTCATGTTTCAAATCCTCCTTGAAGAAAGGCAGATAGGTGGGTGCATTCTGCAAAATCGGCTTCTCGCCCAGATAATACTCCACCATCTTGGGCACGAAATAATTGATGCAGAGTTATGACATTTTGAAATACCAAAAGAAACATTTGCAGTACTTTTTGCTATCTCTCATGGGAAATCTCTTCTTTTCGGTTGGTTTTCGGCTGTCCAGACCCCCTATTTGTAAAAACATCCTAAAAAGGCTGCCGTAGTTTGGCTGCATAGAAAAAACACGCTATCTTTGCACCATGACGCTGACTATTCTCATTCTCGTTTTGACCGTGTCCCTGTTTGTCTGGGGACGACCAAGGGCCGACATCACAGCCCTGTGCGCACTGGCCCTGCTACTGTTAAGCGGCATTCTTACACCTGCCGAGGCACTGGCCGGCTTCTCCAACCAGGTGGTCATCATGATGGCAGGCCTGTTTGTGGTGGGTGGAGCCATTCTGCAGACCGGGCTGGCCAAAGCTGCCAGCCAGCGCATCATGCACGTGGCCGGCCACAGCACCACCGCCATGTTCCTGCTGGTGGTGCTGGTAACAGCTGCCATCGGCGCTTTTGTAAGCAACACGGGCACCGTGGCCCTGATGATGCCCATTGTGGTTTCGATGGCCGCCCAGACCGGGCGCAATGCCTCCGGACTGCTCATGCCACTGGCCTTTGCCAGCAGCATGGGAGGCATGCTCACCCTCATCGGCACGCCCCCCAACCTGGTCATCGACGAGGCGCTGCGCAACCAAGGGATGCCCGGGCTCTCGTTCTTCTCCTTCCTGCCCGTGGGCCTCATCTGTCTGGCAGTGGGCATTCTGGTGATGCTTCCACTGAGCCGCATCTTTCTCAACAAGAAGGCCCGCGACAAGGCCAGCCAGGAAAAAACTACGGAGCAGCTGGTAGACGAGTATAAGCTGGCCGGCAACATCTACGCCTTCCGGGTGGATGCACGCAGCAGTGTGGTGGGCCGCACCGTCAGGCAGCTCAACCTGCGCGCACGGCACGGCATTTCCATCATCGAAATCCGGCAAGACTCATCGCGCCACGGAAAACTCCTGCGCAACATCACCCAATCGATGCCCATTCAAGACCAGAAGATGCACGGAGGTGACATCCTGTACCTGCAAGGTTCCGAGGAGGAAGTACGCCAGTTCGCATCGGCAGCCAGCCTCCATCCATTGTCCCATTCAGGTCTCGACTTCTACGACATAGGCATTGCTGAAATTGTGGTAATGCCCGAATCACGGCTGGTAGGCCTTACCCTGCGCGATTCGCAGTTGCGCGAACAATACCAGATTAACGTGCTGGGCATACGGCGCAGCCATGCCTACATCTCCGACTCCCTGCCTGAACTGCGGCTCAGGGCTGGAGACACCCTCCTGATTCAGGGTCTGTGGTCCAACCTTGAAAAAATCGACCAGGAAGAGAATGGATGGGTACTCCTGGGAAAGCCCAGGGAAATGGCCGAAAAGGTGACCATCGGCTACAGAGCCCCGCTAGCCGCCTTCATCATGGTGCTGATGGTGGCAGCCATGGTTTTCGACTTCATACCCGTCCATCCGGTCACAGCCGTCATGGTGGCCGGTCTGATGATGGTGGTGACGGGATGCTTTCGCAGCGTGGATGCTGCCTACAAGACCATCAACTGGGAAAGCCTGGTGCTCATTGCCGCCATGATGCCCATGGCTACTGCACTTGAAAAGACGGGTGTGTCGGCCATCGTGAGCCATTCGCTGGTGACAGTGCTGGGAAGCCTGGGGCCCACTGCGTTGCTCTGCGGTGTCTACTTCACCACCTCGCTGCTCACCATGTTTATCAGCAATACGGCCACAGCCGTGCTCATGGCTCCCATTGCCATGCGTGCCGCATCCGAACTGGCTGTCAGCCCGCTGCCCTTCCTGTTTGCTGTCACGCTGGGTGCCAGCATGTGCTTTGCCTCACCATTCTCCACCCCACCCAATGCCCTGGTGATGCAGGCCGGTGGCTACACCTTTGCCGACTACGCCAAGGTGGGTCTTCCCCTTCAGCTTGCCATGGGTGTGGTGATGACACTGGTGCTGCCCTGGCTCTTCCCCTTCTGACCTGCACAATGTTCCCCCTGTAATCCGCACTCAATCTATGAGATTTCCCACACTGGTATTCTGGTTCCTTTCCCTTGTTCTGTTCCTGCTCCCCTGCCTGGGCTTTCTGGCAGTCAAACTGGCAGGATGGGCCATGGGCTTTAATGTGTCCTGCAAGGGTTTCCTGCTTGCCGCCGCCATGCTGGTGGCTGGATGGTGGATGCTCTATCTCTATGGCCACCGCGTAGGCCGCTTCCAGTGTGAAGTGAGGCGGGCCGATGTCGCCATCCGTGTGCCACAGTCTTTCGAAGGGTATCGCATCGTACACATCTCCGACCTCCATCTGGATGGATGGATTGACCATGCCGACCTGCTCAGGAAAAGGGTGGAACAAATCAATGCCCTATGCCCCGACCTCGTGTGTTTCACAGGTGACCTGGTGTCGCTTTCTTCTCAGGAGATTGATCCCTTTGTGCCCATTCTGAAAGGCATTCATGCCCGGGATGGTGTGGTGTCGGTACTGGGCAATCACGACTACCTCCCCTATGCACGCCACCTCAGTCCCAAAGAACGCCAGCTGGAGGTGGAACGCATCATTCACACACAACGGGAGCAACTGGGATGGAAACTGCTGCTCAATGACCACATCACTGTGACGCGCACAGGTGAAAGCCTGGCAATACTGGGGTGCGAGAACCACAGTGTGGGGGTTCATCAGGTGGTCAAGAGGGGGAATCTGGCAAAGACGATGAATGGCACAGAGGGTATGACACGCATCCTGCTGACCCATGACCCCAGTCACTGGCGTGCGGAGGTGGTGGGCCAAACCGACATTGCGCTCACGCTCTCAGGCCACACTCACGCCATGCAGTTGCGCATATTGGGGCACACGCCCTCCAGTTTTCTTTTCCCCGAATGCGATGGTCTCTATGAGGAAGGCGGACAATGGCTCTATGTCAACATCGGTCTGGGAGGCACTTTGCCCATGCGCATAGGGGCTACTCCGGAAATCACGCTCATCACCCTCACACCTCTTCGCACGCCACCATGCCCATCCCGCGATACACCACAGTGACCTTGTGGAGCGTGGTGTGGCCAATGTTTTCGCCCACATTCACCGTATCGGCATAGCGAAGCACCTGGGCCTGGGCCTCCTGCACGGCCGCTTCCGCCTCCATGTCCGTGGCCTGGCTCTTGAGGTACTTCAGCTCGATGATGTAAGAATGCTCCATGTCGGTGCAAATATGGTCGCCCACCATCTCGTGGAAGGCATAGTCGAGCGAATAGTCCGTACCTATGTTGAAGCCGCTGGTGAGATCGTCCAGCGTGACGGGACTAACCCCGGTGACGAAGACACGCTTGAGGGAGGAATAGGTGCCGGCCTTGATGGTATCGAAGAAGGTACGCAGATAGCCTGTGCCGTGCGTTTCCCGCTTGTTCTCGGTTAGGCGTGCCGCATCGGAAAAAATGTGGTTGGTGAAGTGGTCATACTCGTCGATGAAAAGGTAAATTCTATGTCCCGCCTCATTACATGCCTTGTACAGGTAGTCCAGTTGCCTGACGGCTCCATCCTCTTTCAGAATGGCTTCCCTGAGAGGTTGGAAGGCAGGAACCGGTCATATCTGTCGAAAAACATGATGAATTCCATGCGGAAGTGTTTTTGGGATAGCTCGATAATCGACTAAAACCAGGGTCCTTGTACCACCGTTGTATCTCGGACACTCTAAGTATCTGGGATTCAATGACGGTTAATAATTCAAAGTCAACTTTGGATAATCCAAACGGCTGTCAACTTTCTTTTCTGTTGACTACTGTTTGTTTGCCGTGTCAATCGTACCAAATCCGTGATTAAGCGAGAGCAAAACGATAGTTTACTTTTGCTTTGCCGAGTGTGAACGGATTATGTAATGTTTATGTGTCGCCAGATAGGTAATCTTTGGCGCAAATTGATTCAAAAAGGTAGGGAAAAGAAAGGATGAGGTAACACTTTGAGGCAAAAATAAGGCTAAAATCTCCTTCTTGACGTTATTAAGATGGAGAATTGTCTGTATTTGCAGGAAAAGTTGTAACTTTGTCAGCAAAGTTTGCAAAAGTTTTGAATTAACGAAAGATTTGTATGGCAAAAGTTAAGAGCGACACATTGCATGTGAAGGGCATAGATGTAGGTATCTATACCGAGGATTACCGTAACGAGTACATCTCGTTGACGGACATTGCTCGTTTTCGCAACAGCGATGACCCACGCTTTGCCATACAGAACTGGATGCGCAACCGCAATACCATTGAGTTCCTCGGTCTTTGGGAGAGTCTCCATAATCCAAATTTTAACCGTGTTCAATTCGACACGTTTAGGACAGAGGCTGGACTGAACCGCTTTGTCATGACACCCTCAAAGTGGGTGGAAAACACGGGGGCCATTGGTATTACAGCCAAGGCTGGACGCTATGGCGGAACATACGCTCACAGCGACATAGCAATGGAGTTTGCCTCGTGGATTTCCGCTGAGTTCAAGCTCTACTTGATGAAGGATTATCGCCGCCTGAAGTTTGACGAGAACTCGCGGCTATCTTTGTCATGGAATCTCAATCGTGAGATTTCAAAGCTCAACTACCGCGTACACACAGATGCCATACAGCAGAACCTGTTGCCACCAGACCTGACGCGAGAGCAACAGTCTTTTGTGTATGCTGACGAGGCCGACATGCTCAACGTGGCCCTCTTTGGTTTGACGGCAGCACAGTGGCGGTCACAGAATCAAGGGTGCAAGGGAAACATACGTGACTATGCCTCGCTACAACAACTGCTTGTCCTGTCGAACATGGAGTCATACAATGCACTACTCATTGAGCAGAAACTCCCACAGACTGAACGTCTGCAAATGTTGCGGCAGATGGCTGTCAGACAGCTACAGGTGCTGTCTTCACTTGATGTGACCAATCTACCAAGTCTTCCACCCGGCATAGGCAATGATTAACCATTGCTATAGAGTATTTATGAAGAGAGCAACATACATAGAGCAAAATGTTAAAACCACCGAAAAGTTTGGTGGTTCCAATATTTTTTGCTACTCTCTCTCAGGTTCTCACCTGCAACAACATCATCTTTTTTATATACCGTCCGCGCGGGCGTGTTAAGATAGGGCTTTCCCTGCATTCCGCAATGGGAGGCCGCATTGTTTTTTTTACATCACTGCTTCATTGCCTAAGAAACCCGAAAATACTGCTGCCAAGTAAATGTCAGACAAATGTCAGGGAGATTTCTCTGCTGCCTGGAATGATTTATATAATTTTGCAGTCAAAATGGTGAACGGTTCGCGTTGAAGTGTGTATATACGGATAGCAACCTATCATTAACAGAAGAAATTGCCGACAAGGAAACAAAGCAGGGGCATTCAGGTGTAAATCAAAAAAAAGTCCGTGATAGTTGCATGTGATATCACGGATTTTTTGTACTTTTGCAGTTGGGTTGAAATGACTCTTTCCAAGATATAGGAGAAAAAAGAAGCGTTATGCTTATCTTGTACTTGAAAATGTAGGAAATTTTAATTGGTCAAGAATTGATATGATAAAGAACTTGATATTTGATTTTGGCAAAGTACTCGTCAATTACGACTACTTCACCCTTCTCGACAAGATATTTGCCTCTCACGAGCAGGCAGAAGATTTTTACCATCATCTGATGGCAGAAAGGTGGAATGAACGTATCGACTGCGAAAAAAGTTCTTTTGAACAGATAATCTATGAAATGCAGCAGGCAATGCCGCATTACAAAGAGGAAATACAACAGTTCGGCAACCGATATACTGATTTTGTGCTTGGCGAGATGAAAGGTATGCGAGCCTTGCTTGTCAGGCTGAAAGCTGAGGGATACAGGCTCTATGGACTTACCAACTGGTGCAGTAAAATATATGTCACCATGGAACAATATCCTATATTCCAATTGCTTGAAGGAAGAGTAATATCTTCAGAAGAGCATATTGTGAAACCGTCAATGGCAATTTATGAACGTATCTGCCGGAAATTCGGTTTGAAAGAAGAGGAGTGCGTATTTACAGATGACACGATGGAGAATGTGGAAGCAGCACGTAAATTTGGTATGCAAGGCATCTGTTTCAAGGATGCAGTACAGTATGAGGCTGAGTTGAAGAGTATTGTATGCAGTAAAGGCGGTTGTCATGATACGTCCTACATTATGACCGAGCAGGATAAGTGCATGGCTGGCGAGATATACGACTGCCATAGTTCTGTATTTCTTGACCGCAAGGCTCGTGCTACCGACTGGATGCAGCATTACAACTCGCTGCCATATAGCGACCGCTCGAAACGGTACGGCATGATACGCGAGCTGTTTGGTAGCGTCGGCACGAATGTATCTGTAGGCGATGGCACGATAATCGGTTTCGGCGACAACATACATGTGGGCAATAATGTCAGTATCAACTATCGCTGCATCCTCAACGACTGCAACTCTATTATAATCGGCAATGACGTGCTTATTGCTCCGGGAGTTCAGATAAACACGGCATCACATCCGACACTGCTATCCGAACGCCTGACGCCAAATTGGGACTCGGCTTCGGGCGAATATCGTTGGCGTACATTTGCAAAGCCTATCATTATCGGTGATGGTTGTTGGATAGGGGCTAACGCCACAATTATCGGTGGGGTAACCATTGGCGACGGAGCTGTTGTTGCCGCAGGAGCTGTTGTGACGAAAGATGTCGAACCAAATACTGAGGTAGGAGGAGTGCCGGCAAGGGTAATGAAGAAGTTGTAAAAAGGACGGGCAGTCAGGCTTACTTCGGACGTTATCCGTTTAATCCCCATCACAGCTACATATCGCTCTATTTCATTTAGCAAAACCGTAGCAACACCCTTATCTTGGAAATCTTTGTGAACAAACATATTGTGCAGATAGCCTTGGGGCGTAATGGATGAGAAGCCTACAATTTGCGACTTTTGGTTAACAGCACTACAAAGTAATGTGTCTTTATCATGTCTTCTATGCGAGAAATGTCATTCCCGCATGAAGCCCAATCCTCAACTTCCTCTTGCGAGTAGTTTTACCGGTTTACTGAAAGCACTGTGTTTTGGAATAAATCTTTTAACTCAATAGCGTCAGATTGCTGAGCTGCCCTGATTGAGAAACTTTTGTTCATCACATATTTCAAATATACCATATCTTTAAGTTGAATGCCGTCTTCGATGATAAGATGGTCGTAGTGGGTAATAAAGAAGTTCTCAACACGGTGGGAATAGGTGAAGCCGCAATGCAGGTAAAAAGCGATGGTAGAGGGAACATCACCGGTCCCGACCAGCATCCGGTCATATTTTCCAGAATAATACGTTATCAGGAAGTTGATCAACTCCTTTCCATATCCTTGCCGTTGTGCATTGGGAACTACGGCTATGTTCTTCAACTCACAAGTGCCTTCGCCTTCATCCGTGACCACACAAACGGCCTTTATCCCGTTTTCTTCGAGCACGAACATTTCTCCACGCTCCAAATAGCGATTTATCATCGATTCTTGTTCATCGCCGAGAAGAAGCAGGTCAAGAAATTGTTTCTTGTTCGTTAGTATGCGTGTGATATTGGTTTTCATTCCGTTGACAGTCTTGGTTGGTACAATATTGCAAATGCAGCAGCGGATAAGGTTTCCCTCTAAATTCCGCAGCACTTTAGTTTAACTTTCTTTTTAAGTGCCATGTCAGATTTTTCACTTACCTTAGTGCTGCATTTCAAGACAAGCAAAAACTTCAATGGCATGGCAAAGGTACAAATTAAATCTGATAAAATCACTCCTTTTGGAGGAATATTTCATGTGAGAGAGCAATTTTCCCGTTTTATGGGTCCAGTTATCGACAAAGTGCTGGGTCTGAGGTGTACGTCATACGGCTATCAGTACAGCGAGATTGCTGGTTCGCTGGCAAGTGTCTATTTCTGCGGAGGCAACTGCGTGGAGGACATAACGAGCCACCTGATGCCCCATCTCTCGCTTCATCCCACTCTTCGCACATGCAGCTCTGACACAATTCTCAGGGGAATCTCTGAGCTGAGCTGCGCTGCGCCAACACGACCTATACTTCTGACACGGGAAAGGTCTACGACCTCAATACAGCTACTAAACTGAACAGTCTGCTGGTGAAGGTGCTCATGAACACAGGCCAGCTTGTGGCAGGAGCGTCGTACGACCTTGACTTCGACCACCAGTTCATAGAAACGGAGAAGTACGATGCGAAGATGACCTACAAGAAGATTGTGGAGTTCTGCAACCTCAGAGGTGGCAAGGAACGCATCTTCGACGACATGAACAACGGATTCGGATGGGCAAGGCTGCCGAAGTCGTTCATGGCCGAGAACACAGTGTTCCTGCTGCTGACGGCTCTCATACGAAACTTCTACAAGTTCCTCATGGGCAGGCTGGACACGAAAGCCTTCGGACTGAAGAAAAACAGCCGCATCAAAGCCTTCGTCTTCAAGTTCATCAGCGTGCCCGCAAAGTGGATAAGGACGGCAAGGCTCTATCAACTGAACATCTACACGCACAACAAATCATATCAGAACCCTTTCGCGCTCACTGACGGCTGAAAATCCGAATGTGAGGGTTAACGACAGCATAAAGCCCCTCTAATGCTTGACGGGGTAAGGGGGAGGAGCGTAATAACCATACTTTGCAACAGCTACAGAGGCAAGAAAATCGACAAATAGGACACCTGACAGCAAAATTAGCCTGCAGGACTATTTGTTGCGGATTTTAGGATAAACATAGAGATCCGCCTGCCCAAAATAAACCATCATTCGGGATTGATAATAAAAGAAAACTTTATTATCAAGAAAATCGTGCGTCGTTTTTACAGCACTCTCCCATATCACCAACAGTTTGGCGAAATCGTTTTTCTTTCCTTTTATTATATTGGGGCATTTCATTGCATAGAATCCTTTATTTCAACAACTTCCGGTCACCATTATCACCATTCTCCAATATACTCATCTGATGAATGGCTATCTGATTAAGTTTTATGAGCCGCTCTCCCTGTGGCACTCCTTGTTCTATAAATACGGCATTCAGGTTCTCCATGTTTAATAAACAGATAAAGGTTACGAGAAGCTTCACATAATACCAACCACCAGCTGAAGACTGACCTCAATCTGCGCCCTATACACCACAAGAAGGACGACAGGTCTGATGCCCACCTCTTTCTCGGCCTGCTCTCATACTGGATAGTCAACACCATCCGCTACAAGCTCAAGCAGACCGGAGAGACTTGTTTTTGGACAGAGATAGTCCGAAGGCTGTCCACGCAGAAGGCGGTCACCACGGAAGCCACAAACGTACTTGGGGAGAAGGTCCACATGAGACTGTGCAGCGAGCCGAACAAATCCGCAGATGATATTTATGAACGACTAAAGTATAAGAAAATGCCCTTCAGAAAATTCAAAATCGAGAAAAGTTTGTAGTACACAGCGCCGCAAATGAAAAACGCAAAGTACTGGACAGCAGAAAAAACGGACAATTGAATATCAAACTTGGGTTAATAATGGCGGAGCATGGACAGGGTGAGGCTCCCCGCCGAAGCGGCGGGGACGGATGAAGAAGAAGAACTTTTTTCTACCATAACCATGATGCATTTCTTGTTTCCGGCAGCAAAAAAGTAAGATCATTCCGTGACGCTACAAAATAAAGGGCCGAAAAACGCTGTTCCATCTCTCGTCCTCGGGCCAGATGGAACGAGGACAGCAGCCAAGCACCCTCAGCCAGCCATCACCAGACGATACAGGTTGCAGCCGATGAAGTTGCCTGCCACTATGCTCACATAGAAGAGCAGGACCTCCTGCCAATGGTCCGCGATGTAGGCGAGAGGCACGCAAAGGTAGTAGAAACCATCGGCCACACAATGGGGGAAGCCGCACACAATGAACAGCGGGACGCCAAAAATCAAGGGAAGCATCTTGTCCTGACGGGCAAAAGTGACAGCCGTGGTCATGATGAACCCACAGCCGATGCTGAGCACGCCACCCCGCAAAGCACCCATGGCCAGACGGCCTTCCAGGATGCCCTGGGCGGTTTCCTGCAACGGCAGGGGGCTGCAACGCGCCATCCGTTATGTACGTGCCCATGCAGCCGACTACCGCATCTTGCCTGAGAATATCGCCCTTGTAGGTTTTTCGGCTGCTGGCATACTGAATGGAGCAATGCCGATAGCCTATTCCGTTTTATTCCAAAGCAAGGTGCCGTCTGTCGCCAGCCCGGCCGCCTCTATGGCCAGCCGCTTGGTGCGTGCATTGTTGTAGAAGGTCACTTGTGCCTTTCCCTCTGCATCCAACTTCAAGTTGGGCTCCCAGTAGAGTGTGCGGCGATAGTCGGCATTTTCAGAAGAAGGGTGTTGTGTGGAATAGTCGGGATGGTAGAAGTCGGCTAGGTAGGCATAGCCGGGAAGTTGTATGTAGCGGTCGCGGTAAGTCTTACGCATACCGAAGTTGTCAAGTCTTTTGAACTGTACCCTCACCATTGGAACATCCGCACCTGCATAGCGTTTGTCTCCCTCCTTTCGTGGTGAATAGGAAGTGAATACATATAAAGAGTCCAGATAATACAGGTAGTTATATTCCTTATATGCTTTGGTAGGATTCTGTCCGTCAATTTGGAAAAGCTGGTCTTGCAGGTCCAGTTGGTGTCCCACTTGGTCTATCACATGATACCTTTCATTTATTCCCATGTCCGAGCACAAATAGCGTGCTATGCCTATTGCCAAATCACCTGTTGAGGTGTACCATCCATCTATCAGTCCTGCATCTGTTGCCATATTGAAAGCATCGTAGGCATCCAGTCTCATTGCCGGTTTTTGATACATTCGTTTTAGAAGTATGTTTTTTCTGCGAGAATTAACATTCAGCTGCTCCAGCATCGTGGCGTTTGAAGAAAAATACAACGTGTCTTCTGCTGTTTGGTCGGTCATGTTCAGACTGGACTGATACATGCTAAATGGCTTAACGAAGAGCGGATAGGGATAGGAAAGGCGTACATAGAATTCAGGATAATCTCCTTCGTTATCTAAAATCCAAAGATGAAAATTGTGTTTTTTCTCTTCACGGCTCCAGCGTGTGGTGTCACTGGCTCCGAGATGGAATGTACAATTCCCGTAAAAGCGTGGAATGTTTATGCGGAAGCGGCCTTTATTGGTCACTACATCGCCCACGGCTGCACTGTCGCAACCTTCTAGATGGAATTCTGCATGCACCCTTACCTCGCGTTTCAGTTTTTCTCCGTCTCTGATGAGTCTCTGCTTCAGTTCCTCTTTGGCTCCAATAGAGAGTCCCCATTCCAAATCTTTAGGTAGCTTGTACGTTCTGTTGCGCAGACCTCTGGAGTCGAGGTTGCTGTAACGTTCAGTCATTGTTTCCTTTTCCATTTCATACTCTAGAGAGTCCATCATGCCGAACTTCAGTGCATGCTCATAATAGCGTGTTCCATAGCGTATGGGATCACGTTTCTGTAGGGACCTATATTTGTGTGTGACACCGGTAAGCACAGGCGTAGTCTCTGCCGGGTGCAGCAGTTCAAACTCTCCCCTCACGGCCATCTCCTTCCACTCGAAGCGCCGCCAGCCCTGTGTCATCATCAGCAAGTCCAGTGCACTGCGGTGTGCTGCATCATCCTTCTCAAAGAAATAGTCAGGCTGCGGCACAAAACCCTTTATCTCGCTGCACAAGAGCATTTCCGTCAGGATGCTCCCGTTGTCGAAGTTGCCGTGCTGACGTTCGCCATCCCTAATGGCAAGCGACAGGGTACAGTCTGACTGCTGTGCCTGCACGTTTATCGTCACTGGCTGGTAAGGTGCCAGCTCCTCCATTTTCCCTTCCACATTCACTGTTGGTTCGGCCATTCCGCTTCTTCCCACAAAGAAAAGCCTGTCGGCCCATACCCTTCCCGCTTCATCCGACACAGTGGCTTGGTTCACTCCCACGGGCAGGGAGTCTGTCGGCACAGACACACTGAAGGTTTTCCCCCTGGTCATCCATGCGTGGCTGAGCACTCCCTGGTGCATCACTGTCAGAAAGAGGGTGTCCGGCAGGGTTTCTCCCTTGCCCTGCATCCGCATCACCCAGCGGTCTGCTTCAAGGTCGGACCGCAATGTTACACCCACCTTCTCCACCTTGGGCAGCGTGCATTTCACTCGTGTGCCGCTGGTGTCTACAAACACCACTTTCGGCAGCACATCAGCTTCGGGCGTCAGTGTGAACATTCCCCTGCCCCTGTTCTGCACAGGAATAGTGTCCACATCTACCATCAGCACGCCGTCCAATGCCTCTCCGTTGCTCATCACAGCCTCGTATGCCACCCGGCATGGCAGCCCTTCCACCAGGTTCCCACCTTCGGGAAAGAAAGTGACAGTGGGGGTGGCCTCCGCTTCCTTGGCTAAAAAAGGTCTTTCCAGCGGCCTTAGTGACATGTCCAAAAAATATGCAGCCGGTGCCTGTTGCTTGTCAAAAATGGGGAAAGTGCGGCTGTACAATTTCTCGTAGTCGCGGAAAAATTCATGGCTCATAGCTTTGTTGAAGAACCATTTTTCTGTCTGCGCCCTGTGTTTGTGCTCATATTCCCCCCAGTTGAGTTGCCAACGCGTGTAGGCCCGCAACTCGTAAAATCCTCCATACAGGGTGGAGAAATTTGTAGCGAAGAATCCATGGCCCTGCCCATTTTTCATCTCCACCAGTTTGCGTTCTTTCAAATAACCGTCATGATCAATCAGTTCCACATAAAGCGTGCCGCTTATCTCCGATGGTTTCCCATCGTTGGTCTGCTGTGTATAAGCCTTGAACCAAATGGTGTCTCCAAGGAAGTAGCATCTGTTATCCAGGTGCACATACACCTTTTCCTGTGGAATTTTTTCACCAAAGGCTCGTTGCCGCAGAATGGTTTGCGGAAAATTTGCAAGGGAGTCCTGGCCCACTGCGTGCAGGGCAAACAGTACAATAGAAAGTGTGCAAAGCAAAGTTCTCATGAGCTTGTTCCTCCTATATTTTATTTAGTTTATATTTTTATAGTTGCTTAATTCCAAAACTGCTGATATGGGCTATTCACGCTATTTTATGCAAAACCTACCCCAATTATTTAGGATATAATTTATTTATACATCGATATTTCTTTGTATTATTCTGTTATGGATAACTCCTCCTATCTCACATTGATATGTTATTGTATAATACACCTTGTTATTTGACAATGTACCGCTGCCGTTGAATGACCCTTCCACATAGGACATACCATTTATAGTTTCCACACCTTTCAGATTTACCGTGACAGTAGGATTGTAAACACCGTCTATAATATTGGCGCAACTCCAAGAAATAAACACAAATAAAGCTACTTCATCAACAAGGGTTAGTGTTACTCCTCCACCAAGAACGTGCTCATAAGAACCAGTGGTGGGACAGGCACTGGAAATCGTCAAATACAACATGAGTTTTTGTATAGGGTAATTTGAGAACGTCAATGAGAATGTGGTATCCAACGGAATCGGTATACAACTCCACATTCTCATAGTGTTCCCTCAGGCTTAGGCAACTCAGTGCCCACGACATGAGGTTATATTTCGGATGCGCCCAATCGAAATCATGCTTTAACGGATCTTGACCTGCGGTCCAAAAGGTTTGAATATACCTCATTGTTTTACTCTTTTTATTTTCCTGCTGTTGCCCTTTTTGTATGGAAAAGTAGGCTTCAGAATCATATTTGGTTGTTATCACGCCACAAATATATAAATAAAATTGTTTTTGGTAGATATATTTTTGTTTACAAAGTATTTTTTAACTTATAATAACGGCTCAGAAAGAAAGCAGCTATGTATATAAAACCAGATATCCTCTCAGACCCCCTCCACCTCCCCCTGCTTAAGGGGAGAGTGAGCCCCCGTTCCTCCCCCCTTCTTTCCTTCAAACAGGGGGACTGAGGGGGCCTTAATATGGCAAGTTCTGTATATCTGAGGAGTTTCTGTTTTGCTTCAAGCATCAGTATGCCCCTCTTGCTGGCCAACTGGAGAAATTTTGCTGGCCAACTGGAGAAATTTTGTTACCCAGTTGGCCAGCAAAAACGGCCCATTTCGGTGCCCTTGTTTTCCTGGGCGTTCCGCACCCCCTCTTCAGGCACTTCAGCTCGATGATGGAGGAATGCTCCATGTCGGTGAATACCTCATGGCGCGGACGAAGGAAGATGTCAGCAAGAAGGGTGTGAGGGGGAGAGGAAGCGGTACAGGTTGCAGCCGATGAAGTTGCCTGCCACTATGCTCACATAGAAAAGCAGGACCTCCTGCCAATGGTCCGCGATGTAGGCGAGAGGCACGCAAAGGTAGTAGAAACCATCGGCCACACAATGGGGGAAGCCGCACACAATGAACAGCGGGACGCCAAAAATCAAGGGAAGCATCTTGTCCTGACGGGCAAAAGTGACAGCCGTGGTCATGATGAACCCACAGCCGATGCTCAGCACACCACCCCGCAAAGCGCCCATGGCCAGACGGCCTTCCAGGATGCCCTGTGCAGTTTCCTGCAACGGAAGGGGGCTGCAACGCGCCATCAGTCCCATCAGGGCACAGCCCACCAGATTGAAGAAGAGAATGAGGAAAAGCGTGCCCAGCTCGCCCCTGCGGATGAATCCGGCCGTGCCGGTGTAGAGTTTCAGGGAATAATGGACCACTGTGGCCAGTCCGAAGGCAAAAAGGACAGCGCCCACGATGTCCTTGCCCGAGGCCAGATAACCAAAACCGGCCGTGCCAATGGCGATGCCGGAGAGGACGGAAGAAGAGATGATTGATTTCATGTTGGTTCTAGGGAAAAGGGATTAGCTGCCAGTGGATGACATGCAACGCTGCATGGCACGCCACAGGCTGTATCTTGCCTCGGGATTGAGGGCTTGCAGCCGGTGGAAGATGTCATTGATGTCGCTGCGCCGTGTCTTCTCCTCGTAAGGGCAGAGGGCCTTCTGGCGCTCGAAGCCCAGCTGGCATGCCACCTCCCTGATCCATGCCTCCTCCACCAGACAGAGCGGCCGGATAATCCGAAGGGGATAGTGCTCCATCTGCAACATGGGTTGCATGGCAGAGGTGTTGCCCTCGAAGGTGAGGTTCATGAGCCAGGTGGTGAGGATGTCGTCCTGATGATGGCCAAGGGCCACCTTGTTGAACCCCCTTTCGGCAGCAAAGGAGAAAAGCAGCTTTCTGCGGTGCCAGGAACAGAGAAAGCAGCGCGTCTTGCGCGTATCGCTGCGCGCATCGAAGGAGCCATGCAGGACGTGGAGCGGCATGCGGAGGTCGCTGCAAAAACGTTCCAGATACGGGAGGGAAGTCTCGTAAGGGATGCCCGCCATCACCACATGGGCAGCCTCCACCTGGATGCGGGGCCTGAAGATGCGTGCACGCTCAGCCATCAGGCGGCATAGTTCCAAAGAATCCTTGCCGCCACTGAGGGCGATGAGTATGCGGTCGCCATCCTCCAGCAGATGATAGTCCACACACGCTTTGTTGAACTTCCTGCGTATTCTCTCTTCCATGACAGGACAACTAGGTATGCAAAGTCAGGGCTACTATGTCTTCTTGCCCGAAAGATTAATAACCCTACAGCGGAAAGGTTATTAATCCTAAGCCGATAAGGTTATTAATCTTAAGGGCGGGAGGACTATGTTACTTGTCTCCTACTATTATAAGACCCCATGCGTCTACTTCTTAGAGGCAGCCATCTTGTCGGCCAATACCTTCATCCAGTAGCCACCAATCACGCTGCGGGCCTTGAAGCCTACCATCTTGCCCGTCTTGGTGTCGCTCCAGTCGGAGATGGGCACACGGCTCTCGGTCTCATTAATATAGGTATATACGGGCATCATCAGCTTGCGGAAAGTGTCCTGGTCGGGCGACATGGCAGCCGACCACATGATCCAGTCGCTCTTGGTGTAGTCCTTGCGGCAGTCGAGCGGCAGACCATACTTGTTCTGCTTGGCCAGATAATAGCTGAGTTCGCGCTCATACACCACATCGGAGAAGAGACCCGTGCCCCACAGCTTGTCCCACACCATGTTGTACTTCTGGCTCCAGGTGTCGGGGCGGTCGAAGGCCAAGCGGTAGTGGTCGCCCTCGAGGGCCATTTCCTCCCATTTGGCGGCCATCTCACGTGCCTTGGCCATATACTTGTCGGCAGTGTCCTGGTCGCCCTTCATTCCGGCCATCAGCGCATAGCCTGCCACGCCGCAAATAGCCTTGAGGGAGAGGTTGCAGTTGTGTGCCCAGTGGCCGGCAAAGTCATCGGTACAAAGCTGGTTCTCAGGGTCGAGACCATTCTCCACCAGATAATCGGCCCAGGTGGTGACGATTTCCCAATAGGGAGCCACATACGCGGTATTGCCCTCCAGCATGGAGATAGTAGCCACCAGCGTGAGCATATTGCCGGCCTCCTCCACGGGCATGTCGCCACCGTATACCTGGCCATTGGCAATGGGATAAGTGCCCAGGTCGTGGGCGGCAAAGGGCTTGGTCCAACGGCCGCTGCGGCTGTATTCGAAGATACTGGTCATCATGGCCTTCTGGAGCTCGGGATTGTAGACGAGGGGCAGCGGAGCCTCGGGATAGGTGAGGTCCACGGTGTTCACACAGCCATTGGAATTGTTCTCCTTGCTGAACCACAGGAGATTGCCGTCCTTGTCGGAAAAGAGCTTGTGGGCGGCAATCACATGGCGGTAGGAAGCGGAGAGCATCTCGGCATATTCCTTTCCGCCCGACTGCATGCCATCGTCATAGATGGTGCGGTCCCACTGGCGGCTACGCTCCATGTTCTGGGCATAGAGGTCCTGCATCTGCTTGAAGGCCTGTGCGATGGTGACCTTGCCTCCATGTGCCCAGTAGCCCTTGTAGCGCTCATACATATACTCGATGTCCCACACCTCGTCGTAGCCCATCATCGCGTAGCTGCTGGCCGACTGGGTCTGGCCGAAGTCGTGGACATATGCCAGATTCACCATATCTCCCGCTTTGCGGGCTACAATCTCCCGGGCACAATCTGCAGGCAGCTGGCCATTCTCCAGGAAGGCCTTCTCGGTGGAGAACATCTGGCCAAGCGCCACCTGACCGTTCACATCCGAGAGGTAGAAGTAGCCCCAGTCGATGCACACGCCGTCACCCTTGCGGGCAAGGATGGGCTGGTCGATGGTGCCGGTGCGGACTGCACGGAAGCCGTCCTCGTCCACATAGCTGCTCACCGTGGGCTGCGACTCCTCGTTGACGGCCAACTGCTGGGTGGCATCCATATAGAGCTGCACGCTGTGAGGCTGGCCGTCGTTGCTGGTCACCTGGGTGGAGATGTAGTTGATGGGCATGCTCAGCATGTCGTAGTCGTCCATGAACATGGGAGCCGTGAAGACCACGGTGAGGTCCACGGGGCCGCAGGTGAAGGTGTAGTAGGTGTTGCAGGCCAGCACATCCACGCTCTTCTGCTCGGCCACCTTCACATCGGGAATCTCTGGCTTCATGTTGCGGAAAAGCCCGAAGTCGACATAGCTGCCACCCGTGGTGTTGTGGCAATGGGCGGCAATCACATTGTCGCCGGCCTGAAGCAGGTTCTTGAGGTCACCCTCCAGATGCAACTGCTCGCCGTTGACCCAGGTGAGTCCTGTGTCCACCACTTTGGTGCCATTGATAAAGAGTTCGAAAACATCGTCGTGGGAATAGCGCACATAGAGGTCGGACTGCAGGTCTTCGGCCGAAAGGTTGACATGGCGGCGCACATAGACATCGGTGTTCTCGCCGGCCCATTCTGTGCTTACATTAGCCTGGCCCCTGTCACCGAAGGCAGCCTTGCAACGCTCCCAACTGCTGTCGTCGAAAGAAGGGCCTTCCCAGCCGGAAGCCGGCGTCTGGCGGGTGAAGGCAGCCTCCCAACGCTCCTCATATGCCATGGGGGCAATGGACTGCAGCACACACTCCTGACGGGCACCCATGAAACGATAGGCCTCACCATCGACACGCAGCAGGCCATAGAGCGGTTTCTCGTCGCCTGTCCAATGGGTGGTGGTGGAGGCATTGAGCTGGTCGGCTGCCGACCAGATGCTCAGATAGGGGTCGTTCACAACGAGCGGCACAGCCGGCAGACGGAGGTCGGTGGACGCATACGGTTCGAAGAAGTCGTCGGATTGCGGAGCTCCGCATCCAATGGCCATCAAGGCACATAACAGAATCGCATTTTTTTGGTTCATTTTGATAAAATAAATATGTTAATGAAAAAGTTACTTTGTATGTAGCTTCCGAAGATAATCCAGCATACGGTCGGCAGCATGCTGTGGCGCACCAGGCGCACCCAGCCTCCGAGTCATCAGCGCATAGCCCTCCAGTTGCATGCTCCTCCCCTTGGTTCCGGGCAGGATGGACATCAGATGCCGGCGCACACGGGCCACGGTCATGCCGTCGGCCACCAGTTCGGGGACCACCTCCTTGCCAGCCACCAGATTCACCAGCGAGATGAACGGAATCTTGATGAGCAGGCGCCTTCCCAGCGATGCCAGCCATCCTGCCTTCATATAATAGCACACCACCTGCGGCACCCCCATGAGCGCCGTTTCCAGCGTGGCCGTACCGCTGGTAACCAGTGCCACCGTGCTGTGCTGCAGCAAGCGGTAGGTCTGGCCCTTCACCACTGCCACCTGAAGCCCTTTCATGCAGGAGCGATAAAAGGCATCATCGATGCCCGGGGCAGCAGCCAGCACCAGCTCGTACTGCTGGGCAAGGGGGCGTGCGGCCTCCGCCATACGGCGCAGGTTGTCGGCAATCTCCTGTTTGCGGCTGCCCGCCAGCAGGGCGATGAGAGGACGGCCCGTGAGCCCGTTGTCACGCACAAAGGCAGCCATGTCGGCAGGATGAAGACGCAGGTATTCGCTCACCTCGTCGACCGTGGGATTCCCCACATAGTCAATGGGATAATGGTGCTTCCCCTCGAAGAAATCCACCTCGAAGGGCAGGATGCTGAAAAGACGGTCCACATAGCGGCGGATATGGCGTATGCGGTATTCCTTCCACGCCCATATCTTGGGGGCGATATAATAAAAGACAGGGATGGACGAGTGTTCCTTCACGAAACGGGCTATCTTGAGGTTGAAGCCCGGATAGTCCACCAGAATCAGCACATCGGGCTGCCATTGCAAGATGTCGCGCTTGCACTGGGCCATGCCCCTGAGGATGGTGCGCGCATGCAGCAATACAGGGATGAAGCCCATGTAGGCCAGATGGCGGTAGTGGCACACCAGCCGCCCGCCCGTGCGCTGCATCAGGTCACCCCCATAGAAGCGGAACTGGGCCTGGGCATCACGCTCGCGCAAGGCCTGCATCAGGTGGCTGGCATGAAGGTCGCCGCTGGCCTCCCCCACAATCAGATAATACCTCATGACTCCAGCACTTTAAGGCCAGGCAATACGGGATAGGCCGTGGCATCGATGCGCAAAGGGGTGATGGAAGCCCGGCCGTGGTCGAGCGCCCAGTAGTCGGTATCCTCTGCCTCCGGCTCCAGATTGACAAAGCGGCCGGTGAGGCGGAAAGTCTCCCCGCCAGCAGATTCCCATTCCTCCACCCAGTTGCCACGCGCCATACGGCACACGCTCACGCCTTCCAACTGGCTGTCCACCTCGGGGAAGTTCACATTCAGGCACACGCCCTGAGGGAGCCCACGTTCCAGCACGTACGCCACCGTGTCGAGCACCACCTGACGATAGGGCAAGAAGTTGCACGACTCCTTGCGGGTGCGCAGGCTGAAGCCCACCGAGGGCACGTCCTTCATGCAGCCCTCCAGCACGGCTCCGATGGTGCCGCTGTAGTGCATGCTGACCGAGGCGTTGTCGCCATGGTTGATGCCGCTTACAAGAATATCCGGCTTGCGGCCGGTCACATGCTCCAAGGCCAGTTTCACACAATCCACAGGCGTGCCGCTGCACTGCATCCTCCGCAAAGCCTGCTTCTGGGGCCCCACGGGCTGCAGCCTTACCGGAGTCACCGCAGAAATGGCACATGCCATGCCGCTGCGGGGCCCGTCGGGTGCCACCACAGCCACATCGCCCAAAGTACACATCAGGCTCGTGAGTTCCTGTATGCCCTGTGCAAGGATTCCATCATCATTGGTGATGAGAATTAGAGGTCGTTCTGTCATGTCTTTTCTTATCATGTTTGCGCAAAGGTAAGGAAAAACAAGGAATTTGGGGCATCTTTTCCGCAAAAAAAACATTCCACAGCGCAATATTGGGGCTCAGTTATCAACAATCGCCCTCACTTATCAACACTTTTAACATTCTTAGGATAAAAAACAAACAGCATATCCCAAAAATTGTATACCTTTGCAACAGCATTAAACAGAAGACGACCAAATATGGGTAAAATCATTGCATTAGCCAATCAAAAAGGAGGTGTGGGCAAAACCACCACTTCCATGAACCTGGCCGCGTCGCTGGCCACGCTTGAGAAGAAAGTGTTGCTCATCGACGCCGACCCGCAGGCAAACAGCTCGTCGGGCCTGGGCATCGACCCGAAAGAGATTGACTGCTCTATCTACGACGTGCTGATGAACGGCAAGGACGTACGGGAGGCCATCTATACCTGCGACATCGAAGGGCTGGACATCATACCCGCACACATCGACCTGGTGGGTGCCGAAATAGAGATGCTCAACCTGAAGAACCGCGAAAAAGTGCTACGCAACCTGCTGGAACCCGTTGTACAGGACTACGACTTCATCCTCATCGACTGCAGCCCCAGCCTGGGCCTCATCACAGTGAACGCTCTCACGGCCGCCAACAGCGTGATTATCCCCGTGCAATGCGAGTACTTTGCACTTGAAGGTATCAGCAAACTGCTCAACACCATCAAGATTGTGAAGGCCAAGCTCAATCCCGCCCTCGAGATAGAAGGCTTCCTGCTCACCATGTATGACAGCCGCCTGCGCCTGGCCAACCTTATCTATGACGAGGTGAAACGCCATTTCAAGGAACTGGTGTTCAAGACCGTCATCCAACGTAACGTGAAGCTGAGCGAGGCACCCAGCCACGGCCTGCCCGCCATCCTGTACGATGCCGACTCGGCCGGAGCAAAGGCCCATCTGGCACTGGCCAAGGAACTGCTGCAGAAGAACAACCTGTCCATCCCCTCCTAGCGGGCAAGGACCCTGCGGCATACACACCCCATCCCCACAAAGAAACGCAACAGACAAACAACAACCCCAATATACACAGAACCCCATCGAACCATGGCAATACGAAAAAAATACCCTGCACTGGGCCGAGGCCTTGATGCACTGATTGACACAGAAGAGGTGAAGACAGAGGGCTCGTCCAACATCTGCGAAGTGGACATGGACCTCATCCACCCCAACCCCGACCAGCCGCGACGCGAGTTTGACGATGACAGCCTCCAGGAACTGGCAGGCAGCATCCGCCAGGTGGGCATCATCACGCCCATCACCCTGCGCGACATGGGCGACGGCACCTATGTGATCATTGCCGGTGAACGCAGATGGAGGGCCAGCCAGAAAGTGGGGTTGCAGCGTATTCCCGCCTACATACGCACCGTGGACGACGAGAACATGATGGAAATGGCGCTCATCGAAAACATACAGCGCCAGGATCTCACCGCCCTGGAGATTTCGCTTGCCTACCAGCACTTGATTGAGCAATACGGCATGACACAGGAACAGCTGAGCGACCGGGTGGGGAAAAACCGTGCCACGGTGACCAATTACCTGCGGCTGCTGAAGTTGCCGGCTGCCATACAGATGGGCCTGAAGAACCGCGACATTGAAATGGGGCACGCCCGCGCCCTGCTGGCACTGGACGACCCCACCGCACAGATGAAGCTCTTTGACGAGATAAAGCGGCTGAAGCTGAGTGTGCGCAAAGTGGAAGAGATGGTGAAGGAACTGAGCGAGGGGGGCTCTGTGAAGTCGAGCACCGGACGCATCCGGCAAAAGGGGTCCAATCTGGGTGCCGAGTACAATGTGCTCAAGGAAAGCCTGAGCCGCTATTTCCAGACACGCGTACAACTGACCTGTTCCGACAAGGGGAAGGGAAAAATCAGCATCTCGTTCTCCAACGAGCAGGAACTGGAACGCATCGTAGAACTCTTTGACCAACTGAAACGCCAATGATACACTGTGAGCGTGGCTTGCGGACAATGGGGATATGGCTGCTGTTGCTGGTCCTCTGGTGCACTGGCGCAAGCCAGGCCTGTGCCCAACAGGAGGAAAAGCACCCTGCCGAAACCCAGGACACCATCCCTGCCGCGCAAATGAAACGCGACCGGAAGACCGCTTCAGGCCACGCACGCAAGAAGAGAATCGAGGAGGTGAAAGACTCCATCGCCGAGCGCACACGCCAGCAGGCCGACTCTATTCTGGCAGCCAAAAAGGCCGCCAAAGGCGACACCCTGGCCCTCGACTCGGTCCTGCCAGAGGCCAAAGGCGACACCTTGGTCCTCGACTCTGTCCAGCTGAAGGCCATGGCCGACAGCCTTTCGCTCGACTCCACCCGCCTCAGCGCCCTCTCGGACAGCCTGCTGCAGGCAGTCCTTGCCAAACGCAAACAGCAAGCCTTCCGTCCCGACCCCATACGTTCCATGTGGCTGGGACTTGTGTTTCCCGGAGGCGGACAGATATACAACCGTAAATACTGGAAACTGCCCATCTTCTACGGCGGTTTTCTGGGATGTGCCTACGCCCTCACATGGAACGGCCAGATGCTGCGCGACTACAGCCAGGCCTATCTCGACATCATGGACGATGACCCCAACACCAAGAGCTACGAGCAGATGCTCCCTCTGGGTTATGACATCTCGGGGAAAGAGGAGCGTTTCAAAGAGATATTCAAGAACAAAAAGAACTATTTCCGCAAATACCGTGACATGAGCATCTTTGCCTTTGCAGGCGTGTACCTGCTGGCTGTCATCGACGCATACGTGGATGCGGAGCTGTCGTCGTTCGACATAAGCCCCGACCTGAGCATGCGGCTGGAGCCCACACTCCTGGCACCCTGCGGCACAGGCATGCGCCACCTGCAGGCTGCCCCCGGCATACAATGCTCCCTCACATTCTAGCATACAACGGTCACATGAGAAAAAACAAAAGAAACAACAGACTATTCGCCCTGGCCCTGGCTTCCGCCTTCTGCTGCCTGCAGGCGGCCGCACAACAGCCCGCCACAGACGACAAGACGGGAGGCTCGCTGTTTGCCGACTCGCTCTTCCTCCCAGAAGGCATGCAGACACAGGAGATGGACAGCCTTCTCCAGGAGTGGAACGTGCGCAAGCACCTGAATCCGGGCGACGACTGCAACGCATCGGACGAGAATCCCTCCTACACCGACGAGGAGTACATCAGCAGGCTCCACCGCCTGCCCAACGTCATTGAGATGCCCTACAACGAGGTGGTGCGCAAATATATCGACCAATACAGCGGACGCATGCGCCGCACGGTGAGCATTCTGCTGGCAGCAAGCAACTTCTACACCCCCATCTTTGAAGAGGCGCTGGAGAGCTACCAACTGCCGCTGGAACTGAAGTACCTGCCCGTCATAGAGAGTGCGCTCAATCCCGGCGCCACCAGCCGCGTGGGTGCAGCCGGTCTCTGGCAGTTCATGATTGCCACCGGCAAACAGTACGGCCTGGAGGTGACCAGCCTCATCGACGAAAGGCGCGACCCCATCAAGGCCAGCTATGCCGCCGCACGCTATCTCAAGGACCTCTATGAAATGTTCGGCGACTGGACGCTCGTGATTGCCAGCTACAATTGCGGCCCCAACAACACCTACAAGGCCATCAAGCGTGCCGGCGGCGTGAAGGACTACTGGCAGATATATCCCTACCTGCCCCAGGAGACACGCGGCTATGTGCCCGCCTTCATCGCAGCCAACTATATCATGAACTACTACTGCGAACACAACATCTGCCCCTTTGAGACCACCCTCCCCCTTACTGCCGACACGCTCACGATCAACCGCAACGTGAGGATGGAAGCCATCTCCGAGACCTGTGGCATCAGCATGGACGAACTGAAGGCGCTCAATCCCCAATACCGCACCACGCTGATTCCCGGCGACAGCCGCACCTGCACCCTCAAGATGCCCGCCACGGCCATTGCCGCCTTTATCGAAGCGGGAGACTCCGTCTACGTAAAGGCAGGTGACCCGAAAGAGCGGCGCGACATCGTGGAAGTGCCCCAGGAGAAGAACTCACGCAACCAGGCGTCCGGCTCACGCACACAGACCGTGAAGGTGCGCAAGGGCGACACCCTGGGTGCTCTGGCCAAGCGCTACCACACCACCGTGGCCAATCTGCGCAGGCTCAACAATATCAGAGGGAATAACATCAGAGCCGGCCAGCGGCTGAAAGTGAAATAGGAGACAAGTGTATAACTATGGAAGAGCAGACATCCAGACAGCAGGAAGAAGAGAAGCTCGTGCAGCAGGCCTACGAGCACCTGGAACAGACATACCTCCACTCGCGCCACCACGGCAATGTGGAGCCCATCCGCAAGGCCTTCAATTTTGCCAAGCAGGCCCATAAGGGCGTACGCCGCCTCAGCGGCGAGCCCTACATCATGCACCCCATCGCCGTGGCACAGATTGCATGCGAAGAGATAGGGCTGGGCAGCACCAGCATCTGTGCCGCTCTGCTCCACGACGTGGTGGAGGACACCGACTATACCACCGAGGACATCAGCAACATCTTCGGCGAGAAGGTGGCACAGATTGTGGACGGCCTCACCAAGATTTCGGGAGGCATCTTCGGCGACAAGGCATCGGCACAGGCAGAGTCGTTCAAGAAACTGCTTCTCACCATGAGCGACGACATCCGTGTCATCCTCATCAAGATTTCGGACCGCCTGCACAACATGCGCACCCTGGGGAGCCAGCTCCCCGGCAAGCAGTACAAGATAGCCGGCGAAACGCTCTACATCTATGCGCCCCTTGCCAACCGACTGGGGCTCAACAAGGTGAAGGAGGAGCTGGAGGACCTGAGCTTCCGCTATGAACATCCCGAGGAATATGCGTCCATCACCCAGCGGCTCTCCGGCATGAGGGAGAACCTGAATGCGGCCTTCGACGAATTTACGGCCCCCATCCGCGAGCGACTCGACCAGCAGCATATCCAGTATGAGATAAAGGCCCGCATCAAGTCGCCCTACAGCATCTGGTGCAAGATGCAGAACAAGCACGTGGCCTTTGAGGAAATCTATGACATCCTGGCCGTACGCATCATCTTCGACCCCAAGCCGGAAGAAGACGAAATCTCGGATTGCTTTCACATCTATGCCATTGCCAGCAACATCTACAAGCCCCATCCCGAACGTTTCCGCGACTGGCTGAGCCATCCCAAGGCCAACGGCTACCAGGCGCTCCACACCACGCTCATGAGCAAGTCGGGGCGCTGGATTGAGGTGCAGATACGCAGCCGGCGCATGGACGAGATGGCCGAGCAGGGATTTGCGGCACACTGGAAATACAAGGAAGGCAGCAAGACGGCCAAAGACAGCGAAAACGAATTGGACAAATGGCTGCACACCATCAAGGAGATCCTGGACGACCCGCAGCCCGATGCCATTGATTTCCTGGATGCCATCAAGCTCAACCTCTATGCCAGTGAGATATTTGTGGTGACCCCCAAGGGCGAATTCAAGACCATGCCCGCAGGCTGCACCGCACTGGACTTTGCCTTCAGCATCCACACGTTCCTGGGCACCCACTGCATCGGTGCCAAGGTGAACCACCGGCTGGTGCCCATCAGCCACCGGCTGCAAAGCGGCGACCAGGTGGAAATCCTCACCTCCAAGACACAGAAGGTGACAGCCGACTGGATGGAGTTTGCCACCACCGCCAAGGCAAAAAGCAAAATACAGGCCATCCTGCGACGCGAACGGCGCGAACTGCAGAAGAAAGGCGAGGAAATTCTGGCCGACTTCTTTGCAAAGACCGAGCGCGAGCCCAACAGCCTTATCGTGGACCGCATCTGCCAACTGCATGCCATGCCTTCGCGTGAAGACCTGTGTGCCGCCCTTGGAGCCAGCCACATCGTGCTGGGCGACGAGGACCTGGCCGTCATCTCGGACAAGAGCGGCGGACGGCGCACACAATGGAGCCGCTATCTGTCCTTCTTCAAGCGCGGGCGCAACAAGCAGGCCGGACAGCAGGAGACAGGCGAAGCCCTGCCTCCCATCGACCGCAAAAAGACACTGCTGCTGAGCGAGGAGACCATGAAACGCTGCATCATCTGTGACGAATGTCACCCCATCCCCGGTGACGACGTGCTGGGAATCCTGGACGACGACGGGCGCATCACCATCCACAAACGCCAGTGTGCCATTGCCGACAAATTGAAGACCACAGGCGGCAACCGCATTCTGGCAGCTGAATGGGACACGCACAAGCAACTGTACTTCCCCGCCACCATCCACCTCAACGGCATCGACCGCCTGGGTGTGCTGCACAGCATCACGGGTGTCCTGTCACAACAGCTCAACATCAACATCCGGCAGCTCCATATCGAGACAAACGACGGCATCTTCTATGCCGAAATCCAGTTGGAGGTGCATGATGTGGAGGACCTCACGGGCATCTGTCAGGACCTGAAGCGCATCGCAGAGATTGAGGACGTGAAAAGGTTCTAGCCACACTTCCGTGCCCTACCTGCTGACAATCGAGGTGGAAGGATTGCGCAAGCCCCTGGCCTTGTTGAGGAAGGCCTTGGCGGTGCCGAACCTCAGGAAAAGGTCGAGCCTCACAGGCGTGTGGTTGTCATCGTCGGTGATATAGAAAGTGATAATCTCCTTTTCCTTTTTCTTCTCGTACTCCACGAAGGAGAATACGAGACAACGATAGGTGGTGTCCGAATCCTCCATCCTGAAATTCTTCTTGCCACGGTAGATGAGCGTGGTGGGTTCAATCTTACGGCCATCGGCCATGGGGAACACCAGTTTTTCGCCCTCCCTGAAGCGCGAGGCATCGTAGGAGCGGGAACTGAGCATCATGCTGAGCATGTCGTAGACACACTCCGCACTGGTGTTTGCGGTGTCCCTGGCTATGCCATGGCGGTTGAGGTAATGCTGCTTCAGGTGGGTGCGGCCCCCCTTGTAGTCGTACCACACCTCGTCCACATAATACTTTCCGCCCTCATTGGCAGCCTTCTTATAGTAATAGGGCACCAGGTCCTGACCCACGATGCTCAGCAGTGTGTCGCGCATCGCAAAGAACTTGTCCAGACGTTTGTTGGTGCGTGTAATGAGGTGGCTCTTGTAGCAGGGCTTCCCGTTCCACGTAGTGGATTGGGTGGTAAGGGTGGCCGTTCCGGCCTTGAGCCAGATGAATTTCCAGTTGAAATGGAGCGTATATTCCAGTGTCTCGCCTGCCTGGAAGGCCTTGTTTTCCATTTTGCACTGTGCGTGCAGGGTATCCGTCGTGCCCAGTATCACCAGGCAGAGGATGGTGAACATCATTCTTGTTTTCATAGTCGTCTTACGTTAGAGCCTGTGGTTTGTTTCTTATTGCCGGATTTTCCCTTGCGGAGCTCCTCCTCGCGCTCCTTGTTGCGCGACCTCACGTCCTTCTTCTTGTCAGCCTTCTGCTTGACAAGCACAGAAGGCTTCTGGCGTTCGGTGGGGATGGCCCTCAGGTTCCAGTCCTGCTCCATGTCCCACTTGGCCTTGATGTTGATAGGCTTGGGGAAATAGAACACCTCTTCGGGATGGAGATTTTGGGCATAGTTTCCCGTGTCCCACTTTCCGTTGCCATTGCGGTCAACAAAGCACCGCAGGAAATACTCGCCCGGCTTGAGATAGAAAAAGTCGGCCTGCCCCGAGGCATCGGCCACCAGTTCCCTCACCGGTTTGTCGCTACGGTTGATGAGCTGCACCACGACGTTGCTGTCAGAGGGCGACACCACGTGCACAAACAGCGAGCCGAACTCGTCGAGGCTCTTCACCTTGATTTCCTGCTTCACGGGCCTTGACACATGGCCGAGCACCCCTCGGAAGGCCGTGGAGTCGGCCTCGAACCGGTACTGTTCCTGCGGTTTCCATTCGGCATACAGCACATATGCCTTCCTGTCAAGCTCGTGCGGTTCGAAGAGGAAGGGCTCGGGCACCCAGAGCGTGTCCTTCTTGATGAAGAACCTCACCATCGAGGTGTCCACACTGGCCAGCGGCTCGTTGGCCAGGATGGTGAGATTCTGGTTAGGGTCGATTGATCCGCCGGGACGGGGGGTGATGGAAAGGAAAGTCTTCAGGAAGGGATTTTCCTCAGGGGGGAGAGGAGCCTTGGCGCGCTTGGCACGCTTGGCACGTTCCTTCTCCCAGTCCTCAATCTTCTTGTACAGGTCCTTCAGCTGCTTGGCACGCGTCTCCTTGGGTGTAAGGTCGAGCGTATCGGTGCGCGGCGACAGCTGCCCCAGGGTGTCCGTTTCGAGATAGGTGAGTGCAAAGGTGAGGGTGTCCTGCATGTAGCTGTAGGTGGTGTCGGTGACCCAATAGGTGAGCGTATCATTCTTGAGCGAACGTTCCATCACCAGACAACTGTCATTGAAGTTGAGGCCACGGATGACGGGCAGTGTGTCGAGCGGTGCGGTGAAGAAGAGCTTGAAGCTCTCGGGCACCAGTCTCTCCTGCTTGAGCAGATGCACGTCCTGCCCTTCCTCCTTGAAGGCACGCAGCACGATGTTGTCGGGATAATAGTGGGTGTAGGGTACCACACGGATGGAGTCGTAGTGGGTGGAGTCGCGCCACACCGTGTCCATCCGTATGTCGGGGCGGCACGAGGTGGAGATGACCGTAGTGTCCCAGGCCACCATCTCGCTCTTCTGGCTGAAGGTGAAGTCGCCGTCGGCATCCTGGACGGCAAAGGTGCGGTAGCGTCCCGGCTTCACGCCCTTGATGGTGAAGCGTCCGCTTCCGTTGGTGCGCGACACGCGGCGGAAGGGCGTAGTGGTGAAGAGCGAGTCGTGGAAAGTGGAGTCGGCGGGGAAAAGACCCACCATCACCCCCTTGACGGGCTCCAGGTTCTCGGCATTGAGCACAGTGCCGGACACCTCCATGGTGTCAATCACATCGCCCGTACTGAACGAATAGGTGTACTGTCCCATAGGGTTGCCCTCGTTGTTGTCCTCGATGGCATCGCTGAAGTCGATGGTGTAGGTGGTATTGGCCTGCAGCGAATCAAAGAGGTCCACCTTCACGCGCTTGCCCTCGGCCCTCACGTTGGCAGTCTCTATCTGCGGCGGGGAAATCACCACCTTCTCGTTGGCGCTTTCCAGTTTCACATATTCATTGAAAAGGATGCTCACCTTCTTCTTGGTCACACCCACTGCCCTGTCGGCAGGCATGCACGACACCACCACGGGCGGCTCTTCGTCGTAGCGTCCGCCATCGGGATTGCCGATGCTGGCACACGCCACGGCCAGCAAGGATGCCCACAGGGCGATGAGGAAACGTGAGGAGGTCTTCATACGTTCAACGTCAATATTTCTTCTATGATGGTACGCTGGTTATTGAGGCGGGGCACCTTATGCTGTCCGCCCAGTTTCCCCTTTTTCCGGAGCCAGTCATCGAAGACTCCCCTCCGCGCCACCACCAGTTGCAGGGGCTGCAGGGTGATGTCCTTGTAGCGCTTGGCCTCATAATCAGAATTGAGCTGCTGCAGCGACTGGTCGAGGATGCGTGCGAAGGCATCCACATCGGAGGGCGCGACGGAAAACTCCACCACCCACTGATGGCGGCATTTCCCATGGCTGTCCATAAACACGGGTGCGGCCGTGTATTCGAGCACCTGTGCGCCCGTGGCCTTGCATGCCATCTGCAGTCCCTTCTCGGCATTGTCCACAATCAGTTCCTCGCCAAAGGCGTTGATGAACGACTTGGTGCGGCCCGTGATGTAGAACTTGTAGGGATTCTTGTGGGTGAAGCATACGGTGTCGCCTATCATATAGCGCCACAGACCGCTGCTGGTGGAGATGACCATGGCATAGTTACGTCCCGTCTCCACACCCCACAGGGGCACGGCACGGGGATTGTCGCGCCCGATTTCGTCCATGGAGACGAATTCGAAGAACACGCCATAGTCAATCATCAGGCTCATGGAAGGGTCGGAGGGGTCGTCCTGCAAGCCGAAGAAGCCCTCCGAGGCATTGTAGGTTTCCATGTAATGCATGCCCTCCGAAGGCAGGATGCGACGGTACTGCTCCCTGTAGGGGCCAAAGGCCACACCTCCATGGAAGAAGACCTCCAGACGGGGCCACACATCGAGGAGGTTGTCGGTGCCCCTGAGCTCCAGCACACGGCTCAGCACCGACAGCATCCAGCTGGGCACACCGCTCAGATTGGTGACATCCTTGGCCATCACCTCGCGTGCTATGCGCTCGCGCTTCTGCTCAAAGTCGCCCAGCAGGGCAGTGGCCTTGCAGGGCACCCTCACCATGTTCACCATCGGATTGATGTTTTCGATAAGGATGGCACTGAGGTCGCCCACAAGGCTGTGTGGGAGGTTATAGTTAGGTGCATGGCTTCCGCCCAGGATGAGGGCCTTGCCGTCGAATATGCGGCTCTGGGGATAATTGCGCAGATACCACACCACCGCATCCGTGCCGCCCCGGTAATGGGTGTCGTGGAGGCCGTCCCTGCTCACGGGGATGAACTTGCTCTTGTCGCTGGTGGTGCCGCTGCTTTTGGCATACCATTTCACCGTGCCCGGCCAGAGTACATCCGCCTCGCCCTGCCGCATCCGTTCGATATACGCCTTGAGCTCCTCATAGGTGTTCACGGGATGCAGCCGTGCAAACTGTTCGTAGCTTTTCACCTGTCCGTATTGGTGCATGCGCCCCCATTGTGTGTCCGCCCCCTTCCGGAGCAGGGACAGAAGCGTCTTCATCTGCAATTCTTCCGCCTGGCGGGCATAGCTGTCGAGCGCTTTCAGGCGCGGCAGCAACAGTGGACGTATGATGCTGGTTATGGTCATGTGTCTATATTTTGCAATTAGCTGCAAAATTAGTGCAAACTTTTCATATAAAGGCAAAATATACAGAATTTAACCTGCTTCGACAGCAGAATCCTGCTTTACGGCGTCATCGGTTGCCGTCTGGGTGCTTTTTCTGGCTTCGCAGGCATCCAGTATGCGTTGCCGCACGTCCTTGTCATGCTGGATAGCCGACAAGGCCTTCTGGCTGGCCTTCTGCTGGCTTTCCTTCTTGGAGAAGCCCTTGCCCGTGCCGCAGTCGATGCCCTCCACCCACACACGGCTGTAGAACACAGGCGAGCCGTTTTCGCCCATCACCTGGCGCACCAGTTCATACTCCACCCGGCATTTCTTCTTCTGCGACCATTCCAGCAGGCGGCTCTTGAAGTTCACCTCGCTGCTGGCCACCTTGTTGAGGTCGATGAGATGGCGCAGCACCCTGCGTTCGATGAAGTACATGCAATAGTCGTAACCACGGTCGAGATACACCGCTCCCACCAATGCCTCAAAGGCATTGCCCTCCATATAGCTGTTGTGCGTCTTATTGGCTCCCACATGGCTCATGATGAGGCGGTTGAGCCCCGTCTCCACAGCCAGCCTGCCCAACGATTCGCGCTGCACAATCTTGCTGCGTGTGGTGGTCAGGAATCCCTCGTTCTTGCCCTCGAAGCGGCGGTACACGATGTCGCCCACCACCGCATCCAGCACGGCATCGCCCAGGAATTCCAGGCGTTCGTTGTGCATCAACTTGTCCCCCCCATCATGCTTGCCCACGAAAGACTTGTGGACGAGTGCCTGGCGATAGAGGGAGATGCGATGGGGATAGAACCCCAGTATGGCATGAAAAGCGCGATAAAGCTGCCTTCTTTTGCAGAAAGGCACCCTTATCGCGTCGATGATGTTGAAGAGCGAAACCTTCACTCTCATGTAATAAGATGAGGCACGCACTTTTTTCAGTCGGAATATTTCTTGAATACCACGCAAGCATTGTGGCCGCCGAAACCGAAGGTGTTGCTCATGGCAGCACGTACGGTACGCTGCTGGGCCTTGTTGAAGGTGAAATTCATGCGATAGTCGATTTCCTCGTCACGGTCCTCCTCGTCATGATTGATGGTGGGAGGCACGATGTCGTTCTTCACTGCCAGCACACTGGCCATGGCCTCGATGGCACCGGCTGCGCCCAGCAGGTGTCCGGTCATGCTCTTGGTGGAGCTGATATTCAGCTCGTAGGCATGGTCGCCAAAGAGCTGCTTGATGGCCTTTGCCTCGGAGATGTCGCCCACATGGGTGGATGTGCCATGCACATTGATGTAGTCGATGTCCTCGGGGTTGAGCTCGGCATCCTCCAGTGCATTCTTCATCACCAGCATGGCACCCAGGCCCTCGGGATGGGTGGCCGTGAGGTGGTGTGCGTCGGCACTCATGCCTGCACCTGCCATTTCAGCATAGATGTGGGCACCGCGCGCCTTGGCATGCTCCAGTTCCTCCAGCACCAGGCATACGCTACCCTCTGCCATCACGAAACCATCGCGGCTGGCGCTGAAGGGGCGGCTGGCCTTCTGGGGCTCGTCGTTGCGTGTGCTCAGGGCATGCATGGCATTGAAGCCTCCCACACCGCTGGGCACAATGGCAGCTTCGGCACCACCGCTCACGATCATGTCGGCCTTGCCCAGACGGATGAGGTTGAATGCCTCGGCCAGTGCGTTGGACGAAGAGGCGCAGGCAGATGAGGTGATGAAGTTGGGGCCATGGAATCCATACATGATGGAAATCTGGCCGGCACAGATGTCGGCAATCATCTTGGGAATGAAGAAGGGACCGAACTTGGGACCCAGTGTGGCACCGGTCTTTGTCCAGTTGCCCACCTCTTCCTCAAAGGTGTTCATGCCGCCAATGCCTACGCCATACACCACACCGATGCGGTTCTTGTCGGCAGACTCCAGGTCGATGCCGCAGTCCTTGATGCCCTGGATGGCACCAGCCAGCGCATACTGGCAGTAGAGGTCCATCTTGCGGGCTTCCTTGCGGTCGATGCCGAAGTCGGCTGGCTTGAAATTCTTTACCTCGCAGGCAAACTGTGTCTTGAACTGCGAGGCATCGAAATGTGTAATAGGGCCGGCACCGCTCACGCCGTCCACCAGATTCTGCCAGGTTTCCTCGACAGAATTTCCCAGTGGGGTGATGGCACCAAGACCTGTTACAACAACTCTTTTCAGTTCCATATAAAGGAATGCGTATTACTTCTGGTTGGCCTCGATGTAGGCGATGGCATCGGCAACAGTGGAAATCTTCTCTGCCTTGTCATCGGGGATGGTCACTTCGAATGCCTTCTCAAATTCCATAATCAACTCTACGGTGTCCAGAGAATCTGCACCCAGGTCGTTGGTGAAAGATGCTTCGGGAGTTACGTCTGCTTCATCAACACCCAACTTGTCTACGATAATCTCTTTTACTTTTGCTTCAATTTCAGACATTGTTCTAACGATTTTAATGATGGATAATTCTGATTCTTTGTTTTTTCTGGGTGCAAAATAACGACTTTTTGCGCATATATGCAAGAGTTCAGGGCGAAAAACTGCTATTTATGTGCACATTTTGACAATTTTTGTGCATTTTCTGCGAATAATCCCCGTTTTTGAGGCCCAAAAAAGCATGTTCACGGTGATTTTCCATCGTGTGAGACAGGCAAAGAGGAGATAGGGGAACGTGTACCTCCTGAGCGGGAGCGGATACAGGCCGTGCCGCCGCATGCGCTCCACCCTGAGACGGAAGTCGGCGGCCGTGAGGGGCAGCTGCAGCATGTCCAGCATCACGTCCATGGCCAGCTGGGCCGTGCGCCTGCCGAGGGCTTCCCGCGCCGGGGCGGACAGGGTGCCGGCCAACTGCGAGAGGGCCTCCAGGATGTGCTGCTTGCTGTCGAGGCGGCGTGCCACATGCGGGGCCGACACTTCGGAGGTGATGGAATGGGGATGGGGGCGGTAGTAATAGGCGGCCACGGGGAGGGCGCACACCGTGCGTGCCTGCAGGAAGAGGCGGGGCGTGAAATACTCGTCCTCGTGGAGCAGACGGGCGGGAAAACACAAGTCGCCGAGGATGTCCCTGCGGAAGAGGTAGCCGCAGGCCGACGCACGCAGGTTGTGCCGTACCATATAGTCCGTGCCTGTGGGCAGGGAAGCAGGGAGGGGAGGCAGGGAAACAGGGGCGGCTTCCTGCGGCAAGGAGCGGGTGAGGCGGAAGCACACGATGTCCGGACGGACAGCCTGCAGCGTCTGGAGGCAGCAGGCATAGGGACGGGGGAGCAGACAGTCGTCGGCATCCACAAACTGGATGTAGAGGCCACGCGCCAGCGACAGCCCCTCGTTGCGCGCCTGGCTGAGCCCCCGGTTCGGGGTGCGCACACAGCGCACATCCTCTCCGAAAGCGGAGAGCTGCGGCGCCACAGGGATGCGGCTGCCGTCGTCCACCACCACAATCTCGCGCATGGAGGGTGCTACGGGCAGGGCCTGTATGCTGCGGATGCAGGCCTCCAGCCAGCAGGCGGGCACGTCGAAGACGGGCACCACAAAGGAAATCAGCGGCGGCTGACAAGTCGGTGAATCCTGCATAGGCATTGTATTCCCAGTATGTTGGCAAGAATGATTTTCACCCAGCCCACCGCGCCACACCGGTGCAGGCCCCTGGGCAGCAGGGCCGGCAGCACAGGGTCATCGCCCGTGAGCCGGCACACGTCCAGCTGGATATTGAGCAGACGGGCATAGAAGCGGGCATCCCGGGCAGGGTTCCAATGGGAGAGATGGGCCTCGAGCAGCATGCGCAGCTGTGCACCGGAGGCACTGGCGGTGATGCCACGGGGATTGCTGTAATAGAGATAGAGGCCCTCGCCGGTGGTGGCCACCTGTCGCACACGGGCAAGGAGGAGGGGCAGTGTGTGGGCATCCTCAAACACCTTGCCCACGGGGAAGCGCACCTCATCGAAGAGGCTGCGGCGGTACACCTTGTTCCACGCATAGGTGTGGCTGTAGGCCTGCGCCTGCCACCAGTAGGTGCGGCCGTCGGGATAGATGCGGCGGGGCAGCGAGAGCGTCCGGGGATGCCTGCCCTGCCATTCACACAGCACGGGAAACTCCACCATGTCCACCTCGCCGCTCAGCAGCGGCATCACCCGGGTATAGGTGGACGGGGCCACCACATCGTCGGCATCCACAAAGGTGACGGCCTCGCCCCGGGCTATGGCCAGCCCTGCATTGCGTGCCGCGCTGAGCCCTGCACCCGGCTGGTGCACCACCCTCACCTGCGGGTGGGAGGATGCCCACCGGTCGCAGGCCTCGCCACTGCCGTCAGTGGAACCGTCATCGACCAGGATGATTTCCAGCTGGGGAAAATCCTGGTCGATGAGGCTCTGCAGGCATCTGTGGAGAAGCCCGCCGGCATTGTATACGGGTACGATCACGCTGAGTGTCATGAGAGGGGCCCGATGGGGATGGTTGGGAGATGAGACAGGAGGGGGTCACACGAGGTGACGGATGATTTCCTCCCTGTCGCCCGGCAGATAGTCGATGACGGGGATTTCAATCATCGTGTAGGCACCGGGCTGCTGCTTCATGGAAGCACGTGCCACATTCACCAGCACCTGTGCGGTGAGGGCAGGGTTATTGATGCGCATATTGAACTCGAAGAGCTGGTTGTGGGTGGTTCCGCTCACACCCTTGCGCACCAGGTTCACGCCATGGCCCACATCGTTCACATCGGCCACACAGGGCACCTGCTGCACGTGGGTCTCGTCGTTCACGAAATAGGGGTCGGCCTTCACGGCTGCCTCCACCTGTCGGAAGTCGGCACCGTCCTCCAGCTCCACGTACACCATACGGCGGTGTATGCCCGTGCCCAGGGGAATGGTTACGCTCAGCGCATCACGCACGCCGCGGATGGCCTTCACGGCCACGCTGTGGCCCATGCTGCGGCCGGGGCCGAAGTTGGTGTAGCTGATGCCCTTGGGTGCCAGGCTCTCCATGAGTGTGCGCACCACACTGTCCGACCCCGGGTCCCATCCGGCACTGATGATGCTCACGGCACCATGCTGCTTGGCCGCTGCGTCCAGCGAACGGCGGAGGTCCACGATCTGGGTGTGGATGTCAAAGCTGTCGACGGTGTTGATGCCCAGGGCCAGCGCCTCCAGCGCATATTTCTCCACGCTGCGGGTGGGGGTAGCCAGGATAGCCACGTCCACGCCTTCCAGCTCGCCCAGGCTCTTCACCACCTTGTAGGGGGCCAGTTCGGCCGGGCAATCCTCAGCGCCCTTACGGCGCACGATGCCGGCCACCTCCATGTCGGGGGCAGCCTGCAGGGCCTGCAGGGCATATTGTCCGATGTTGCCATATCCTACGATGGCAACGCTGATTTTCTCTTTCATGCTGATTGTTTTCTTTATATAATATTATTGTATCTACAGAAGGGGAAGAGGGAAGGACAGCCCTCCCCTCCCCGATGGATTGTTCACTTCACCTCCCAGATGTCGTTGGTCTCGAGCAGCTGGGCAAAGGTGTGGTAGGGCTTCTTGGCCTTCACCTCCTCTATCTGGGCCTGTACGGCCTCGTCATAGGTGGGGGCTTCCACGTCGCGGATTACACCCAGTGCAATGGGGAAGCCGTCGCCGTCGCCCATCAGGGCAAGCTTCAGCTGCAGGGTGTTGTCGGCCTGGTGGGCGTCATGCACCAGGATGTCGTCGATGGTGACGCCGTCCTTGCCAATCTCCACCACCTTCAGGCCAAAGCCGTCCTGCACGAGGCCCAGCTGGCCGTTTTCGCCAAACACCAGGGGCTTGCCGTGCTCCACATAGATGGCGTTGCGCGCACGCCCTTCCTTGGTGTAGACGCTCTCATGGGTGCCGTTGTTGAAGATGACGCAGTTTTGCAGGATTTCGCACACCGAGGCTCCCTTGTGGGCATAGGCGGCCTTGAGCACCTCGATGGTGCCGGGGGCGTCGGTGGCCACCGCGCGGGCAAAGAAATGGCCGCGTGCGCCAAAGCAGAGCTCAGCGGGGCGGAAGGGGTCCTCCACCGTGCCGTAGGGCGACGACTTGCTCACGAAGCCGCGGGGCGACGTGGGGCTGTACTGGCCCTTGGTGAGCCCGTAGATGCGGTTGTTGAGCAGAATCATGTTCAGGTCGATGTTCCTGCGGTTGGCATGGATGAAATGGTTGCCGCCGATGGCCAGACCGTCACCGTCGCCGCTCACCTGCCACACGGTGAGGGCAGGATTGGCCACCTTTGCGCCTGTGGCGATGGCTGCCGCACGGCCGTGGATGGTGTTCATGCCATAGGTGGCCATGTAGTGGGGCAGACGGCTGCTGCATCCGATGCCGCTGATGACGGCGATGTCCTTGGGTGCCACGCCTATTTCGGCCATGGCCTTGTGCAAACTTGCCAAGAAGAAGTGGTCGCCGCATCCGGGGCACCATCTTGGCTGTCCTTTCTTGTATTGTTGTGCTGTGTACATGATTCCTATTCCTCCATTACCTTTTTCACAAATTCCACAATCTCGCTCACCACGAAGGGCTGTCCCTTCACCTCGTTATACTGCACGGGCACGAATCCGTCCACCTTCATGCGCAGCCATGCAGCCAGCTGGCCCATGTTCTGCTCGGCCACCACCACCTTGGGGTAGCGCATGAGCACCTCGGCCGTATTGGCAGGCAGAGGGTTGATATAGCGCAGCTGTGCCATGGCCACCTTGCGGCCGCCGGCGCGCAGCTCCTCCATGGCGGCACGCAGATGTCCGTAGGTGCCGCCGAAGCCCACGATCAGCAGCTCGGCATCGTCCTTGTCGCCCAGCACCTCCAGGTCGGGCACGGGGATGTTGGCCACCTTGCGGGCACGCTTGCGCGTCATCAGGTCGTGGTTCTCGGGATTGGTGCTGATGGCACCCGTCTTGTCGTCCTTCTCCAGGCCGCCCAGGATATGCTCGAATCCTTCGCGTCCGGGCACCGCCCAGTAGCGCGTCCCGTTTTCGGCACGCATATAGGGAGTCCATGTGCCTTTGAGCTCTTCGGGCACATAAGGTGGATTGATGGCAGGGTATTGGGCCAGATCGGGCAGTTTGAAGGCACCCGAGCCGTTGGCGATGAAGGCATCGGTGAGCAGCACCACGGGCGTCATGTGCTCCAGGGCTATCTTGGAAGCCTCATAGGCGGCATCGAAGCAGTCGGTGGGGCTCAGGGCGGCCATCACGGGCATGGGGCTCTCTCCGTTGCGTCCGAAGAGCACCTGCAGCAGGTCGGTCTGCTCGCTCTTGGTGGGGAGGCCGGTGGCCGGTCCGCCACGCTGCACGTCCAGCACCACCAGGGGCAGCTCCATGATTACGGCCAGGTTCATGGCCTCGCTCTTGAGGCAGATGCCGGGGCCGGAGGTGGAGGTCACGGCCAGCGCGCCGGCAAAGGATGCGCCCACGCTGGAGGCACAGCCTGCAATCTCGTCCTCGCACTGTACGGTAGTCACGCCCAGCGACTTGTGCTTGCTCAGCTCGTGGAGCACGTCGGTGGCGGGCGTGATGGGGTAGCTGCCCAGATAGAGTTTCAGTCCGGCCTTTTCGGCAGCAGCGATGAAGCCGTAGGCAGTGGCCTTGTTGCCGGTGATGTCCATATAGCGGCCGGGCTGCTTGTGGCGCGTCTCTATGCGGTATACACCCGCTGCACTGCTGTGGGTGTTGTGTCCGTAGTCATAGCCGGCCTGTATCACGCGGATGTTGGCCTCGGCCACGGCAGGCTTCTTGGCAAACTTCTCGCGCAGGAAGTTGAAGGCAATCTCCAGGTCGCGGTCGAAGAGCCAGCACACAAGGCCCAGGGCAAACATGTTGCGGCACTTGAGCACGCTCTTGGCGTCCATGCCGCTGTCCTTGAGGCAGTCCTTCACCATCGTGGTGAGGGGGCAGGCAATCACACGGTCGGGGTCGATGCCCATCTCGCCCAGATAGTCGGGAGTGGAAAAGGCGGCCTTCTCCAGGTCCTTGGGGCCGAACGAATCGGTGTCGATGATAATGGCCGCGCCGGGCTTGGCATACTTGTACTGCGTCTTCAGGGCGGCTGCATTCATGGCCACCAGCACGTCGCACTGGTCGCCGGGCGTATACACCTGCGCTGCACCCACATGCACCTGGAAGCCGCTCACACCCGTAAGCGACCCTTGCGGGGCGCGGATGTCGGCCGGATAGTCAGGGAAGGTGCTGATGCTGTTTCCCACGGTTGCAGACACCGTGGAGAAAATGTTCCCGGCCAGCTGCATGCCGTCACCGGAATCTCCTGAGAAACGGACCACCACTTGGTCCAGTTCCTTCACTTCTAATGAATCTGCCATACTTACTTTTACTTCTGTGTTAAATTATCATCCGTTTCTTACTTTTCCTCTGCAAAGGTATGTCAATTCCACCAACCGGACAAACATTTTGCAATCAAACTTGCAGTTTTGGCTTACAAAAGTGCCATTTTGCCGTCCATGCTGCCTTTTGTGGCTGGTTTTGTCACCTTTATGTTATATTTTATGAATTTGGGGGCAAAGATAGTTTATTTTTCAATAAAACCGCCGCCCGATTGCAGAAAAATTGCTATTTTTGTGCACTAGCCAACGAATACGAACCCCTAAATTAGCATATTGTCATGGGAAAGAAGAACAATGGTGGCCGCGGAGTGAAGAAGCCACAAATGGAGCGGATGCTCATCGAACTGTTTGAAAACAACCCGTCCACAGCATACGAGCTCAAGACCGTCTACCGCCTGCTGGGCCTCTCCACCCACCCCTCACGGATGCTCTGCATGGACGTGCTGGAGGAGCTCTGCATGGACGACTGCATCAAGGAGACGGCACGCAACGTGTACCAGCTGAACGCGCCCACCACGGTGATGACCGGCATCTTCCACCGCAAGGCCAACGGCAAGAACACCTTCGAGCCCGCCGACGGCGGAGAGCCCGTGCTGGTGGCCGAGCGCAACAGCCTCCACGCCATGGACGGCGACGAGGTGAAGGTGACCATGCTGGCCAGACGGCGCAACCATGTGCGCGAGGCGCAGGTGACGGAAATCCTGACACGGGCCGACAAGACGTTTGTGGGCACCCTCCAGGTGAACAAGACCTACGCCTATCTGCTCACCGAAGACCGCACGCTGGCCAACGACATCTTCATCCCCAAGGCCAATCTGAAGAAGGGCCGCACCGGCGACAAGGCCGTGGTGAAAATCGTGGAATGGCCGGAAAACGCCAAGAACCCCATAGGAAAGGTCGTCGACATCCTGGGGCAGACGGGCGAGAACACGGCCGAGATGCATGCCATCCTGGCCGAATACGGCCTGCCCTACACCTACCCCGAGCAGGTGGAGAAGGCCGCCGACCGCATCCCGGACACCATCACGGACGAGGAGGTGGCCGCACGCACCGACATGCGCGGCACCACCACCTTCACCATCGACCCGCGCGATGCCAAGGACTTTGACGATGCCATCAGCATCCGCCGCCTGAAGGAGAACCGATGGGAAGTGGGCGTACACATCGCCGACGTGAGCCACTATGTGACGGAGGGCAGCATCATCGACCGCGAGGCCCTCAAGCGTGCCACCAGCGTTTATCTGGTGGACCGCACCATCCCCATGCTGCCCGAACGGCTGTGCAACTATATCTGCTCCCTGCGCCCCGACGAGGACAAACTGGCCTACAGCGTCATCTTCGAGATGGACGCCAAGGCGGACGTGCGATCCTGGAAAATCGCCCACACCGTCATACGCAGCAACCGCCGCTTCACCTACGAGGAGGTGCAGGCCTTCCTGGAGGCACGACACGAGGCCAGCGAGGAGGACTACGGCGCACCCGGCGACGGGGAGGCCACACCCACCTACGAGGGTGCCCGCCCCACCGAGGACTTTGCCGATGAGCTCATCACGCTCAACCGGCTGGCCAAGGTGCTGCGCAAGCGCAGGTTTGAAAACGGAGCCGTAGACTTTGACCGCTGCGAGGTGCGCTTCCGCATCGACGAGAAAGGCCGCCCGCTGTCCACCTATTTCAAGGTGGCCAAGGATGCCAACAAGCTGGTGGAGGAATTCATGCTGCTGGCCAACCGCACCGTGGCCGAGAGCATCGGCAAGGTGGCTGCGGGCAAGAAGCCCAAGGTGCTCCCCTACCGCATCCACGACACCCCCGACCCCAACAAGCTGATGAACCTCTCCGAGTTTGTCACCAAGTTCGGCTACCGGCTGAAGACGGGCGGCAACCGTGCCGACGTGAGCAAGCACCTCAACCAGCTGCTCGCCCAGGTGAAGGGCCGCAGGGAACAGAATGTCATAGAGATGGTGACCCTGCGCGCCATGATGAAGGCCAAGTACAGCACCTGCAACATCGGCCACTACGGCCTGGCCTTCGACTACTACACCCATTTCACCAGCCCCATCCGCCGCTATCCCGACCTGCTGGTGCACCGCCTCCTCACCAAGTATGCCCAGGGCGGACGCACCGTGAGCCAGACCAAATACGAGACGCTCTGCGAGCACTGCTCGGAGATGGAGCAGACGGCAGCCCTGGCCGAACGCGCCAGCATCAAGTACAAGCAGGTGGAGTTTATGGGCGGGCATCTGGGCGAAACGTTCAGGGGCACCATCAGCGGCATCACCGAGTTCGGCCTCTATGTGGAGGTGGACGAGAACAAGTGCGAGGGCATGATTCCCCTGCGCGACCTGGACGACGACTACTACGAATACGACGAGCGCAATTATTGCCTGCGCGGCCGCCGACGCCACCACTGCTACAACCTGGGCGACAGCGTGGAGGTGCAGGTGGCCAGAGCCGACCTCTACAGCAAACAGCTCGACTACAAGCTGGTGCGCCCCGAAGCCGCCGTCCACACGGACACCCCCCGGCCGGCCATACCCGTAAAAACCGCGAAAGAAAAGAAGCGCAAGCGCAAGAACCGTTAGTCCTTTATATAAGAAAGTGCATTCTCACGCCTCAGGAGTCCGCCCCCAACAAGATGCTGGCGGACTCCTGTGTGTCGCTGTCAACCGTTGCAGTTATAGGCTTCAAAATAACTGCAACAACTGCAACAACTGCAACAGCTCCCCCAGTTTTCCGGGCTCTGGGCCGGGCAGGATGGGGATGTGGGTGTGGACATGAAAACATGTCACCCCTTCGGGTAGGGTGTTCAAAACAGACGTCAAAAACCTACGCATTTTTTGCCTATAGTTTCACGTCGTTTGATAACCAAATTTGGGGAAAGGTTGACATCAGTCCATTCTTTGAGAGTCCAGTAACCAATGGATGTATATGCCGGAACCTTTCCAAACATGCCACCCATGAATTCGTTCAGGATATTGAATATCTCAACCACTTGCCGAGAACCAACCGACAGGCGAGAATAGAAAGCGACGCTAAGAGCGACCATTAGGGTTGAGTACTGATGTCGTCCAATAGGCTCATCATTAAATCGAAGGCCTCCCTGTCCAACGCATCTTTCGGTGTCGTCTTTTTTAAGTGCATCATGATACTTGTCGGCTTTAGCTTGAGCAGTAGCCAACTTTCCTATAAGAGACCTTTTATCACGTTTAAGGCTCTCTTTCTCGGATTTCAGTTTTTCTACCTGCTTTTTCAGCTTTTCTATCTCTTTGTCTTTTGTTGTTTTCTTCATAACTTTTGAGGATTAAATTCTCTATAAAGTTACTAAAAATCAGCGAATTACACAAATTTTCAAAAAAAACTATTCCATTGTCTGGAATATTAAAAAAACAGTAACACATAAGCACTGAAACCTAACGCTTATTCGAGCATTATTCTATATCTGTTTTGAACACCCTACCTTTCAGGGCGACATAACCTCATCCCCTCTGAACACATTATAATCTATCCACCCAATTCTCAAGTTGTATTCCATGTATTCTTGAGAAATGTTTTGTGTTATCAGTAACCATAATCATTCCATTTGCCACCGCCGTGCAACCTATTAGTAAATCAAAATCCTCTATCATCCGCCCTGATTTGACAAGTAGATCCTTTTGCTTTCCATACTCATCAATTGCAGAACTAACAGGCAAAATATCAACCAAAGATTCCAACCTTTCTATCATCATCAAGTTTTCAGAAACTCTATCACTGTGATATGCCCCATAAGTCAATTCTGCAATAGTTATTTCAGAAACGAAACATTGGTCATTATCCAATTCCCTGAGCCTATTACCTATATTATAAGCCTTTCTGAAAAGGAATGCTATGATAGATGTATCTAAGAGATATTTCTTTTTCATAGGATAACCTCTGAATTATTAGTTCTAGCTGATCTTATATCGCTAACCATTTCATCAGCACTCTTTGAATCAATCCATTTACCTTCTAATTCATCGACCCAATTTAATGACTTTTTTCTAACCCCAATGTTAATTTTGGAGTGCGCTACTCTCATAGATTTGATAATCAAATCAACCAAATCTAATTTTTCTTCGTTACTCAAATTATATATATCACGAAGGTATTTATCTGATATTGCTATTGCCATAATCTTTAATACTTAATTATTTACGCTGCAAAGATAGTGCAAAACGAAGCAAAAACCAAATAAAAGTCCAAAAACTTTTATTTTTTTGTTGAGATGCACCCTATCTCTTAAGTTTCGCATGAGAATCATCGGGTCGAGTAGAGCGAGGGAGTTTCACCCTCACCCTCTCACAGAACCGTGCGTGAAAGTCTCCCCTCACACGGCTCTTCACTCTCAACGTTTTGTGCATAGACATAATCTGGGGGCTGGCCTCTCTGCCAATGATAGAAAAGACTGCGTTTTTTGCTCGCTATCTCTTGCAGCCTTTGAAAAGCAAATGAATATGCCGGAGTGGTTCGGATTTGTAGTTGATCGCGGAAATTGTTCTGCTGAAGCCTTGGGTGATTATAACTTCCTGGCAACTGAAGATAAAAACAATTGGGGCAATGACGGCATTATCCCCCATGGCAGCAAGGCATCCAAAATAGGGTGTAAGCGCATCACCAACAGGTACAACGATCTCGACATCAATTTCAGCCAAGACGCTATTTGCAGATAGTCAATCGCTGCCCAATGTTAACTGTTAACGCGTAACTCGCAAAAAAAATCGATTTGAGGGCCTCTTAGAGAAAAGTGTTAAAAATAGTAATATTATATATTATATATATTAATATATATAATATATAATATTAAACTTTTCCCTTAAAGTGAAAAACGTTTTTTAAATGCAGGTTACGCGTTAACAAGTTAACATTTCCCTATGAGGCCAATGTCTTTTCCTGAATAAGGTTGACTCTATTTTGCTTCTCTTTTTTAACATTTGA
>CAMBDA010000019.1 GCA_945865175.1 uncultured Prevotellaceae bacterium | reverse complement strand
TTCACCTGCAAAGCTACGCTTTTATTCCGAGATGGGCAAGGAAAATGGAGAGAAAGAATGAACATGAATGAACAAGGGACAGACACTGTTCATCTTTCTGACATAAATTGATTTATTAGATATTCGATGTTTTTGTCAGAAACACTGGATATTAGATTTCAATTCATCTCTCAGATCTTGAATGTACGTTTTTAGCGATTTGTATTTCTTTAATAGTTTCTTGAATTTATTGCAAACAAAATGGAATTGCGATATGGGAAATACTGCATATAGAATACCGACGCATCCAGATGATATAGTTTGTGTGGGGTTTGTCACTTGTCCCATTCCGGCCTGCAGGAGCGGATGCGGAGAGGAAGGAGGGAAGCGGACAGACTGTCCTGACGAACGACAATACGGGCCACTGCACCACGACAGGCAAGGGGATGATGCTGGTCGAAGACGAAGCCTCCCAGGCTGTAGTAGGTGGGGATGGGGTCTTGCGGGCGTGGGGGCTGCACCACATGGGGATGGTGGCCGATGATGGCATCGGCTCCTGCGTGGGCGAGCACGGTGGCCTGACTTATCTGTGTAAGTGAGGCATGCGGCTGGAACTCCACACCCCAATGCAGGATGCAGACGATGCGGTGCGAGGGATGCTGACTGCTATAGGTGCGGATGGACCGTGTGAGCAGGGAGAGCGAAGGCTGGATGGGGGAGAGGGCACCAGGACGGGGCATCCAGTTCTCAAGATTCAGGAGAACTGCGGGGAAAAGGGCGACATGGAGGCCAGCCTTGCTGATGAGGGTGGGGGCGATGAGGTGCGCAGAGTCATTGCTGAGGGTGTCGCATCCCATGGGCACAATGCCGGCACGGGAAAGGACGCTGAGGGTGGATTGCAGGCCTTGGTTGCCCTGGTCGTTGGAGTGGTTGTTGGCCAGTGTGGCATGGGTAATGCCTCCCTTGCGCAGCAGGGAAGCCATGCAGGTGTCGCCACGGAATACATAACGCTTGCCCAGAGGGGTGGACATGGGAGTGAGCGGACATTCAAGATTGGCCACCGTGGCATCGGCACTGCACAGGACAGGAGCCACATCGGCAAGCAGCCAGTCGGCAGGATGGGCGGCCATGGCAATGCGTACACCTCGGTCGAGCAACAGGTCGCCTGTAAAGAGCACCACCAGTGAATCATCGGTTTGTGCATGGACTACGTCTGCCTCCTGCGGCGAGGGACTGCACATGGTGAGACACACAACCGCAGGAAGCAGGCACAGAAGCGTGCGAAGGGTCAGCATCCCGTACTGTAGACAAACCGCTCGTCGGCACGTGCCGGCTGGCATGTAATGAAGGGAAGCATCCATTCGGGCATCGGAGGCACACCTTTGCCGCTGTAGAGCATCTCCTGCCACTGCTCATCAGTGAGGCGGTCGCCCAGAGGACGCACGAACTCATAGTAACTGTAGGTGGCACCGCGTGTGAGATAGCATTTTCCGTCGATATCCACTACCACGTAGATTTCCATTGGCAGACCTGCAGCCTCATAGAGAATGCCGTCCTTGCTGCAACCCGGGATATTGCGCGTGAACACATCGCTCACCTGTGCCACACAGCGGTCGGGTCCCTTGAGTTCATCCCAGGACGGATATGTGTTTTCCGTGTCTATGACGGAGAGCGTGAACCATTCGAGCGTAGCCCCGATATGGTAGATTCCTTCGTGCTCGTCCTGGGTGAGGGGCTGGCCGGACAGTTCTTTTTCGGCGATGCAGCGGCACTTGCTCACTATGTCTGTCAGCTGAGCGCCTCTGTTCTTGAGTGTTTCGGTGAGGAGTCCGTTGCGGCTAAGCATCTTCTCGGTGTTGGCCAGGAGGCTTTCCAACTCTTTCCAGAAGGGGAGGTTGGGCTCCACATATCCCACATTCTTAGGGTCCGGCAATCCACCGCCTCCACATTCGGCTGCCATGGGCTGCTCGGCGTAGAGTATGGCATCGTGTTTGAGCAGTGCCCATGATGCAAGCGATGTGTTCAGGTTCTTGCGTTTCCATGCCGTGGTTTGCATGAAGGACGGCTGGTCCTGTCTGGGCTGCTGCATGAGTTGGAGGATGCGCATCCATTTGTCGTAGAGTGTGTTGTCCCATCCTGTGAATGCATTGCAGCGTTCCTGCTGCTCTTTCCTGTACTTTTCATGGTCCTTCCAGGGCTGCTCCTTGTTGCGAGCGGCAAGGATGGAGGTGGCTTCCTGTACGCCCATCACATCCATCACGTCCAGGCCCGAGGGATAGGCACGGGGTGCATCCTTCTGAGGGTCATAGAGGACAGACAGGATTTCTCCGTCCGACGTGTAGCGGCTCGGCATCAGGTTCAGCTCATCCTTCATTCCGTCCGTCTCCACCTTGGGCCGGATGCGGTTGGCTGTCTTGAATTGCTCCTTCAGCCATTCGTCGATGCGGCTTATCTGCTCTTCGCTGAAGTCGTCGGTCGCATCGGGCATCTCTTCTCGCATCCACACGGCGAGGTCGAGGACTGACACGTTGTCGGGGCGTCCCATCAGGAAGGTAATGGCCTGGTTCACCTGGCGCAGTGCTTGCTGTGCCGCAGGTGTTTTGTTCGTGAGGGCGGCCAGACGGGCAGCCATGACAAGCTGGTCCTTATCTTCACGCATGAAGCACCCTTTCTGAATCCACATCATGGCACGGAAATAACGTGCCGACGCCTCGTTGCGCGTGTAGTGACCGCGCGGTTTGAAGAGAGAGTAGGGAAAATGAGTTTTCGTACGGAACAGGGGTGATACTTCGTCCTGTGCATTTTCCACAAGGGCCAGCTCGCGGTTATAGAGTTCCATGCCATACTCTCCCATTCTGTGGTCAAGATGCTGGAACATCTTCATGGGGTCGCATCCCAACAGTTTCAGTCCCACTGCCAGGTACACAGCCAAATCTATATCCTCGGGGTTGCGCATTTCGGGGCACATGCACAGTCTGTTGTCGTCGCACGACTTCAGCAAATGCGCCAATGCCTTGTAGAGCGACGGGGCGAGGGCATCCTTCTCGATGCTCTTGAGCACAAAACTGAAATACATGTGGGTGGCCTGCAGCATTACGTCGGTAGTGACGAAACTGGGGAAGCAGTGGTAGTTGTTGGCCTCGTAGATGTTGAAGAGTTGCTGGCATGTGGAGGGTTGCATAGCCATGTTGTGGGTACGGAGCAGCCGTGTGATGCAGGTGTCGGGGCGGAAGAGCTGGAAATGGTTGATGGCAAGGTCGGGGTTGAGCAGGCTGATGCCCTCGGGCGAGGTGGCACCCTTGTGCCGGACAAGGGATTCCATGCGCGCGTCTATGCGGTGCACGAATGTCTGTTCCCCGGGTGTGAGACGGATGAACTTGTATGCCAGGCTTGTGTCGTCCGACCACAGTGCCTTAAAATAGCGGTCGGCCAGTTGTGCTTGCGCCGTGTCCCTGTAGTCATAGTCCTCCCACTTGTTGTAGGTGTAGTCGAAATACCAGTGGGTGTGCTTGCAAAAGAAGTTGTTCAGGTCGCCCTCCATGAACCAGTGTCCGTGGATGGCATACACATAGCTTCGCAGCAGGCGCAACTGACTGTAGGAAAGACGGCTGATGTCCTGCAGGGTATCCACCTGCTGGGGCAGCGGCTTGTCCTGAAGCATGAAGAAGAGGCTGTCGGGAAGCAGGTTGTCGATGAATGCCGAATGTTCTATGGATGTGGATTCAGTTTGTGTGGATTCGGCTTGTGTGGTTTCCTTGCGTCCGCCACATCCGCAGGCGAGAACCAGCGAAAGGACGAGGATGAGCGAAGGTATGTGATGATGTCTGTCCATGAAGTTATATATATATTAATGTATTAATGAGATTGCGGCACTGCGGTTCCTGCATCCGGGAGATTCTTGCGGAACTGCAGGCCAAAGCCTCGCCAGAAATATTCGCGCCGCAGGCAGGCACTGTCGGGGAGCCTTTCGATGGTGTGGACCACAGCGGGCGCCGAATCGCGGCATACGTGGAAATCCACAAGGTGGCTTCCCACTCTCGACCCCATCCAAAGCGGCCTTATGTAGCGGCCTTCGAAGAGGTGGAAGACGAACAGCCTGCGGTCAGGGTGCCGGTGGTATCGGGTGGGCTTCACCACCCCTACACACACCTCAGGCATGCCGTCTCCCGTGAGGTCGCCACAGTCAAACCGATAGACTGGCCAAGGCAGGGAGAAACTGTCTGCACGTGTTCCGTCTACATCCAGCCACAGGGTGAAGAGCGTGTCGGCCTGCTGTGCAAGCCGGATGCGCCATGCTCCGTCCTCATAGGTGTGTTCAATGGGGGAGTGATTACAGGTGCATGCCTCCAGCACAAGCCCGACCAGTGTAATAGCAGGCATGAATATCGGTTTCATGCTGCAAATGTATGAAGAAAAAGCATGTCCCTGGCTTCTTGGCTGTTAAAAATGCCTAAAACAGCTGAATCTAGGCCACTAGGGAGGGAATGCGTGGGAGGGGGAGTGGGTTACAACTCTTTTAGCCGACGGCGAAATTCCTCTTTCTCATAGAGGCTGTTGTTGCGCACCCTGGAACTGTAGTTGTAGACTGTGGTCATGGAGTAGTTGAGGATGCGTGCTATCTGTCCCATGTCATCTACTCCCAGACGCATGAGTGCAAAGATTCGCAGTTCTGTATTCATGTGTTCCCCCTTTTTGGGCCGTAGCTGTGCCTCGGGCTTGAGCAATGCATTGAAGCGTTCCACAAATTGGGGATGGATGTTGAGAAAGGCGTTGTCGAAATCCTTACAGAGCTGCTGTTGGGCATCGGCTACGGTGGTATCGGTCTTGAGCCGGTTGAGCAATTCCTCCTGATGCCCTGTCTTGGCAATCTTCAGGAGCGACCGGTGGAAGGTGTCCAGGATGTCGATGTACTGGCGGCAGCGTGTCAGATAAATGGCAATGTAGTCCTCCTTGAGGCGCGAGGCATCGTTCAGCCTTCGGTTGATGTCCTCCAGCTGTTGGTATGAAAATGCCAGTTGCTGGTTGGTATCGGCCAGTTCGGAACGTGTCTGTCGCAGTTTCCGGGCTTCGCGCCATAGCGAGAGGGTGATGACGAGAATGATGATGACAAGGGTGGCCAGCGCGCCAATCAGCGCCTTTTCCCGGTTGTCCTTGCGTGTGGTCACATTCTTATAGGCCTGGTCGATGATGGGGAAAATCTTGTTGATTTGCACACTACGCAGCATGGCATTGCTGTTTGATGCGTCTTCCATCGAGCAATGCAGGTAGCTGTAGGCACGCAGGATATCCCCCCTTTTGCAAAGCAGGTGGGACAGATGAGGCAGTGCAGTATACTCAGCCACACCGTTTTTCAGGTCGTTGATGACCGTACGTGCCAACACCTGCATCTGTTTGTCGGTCTGTCCTCTCATGCGGTATACCTCGGCCAGATTGTAGAGCGTGTAGGAGAGCTGTGTGCCGCTGACATGTTCCTGCAGCGGCAGCAGCATGCTTTCGGCGCTGTCTATCTTGTTTTCCACAATCATCTTGTCGGCCAATACGATGCAGCGGCTCAGGGAGTCGCGCTCGATGTGCAGGATGGAGTCGCGATAGAGCGCTGTCCGGCGAAGGGACTCCGTGTTGTCGAGCCCGATATTGTTCAGGTAGTCGGCCTCCCAGCCGTAAATGGTTCTGCAGATGTGCATGTATTCTGTATATTCCTGTTCTCCCAGGCGGGCAACATCAACGGTTTCCAGTTGTCGTTTGGCTCCCTCATAGTCACCCATAAAGGCGAGGGTGAGGGCCCTTCGGCTGTAGGCATAATTGAGCATACAGGAGTCGGTCCTCTTTCTGGCCAGCTGAATCATCTTGTCCACATAGCGCAGTGCCGAATCGGCCTGGAAATCGGAGTAGGTGAGATGGATTTTCCTGTACACGCCCATGTGCTGGGCTACTGGTAGTGCGGGAATCATCCCCTTGAGGCTGTCTATGACGTGCTGTCGCGCTTGCAGAAAGACTTGCTTGCCGGCAATCACCTTGTCCAGCTGGCACAGCTCACTGTGGAGTGCAAGGGCCTCATCGCCTCCGTCTGCATACAGGCTCTTGCTGAGGTTCCTGTCGTGATAGGCAACCCGGGCAAGCAGGATGAAACAAGTGGCCACAAGCAGCAGCACGATGGCCTCGATGGCATATTGGAAAGAGAGACGTTTGCGCATGGTTTTGATTCTATAATTGGTATTTCTGCGGGCAAAGATAGGTATTTTGGGCGAATATACAAAGAAAAACACGAGAAATATACTTTAATCCATTTATATTATGATTGTTTGTATGTGGCATATATTTTTTGTAAATCAGATAATTATATATCTACAGCATTTATATTTTTTCTCTTTGGCACATTCCATGCGAATATTTTTTCCTAATTTTGCAGCGCAAATCTTATGCAATCTTACCGCGAATACATCAACAACAAAACATGAATACACGGAATCTGAAAAAAATCTTGTTCGCGCTGGGGCTTTTCAACCTGCTCCCGTGGGTGTCTGTCATGGCAGGCAAGAAAGAGAAATGTGAGGTCAGTGAGATGCATCCTACCTTTTGGTGGGCAGGCATGCAGAATCCCAGGTTGCAGGTGCTTATCCATGGCACGGGCCTTGATGAATTGGTGCCCGAGCTCAAGGATGCCGACGGCATCAGCATCGATGAAGTGGTGGATGTGCCCAACAAGCACTACATCATTCTTTACCTTAACACCAAGAATGCGCAGCCGCAGCAGTTCAGCATTCTACTCAAGAAAGGCAAGAAGGTGGTGAAGACCCTGCCATACGAGCTCAGGAAGAGCCGTATCGGCAAGGTGGAGAGCTTTGATGCCAGTGATGTAGTGTATCTGCTCATGCCCGACCGCTTTGCTACGGGAACCACCGATGCAGAGAAGAAGCAGATGTATGCCGGCATGAAGGAGAACAGTTGGGGACAGGAGGATATGGCACGCCATGGGGGCGACCTCAAGGGCATGATTTCCCATCTCGACTACCTGCAGGAACTGGGCATCACGGCCATATGGCCCACTCCCACACTGGTAAACGACATGCAGAAGGAGACTTATCACGGCTATGCCATTACCAATTATTATGAGACCGATCCCCGATTCGGAACCAATGAGGACTATTGCCGCTTTGTCAGCGAGGCCCACAAGCGTGGCATCAAGGTAATCAAGGACATCGTCTTCAACCACTGTGGGTCGGAGAATTTCCTGTTCCGCGACCGGCCGGCCGATGACTGGTTCTGCTACAACAGCCAGTACACGCAGACCACCTACAAGACCGGGGCTGTGGGGGACCCGCATGCTTCCAAGCACGACCAGAAACTGGCCGTGGACGGATGGTTTACGAAGTTCATGCCCGACTTCAATGGGCGCAACCCCCTGGTGGCCGACTATCTGATTCAGGCCAGCATGTTCTGGATTGAATATGCCGGCATCGATGGCATACGGCAGGACACCTACCCCTACAACGATTTCGATTTCATGCGCCGTTGGTGTCTTGACATCGAGCGCCAGTACCCGGGCTTCAACATCGTGGGAGAAACCTGGATCAACAATCCCGTGGGTGTAAGCTATTGGCAGAAGGGCAGTCCGCTGGCAGCTCCTCGCAATTCGGAACTGAAAACTGTGATGGACTTCCCGCTCATGTATATGCTCACCAGTTGTGTGGACGAAGAAAGCGACTCGTGGGACCATGGTTTTGCACGCCTGTATGAACTCATGTCCATGGACCGCGTCTATGCCGACACGGGTCATCTGCTCACTTTCCTGGCCAATCATGACACCAACCGCTTCCAGCCCACCGAGGAAAAGGCCGGCAACGTGACGCGCTACAAGCAGGCCCTTACCCTGCTGCTTACCCTGCGTGGCATTCCACAGCTCTATTACGGCGATGAGATAGGCATGTATGCCAACAAGAGTGTCAACGACGGAGCGCTCAGACAGAACTTCCCGGGCGGATGGCCTGGCGACAAGAACAATGCTTTCACTGCTGAGGGACGCACCCCCCTGCAGGCCGAGTACCATGCATTCACGAAAAAACTGCTGAACTGGCGCAAGGGCAACCGTGCGGTGGCCTACGGTAGGCTGACCCATTTCCCCGTGCGCGAGGGTGTGTATGTGTATGCTCGTCAGTGGGAGGGACGGACGGTGACCGTGGTGATAAACGGTACCAAGGACAAGCAGCAGGTGTCGACCGATTACTATCAGGAGGTGATGCCCACAAGGAAGGCCCACGAGGTGCTGACCGGGAAGGATGTGGAGATTGAGGACATGATGCAGCTGGAGCCCCGTGGCATCATGATACTGGAATTCTGAGGACTAACTGAAAAACAAGGGAAAACAATATGAAAAAGCACTTGTTTTCAATCTTTCTGGCCATGGCTGCCAGCGCAGTTACGGCACAGACCCTCACTTCGCCCGATGGGATGCTGAAAACCGAATTCACCCTGGATGCCCAGGGCCGCCCCACCTACAACCTCTCCTTCAAGGGGACGACAGTGGTGGCCGACAGCCATTTGGGATTCCTGTTGCAGGGAGAGAATGCCGACATGGCGGATTTCTGTACGGGATTCAAGGTGGCGGGCGTGGACCATGCCTCTTTCGACGAGACCTGGAAGCCCGTGTGGGGCGAAGAGTCGGAAATCCGCAATCATTACAACGAGATGACCGTGAGGCTGGACCAGCCCCGCAGCGAGCGAAGTCTGGTGGTGCGTTTCCGCATGTTCAACGACGGTCTGGGATTCCGCTATGAGTTTCCCGAGAGCAAGAACCTTATATACTTTATTATAAAGGAGGAGCAGACCGAATTCCGCATGACTGCCGACCACACTGCCTGGTGGATAGCCGGAGACTATGACACACAGGAATATGAATGGCAGACAAGCCGTCTTAGTGAGATACGCGGGCGGATGAAACAGGCCATTGCCCCCAATTCGTCCCAGACACCGGCCGGACCCACCACCGTGCAGACGGCCTTGCAACTGCGTACCGACGAGGGCATCTACATTAATCTGCATGAGGCTGCCTGTATCAACTACTCCACCATGCACCTCACCTATCACGACGACCCGTCGGACAAGGAGGGCTACCGCAAGCTGGTGAGCCATCTCACCCCTGACGCACAAGGCAACAAGGGACATATCCAGACTCCCTCTGTATCGCCCTGGCGTACCATCATCGTGGGTGAAAGCGGAAAGGACATCCTGGCCAGCAGAATCACGCTCAACCTGAACGAACCTTGCAAACTGCAGGACACCAGCTGGATACGCCCCACCAAGTATGTGGGCGTATGGTGGGAGATGATCCAGGGAAAAAGTAGCTGGGCCTATACCGACGATGTGTTCAGCGTGCAACTGGGCAAGACCGACTACCAGAAGGTGAAGCCCAACGGCAGACATGCTGCCAATACCGACTACGTGAAACGGTACATCGACTTTGCGGCCGAGCATGGATTTGATGCGGTGCTGGTGGAAGGCTGGAATGTGGGATGGGAGGACTGGTTTGGCAACCAGAAAGACTATGTCTTTGACTTTGTGACCCCTTATCCCGACTTTGACGTGAAGGCTGTCACCGACTATGCCCGACAGAAGGGTGTGGACATGATTATGCATCACGAAACGTCCTCGTCGACCATCAACTATGAGCGCCATCTGGAGGAGGCTTACAGGTTCATGAACAAATGGGGGTACAAGAGCGTGAAGTCGGGCTATGTGGGCAATATCGTACCCTACGGCGAACACCACTACAGCCAGCCCCTCAACAACCACTATCTTTATTGTATCCAGAAGGCAGCCGAGCACAAGATTATGGTGAATGCCCATGAGGCCACACGCCCCACAGGCATCTGTCGTACCTATCCGAACTGGATTGGCAATGAGAGTGCCCGCGGCACCGAGTATGAGGCCTTTGGCGGCAATCCGGTCAATCACACCACCATTCTGCCCTTTACCCGCATGATTGGCGGTCCTATGGACTACACGCCCGGCATCTTTGAGATGGACTGCAGCAAGGCCAATCCCTCCAACAACAGCCGTGTGCGTTCCACGCTGGCGCGCCAGCTGGGGCTTTATCTGGTGCTGTACAGTCCGCTGCAGATGGCTGCCGACGTGATAGAAAACTATGCGCCCCGCATGGATGCGTTCCAGTTTATCAAGGATGTACCCGTCGACTGGCAGCAGTCGGTCTACCTGGAGGCAGAGCCGGGTGAATGTGTCACCATCGCCCGCAAGGACAAGCATTCCGAAAACTGGTTTGTGGGCAGCAGTGTGGGCGAGGAAGGCCATCTGTCTGTGCTGGACCTGGGCTTCCTCACACCGGGCCAGAAGTATGAGGCCACCATCTATGCCGACGGAAAGGATGCCAGCTGGGACAAGAACCCCCAGAGCTATGCCATCACCCGCAAGAAGGTGACCAGCCGCTCCACCCTGAAAATCCAGAGTGCCAGCGGTGGTGGCTTTGCCATTAGCCTGAAAGCGATAAACAACTAATTAATAAACAACTCTAAATCACATCAAAATGAAACAGAAACTCAAATTCAGGACATTGGCAACCCTGATTGCCATGTTCTTAGTGTCTGTCTCGGCATGGGCCCAGAACATCACGGTGAAGGGTCACGTGCAGGACGACATGGGTGAGCTTCCCGGTGTTGCCGTCAAGCAGAAGGGCACAAACAATGGTGTTTTCACTGACTTGAACGGGGATTTCACCCTCTCGGTTCCCAAAGGGGCCATGCTCGTAATCTCCTACATGGGCTATGTAACCCAGGAGGTTTTGGCCGCTCCCAAGATTAACGTCACCATGGTGGAGGACACCAAGACGTTGCAGGAAACCGTGGTGATTGGCTACGGTAGCGTGAAGAAGGAGGACATGACGGGTGCTGTGGCCACCTTCAAGCCCGACGAGAAGAACCATGGCATCATCACCAGTCCGCAGGAGCTCATCCAGGGCAAGGTGGCTGGTGTGAACGTCAACATGAGCAGCGGTGAGCCCGGTGCGGGTGCCCAGATTGTGATTCGTGGCGGTGCTTCACTGAATGCCAGCACCAAGCCACTGATTGTCATCGACGGCATGGTGCTCGACAACAACGACATCAAGGGTATGAGCAATCCCCTGTCGCTGGTGAACCCAGCCGACATTGAGTCGTTCACCGTGCTGAAGGATGCCAGCGCCTGTGCTATCTACGGTAGCCGCGGTTCCAATGGTGTCATCCTCATCACCACCAAGAAGGGCCGCACGGGTGCTCCCGTGAAGGTGAGCTACAACGGTAGCCTGTCCTTCTCCACCAAGACAAAGACCATGGACGTGATGAACGCCGGCGAGTATGTGTCCTTCGTAGAACGTTTCTACGGCAAGGGAAGCAATGCCTGGAACGCCCTGGGATGGAAGGAGCGCGATGCCAACGGCAACCCTATCGAGAGTGCCGGAACATACGACACCGATTGGCAGGACGAGATTTTCCGCACGGCTGTGAGCCACGACCACAATGTGACCGTGCAGGGTGGCCTGAAGACCAAGGATGCCAAGGTGTTTGCCATGCCCTACCGTGTGAGCCTGGGCTTCACAGGGCAGGAGGGTATCATCGAGAGCAGCGACTACAAGCGTTTCACGGCTGGCGTGAGTCTCAGCCCCGAATTCCTCGACAAGCACCTGACCTTCAATATCAACGGTAAGTTTGTGCAGAGCTGGACCAATCCTGGCAGTGCGCCCATCGGTGATGCCGTAAACATGGATCCCACACAGCCCGTCAAGAGCAGCGACCCCCGCTATGCCAACTTCGGCGGCTACTTTGAGTGGCTGAAGGATGCCGGAAAGAACGACCCCAACTATCCCTATGAGGCCAATGGGCCCAAGAACCCGGTGGAGCAGGTGGCCAAGGGACATAATACCTTTACCAAGGACTCCTGGGTGTTCCTGGGCAATGTGGAGGCAGCCTACAAGATTCATGGTCTGGAGGACCTGAGCCTTCACCTGAATCTGAGCGGAGAGTGGACCACGGGTAGCGAAACCACGGGTGACCTCTTCTACACCAGTGCCAACGGCACCAAGTATTATTGCCAGCCCCGCTACACCTCCTCCTGCGGCTATTATGGCTATGGAAAGTATAACACTGAGGACAAGCAGAACCAGCAGCTCCAGGCATACGCCAACTATGACCACACATGGAAGGATGCCCACCACCTGAACGTGATGGCAGGTTATGAGTGGAGCAAGCTGAAGTATGACGGCTATGAGGACCGCTACAGCTACCAGAACAGCGTCTACGGTGATTTCGGCACCAATCCCGGCAATTATCTCAATGCCAATGGTGAACTGGACCTGCGCGACAGGGTGATTGACCCCTGGGGCAGTGAGAGCTACATCGTGTCGTTCTTCGGACGTGCCAACTACACTCTTCTCGATCGCTACCTCTTCACCTTCACCGGTCGTGGCGATGGTTCCAGCCGTTTTGCCAAGGGCAACAAGTGGGGCTTCTTCCCCTCAGCTGCCTTTGCATGGCGCATCAACGATGAGGCTTTCATGAAGGATGTAGATGGTGTGAGCGACATGAAACTGCGTCTGGGATGGGGTAAGACAGGTCAGCAGGACATCGGAAAGGACTTCTATTACCTGGCCACCTACACCAGCAATGTCAACGGCAACTACACCTATCCCATTGGCGGGCTGAATGGTTTCATGGCCAAGCCCAATGCCTATAACGATGAGATTCGCTGGGAGACCACCACTACCTACAACGTAGGTCTCGACCTTGGCTTCTTCAAACAGCGCCTCACTGTGGGTGTGGATGCCTACTACCGCAAGACCACCGACCTCTTCAACCTCAATACCGTGCCTACGGGCTCCAACTTCGACCGTACCGTCTACACCAATATCGGCGAGATGAGCAACCGTGGTGTGGAATTCCAGCTGACAGGCCGTCCCATCGTTACCAAGGACTGGTACTGGGAGATTGGCATGAACTTTGCCTACAACAAGAACCGTGTGGATGAACTCTATGGCGGCAACGACAAGGTAGACGGATGGGTGGACCACGAAGGTACGGTGAGCTGGCAGAAGGTTGGAAAGCCCACCAACAGCTTCTATGTGTACCAGCAAGTCTACGACGAGAAGGGACTGCCCATCCAGGGTGTCTTTGTGGACCGCGACGGTGACGGAACCATCACCGAGAACGACAAGTATTGGTACAAGAGCATCAACCACCCTTGGAACTGTGGCCTGAGCACACGCGTGCAGTATAAGAACTGGGATCTGGGCATGAACCTGCGTGGTTCCTTCGGAGGCTACATCTACAACGATCTGGAGGCCGGACGTGTCAACTTGGCTGCCGTATGCCGCGACTACAACGGATGGTACAACCAGAATACCACGACAGACATTGAGAAGCTCAACTGGAACAGCTATCTCTATGGCCACAGCGACTACTTCGTGCAGAATGCCAGCTATGTGCGCTGCGACAACATCACGCTGGGCTACAGCTTTGAGAACCTGTTCAAGAAGGGCAAGTACAATGGCATCACAGGCCGCATCTCGGCCAGCGTGAGCAACGCCTTTGTCATCAGCAAGTACAAGGGTCTGGATCCTGAGCAGACCAGCGGTGCCGAGTCCAGCCTCTATCCCCGTCCGCGCACCTACACCCTCAATCTGGGTCTGAATTTCTAGGCGGAAAAGTGGTAACTAACAAATTTAAATCTTGAAACAATATGAAATTCAATATATTCAAAACTATAGTCCCAATGGCGACTCTCGTTGTGAGTGGTGCCTTGACCTCCTGCATAGGGGACTTGGACTTTGAGAGTGCGGCTGACACCAACGACCCCGATATCAATCAGCCTTTCGACCCCAATCAGATGTACACCAAGTGCTATGCTTCGCTCATCATGGAAGGAAACGATGGCAATGCAGACTTCGACATTGATGACGGCGGCAAGAGTTGCCTGCTGCGCAACATCTACAATCTGGAGTGCCTGGGCACCGATGAGTCTATCTGCTGGTGGACCGACGGCGGATTGGTGAACGTGTGCTACAACCAGTCAACCCCTGGCGATCAGGTGTTGAAGTTCATGTACTATCGCAGTATGTCCAACATCACCTATTGCAACCACTATCTCAACGATGAGTCGTGCAAGAATCTGGGTGAAACCAAGTATGCCGAGGTCCGCTGGATTCGTGCCTTCAACTACTATGTGCTGGCCAATGAGTTTGGCAATGTGCCTTTCCTGACCAAGATTTCGGGCGAGGCCGCCCCTCGTGCCACCCAGGCCGAGATGTACGATTGGCTCATCAGCGAGTTCACCGAGTGTGAGAAGAACCTGATGGAGGCTGCCCCCAAGAAGGACAGCGACAAGGAAAGATACGGCCGTGTGGACAAGGCTGCTGCCTGGCTTATGCTGAGCCGTCTGTATCTCAATGGCAAGGTGTGGAAGGCAACTGTGGAGGATTTCGACTACGAGGCTGCACTCCAGCAATCCAAGGCATATGCCAAGAAGGTGCTGGATGCCGGCTACAAGCTGAGCGACGAAACATCTACCGTCACCGACAAACAGTCGGGCGTGATGTGCACCTACACTGGCTACGACAAGCTCTTTATGGCCGACAACGGCAGCAGCAGTGCTTATGTGGAAGCCGTCCTGCCCCTGTTGCAGGATGCCGAGAAGACGCGTGGATGGGGTGGTACCCTGTTCTTCATGGCCGCCCATGCAGGTGCCGACCAGGAAACCGTTACGGGTCTGGACCGTGGCAATGTGGATGGCTGGCGAGGCATGCGTGTGCGCAGGCAGCTGGTGGAAAAGTTCACCAATACGCCTGAGGCATGGGAGGGCAAGACCTCCAAGGAAATCCGTGAGGTGGCAGGCGATGACCGTGCACTGTTCTGGGCCAAGAACCACACCGTGCGCATTGCCCATAACGACAGAGACGAGTCGTTCGACCAGGGTCTGATCATCACGAAGTTCAGCAACCGTCGCAGCGATGGCGAGATGTACAGCACAACGGGTGTGGATGGTGATTTCTTCCTGCTTCGCGCAGCAGAGGCATATCTCAACTATGCCGAGGCAGAGGCTCGCCTGGCCGGTGGTACACTGGCAGCCGGCAGCGAGGGTGCCAAGTGCATGGACGCACTCCGTGCCCGTGCCCATTGCAAGAAGACGATGAGCACCTATACTCTCAATGATATTCTCGACGAGCGTGCCCGTGAGTTCTACTGCGAGGGCTATCGCCGCACCGACCTCATCCGCTTCGGACAGTTCGGCGGCAATGATGCCACTTACGCGTGGGATTGGAAAGGCGGTGTGGAGGCTGGCCAGGCATTCCCGGCCACACGCAACCTCTATCCCATTCCTGAAAGCGAGCTGCTGGCCAATCCTAACCTGAAGCAGAACGAGGGATACAATTGATAAGTAAAATATATAGTGTAAACACATTGAATCTAGAAATATGAAATTCAAGAATCTTTTATCCTATATGGCCCTGGGGGCAGTGGTGGCAATGAGCAGTTGTGCCGACGACAACGACTCCAACCCAACCCTCATCAAGCCAGCGGCTGGTACGTTTGTGGTGTTCCAGCCCGAATTCGGAGAAAATGTGGTGGACCTCAGTCCGTCTGTAATGACGGCCGATGACGGCATCACCCTGACATGGAACCAGCCCCAGTATACCGACAACGGAGCGCCCATTGGCAATCTGGCTGGTTCGGGCATTGTGTACAAGGTGCAGCTCTCCCCCTCTGGCAAGTTTACCAAGGCATATGACCCCAACAAGCTCGACGAAAAGACCGGCACGTATGAAGGCGATGCCAACTTCGACTATGTGGATATGGACAACAAGTTCACGTCTACCGTCACTACCATCCTGGCCAAGGACCTCAACATGACCCTCAACCGCTGGAACCAGTTCAGCTCCCAGGCGACAACCATATGGCAGGAAGGCGTGGACTGCGAAGCCCTCAAGGTGTATGTGAAGGTGGTGGCACGCATAGATGCCGGCATCGACAACAAGGTGGATGGCAGCGAAGTGGAGTCGAATGTGGTGACCATCAATGTGAAGCCCTACTACATGCTGCCTTACGACAAACCCACTCCCGAACCCATCTTCATGCCCGGCAACGGCAACGGATGGAACCATGGTGTGTGTCCTGTGCTGGCTTGGGACGACGACAGGGATGCCCTCTGCGGCTATGCCTATATGGACGGTGAATTCAAGTTCACACCTCAGCCCAACTGGGATGCTGAGTACAATGGCAACAGCTTTGAGCAGGGGCTCTGTTCGGACAACATCACGCTGAACGGTGGTGGCAACATCCAGTTCAACGGCGAACCGGGCATGTACTTCCTTGAGGTGAATCTGGACAAGAAGTCACTCATTGCCACTCCTTACGCATGGCATCTGGTGGGTGCTTTCAACGAGTGGAACCAGGCCGACGACAGCCAGATTATGACCTACGACACCAGCGAGCACTGCCTGAAGTTCGAGAATGCCGGCGTGACTGCAGACGGCTGGAAGTTTGCAGCCAATGGCGGCTGGGATGTCAACCTGGGTGGTGATGTGGACCACCTGACGCAGGACGGAGCCAATCTCACTGTGGAAGGCACCACCATCCGTCTCTATCTGGAGCGTACCCAGGCGAACATGAACGATTTCAAGTACAGGTGTACCGTTGAATAATAACCCCTAAAACAAAGAAGACATTATGAATAAGAAAATATTGTTTGTAGCTATGCTCGTTGCAGGACTCACCTCCTGCACCGAGGACTACACCGATTGGAAGCAGCCTGCGCAGAACACGCAGCAGGAGCAGAAGACCCAGGTGCTGACGGTGACTCCCGTTGCCGAGGTGGTTGACCTGGAAACCGTTGAAACCGAAAGTGTCAAGGTGGTGGAGTTTGGTGAACTGGAAGGAGCCACCTTCGTAGAGGCCACCTTCAATGCCGTGCAGGGCGGCAAGACATTCGTTCTGTCCGTGGCCGAGGATGGAACGGTGAAGGTTGCCGACCTGAAGAAAGCCATCTCTTCCCTTTACAACCGCACCCGCGAGGTGCGCGATGTGACCGGAAAGGTGAAGGCTACGCTCAAGACGCTTCCCACCGAAGTACAGCCTCAGGGGCTCACCGTCTATGTGGAGACCGAGGCCGCTGTCACCTTCCGGGCCATGTTGCCCGATGTGCCCACCTATTGCTTCCTCACGGGCAATCCCAACGGCTGGGCCACAGAGCCCAGTGTCCCCTTCATCCCAACGCTGGAGAACCAGAACGTGCAGACCCTGACCACCTATTTCAACAGTAGCTGGGACGGCAAGCTCTGGTATCGCGAGGACGTGGGCAACTGGGAGGTGGCCATGGGTGCCGAGAAGGAAGAGCCCCTCACCGAGGGCAAGATCGTGTCGGAGAATGTGGGTTGTTTCTTTGCTCCCAGCGAAGGCTTCTACACCATGACCATCGACATCAAGAACATGACCTATCGCTTCACCGAGTGTGAGGAGCAGTTCCCCGCAGAATACAGTAAGATTGGCCTCATTGGCGGCTTTAATGGTTGGGGCGGTGATTATGAACTGATTCAGGCCAACAAATCCCATGTATGGCACGCCTACGACTTCACGCTGGAAAGCGATTCCGAACTGAAGTTCCGTGCCAACGGCGGATGGGACATCAACTGGGGCAACGGCTCTGATTTCCCCTATGGAAAGGGTGTCCAGAATGGTGATAACCTCAAGGTGTCTGCCGGCACCTACGACGTGTACTTCAACGACCTCACTGGTCAGTATCTGTTCATTGAGAAATAAGTTTTCATGGATACAGTCCTGCCTCGCCTTCCTTCTTTTTCCAAGGGAGGAGGGGAGGCAGGATGCCTATAAAACCACAACCACTATGCGCAAGCGAATACTGTTTTTCCTTTTAGCGATTGTTCCTGTTGTGACATTCTCCCAAGAGACATCCCGCACCTCGGCTATCGGATGGCCCGAGCAATATACGGGTGTCATGTTGCAGGGTTTCTCCTGGGACAACTACAGCCAGAGCCGTTGGTCCAGGCTCGAACGTCAGGCTGGTGAACTGGCCGGATGGTTCGACCTTGTATGGATTCCCAATTCGGGCTACTGCGCACAGCACAACAACATGGGCTACCTGCCTTTGTACTATTGGAACCAGAACTCCAGTTTCGGCACAGAAGCCGAACTGCGTTCCCTCATCCGCACTTTCCGGCAAAACGGTATTGCCACCATTGCCGATGTGGTTATCAACCACCATAACACCAATGGATGGTTCGGGTTCCCCCAGGAGACCTATCAGGGGGAGACCTATCAGTTCCTAAGCACCGACATCTGCAACAACGACGATGGGGGCGATGCCCTCACGGAAGCAGCGGCACAGGGCGTGACCCTCTCTTCCAACAAGGATTCGGGAGAGGACTGGCCGGGTTGTCGCGACCTCGACCATCAGTCGGCCAATGTGCAGCGCATTGTGAAGGCATACGAAGACTATCTGCTCCACGACCTGGGCTATGCCGGTTTCCGCTACGATATGGTGAAGGGCTACGGTGCTCAGTACACAGCCCTCTACAACACTGCCTCGCAGCCCCGGTTCTCCGTGGGCGAGTGTTGGGATGGAAGCCAGACCATCAAGGCATGGATCAACGGCACGCAGGTGGACGGTGTGCCCACCAGTGCTGCCTTCGACTTCCAGTTCCGCTATCGCGTTCGCGATGCCTTCAACGGAAATGACTGCCGTGCGCTTCTCAACACCTATACCGATGCCAACGGCACCGCCCTCAGCTACGATGCCGGCTACCGCCGCTGGGCCGTCACCTTTGTGGAGAACCACGACACCCAATACCGCAGCGAGAGCGAACCGCTCGACCCGCTGAAGTGCGATACTGCTGCGGCCAATGCCTATATGCTGGCCATGCCCGGCACACCTTGTGTCTTCCTGCCCCATTGGCTGGACTGCAAAGCCGACATACGCCGGCAGATTGCCCTGCGCAAGCTGGTGGGCATCCACTCGCAAAGCGCATTCCAGCATATCCAGCAGAGCGCGGGGGCTGTGGCCAATGTGGTGGAAGGCCTGCACGGATCGCTCATTGTGGCAGTAGGCACGGGTGTGTCACGCTATACCCCGCGCGATTATGCCTCCACCCATACGCTGGCGCTGGAGGGCCGCCATTACAGGTATTTCATCCCCAACGAGCTGATGGACCAGTGGCGCCAGACCGAAGCCGCCATCCGGCAGCAGGAGCAGGCCGAACGCGAGGAGGAGGACGGCTTCCAGCCCTATGTGGCCACCATCTATTGCAAGGCCGACTTTACGCCCGTCTATTTCTATGCCTGGGATTCAAATCCCCTTCTTGGAAACTGGCCTGGCAAGCTGATGACAGGCCAGACGCGAGTGGTGGACGGCGAGAGCTGGTATTATATGGAATTTGACATTCCCACCAGAGACTATGAGTTCAACATCATCTTCAACCAGGGCAGCGGCATGGCGCAGACCGATGATATATGCGGCCTTAGCCAGACCCGCTTCTTCACGGCCACGCTGCGTGACGGGAAGGTGGTTTATGAGGATGTCACCGATGCCCATGCCAGTGGCATCATGATGCCTGCAACTTCCCCGTCCGTTGGTGCCGACGGCATCTACGACCTTACAGGCCGCCGTCTTTCCTCCATCCCTTCGCGGGGCGTGTATATTCTCCATGGCAAGAAAATCATCAAATAACCCTAGAATCGTATGAAATCCTTACCCAATCTTTCCTTCTGGAAACTGTTCAACATCTCTGCCGGCTTCTTTGGCGTACAGATAGCCTATGCCCTGCAGAGTGCCAACATCTCACGTATCTTTGCCACACTGGGGGCCGACCCCCATCAGTTGTCGTTCTTCTGGGTGCTGCCTCCCTTGATGGGCATGATTGTGCAGCCCATCATCGGTGTGCTCAGCGACAAGACCTGGTGCCGCTTCGGCCGGCGCATTCCCTATCTGTTTGTGGGAGCTGTCGTAGCCGTGGCGGTGATGCTCATGTTGCCCAATGCAGGCAGTTTCGGCCTCACCACACAGGTGGTTCTGTGGGGCCTCACGGGCACGATGCTGTTTGGTCTGATGTCGCTCATGCTGCTCGACACGTCCATCAACATTGCCATGCAACCATTCAAGATGATGGTGGGCGACATGGTGAACGAGCAGCAGAAGAGCGTGGCCTACAGCATCCAGTCGTTTCTCTGTAACGCCGGTTCGCTGGTGGGCTATCTGTTCCCCTACATTTTCACCTATCTGGGCATTTCCAATGTAGCCCCCGAGGGCGTGATTCCCAATTCGGTCATCTACTCTTTCTATGTGGGTGCCGCCATCCTCATCCTGTGTGTCATCTACACGACGCTGAATGTCAGGGAGTACACACCCGAGCAGATGAAGGCTTACAGCGGAGAAGGCGCATGTGAGTGTGCCGCTTCGGCTGCTTCCCCTGCACAGGACCAGAAGACACCCATCACCACCATCTTTCTCACCATCGGTGCGGTACAGTTTTTCTGCTGGGCTGCCTTTATGTACATGTGGACTTATACCAATGGAGCCATTGCTTCCCAGTGCTGGGGCACCGCCGATGTGCATTCGGCTGGCTATCAGGAGGCCGGCAACTGGGTGGGAGTGGCCTTTGCCGTGCAGGCCATTGGTTCGGTGATATGGGCCGCCCTTATCCCCATGCTCACCCGCGCCACTTCCACTCGCATGGCCTATATGCTGTCGTTGCTGATAGGTGCAGTGGGATTCATCAGCACGCTATGGGTCACCAATCAGTATGTGCTCCTTGGCAGTTTCTTGCTCGTGGGTTGTGCCTGGGCGGGCATGCTGGCCTTCCCCTTCATTCTCTTTACCAATGCGTTGCAGGGCAATTCCAAGATGGGTACCTATCTGGGACTGTTCAACTGTACCATCTGTCTGCCCCAGATTGTGGCTGCCGTCTTCGGGGGCGCGCTCCTTGGCCTGGTGGGCGGAGAGCAGGTGATGATGCTTGTCATTGCCGGTGCCTTCCTGGTTATCGGTTCATTGTGCGTATTCACTATTAAAGAAAAATAATTCATTGTTATGCGTTACATACACGAAGGATTCCGCAACGCGGGAACAGCAGTTCCTGTTTTCTCACTCCGCAGCGAAGGTAGTTTTGGCGTGGGTGACTTTGGCGACCTGCAGCGAATGACCGACTGGGTGGCCAGGACGGGTCAGCACATCCTGCAGATTCTGCCCATCAATGATACTACCAGTACCCACACCTGGGTGGACTCTTATCCCTATTCTGCCATTAGCATCTATGCCCTGCATCCCATGTATTGCGACCTGCGCCAGTTGCCTGCGCTCAAGGACAAGGCAAAGGCCGAAGAGATGGAGGCCCGACGCCAGCAGCTCAACAGCCTGCCTCAGGTGGACTACGAAGCGGTGAACCACTGCAAGAATGAGTATCTTCATCTGATATTCAAGCAGGTGTCGGCCAGCGTGCGCCGCACCAAGGCCTACCGCCTTTTTCTGGAGGAGACGGCCCATTGGCTGGACGGCTATGTGGATTTCTGCTGCAAGCGCGACCAGTCGGACCAGCCCGACTATTACCGTTGGGTGCAGTTTGTGCTGGACCAGCAGATGAAGGCCACCCATGAACATGCCCGTGAGGTGGGCGTGATGCTGAAGGGCGACATACCGATTGGCGTGAACCGCTATGGCGCCGATGTCCTGCTCGACCCCCGCTATTTCAACATGAACGGACAGGCGGGTGCGCCGCCCGACAATTTCTCGGCTAACGGCCAGAACTGGGGCTTCCCCACCTACAACTGGGACGAGATGCTCAAGGACGACTGCCAGTGGTGGGTGCGCCGCTTCCAGAACATGGCCAAGTATTTCGATGCCTACCGCATCGACCACGTGCTGGGCTTTTTCCGCATCTGGGAGATTCCCACCCATGCCGTCCATGGCCTGCTGGGCCAGTTCCAGCCGGCCCTGCCGCTTTCCAAGCAGGAGATTGAAGGCTACGGGCTTCATCTCGATGAGGAGTTCATGACAAGGCCCTTTATTGCAGACTGGGTGGTCGACCGTTTCTTCCCGGGCCGCAGCCAGTGGGTGAAGGCCACCTTCCTCAGTCACCTGCACGACGACATCTGGCAGCTGAAACCCGAGTTTGACACGCAGCGCAAGGTGGAGGCCTGGTTCCAGACACATGAGGGCGAGAAAGTGGACGTCGACGATGCTGGCAGCATGCTGGTTGATGCATCGCTCCGCGACGGCCTTTACACGCTCATCAGCAATGTGCTCTTTGTGCGCGACCACAAGCGTCCCGAGCTTTTCCATCCGCGCATCGCAGTGCAGAACGACCCCGTCTATGAAACGCTCTGGCAGCACGACAAGGACAACTTCAACCGCCTCTACAACGATTTCTATTATCATCGCCACAACCAGTTCTGGTATGAGGAGGCCATGAAGAAACTGCCTCGTCTTTGCGATGCCACTGAGATGATTTGCTGTGCCGAAGACCTGGGCATGGTGCCCGATTGTGTGCCTTGGGTGATGAACCAGCTCCAGATACTCACACTGGAACTGCAGTCTATGCCCAAGGACCCTGCCTGCAAGTTCGGCTATCTGGAACGCAACCCCTGGCGTTCGGTATGTACCATCTCCAGCCACGATTCAGCCACCATGCGTATGTGGTGGGACGAGGACGAGAAGCTCACACAGGAGTTCTGGAACACCATGCTGGGATATAGCGGACCCGCTCCCCATCCTATGCCGGGATGGCTGGCTGCCGACATGGTGCAGCGCCATCTGTGTTGCCCTTCGGCTTTCTGCATCATCACCTTGCAGGACTGGCTTGCCTGCTCCGAACAGCTCCGTCTGCCCGATGCCAATGCCGAGCGTATCAATATTCCTGCCAATCCCCGCCATTATTGGCGCTACCGCATGCACCTTACCATCGAGGAACTGTTGGCTGCCGACGATTTCAATGAGATGATACTTAAGATGGTGAAACATGGAAGGCGTGCGTAGTATTTTTCTGGGTATGCTTCTTTTCCCGATTACACTCCTGGGGCAGACCTTCTGGCGCGGAGCAGACATCTCGTGGTATACCGAGATGGAGGCCGATGGCCGTCGATTCTACAATCGGCAAGGTGAAGAGAGAAGCTGTCCGGCGCTGATGAAGGAGCTGGGCATGAACGCCATCCGCTTGCGTGTGTGGGTAGACCCTTCGGTACGGTTGTGCCATTTCTGCCACACCACCGATGTGGTGGCCAAGGCCAAGGCGGCCAAGGCATTGGGGATGGATGTGCTCATTGATTTCCATTACAGCGACTGGTGGGCCGACCCAGGGCGTCAGGATATACCTGCTGGATGGACCGACCACACGGTTTCTGCTTTGCAGACAGCCGTGGCCGACCATACCAGGGAGGTGCTCACAGCCCTCAAGGAGGCAGGTGTGACACCGCGTTGGGTGCAGGTGGGCAACGAGACCAACAGCGGCATGCTGCTGGAAACAGGACGTGCCAGTGATACCAGCACGGCCTATGCCCAGCTGTTCCAGTCGGGTGCCAGGGCCGCGCGTGAGGTTTTTCCCAATGTTCAGGTGATTGCCCATTTGGCCAATGGCTACGACCAGAGTGCGCTGCAGTGGAACCTCAGTCTTCTGCAGAAGGGAGGGGCTGGGTTTGATGTGATAGGCATCTCCTGCTATCCCTCGCTCTATCGCTATTGGTCGAACGGTAAGTATGTCAATGTGAAATATTGGTCGGAGACGGAAAAGCGGGAAGTGACCCTGGCCTCTGCAGCCGACTACATCCGGGCCACCTTTGAAAGCATTGATTTTCTGGCTACTCGCTTTGGGGTGCCCGTAATGATATGCGAAACAGGCGTGCCGGTCAGTGATGTGACCGCAGGCACCCAGCTTGTCACAGACATCATGACACGTGCCCGCGGCAATGCCCATTGCCAGGGGGTCTTCTATTGGGAACCCCAGTGTGAGCCCTCCTGGCGTCCGTCGAGCTATGTGTCCTGGGGATGGAATGCCTACGACATGGGTGCTTTCCAGAACGGAAGGCCCACAGCCATCCTCGATGCATTCTCTCCCACGGAGGAGGAGCAGCTCACCGAGCCTGTCATCCCGGTACAGGCAGCCGCCAACAAGGCTCCCATGTACGACCTCCTTGGGCGACCTGTCACAAGCCCGTATGGCTTCTATATCTGCAATGGTCGTGTATGCTGCCATTCCCTTCAATCGCGTATTCAATAAAACCCGTTTTACCCAAGTTATATATTAAATTAATATGTATATCCCCAAATTCATTCCACTGACAGCACTCTTTCTGTTTATGATGACATCTTGTTCTCAACCGGCCGATGACCCACAGGTATTCAATGAGATGGAGTATACTCCACAGCAAACCACCTTCTGTCTCAATGCTCCCTCTGATGCACAGCGTGTAGACGTGCGCATCTATGAAACGGCATTGGCAGAGCAGCCCATTCGCACGGTCAGCCTCAAGTGTGTGGGTGAAGACCGCTGGAGAGCCACTGTGGAGGGTGACCTCAAGGGCCTGTTCTACACCTTCGACACGGGGCATGGTGAGTGTCCGGGCACCTTTGCCAAGGCGGTGGGTGTCAATGGCAGACGCGCTGCCATTATCGACCTCTCTTCCACCGATCCCGAGGGTTGGGCCGAAGATGTGCGTCCTGCGCTGGAGACACCTGCCGACATGGTGGTGTATGAGATGCACCATCGCGACTTCTCCATCCATCCCAGCCGTGGCAGCAAGTATCCAGGCAAGTTCCTGGCCCTCACGGAGCCCGAAAACATCCAGTATCTCACGGACCTGGGTATCAATGCCGTGCAGATTCTTCCTTCCTACGACTATGCCACGGTCGATGAGGCCCGCCCCGATGTGCCTCAGTACAACTGGGGCTACGATCCGCTCAACTACAATGTGCCCGAGGGTTCCTATTCCACCGATGCCACACGTCCTGAGGTGCGCATCCGCGAATTCAAACAGATGGTCCAGGCACTCCACCGTGCAGGCATCCGTGTCATCCTGGATGTCGTGTACAATCATTGCATGAGCATCGATGGCAGCAATTTCCAGCTCACCTATCCCGACTACTATTTCCGCAAGGTGGCTGACGGCAAGTATTCCGACGGATCGGGCTGTGGCAACGAGACGGCTTCCGAACGTCCGCTCATGCGCCAGTTCATGCTGGAGAGCGTCAGGTACTGGATTCAGGAATACCACATTGACGGTTTCCGCTTCGACCTCATGGGCATCCACGACATTGAGACGATGAACCTTATCCGTCAGGAGGTGGACAAGATAGACCCTTCCATCACCATCTATGGCGAGGGATGGAGTGCTGGCCAGTGTGCTATTGAACACGAGCGGCTGGCCATGAAGGCGGTCACTTATCAGATGCCGGGCATTGGTGCTTTTGCCGATGACATGCGCGATGCCATTCGCGGCCCCTTCAGCGATGACAACCAGCCGGCTTTCCTGGCCGCCCTGCCTGGTCATGAGGAGAGCATCAAGTTCGGGCTGGTGGGTGGCATCCAGCATCCGCAGGTGGACATGGAGCGTGTGAACTACAGCAAGGCTCCCTGGACAGTCCAGCCCACCCAGCATGTAAGCTATGTGTCCTGCCATGACGACATGAGTCTGGTGGACCGTCTGCGTGCCTCCTTTCCCGGCATTCAGACGGATGAACTCATCCGCCTGGACAAGTTGGCACAGACGTTTGTCCTCACTTCCCAGGGTATTCCCTTCCTTTGGGCCGGCGAAGAGGTGCTGCGCGACAAGAAGGGCGTCCACAACTCCTACAACCAGCCCGATTCCATCAATCAGATTGACTGGTCAAACCAGGAGAAGTATCAGGACGTATACCTCTATTATCGTGGTCTCATCGGGATGCGCCGTGCCCATAAAGCATTCCGTATGGCCGATGCCGAGCTGGTGCGCAGTCACATGCGTTTCCTCGATGCGCCTTCCTGTGTGGTGGCTTTCACGCTCGACGGCACGGCTGTGGGTGACAGCTGGAACCACATTGTTTGCATCATGAACTCCAACCGCACGCCTCATCGTGTCACCATTCCTCAGGGAACCTATACGGTAGTGTGCCGCGATGGTCAGGTAGCTGCTGAGGGCCTTGGCCAGGTAGAGGGTGACGTGGTCACTGTGGGTGCCCAGCAGGCCCTCATCCTTCACGACTAGGGCGAGGTTGCTCGGTTATTCCTAGCCTTGTTGTCACTCTAGAATCATATTCCTAAAGTGGTTGACACCACAGGATTCCTTCCGATGTAGCATTGCAAAATTGTCCAATTGCTTGGACGTTTCAGGAAAGAACCGGCGCAGATTTTACCCTAGGGGTTGAGCAGATTTTACTGTGGGGTTCGTGGCAGCGGACAGTAGGGGTTGGCCGGACTGTAAGGTGAGAGGAAGAAAAGTGCTTCCTCGGGAGGGAAAAAGTGCGGTGTCGCGTTTCGTGTCTATTCACCTGCAAGGCTACGCTTTTATTCCGGAACAGGCAAGGGAAGCAAAGGAAAAACATGGGAAGACTAGGGATGTTGGGTATAGTCTGTGATGTTCTTCACCCCTTGGATGTTGCGCGTCTTTGTTTCGCTGTAGAGCAAGGCACGCAGTTCCTCCTCCGTGATGGGCTGGCTTGGGTTGAAGGTCTTTGCGGCCACATACATCTTCAGCGCATTGGCATATGCCCTTCCTTCCACATATTCACTGATGGCAACAAGGTCGGTGGTGCACACGAGCAGCCTGCCTTCCCCCATCCTGAACTCCATCAGAATGCCCAGTTTGTGGTTTCTCTCCACATTGTCAACGGTCTGGATGACAGGACGGTAATCCTTGGGCAGGCTGTTGAGGATAAGTGGGCGGGAATGAAGCGCAATGCTCCACCATTGCCAGTCGGTTCGGCCCTCAGTGGGGAAGGCCGCGAAGACGGGATGCTTAGGGTCCATTAGCATCCCCAGGGTGCCGGGCGAAACAGGTTTGTGGTTTTGCTCGCTTATGGTCTTGAACATGGCGTAGTTCCAGTAATCGGGCGTGAACAGTCCGCCTACACTCTGCTTCTCGATGCTGCCGTGGCGTGGCGTGAGCAGCACGCGCTTGCCTTGCCTCAAGGCCGTCATGGTGTGTTCGTCCAGTGTATCGCTGGCTAGGAAATCCAGGCCGGCAGTCCTGTCTGCTGTCTGCTGTGGATACACCCACAGGTGGTAGTAGTTGTGATAGTCGCCGGTCTTGAGTGTGAGGCGCAGCCGGGCTGGCCTCTCCACATCGGCCAGCGGCACGATGATGTTTCCCACTTGGGCCACCTCCCCTTCCTGCAGGCCGTCGTATGTGACCTGGCCACTCCGGCTGAGCAGCCCCTCGTCGTCTTTCAGTTGCCACTCCACGGGCGTGCGATAAACATCCTCTGTATAGTTGCAGAGGCGCACGGCCACCCTCAGCGTGTCCGTGTTGCTCCAACAATGGCTTGCCATCACAGCCATGGGCACCACAGGGGCATTCCATCCCCTGAAGTCTGCTGGCCGTACCAGCCCCTTGCTGTCCATGAAGGCATCCAGTATGCCACACAGCGCACTGCCCTGGCCGGGGTAGTCCTTGATGTCAAGCAACTGGAATCCGCCGAATCCAGGGGTGCGCAGACAGTATTCCATGTCAGCCTTGTAGCAGTCTACCGCCCATTTTCCCGTTGCCTCGTGGAAGGCGTCAATCTGGGAGTCCAGCCCGTTCTCCTTGAGCCTGTCCCTGAAGATTTCAAGGTTGTAGGGGTAGAGTACGCCCGTGTACTTGGGCAATTCCTTGTAGTCAGGATAAATCTGGAACTGACAGCTTTCGTGGCTCACTATCGGTGTCTTGCACAACGACACGGCATGGCTGAAATCCCCTGTTGTTCCGGGTCTGTTCCAGTTCAGTATGCCGCCATGGTCTGCATCGGCAAAGGAAAAGGATGTGCGCACGTGGGTAGAAAAACCATCGCCTGTGCCCACTCTGCAGGTGATGTAGAAGTCCTCTCCTCCTTCCTTCGGGCCTTTCCAGCCCAAGTCGTTGTTGCTCCCTTGTGAGTAGAGATGCCGGGAGTCTGACTGGCGAAATTCCTCCAGCCATCCGGTCGCCATCTCAGGGTCTACCCACAGCTCGTTGCCCAGCCCAAGGCTGACAAAGGAAGGGTGGTCTCCCAGGAAATCCAGCAACGAGAATGCTTCGTTTCTCAGGAAATCGTTCAGCTCCACTGTATTGGCATTGATTGTGCCCCACATGGGCAGTTCGGTGTGCAGGTAGATGCCTTCCTCATCGGCTGCGGTAAAGGCGGCCTCGGTAGGGGTGTAGGAGTGGAAGCGGTAGTGGTTGATGCCATATTGCTTGGCTATGGCAAAGAGCCGGCGCCATGCCTCCACATCGGTCGGACAATAGGCAGTGAGAGGGAACACACAGGCATCGTGTGTGCCCCGTAGAAAGGTCTTGTGCCCGTTGATGACAAACTGTGTCCCCTCGGTTGTGAAGTTGCGCATCCCGAATGTCTTGGCCAGCTGGTCCGATGTGCGTTTGCTGCTGACGGTGGCGGTCATCGTGTACAGATTGGGGTGAAACTCGCTCCACAGCCTCACGTCATCACCCATCCACAGGGTCCGTTCCACCTCGTTCATGCCTTCCTGCAGCACCATCTTCTCCTTCCGGGCATCAGGGATTGCTCCCTGGTGCCCCATGGCCGAGCATGTGAGTGCCACATAGTACTTGCCGGCCTTCTCGGCATGGATCTGCATCCTCACGGTCACCGCCTTTTTTTCCACATCAGGATAGAGCCGCATGGACTGGATGAATGTGCGGGGCTTGGCCACAATCTCCATCCTTCCCAGCATGCCATTCCAGTTGGTTTGTGTGGCGTCTGTCCAGGCATGCGACCCGTGTACACCGCTCGGCACAGCCTCGTTCCTGTTGTCAATGTCTATCCTCACATGGTGTGTACCCGCCTTCAGCGAGGCAGGCAGGACGTAGACATGAGGGGCATACAGTTGCCGTATGCTGCCAATGCTGTCACCGTCAATCCAGAGTGTACTGGGTTTGGTACGCTCTATCTCAAGCGTCAGCGCCATCTGCTCCATGTCCTTCGTCAGGTCAAAGTCACGCTCGTAGCTGACGATGCCCGAATAGGGGAACAGCCGGGTGAGCTGTGTGGTGACATCTGTAGGATGCTTGCCACTGCCCAGCCTGTTCTCATCCGTGGTGCCGGGAAGCGTACAGGATCCGAGGGATGACTGCCATCTTCCCGACAGGTCAATTGTCTTTCTCTGTGCCGAGCCGCTTGCCGTGCACAGCAGGAGCAGGACAGCCAGTATCGTGTGTCTCATGTCTGCATACAGGGTCTTGCATGCAGACGGGGTCTTGTTCGTTTCCTCCATAACAGTCATGTTTTTCTTGTTTGTGACTGCAAATGTAAGGAGAAATGCTGGGATTTCAAAGTAAAACGCGGAAAAACTTCGGAACACGGCTGGCTCACGCCCCGAGTGCCTGTTTGATGTCCTCAAGCAGGTCGTGGGGATCTTCAAGCCCTATGCTTAGCCTGACGAGTGTGTCATCCACCTGCATGGCGCGACACTGTGCCTCTGTGAAGGAGGCAAAGATGGTGCTGGCAGGATGTATGGCCAACGACTTCCGGTCGAAAAGATTGGTGGCCCTGCATATCACCCGCAGGCGGTCGATGAAGGAGAATGCTGCCTCCCTGGAAGCAAGGCTGATGGTGAAGACCGCCCCGTGGAGTGCGCCAAACTGGCGGGTGGCCAGCGTATGGAACGGATTCTGCGGGAGGCCCGTATAGTTGACTTCCTTGATTCCCGGCAATGCCTGACACTGCTGAGCGAGCCACAAGGTGGAGCCCGACTGGCGCTGGAAACGAAGATTCAGCGTGTCCAGTCCCAGCGTTTCCATATAGCCTATGTAGGCTTCTCGGCGACACTGTGACAGCGCATCATCATTATTGTATTATGGTAGGTTCTATTAATTCATAAATTCGAGTGGAAGCCGTTCCGCCAGACTCAATCTTTCGGAAACAGTCGCTCATCTGAGGACTTCGGCTATCGATTGTGTTCGTTTATCCACTCATTGACATGTCGTTTTTGACGATTTGACACATATGGGCACAATTATCCCTTGCAGGTGATAAGCTGCGGCTGGTAATGGTTAATCTGTACATATCTGAATATGTTATAGACGAGGTTTGTCAGAGCGTTGGCCGCTTTGGCTCGCATCATTCCGATGCTGCGAACAAGTGAGCCGTTCATTGCTCCCTCTACGAATCCGAAGATGTGCTCAATGCGGCAAGTTGCCAGGTTTTCACCCATCGGCTTGCGGTATATAGTAGATTTCTGCATAATTCTGTATGATTCTGTATGATTTCTACTGCAAAGATACTACCTTTTATCGAAATATCAAAATAAATATCTAATTATTAGCAAGTTGATTTATAGAACATCCCTCTACAGATTCTTGCAGATACTTCCCGGCGTTATAGACTGGAAGGAGCACGCTTACTATAGGATTCTTATCTTTTTTATGTTTCATTTCTTGGATGCTTTTTTGTCAAACTTCCATATGATATGGAGCATGATGTTCCTCGTAATCGTATTGCTTACGGTTTCCACCCGTCCTTGTGCGTTAAGCGTTCTGCGTACGGCACTGAGCTGGCCGAGCAAATCATGAGCGGATAGTTTCAACAGCCATGCCTTTCGCTTATCAATGCAACGGCTCAAATTCACATTCCACACCCATTCGTCCGTATTCATTGCTCGATTACTATAACCACGGCGCATAAACAGATTCATATCTGTATTTAAGTCAATGCTAAACAGTAGCGGTGCATTGAGGCTAATAGTGTACAGGAAGTCCACTTGACTGAGTGTTTCAAATCCTTCTTGTGCGGAAGTGAGGCGTTCCCAATCGGCTGACGCCTTGAATGAAGCGTGCCACTTAGAATAACGGTAGTCAATACCGGCATTGGGGGAAACGTGTAAATTGTGTACGATGCTTTTGTAAAAATCGGCGGTTGTCTTTGTGTTGGCGAAATCGACACTGCGGTTCAGGCTGACATTGGTACCTATATTAAGAAGCCAATGCTTTTCCTTATCAACGGATTGGCTTATAATCCCCGTAGCTCGCAATCCCCGGTTTCCGTCTATATTCCAAGGTATATAAATATAACCACCATTTTGTGGATTAAATTGGCGCAACTGGCCTATGGCATTATCAATAGTGTGCAGATAGAGTCCCAAATTCCATTGACGCATTTTTTCCTGTTTAAATCCACGCCACTGTACCGAACAATAGTATTCGTAGGAAGACTTTAAAGAAGGGTTGCCAAGGAAGACAGACAAAGGATTACTGTCATCGCATACATCAAGCATTAATGTTTGTGACGGTGACTTATGCTGCATACTGAAGTTTAACTCCACGTCCTTTAGCTCGAATGTGATTTGTGGCCATGTATATATTTCTTTCCGAATATGTGGTTGCGTTGTTTTCGGACGCCATTCGTTCAGGCGTTCGTAGGTGATGTTGAGCGGAAGACGGGTTAATACTTTCAGATTTTCCGTTTGGTAATACCACCTTAATTCTGCTGAATTACATCTATAAAAGTGGGTACGGTGGTAACTGTTCAGCGAATCGGCACAATGCTCATATAAATCAGCCGCAGAAGGAAGCAGTCCGATGGCGGCTTCATCCGGCATCCATTCATCTCCCAATTTATCCAATCTGTAAAGCATACGCTCCGAAGAACTGAATTCTTGCGTGTATCTATAAGTAAAATACAATTTATTCATTTTACGCATCCTTGATATATCTATGATAGGATAATCGGCTATGATTCTATACATATAGCTACTCCCCGGTCGATTGTCATAACGATTGCGCTTATCGGCGGTTCCGCCGGCAGCAAGGAGCTTGTAGTGCTGCATATCATAGCCCCGCTCATGGCTGTATTTGTAATGCGCCTGTAAGCCAAGCGTGTTCATGTGCAAGGCTTTAAGGCTGATTCTTGTGTCTGCATTTCCGTTTGTGCTCCATTTATGTGTACGTCCAAGGTCCTGAGTGGAAAGTAGGTTGAGAAAGTCCTCGCCACAGTCATTTGCAACGATAATTGAATCCAGCCCTTCACGGCCCAACAGCCTGTTTCCTTCGGCAGAACGGTAATGCCCATGCTTTCGGTCGTAAGAATAAGAAAAATTCGGAGAAAAGCGTATGTATGTTTTAGGCAGAGCAAAAATAAAACCATTGCTCCAATTTACATAGGTGTTCTTGTTTCGCCGTTTCTCCAACGAAGTGGTGTAAGACGAATTTGCTTCCGGAAGAAACGACGTTGCAGATGTGAATCGCTCCAAATCCCCATCGTCCATTCCCGTTGTGAGCGTGGACTGATAACGAATATTTCGGTTGCGATTTTCCACAAAGTAAAAAGCACCGGCCTCTGCCATTTTCGTCATCCCTTCTTTCTCCATGTTTTCTTCCCAGTTGCCGGAATCAGTCTGCGGGCTACCGCTCATATTGACATTATTCCCCGTGGCATAGAGGGCTATCCGCGATTTGTCGGAAAAGCGCAGCCCGAACAGACGTGCCAACATGGGCTTTGATTGATATACCGAATGGGCCAACTCGGCATTGGCAATATAGCTCTGTGCATACTGTGGTTTCAGGGCCACATCCAGCACCCAGGGGTCATCCATGCGCGGTCCCTTTTCGTCGGGTGAGCGCGTCAGGTAAGCATCATCCGGCGTTTTTTGATAAGTCTTTACCTTGTTTACCATATAGGCAGGAAGGTTTTGCAGGGCTACTTTGGGGTCACCGTTGAAGAAGTCCTTTCCATTAACCAACAGGCTGCTGACGAAGTGCCCGTTTACCGTGATGCGCCCGCCCGATTCCAGGCGCACACCGGGAAGTTGCCTGATGAGTTCGTCAAGCATGGAGCCTTCTGCCAGTTGGAAAGCATTGGCATCATAGACGAGCGTATCACCTTTCATCACCATCATGATTCGCGAGGCTGTCACTGCCACTTCATTTAAATTATGATTCCTTTCTCTATGTAATCGTATAACCCCAATATTGTGATCCACTTCACCGTGTTTCGCTTCCGAAGGGAGTATGTTCAAGTCATAATATAATGTTTCATATCCTTCACTTTCTACGCGAACGATACGCTTGAATGGCAATGTTGCGTGACTATTGTCGTAAACATACGTATACCGTTTTATCACATCGCCTAAAATCGTGATACGCCTAAACGTATCGACTTCGGTACTGTCATTTGTAGAAATGAGAGACACACGGGCCTGTGTGAGTGTGGATTCCGTAACTGCGTCAATAGGATTTACCGTCACAGACAAATAAACCTTTTGAGCAAAGGCCATGACGGAAGAACAAAGCATGATTAGAAATGTGATTTGACGTATATACATAATGGTAGGTTCTATTTATCATTGCCGGCCTTAATCTGCTTGTTTTCCTCCTTTGTGTTTCTCTGCTTTGGAGCCTCAACAAAGGTTGCGTCAATTATCTTGCCCTCATTGAATGAAAGCCCCTTGTTGTCAAGGAAGGTCCGAAACTCATCAAACAGGCGGTCGAAGGTGCCATCCTCAGCAAGCCTGTTCTTGCATGCCCAAACGGTCTTCTCGTCAGGAACCTCTGCCACCGTATGAATGCCAAGGAACTGGCGGAAGCTGGTACGGTCTATAATCTGATACTGTATCTGGTGGTCGCCCAAACCATAGTAACGCTGAAGGAATATGACCTTGAACATAAGAACAACATCAATCTGCGGGCGTCCTGCCGGAGTCTTGCAGTCTTTCTTGACCAGCACTTCTTCAAGTGCGGGACGGAACATCTCAAAATCAACCAAGGCAGCGAGCCGCTCAAGGGGATTGCCCATCTGGGAGAGAGCCTCGATTGTAAACTCCTCCTCGAACAGGTTTTCACCCATCGGCTTGCGATATATAGTAGATTTCTGCATAATTCTGTATGATTCTGTATGATTTCTACTGCAAAGATACTACTTTTTATCGAAATATCAAAATAAACATCTAATTATTAGCAAGTTAATTTGTAGAACATCCCTTATAAGTCATAAAAAAGCATTTTCATGAAGAATATCATCATCTGGACATCTGCCCTTGCGGCAGGTGTATTGCTGGGCATGACGGGCCTGGCATGGATTGACAGCATCGCCACTTTCGTGGCCACGGTCTACACTCGGCTGTTCCAACTGCTTGCCTTGCCCACCATTGCACTGGCCGTAGTCACCACCCTGGCCTCCCTATCCAGGCAGCAGGGCACGGGGCGCATATTTCTTCACACCCTCTCCTACACCCTGCTCACTACGTTTGCTGCGGCAGCCGTGGGTGCGGTGCTCTACATCGCAGTGGCTCCCGGCAATCTGCCTTCCGTGCTGGCTACAGACGCCGGACAGCAGGCAGGAGGGATATTCTTCCTTACGCTCTCGCTGATGGCGGGCACAGGGGCCCCAGTGGGCATCATGGGCATCATCCTGCCCGTCTACACCATTATTGATATGGTAGAGACTGCGGAAAACGTATGGAGCGACTCATGTGTGTGTGCAATGGTAAACAAGTCCGCTGTTCCAAAATAGGGGGATAAATTCGCTTTTTATTCTTTTTAGAGTATTGAATAAGGATAAATATTCCAACTTTTATCATATATATAGTTTGAAAATAAAGAAATCAGTATCTTTGCAGAAAAAAAGATACAGTCTATATTCCACAATACCACACTACAGGTACAGCTATGCAGCGAACACATTTAATCATTGCCGACAATGACATCACTCGCCTGGGGTTGCATACGCTCATCAGGAGCGCCCTGACGGATATGGAGGACTTGAAGGTGGAGGAGGCCGGACAAAGGTCTGAACTCATAGAGCTACTCAAGGCACAGCCCGCCCCTGTCGTCATCATCGACTGTACGCTCTTCGACCTGGGCAGCAGCGATGCACTGGTGGAACTCTCCGCACATTTTCCGCAGGCAATATGGGTGCTTTTCTCCAGCGACCTGACGGAATCGTTCATTCGGCGCATCAGCATGGAACAATGCTTCAGTATGGTGTATAAAGACGACTCTTCCAACGAGATTGTCACGGCAATCAGGTGTGCCATTGCAGGCGAGCGTTTCCTTTGCCATCAGGTCACCAATCTCCTTTTGGCACACCAGCCACAAAAGTCCATATTGGACCGTGACGGCCTCACGTCCACCGAGATTGAGGTGCTGCGTCTCATAGCCTATGGCAAATCGGTAAAGGAGATTGCTGCCGAACGCAATTCCAGCGTTCACACCATCACCACCCACAAGAAGAACATCTTCCGAAAAATCAATGTCAACACCATCTACGAGGCCACCAAGTACGCACTTAGGGCCGGGCTGCTGGAGATGGTGGGGTATTGTATCTGAGGGAGAGCCAGACTTTGCAATATTGTCTTCTCCAGTCCTTGATATTTCTTCCTTCCTGGCGGGAAGGGACGTATGTGTATCGTTCAGCCTAGGCTGAATGGTTGGAGAAGATATAATACTTTGCCATGTAAGATAACTGCGTGAACCGTTCAGCCTAGGCTGAATGAAAGGCCATGGCCAGGTGGGTTGACGGTGGAATGGCCTTCATAGGGCGGGGAAGATGATATGGGGAAAAGGAGCAAAAAAGCGGGAGGGACTTCACAGCTCCTCCCGATCGTGAAAAACTAAACCTTAACTATGAAAAAATCTAATGTCTATTCGACTGCAAATGTCGTAATAATATTTGATAAAAGAAACAAACTGAGTGAAAAAGATACATGGATTCACATATTTTAACTAAATAATCCTTGTTTTTTGTGTTTTCGGACCCCAAAAGCCTCCAAAAGTGCGCAAAAATGCGTAACTTTGTGCGCAATTTAAGCGCGAAGCTCGCATAATATGAAGAAACTGTTGATTGAGACATACGGATGCCAGATGAATGTGGCTGACAGCGAGGTGGTAGCCTCCATCATGGGCATGGCAGGATACGAATCCTGCGAAACGATAGACGAAGCAGATGCCGTGTTTCTGAACACTTGTTCTGTGCGCGACAATGCCGAGCAGAAGATACTGAGTAGGCTGGAATTCCTGCATAGTGTGCAGAAGAAGGGCCGCAGGCTCATTATCGGTGTGCTCGGCTGTATGGCCGAACGCGTGAAGGAGGAACTGATAGAGAAGCATCATGCCGACATCGTGGTGGGGCCTGACGCCTACATGTCGCTTCCCGACCTGATTGCCCAGGTGGAAACGGGTCACAAGGCCATCAATGTGGAGTTGTCCACCACCGAGACCTACCGTGATGTGGTGCCCCTGCGCCTCCATGCCGGCCATATCGGTGGTTATGTGAGCATCATGCGGGGATGCAACAATTTCTGTCATTATTGTATTGTACCCTATACCCGTGGGCGTGAGCGCAGCCGCGACGTGGAAAGTGTGCTGCGTGAGGTGAAGGACCTGGAGGCCCGTGGCTTCAAGGAAGTGACCCTGCTGGGACAGAACGTGAACAGCTACAGCGGCACGCTGGCAGCTGCCGACGGTACTTCCCGCCAGGTGCTGTTTCCCGAGCTGCTGAGAATGGTGGCCAGGGCTGTGCCCCAGATGCGTGTGCGCTTCACCACCTCCCATCCCAAGGACATGAGCGACGACACCCTCCATGCCATCGCCGAGGAGCCCAACATCTGCAGGCAGATACATCTGCCCGTGCAGAGCGGCAGCAACCGCATCCTGGGCCTGATGAACAGGAAGTATACCCGCGAATGGTACTTGGAACGCGTGGCTGCCATCAGGCGCATCATCCCCGGCTGTGGATTGAGCACCGACATCTTTGCCGGCTATTGCAGCGAGACGGAGGAAGACCATCAGCAGAGCCTGAGTCTGATGCGCGAATGCGCCTACGACAGCGCCTTCATGTTCAAGTATAGCGAGCGTCCCGGCACATGGGCCAGCAAGCATCTGCCCGACGACATACCCGAGGAGACGAAGATAAGGAGGCTTAATGAGCTGATTGCCCTGCAGAACGAGCTTTCGGCCGAGAGCAACCGGCGCGACGTGGGGCATGAGTTTGAGATAATCGTGGAGGGCGTGAGCAAGCGTAGCCGTGACCAGCTCTTCGGACGTACGGAGCAGGGGAAGGTGGTCATCATCGACCGTGGCCAGTGGCGTATCGGCGACCGGGTGCGTGTGAGAGTGACCGAGAGCAGCAGTGCCACCCTTAAAGGAATAGCCTTATGAAGAAGAGAGGCAGGAAATCATCCGTGTGGATGAAGTTGCCCACTGTGGTGAGCATGATAAGCAGCACAATGGTGCTGGTGTTGCTGGGTATGGTGGTGCTGTTTGCACTCACCGCGCGAGAGCTGAGCCGCAGCATGCGCGAGAGTCTGGTGATTACCGTAGTGCTGCAGGACGATGTGTCGGAACCCGATGCCATGGCCTTGCGCGATGCGCTGTCCATGGCACCCTATGTGAAGCAGCTCCACTATATCAGTCGCGAACAGGCCCTGGAGGAACAGCGGCAGAGCATGGACCTCGACCCTACGGAATTTTTGGGGGAGAATCCCTTTGCCATCTCCATGGAACTCACGCTGTATGAGCCCTATTCGTCGAGCGACAGCCTGCTGGTGATTTCCGATGCGCTGAAGCGTGACAAGTCGGTGGCCGATGTGCTTTACCAGAAGGACCTTGTGGACAATCTCAATCTCAACCTCAACCGTGCGTCCGTGGTGCTGCTGGTGGTGGCCGTGCTGCTCATCATTATCTCCATGAGCTTGATCAACAACATGGTGCGCATGCTCATCTTCAACCGCCGGTTCAACATCTACACCATGAAACTGGTGGGTGCCCGTTGGAGTTTTGTGCGCAGGCCCTTCATGCTGCGTGCGGTGGGCATGGGGATAGGTTCGGCCCTGATTGCCGATGTATTGCTGATAGCGCCTGTGCAATGGCTGCTGTCCTACGATGCGTCGTTTTCGGTGTACCTTCCCTTGCGCAACATAGGTATCATGGCCGGCAGTGTGCTGCTGTTTGGCCTCACGCTGATGCTGGTGTGCACCTATGTGTCGGTGACACGTGTGTTGCGCTTCCGCGAGTCGGATCTTTATCAGTAGGAATTATACAATATATATTAATATAAGGAACGTTATGGACAATTTTGCATTCGACAAGAAAAACTACATCATGCTGGCCATAGGCATGCTGGTGGTCATCATCGGGTTTATCCTGATGGCCGGTGCCGGCAGCAATGAGTCGGCCTTCAATCCCGACATCTTCAGTGCCACCCGCATCAAGGTGGCTCCCCTGGTAAGCCTTGCAGGCTTTGTGTTCATCGTCTTTGCCATCCTACACCGTCCGTCCCAGCGTGAGGCGGACGAGAAAAACACCGAGACCGATGAATGAGATACAAGCGCTCCTGCTGGGCCTGGTGCAGGGCCTGACCGAATACCTGCCTGTGAGCAGCAGTGGCCATCTGGAGATTGGCAAGATGCTGCTGGGCACCGATCCTGAGGCGGGCGGACTTACCTTCAGCATTGTGGTGCATGTGGCCACGGTGTTGTCCACGCTGGTTATCCTCTGGAAGGAAATCGCGTGTATTGTGAAGGGGCTTTTCCAGTGGCGATGGAATGAAGCGTGGAAGTATGCCGTCAACATCCTGGTGTCCATGATACCCATCGGGGTGGTAGGCTTGTTGTTCAAGGACACGGTGGAGTCGTTCTACACCGATGAGCATGTGCGCAATATGGTGGTGGGTGTGTGTCTGCTGGTGACAGCTGCGCTGCTCACGCTCACTCATTATGCCCGTCCGCGCCAGCGCGAGAAACTGTCGCCTCTCCATGCCTTCATCATAGGTGTGGCCCAGGCCTGTGCCGTATTGCCCGGCCTGAGCCGCAGTGGTAGCACCATAGCCACAGGCCTGCTGCTGGGAAACAGCAAGCAGTCGCTGGCCCAGTTCTCCTTCCTGATGGTGATTCCGCCCATACTGGGCGAGGCCTTGCTCGACTTCAAGCACATCCTGGCACCCAGTGCCGAGTATCTGGCCACCCATGGGGCGGCCGCCCCGCTGCCGCTTTCCGTGCTGCTGGTGGGATTCCTGGCCGCTTTTGTGTCGGGGTGTGTAGCCTGCAAGTGGATGATCACCCTGGTCAGGAGCTGTAAGCTCATCTACTTCGGCATTTATTGTGCCTGTGCCGGCATGCTGGTGCTGGCCCTCAGTTGAAACACCTGATTCCCCTCTGTACCGACAATGAACATAGCCGACGGACATATCTTCTATTTCGACAAACCCTACCAGTGGACATCCTTCAATCTTGTAGCCAAGGTGAGGAGGCAGTTGTGCCTGAAACTGGGCATCAAGAAGCTCAAGGTGGGGCATGCAGGCACGCTCGACCCTCTGGCCACGGGGGTGATGGTGGTGTGTGCGGGGCGTGCCACCAAGCGAATCAATGAGTTGCAGGCTCATGTCAAGGAATATGTGGCCACTCTCCAGTTGGGGGCCACCACCCCCTCGTTCGACCTGGAGAAGCCCATAGACGCCACCTTTCCCACCTCCCATATCACCCGTGAGGCCCTGGAGGCAGTGCTCCGCCGGTTTGTGGGCCGGATAGAGCAGGTACCCCCTTCGTTTTCGGCTTGCAAGGTGGACGGACACCGTGCCTACGACCTGGCCCGCAAGGGACGTGAGGTGGAGCTCCAGCCGAAGGTGTTGGTGATCAGTGAAATAGAACTGCTCAGCTTTGATGCCTCGTCCATGCAATGCACCCTTCGTGTGGTGTGTAGCAAGGGCACCTACATCCGTGCGCTGGCCCGTGACATTGGAGAGGCGCTCCATAGTGGTGCCCATCTGACTGCCCTCAGGCGCACTAGGGTGGGGGACGTGAGAGTGGAAGACTGCATGCAGGTGGACGATTTCGTCCAGTGGCTGGAGGAGCATCCCATCACCTATACCCAAGAATAACGACAGAAAACAATCAAACATCATACCGTCATGAAACTATCAGAATTTAATCCCTTTGCCGACAAGTACAAGAAAATGCCAGAGTCGCGCATCGCGCAGGAACCTGCCCCCTTCCGCGACGACTGCAAACTGATGGTAGTCCACACCAAGCAGGGCCTCATTGAGCACCGTGAGTCTTTCAGAGACATCCTCGACTATTTCGATGACAAGGATGTGTTTGTGTTCAACGACACCAAGGTGTTTCCCGCACGCCTGTATGGCAACAAGGAGAAGACCGGTGCCCGGATAGAGGTGTTCCTCCTGCGTGAGCTCAACGAGGAGATGAGACTGTGGGACGTGCTGGTGGATCCCGCGCGCAAAATCCGCATCGGCAACAAACTCTATTTCGGAGAGGACGATTCGATGGTGGCCGAAGTAATCGACAATACCACCAGCCGTGGCCGTACCCTGCGCTTCCTCTATGACGGTCCCCACGATGAATTCAAACGCACGCTCTATTCCATGGGTGAGGCTCCCCTGCCCAAGGAGACCATCAAGCGTCCGGCCCGTCCCGAGGACATGGAGAACTTCCAGTGCATCTTTGCCCGCCATGAGGGTGCTGTGACGGCTCCCACATCGGGTCTCCATTTCTCTCCCCAGTTGATGAAGATGATGGAAATCAAGGGTATAGAATTTGCCTTTGTCACCATGCATTGTGGGTTGGGCAACTTCAGGGAGATTGACGTGGAGGACCTGAGCAAGCACAAGATGGACAGCGAGGAGATGCACGTGCGTGCCGAGGCCTGCGACATCATCAACAAGGCCAAGGCCGACGGACACAAGGTGGTGGCTGTGGGCACCACTGTGCAGCGTACTCTGGAAACGGCCGTCAGCGCCGACCGCAAGCTCAAGGAATATGACGGGTGGACCAACAAGTTCATCTTCCCGCCCTACGATTTCTGTCTGGCAGATGCCATGGTGGCCAATTTCTATATGCCCTTCAGCACCCTGCTCATGCTCACCTGTGCCTACGGAGGATACGAACTGGTGATGAAGGCCTATCGCGAGGCCATGCGCTACAACGAGAACGACCCCGAACGCCGTTATCGATTCGGCCCCTACGGAGATGCCATGCTTATCATAAGGGACTGACGCATGACGCACAATCTCTATTTGGCCCTGGGAAGCAACCTGGGACAGCGCCATGCCAACATCATGCGTGCGCTGGAACTGATTGACCAGCGTGTGGGGTCGGTCTATCGCGTGTCGTCGCTCATCGAAACAGAGCCGTGGGGCTTCGACAGTCCCCACCGTTTTGTCAATGCCGTGTGTCTGGTCCACACCATGCTCTCTCCCCGTCTGTGTCTGGAGGAGACACAGCTCATAGAACGGGAGATGGGACGCACCCGCAAGAGCGAGGGGGAGGTCTATGCCGACCGTATCATCGACATCGACCTGCTCATGTATGACCAGCTGGAAGTGTGTGAGCCCGGCCTGGTGCTGCCTCATCCCCACATGCAGGAGCGCGACTTTGTGATGAGGCCGCTCCGTGAGATAATGGAATAAACATATGGCAATGAAAACGGAAAAGGAATCGCTCACTCCGATGATGAAGCAGTTTTACGACCTGAAGGCAAAGCATCCCGATGCCTTGCTGCTCTTCCGGTGTGGCGACTTCTATGAAACATACTCCTCGGATGCTGTGGAGGCGAGCCAGATACTGGGCATTACGCTCACCAGGCGCAACAATGCCGGCAGCAAACAGCAGTCATCCACGGAAATGGCGGGCTTCCCCTATCATGCACTCGACACCTATCTGCCCAAGCTGGTGAGAGCCGGCAAACGTGTGGCCATCTGCGACCAGTTGGAGGACCCCAAGCTCACCAAGACGCTGGTGAAGCGGGGCATCACGGAGGTGGTCACTCCAGGTGTGGCCATGGTGGACACGGTGCTCAACTATAAGGAGAACAATTTCCTGGCAGCCGTCCACTTCGGGCGCACGGCCTGCGGACTGGCCCTGCTCGACATCAGCACGGGTGAGTTTCTCACCACCGAAGGCCCCGTGGAGCACATCGACAAGCTGCTGGCCGGTTTCGGCCCCAAGGAGGTGCTCTACGAACGCAACCGCAAGGAATCCTTCGAGGCTTCGTTTGGCAACAGGTATGTGTCCTATCCCATTGAGGAATGGGCCTATTCCGAGGCATCGGCCCAGGAAAAACTGCTTCGCCATTTTGAGGTGAAAAACCTCAAGGGCTTCGGCATCGCCCATCTGAAGGACGGCATTGTGGCCGCCGGTGTCATCCTCACCTACCTGGAGCTTACCCAGCATCTGCGTGTGGGCCACATCACCTCCATCCGCCGGATAGAGGAGGAGCGATACGTGCGCCTCGACAAGTTTACGGTCAGGAATCTGGAACTCGTGAGTCCCATGAACGAGGACGGTTTTTCGCTCTTGGGCGTCATCGACAAGACGGTCACCCCCATGGGTGCCCGCATGCTGCACCGCTGGATGCTCTTCCCTCTCAAGGACGTGTCGCGCATAGCCGAGCGTCATGATGTGGTGGGCTATTTCTTCAGGCATCCCGATTTCCGGCAGCTGGTGTATGAGCAGCTCCACCAGATAGGCGACCTGGAGCGCATCATGGCCAAGGCCAGTGTGGGGCGTATCACTCCGCGCGACATCATACAGTTGCGTCTGGCCTTGCAGGCGATGGTGCCCATCAAGCAGGCCTGTGCCCAGGCCGACGACAAGATTCTCTCCCGTGTGGGAGAGCAGCTCAACCCCTGTGCCGCCATCCGCGACCGCATTGCACGTGAGGTGCGGCCCGACCCGCCCCTGATGGTGGCCAAGGGAGGCGTGATGGCCGATGGCGTGAGTGAGGAGCTCGACCGCCTGCGCCGCATCGCCTATCAGGGGAAGGACTACCTGCTGCAGATTCAGCAGCGTGAGATACAGGCCACGGGCATCCAGAGCCTGAAGATAGGCTACAACAATGTGTTCGGATATTATCTGGAGGTGCGTAACACGTATAAGGACCAGGTGCCCCAGGAATGGGTGCGGAAACAGACGCTGGCCAATGCCGAGCGCTACATCACCCAGGAACTGAAGGAGTATGAAGAGCAGATCATGGGTGCCGAGGACCGCATACTCGTGCTGGAGACACAGCTCTACAACGACCTGGTGGCAGCTGTCGCCTCGTATGCGCCGGTCATTCAGGTGAATGCCTCCCTGCTGGCCCAGCTGGATTGCCTGTTGTCGTTTGCCATCAGTGCCCAGGAAAACAACTATGTGCAGCCGGTGGTGGACGAGTCGGGTGTCATCGACATCGTGCAGGGGCGTCATCCGGTCATCGAGAAGCAGCTGCCCGCAGGAGAGCGGTTTGTGGCCAATGACGTGTATCTCGACACGGAGAAGCAGCAGATTATCATCATCACGGGGCCCAACATGGCCGGAAAGAGTGCCCTGCTCAGGCAGGTGGCCCTCATTGTCCTGCTGGCTCAGATGGGCAGTTTCGTGCCTGCTGAAAGGGCACGTATCGGCTATGTGGACAAGATATTCACGCGCGTGGGTGCCAGCGACAACATCTCCGTGGGCGAATCCACCTTCATGGTGGAGATGAACGAGGCGGCCAGCATCCTCAACAACCTGTCGCCCCGCTCTCTTGTGCTCTTTGACGAGCTGGGACGCGGCACCAGCACCTACGACGGCATCAGCATCGCATGGTCGATAGTGGAGTATATCCATGAAAACAAGCAAGGAAAGGCCCGTACGCTCTTTGCCACGCATTACCACGAGCTCAACGAGATGGAAAAGCGTTTCCCGCGCATCAAGAACTTCAATGTGAGTGTGCGTGAGGTAGACGGCAAGGTCATCTTCCTGCGCAAACTGGTGCCAGGGGGGAGCGAACACAGTTTCGGCATACATGTGGCCAAACTGGCGGGCATGCCGGCAGGCATCGTCAAGCGGGCCGGTGTCATCCTTCACCAGCTGGAGCAGAACATGAATCCCGAGCATGTGGGCAAGGGCGTGTCGGCCGGCTCAGCACCGGACAAGGGCGTGCAACTGAGTTTCTTCAATCTGGAGGACCCTGTGCTGTGCCAGGTGCGGGATGAGGTGCTTCATCTCGACATCGACCACCTCACACCGCTGGAGGCGCTCAACAAGCTCAACGAAATCAAGCATATTGTCAAAGGAAAATAAATACAGGACCATGAACACGAAAGCGTACGACTATCTCATTGTGGGTGCCGGACTGATGGGTGCCACCTTTGCGCATTTGATGCACAGCCGGGGCAAGCGTTGCCTGGTGGTGGAGCGGAGGCCGCACACAGGGGGAAACATCCATTGCACTCCCATGGCAGGTATACAGGTGCATCAGTATGGGGCGCATATCCTCCACACTTCCGACCGGGAAGTATGGGATTTTGTCAACCGGCTGGCTCCCTGCAATCGGTATACCAACGCCCCGCTGGCCAACTATGAGGGCCAGCTCTACAATCTGCCCTTCAACATGAACACCTTTCACCAGATGTGGGGAGTCACCACTCCGCAGCAGGCACAGGAGATGCTCGACAGACAACGGGCCGAGGCCAAGGCAAGGCTGGAGGGGCGCGAGCCGCAGAATCTGGAGGAACAGGCCCTGCTGCTGGTGGGGAGCGACATCTATCACAAGCTCATCAAGGGCTACACCGAGAAGCAATGGGGACGGGCGTGCACCGAGTTGCCGGCCTTCATCATCAAGCGGCTGCCCGTGCGCATGGTCTATGACAACAACTATTTCAACGACAGCTACCAGGGCATACCCATCGGGGGCTACAATGTGCTCACCGATGCCTTGCTCCAGGACATTGAGGTGCGCACCTCCACCGATTTCCTTGCCGACAGGCAGACGTGGGAGTCCCTGGCCCATCACATTTTCTACACGGGACCGATAGATGCCTTTTTCAACTTCTCTTTGGGCCATCTGCAGTACCGCACGGTGCGGTTCGACACGGAAGTGCTGCCCATGCCCAACTATCAGGGGAATGCGGTGGTCAACTACACTCATCGTGACGTGCCCTTCACCCGCATCATCGAGCACAAGCATTTCGAGCACTTCGGGCAAGCGGTTTACGACAATCCCCGCACGGTGGTGAGCAGGGAGTACAGCACCGAATGGACCCCCGGCATGGAACCCTACTATCCGGTCAACGACCAGCGTAACAGCCGCCTGTTGGCGGATTATCAGGGCATGGCTGCCCGCTTCCCTCATGTCATCTTTGCCGGCCGTCTGGCCGAATACCGTTATTACGACATGGCACCCACCATCCAGCGTGCCATCCAGCTGGCCCGCCAGATGGGGGAATGAACCGGAGGCATCAGTGTGCCTCCAGCCAGTTGGCTCCCCATCCACAGTCGGCCACCAGGGGCACACGCATGGTATAGGCGTGCTCCATCTCCTCAATGACCAGCTGTTGCAGGGTTTCCTTCTCGTCGACGGGAACCGAGAAGTTGAGTTCGTCGTGGACCTGCAGAATCATCTTGCTGCGCAGTCCCTCCTCCTTCATCCGCTTGGCAATGCGAATCATGGCAATCTTGATGATGTCGGCAGCCGAGCCCTGGATGGGCGCATTGATGGCATTGCGCTCGGCATATCCCCTCACCACGGCATTGTGGCTGTTGATGTCGGGCAGTGACAGCCGCCGGTGGCACACTGTTTCGGTGAAGCCCTGCTTGCGTGCGCTGGCAATGCTGCGGTCCATATATTCCTTCACGCCCGGATAGGTGGCAAAATATTCGTCGATGAGACTCTTGGCTTCGCTGCGGCTCACGTTCATCCTTTCGGCCAGTCCGAAGGCACTGATGCCGTAGATGATACCGAAGTTGGCCGTCTTGGCCTTCCGCCGTTCGTCGGTGGTCACCTCTCCAATTTCCTTCTTGAGGATTTTTGCAGCCGTGGCGGCATGGATGTCGTGTCCCTGTAGAAAGGCATCGATGAGATTCTTGTCCTGGCTCAGGTGGGCCATGATGCGCAGCTCAATCTGGCTGTAGTCGGCACTGAAGAAGCGTTCGCCCGGTTCAGGGATGAAGTTCTTCCTCACTTCCTTGCCCAGTGCATCGCGCACGGGGATGTTCTGCAGGTTGGGATTGCTGCTCGACAGGCGTCCTGTGGCAGCGATGGTCTGGTTGAAGCTGGTGTGGATGTGCCCTGTGGCGGGGTTGATGAGCATGGGCAGGGCATCGATATAGGTGCTCAGCAGCTTTTTCACGCCCCGGTATTCCAGGATTTTCTCCACGATGGGATGCTTGGTGCGGAGCGATTCCAGCACCTCCTCGCCCGTCTGGTACTGGCCTTTCCGTGTCTTTTTGGCATTTGTCACGATATGGAGCTGGTCAAAGAGCACCTCTCCCACCTGCTTGGGCGAGGAGATGTTGAAGGGGAAGCCGCTCAGCTGGTAGATGTCCTTCTCTATCTCCTGCATGGTGTGGGTGAAGCGTGCCGAGGTCTCCTGCAGGCCGCGGGTGTCGATGCACACACCGTTGCGCTCCATCTGGGCCAGCACGGGCATCAGCGGCATCTCTATCTGGCTGTAGAGTTCCAGGCAGCCGGCCTGTTCCAGCTGGGGATGAAAGAGATGATGCAGGCGCAGGGTGATGTCGGCATCCTCGCAGGCATACACGTACACCTGTTCCGGACTCAGGTCGGCCATGTTCTTCTGGTTTTTCCCCGTGCCGATGAGTACGTCGATGTGGATGGTGGTGTAGTGGAGGTAGGTGTCGGCCAGCAGGTCCATTCCGTGGCGCATCTCGGGGTGGAGCAGGTAATGGGCGATCATGGTGTCGTGGAGCTCGCCCTGGAGGTGAATGCCGTAGTTCTTCAGCACCTGGAGGTCGTATTTCAGGTTGTGCCCCACCTTGGCGATACCCGTGTGTGCATACAGGGGACGGAATGTCTCCACCACTGTGGCCGGGTCTGTGCCCACGGGGACATACCAGGCTTCATGCTCCTCCACGGCAAAGCTGAGCCCCACCAGGCGCGCGCTGATGGCCTCGGTGCTGGTGGTCTCTGTGTCCATGCTCACTAGCGTGGCCTGCATCAGGCGTGCAAGCAGTGCCTGCTGTGCCTCGGGCGTGTCTGCCAGATGATAGGTCTCCACCTTGGGGTCGTACGAGGTGTATGTCACATGCGTGCTCCCCGGCTCCGGCGTATCGGCCAGCGGGGTTGTGGCTTCGCCAAAGCCCTCAAACAGGTCGCCCTGCACCACCTTGGGCTCGCTCTTCTGGGGCTTTTGGCCGGCCGGCCGGCTTCCATCGGTCTCCTTCTTCCTCTTCAGGAGCGTCTTGAACTCCATCTCCTCATATATCTGCTGCAGCTGTTCCATGTCGGGTTCCCTGAAGGCCATTGCCTCCATGTCGAGCACGGCTCCTGGCACATCGGTGCGTATGGTGGCCAGCCATTTGCTGGTGCGTATCTGTTCGGCATTGTCCGTCACCCTTTGTTTCAGCACGCCCTTCAGCTGTTCGGTGTGGGCAAGCAGGTTTTCCACGCTTCCATATTCGTGGATGAGGCGTGCAGCCGTCTTCTCCCCCACGCCCGGGCATCCGGGGATGTTGTCCACGCTGTCGCCCATCAGGCCCAGCAGGTCAATCACCTGCAGCGGATGGTCGATGCCCCACTTCCGGACCACCTCCTCGGGACCCATCACTTCGGTCGCCGACATGCGGCCGGCCGCCGGCTTGTAGATGCGCACGTGAGGGCTCACCAGCTGTCCATAGTCCTTGTCGGATGTCATCATGTAGGTCTCAATCCCTCTTTCTCCGGCCTGCTGGGCCAGCGTGCCTATCACGTCGTCGGCCTCAAAGCCCTCCACCTCCAGCAGCGGGATGTGGTAGGCTTCCAGGATGCGCTTGATATGGGGCACGGCAAAACGGATGGCTTCCGGTGTGGCTTCGCGCTGTGCTTTGTAGGCAGGGTACGCCTTGTGGCGGAAGGTGCCTCCTGGCGGGTCGAAGGCCACGCCTATATGGGTGGGGCTTTCTTTTCGCAGCACTTCTTCCAGGGTGTTCACGAATCCCATGATGGCCGACGTGTTTTCTCCGCGCGAATTGATGAGCGGATTCTTGATAAAGGCATAATAGGCCCTGAAGATAAGTGCGTATGCGTCCAGTAAAAACAGTTTGTCCATTGCTCAGATGATGTATTTTGGTTGATTCTGCTGAAATTTGCGGTAAATTTACCTAAAAAATATGAATCGGTCATCTTTTTTATGTAATTTTGCAAAAATTTTAAGCGAAAGTGAATCCATTAGACAAGATACAAGCGCCTGTTGCAGCGGAACTGGACGCATTCAGAAGCATGTTTGAAAAGGTCATGTCCCACGAGAACCCCATTCTCAACGAGGCTCTTGTGCACATGCGCCAGCGACTGGGAAAGATGATGAGACCCATTCTCGTCATCCTGTCGGCACGCATGGTGGGCCGGTGTACCCAGGAGGTGCTCCATGCCGCTGTGGCACTGGAAATGCTTCATACGGCCAGTCTGGTCCACGACGATGTGGTGGACGAGAGCGATAGGCGGAGGGGGCAGGCCAGTGTGAATGCACGCTTTGGCAACAAGGCGGCGGTGCTGGTGGGCGACTATGTGCTGAGCATGGCCCTGGAGCATGCGGCACTCACCCAGTCCACCCAGGTAGTGGGGCTGGTGGCACAGCTGGGGCAGACGCTGGCCGATGGGGAACTCTTGCAGCTGTACAACACGCAGTCGGACATCATCGACGAAAAGAGCTACTACAGTGTCATCCGCAAGAAGACGGCCTCCCTTTTCGCGGCCTGTTCGCAGATAGGGGCCATCCTTGCCGGTGGCAGCGACGATGATGTGGAGCATCTGCGCCAGGTAGGGCAGATAACGGGCATCTGCTTCCAGCTCCGCGACGACATCTTCGACTACGACGACAAGCACGATGTGGGCAAGCCTGCGGGCAACGACATGAAGGAGGGAAAGCTCACCCTTCCTGCCATTCATGCTGTCCTCAGGGGCGGTGATCCGGAGATGAAAAACCTGGCCTTGAAGATTCGCCGCCAGCAGGCTTCTCCCTCCGACATCCAGCGCATGGTCGACTATACGCGCCAGCAGAACGGAATCGCATATGCCGAGTGGGCCATGCAGGAATTCCAGTACATGGCGGCGGGGCTGGTGCCCGAGGACGGAGACCCTGCCATCCGCGAGGCCCTTCATGCCTATATCGACTACGTAGCGGGCCGTATTGTCTGAGTCCGGTGCCCTTTTTTCATCTAAATGTAACAAGTTCGTTCGAATTTCACCCTTGAACGCGGATTTTCCGGTGCTTTTTTTGGGGGATGTACAGATTGTTTATATCTTTGCCAAAGAAACAAAAAGAAATTACCCATTTTATAACAATTTTTAGTGTATGAAGAAGAGAATACTCTCTGCAACCCTTTTCGGGTTGCTTCTCTCCGGCGCAACTTTGTCTTGGGCCTTGGAGATGAGCCCCACCCCGGCTTCTCCCCAAAGTCCGGCTCCTGCAGAACCGGAACGAGTGGAAACACGTGCAGAAGAGGTGGCCCTGCCTGTGGCCGACCTGCTCGACGTACAGTTTACCGACGATGGCAATGCCGTTGACGTGTCACCCATGCAGATGGAGGTGAAGACGATGGGCACCCCCGAGGTGGCTCTCAACGAGAAGTTCGGCCGCAACTCTGCCCGTATGACCAATGCCTACGGTGCGGGAACATCGAACTATTACAGGGTTGAGTACAGTGAAAACCAGGCTTTCAAGGATGCCCTGGCCGACGGCCACTCCCTGGAGGTGCTGTTCTCTGTCAACTATGAGAAAATCCTGGACAAGGAGGCAAAGCCCTTCTCCGGCCATGAGGGTGGCGGCACGGGCCTGATGATTAACGGCAGCGGACGTGGTTATGAACTGAACTTCCTGCCTCACGTAGGCGGTGCCTACCGTTGGGCGCAGAGCGGCATTGTGCCCTCGCCTTTCACCTACTACCACATGGTGGGCGTATGGAACAAGGAAGCAGGGAAGGCCTATATATATATTAATGGTAAGCTGGCCGGAGAGGCCAGTGCCGAGGGCGACCTGAAGTTCCCCGCCACGGCTGCCCAGTGGTTTGGCATCGGCGGCGATGCCTCCGGCAACATGGAGGCACAGTCGGCCAACAACTGGGAAATCGTTGCTGCGCGCATCTACGACAAGCCCCTGGAGGGAGGCGAGGTGGAAGCCCTATGGTACGACCTCTGCGGCACCGACATGACGGAGCCCGACAAGCACCAGTGGGACGAGAACGGTGTGTGCTCCACTTGTGGCGAGCTGAACGATGAGTTCGTGTCCACCGACGAGGACGGATATTTCCTAGTGGGCAATGTGCAGCAGTGGAACTGGGTGCGCACCTACATCGCCACCCGCAAGGCCTCTGTCAAGGTGCGTCTCACGGCCGACCTTGACCTGAGCGGGCTGCAGAATCCCTCACTGCCCACCTTCCGCGGCACACTCGACGGACAGGGACACAGTGTGAAGCTCGACATCGTCGCCCCCGAGACGACTCCCATGGGTCTTGTGCGTATCGCCACAAGCGGCTGTACGCTGAAGAATCTTGTCATCACCGAGGACAGCCATGTGGAGGGCGCTGCCTTCACGGGCGGTTTCATCGGTGCGTCTGTCCCCGGTAGCGGCACTGTCACCATGGACCGTCTGGCCAACCATGGCGAGGTGGTGGCCCATGGAGCCAACGCCGGCGGCATCATAGGTTGCTGTGACGATTCTGGCGCCACCTTCTTCCTGACCAACAGCTGTGCCACGGGTACCGTGATTGGCGACAAGGAGTCTGGCGCCATCAGCGGATGGGTGGGCACTTCTGCCACCCTGACTGGCTGCTGGGCCGTGGCCGATGTGTCGGGCAACGACGAGGGCAAGTACCTGTATCGTGGTTCGGGCAAGATAACCAACTGCTACAACACGGTAGACGAGCAGGTGACATTGCTCGACGCTTATGCAGTAGAAAACGGCGAACTGACATGGAGGCTCAACGGCCAGTCGTTCAGCGAGCCCGTTTGGTATCAGAACATCGAGGCCGGCGACCCGTATCCCACCTTCGATACCACCCGTGGCATTGTCTATGCCAAGGCTGGCGGGGAGTTTGCAAACCTGTATCCCGAAAACGAGGCCAGTGTGGCCACGTTCATCAAGAACATGGCGGCCTTGGAGCAGGAATATGTGGAGGAACTCGTAGCCCGTCAGGAACTCATTGACACATTCAACGCCCTGGTTGCGGAACTGGGCGGAACCGCCACCCTCGAAGCCTTTGGCGAGGTGTATGCACAGGTGGTGGCCCAGCGTGCCGAACTGGCAAAGAGCCAGCAGGCGTATGCCTCCTACGAGGAGGCCGTGAACAGCGTGCGCACCTATCTGGAGGAGCATCCCGGCCTGACCAACGAATACAGCGACCAGCTGGAGGAGTATCTGGACGGTGACCTGAAGCCCGGCGACAACGAAGCCTGGCCCAACGGTTCCTACAGCTACATCATCGAGAGCCTCCTGCTCACCAATGAGCAGCTCGAGGAGGAGAAGGTGCGCATGGACCAGATGCTGCAGACGGCCATTGCCAATGGTGTGGTGCCCGGCACCGAAATCACCAGCCTTTTCACCAACCCCCGCTTCGAGAATGGATTCGACGGATGGGAGGGTGCCCGCATGACAGGCTATGGCAAGGATGAGGACGGCATCATGACGGCTGCCGAATACTGGGGCAGCGGCACCTTCGACATGTACCAGACCATCACCGGCCTGGAGAACGGACTCTATGAACTGGAAATCCATGGTGCCTACCGTCCCTACGACGACCAGAATGCCCTCCAGTACTATCCCTACATCTATGCCAATGGTAACATCAACTACCTGCAGGCCGACCTCGAGGGCATGATTCCCGTGGACGAGGCTGTGGACAAGGAGAACAGCTGGATTGGCGAGAACGCTTCTGTCCGCGACCGCGAGATTCTGGACCTTGAGGGCAATGTCATCGGCTATGTGATGCACGGCATCCAGAGTGCCTGCTATGCCTTCCGTGCCGGACGCTATCCCAACCGTGTCATCGCAGAGGTGACCGACGGCACACTCACCATCGGCATCAAGAACCCGGGCTCCAAGTGGGGTTCCAACGAATGGGTGGGCATCGGCGACATCCATGTCACCTATCAGGGCACACTGGAAGAGGCCGGCGACGGCCTTGATGAAGCACTGGAAAGCATGCTGGCGCGTGCGGCCACCATCATGGAGTACGTGCCGTCTACAGGCGATGACTTTGCACAGTATCCCGGTTTCTCGCAGACCCTGCGCGACCGCATCGCCGCAGCCCAGGAAGCAGCTTCCGCCGCCCAGACCGCAGCCGAAAAGTATGCGGTAGTGGAGGAGCTGAGCAGTGTATACAAGGAAATCATCGAGTGCAAGTGGGCCTACATCGACCTGGCCAAGGAGGCAGAGGCCATCTACTCTATCGCTTCCACCTTGAGCAACGAGGATGAACAGGCCACCGTTGCCATTCTGGACGAGGTGTTCGGCATCTATTCCGACGGGCGCTACACCAAGGAGCAGGCCCAGGAGAAGGCCATCCTGAAGACGAGTGGCTACTATCCCACCACCGACGAGAACGGCACCGTCCACGTGGCCGACTACAAGCAGATGGCCTACGTCACCACCATGGTGAACGGCGGACAGACCGGACTCGACATAGTGCTCGACAACGACATCTCCGTCTTCAACGAATTCATGATGATGAGCAGTTTCACCGGCACACTGGACGGACAGAACCACACCATCCATGTGGACATGATGCGTGAGTCTAACGATGCTGCCCTCTTCAGCCAGCTCCGCGGAGGAGCCCAGGTGAAGAACCTGAAGGTAGAGGGCACCATCAGCACCAGCTCCAAGTATGCAGCCGGCGTGGCCGCCCATTCCTATGACTACAGCCTTATCCAGAACGTACATTCGAGCGTGAACATCATCAGCGGTGTTAGCGGCGACGGCACACATGCAGGCATCCTGGCCGTTGCAGACGGTGCCAGCATAATCAAGTATTGCCTCTTCGACGGCTCCATCATCGGCGAGGGCACCACCAGCTGCGGTGGCATCCTCGGCTGGTCTTCTGTTGCAGGCACCACTGTACAGGGCTGCCTCAATATCGCCGACATCCAGGTACAGAGCGCTAGTAGCGCCGTCATCTCGCGCAACCCTACCAATGTGGCAATGAGCAACTGCTTCTATCTCAACGCCCTGGGAGAGGGCTGCCAGGACAATCCTTCTGCCCAGCAGATAACTGCCGAGGAACTGGCCAGCGGTATGGTTGCCTATATGCTCAACGGCAAACTCTCCCACAAGGATGTGGTATGGCGCCAGAACCTGGGTGGCGACAATGCCGACCCGATGCCTGTGCTCGATGCCACCCACGCCATTGTGTACATGGCCGACAACGGCGACCTGAGCAACAATCCCAACTCTGCCCTCGATTTCTACAGCGGCTCTGAGGCCGATCCTTACAAGGTTGCCACCGTGGACGAACTGCGTATGCTGCGTCGCTACATGCGCACCGGCGAGGTGACATGGATCCAGCTGGAGGACGACATCGACATGGCCGGCGTGACCGACTGGACACCCCTCAACCTGAGCACCGACGAGGCCAGCGGCCGCGGCTACCAGAACATGGTACACTTCGACGGCAAGGGCCATGTAATCCGCAATTTCACCTGCACCAATCCCGAGACTTCCTACAACAGTTTCTTCGGCATCCTCTGCGGTGATGTCACCGACCTGGGCTTCGAGAATGCCAATGTGGCTTCTACCACATCAGGCACCGGCATCCTGGCCGGCTACATGGGCCATAACGACTTCATCACAGCCAACGGTTCCAAGGGTGTGAGCACCCTCACCAACGTATGGGTAACCGGTAAGCTGGCCGTGGCCACTGGCTATGCCGGCGGTCTGGTGGGCAACATCGGTGGTCCTTCCGTGCTCACCAACTGCTACACCAACGTGGACATCCAGAGCGAGACCGACCTTGCCGGTGGTCTCATCGGACGTGTGCGCGACATGCTCCATGTGTCCAAGTCCTATGCAGCCGGCACCATGAACCGTGGAGGCGGCATCATCGGTGGCGGCCAGGATGAGCTCACACCGGATGCTGTATACGAGGACATCGTGGTATGGAACAACACCAACAGCAACTTCGGTGCCCTCAAGGGTGCTTCCGAGAGTGTTGTGCCCAAGGCCGACCTGCTGGATGTGGTATTCAACGAGGACGGTTCGGCCGAGGACATTTCTCCGATGCAGAACACGGTTGAGCAGTTCGGCACGCCCCAGGTTAGCTTCAATGCTACCTACGGCCGCAACACTGCACACATGCAGGCCGAATACAGCAAGAATCCTTCAAGCTACTACAAGGTCACCTATGGAGGCAATGGCCAGTTCGAGAACGCTCTGGCCGACGGCCACACCCTTGAGGCCCTGTTCCTGGTCGACTACACCAGCATTCCTGCTGGCGTTGAGTCCAAGTGGTTCTCGGCTCACGAAGGCGGCGGCACGGGCTTCCTCATTGCCAACGACACGCGCAACAACGAGATGACCTTCCTGCCTCATGTGGGCGGTGGCTACTGCTGGGCACAGAGCGGCATCAAGCCCCAGCCCAAGGCCTACTACCACACAGTGGGTGTATGGGACAAGGAGGCTGGCATGGCCTACATGTATGTCAACGGCACGCTTTGTGGAGCTGTTCCCGCAGTCGGAAATATGGGTATGCCCGCAATGGCAGCCCGCTGGTTCTGCATCGGTGGCGATGCCAGTGCCGGAGCAGCCAGCCATGGCAACAACTGGGAAATCGTTACGGCTCGCGTCTATGACCGTGCCCTCACCCAGAAGGACGTGACCGCCCTGTGGTACGACATCAACGGTATCTCCCTGTCAGGTGGCGACAAGACCTCCGGCATCCAGTACTACGATGGCAACAACTTCTCTGTCCTCCAGCAGAGCGTAGTGGGCTGGGGCACTCCTTGGCAGTGTGGCATGGCCGACGGTGAGTATCCCACCTTCGGTACCAGCGGCTCTGGCATTGATAGTGCCATCCAGGCTCCTGTAGCAAACGGCTCCATCTACACCATCAATGGCATCAAGGTAGAACGCACCACCAAGGGCCTCTACATCATCAATGGCAAAACCGTGATGGTGAAGTAAAAGCTTCATCCATCCGAACCATCTGAAGAGAGGGTGTGCCGCTCAGCGTGGCACACCCTCTTCCTGTAGGTATCTGGCATGCGCATTGCCTATCATGACATTAGGAAGAATGCTCCAACCGGCCTATTTGCCCCTTCTCCGATTCATTCCCTATTTTTTCCTTTGCTTCCCTTGCCTGTTTCGGAATAAAAGCGTAGCTTTGCAGGTGAATAGGCACGAAACGCAGCAAAAACCAGCATGGATATGAACAAACTGAAGCGGTTGCCCGTGGGCATACAGACATTCTCCGAGGTGATAAACCTTGACTGTCTCTACATTGACAAGACTGAGTATATCTGGAATATGGTACATCTCAGCAAGTATATCTTCCTGAGCCGTCCCCGGCGGTTCGGCAAGTCGTTGCTTGTGTCCACGCTCCAGGCCTATTTCGAGGGAAAGAGGGAACTGTTCAAGGGGCTGGCCATGGAACGGCTGGAGAAGGAATGGGTGGAATATCCTGTGCTGCGTTTCGACATGAGCCTGGGCAAGCACATGGAGAAGGACCAGCTGGAGCGGTATCTGGGAAACCGCCTTGCCGAATACGAGGGGCGGTATGGCATCACCCATCCGGCAACGGACAACAACGACCGTTTCACTGCATTGATTCAGGCAGCATACCATAAGACGGGCAAGAAGGTGGTCATCCTCATCGATGAGTATGACGCTCCGCTGCTGGATGTGGTGCACGAGGAAACGGCCCTGCCCATCCTGCGCAATGTGATGCGCAACTTCTACTCCCCGTTGAAGGCCTCGGACCCCTATCTGCAGTTTGTCTTCCTCACGGGCATCACCAAATTCTCCCAGCTCAGCATCTTCAGCGAGCTGAACAACCTGAAGAACATCTCCATGCGCCCCGACTATGCAGGAGTGTGCGGTATCACCGAGGAGGAGATGCTCACCCAGATGACCGACTATATCGATGATTTCGCCCAGGCTCAGCAGATTACCCGCGAAGAAGCAATAGAGGGTATGAAACGGCAGTATGACGGCTATCACTTCACGTGGCCCTCGCCCGGCATATTCAATCCCTACAGCCTGCTCAACGCCTTCCAGGACCATGAGCTGACAAACTACTGGTTCGCCTCCGGCACGCCCACCTATCTCATCGAGATGATGCGCAGGTTCGGCACCCAGCCTGCCGACATCCACCTGATGGAAGGCGATGCCAGCGACTTTGACGCACCCACAGAGGGAATGACCACCATCATGCCCCTCCTCTACCAGAGCGGCTACATCACCATCAAGGGTTACAACCGCGATTTCAACTACTATACACTCGACATCCCCAACCGCGAGGTACGCATCGGGCTCACCCGCTCGCTCATTCCCGCCTATATCACGCCCAACACACTGGTGGTGAACAACACCGCCCGCCGTATGGCCCAGCGTCTTGCCCAGGGGGATGTGGACGGTGCCATGGAGCTTCTGCAGCAGTTCCTCCTCACCGTCCCCTATTGCGACAATGCCAATTCAGAGGGCCACTACCAGCAGGTGCTCTATATCATCTTCACCCTTGTCACAGGCTATTTTGCTGACGTGGAGGTCCGCACCCCCACAGGCCGTGTGGACATGGTACTGCGCACAAAGCAGGCCCTTTATCTCTTCGAGCTGAAGCTCAACAAGTCCGCCCAGGCCGCCATGGACCAGATTGACCTGAAGGACTACGCCTCCAAGTTCGCCCTCTCGGGACTGCCCATAGTGAAGGTGGGCATCAATTTCGATCCCGAACGCCGCACCATCGGGGACTGGAAGACAGAGCGCGCCTGAATGAAGAAACGCCATGCGGAAAGGAAGGAAACCAATTACCCTGCCAGCAGGAATCCTCATTCTCCTGTTCACTCTGATGCCCCTGAGCGGCTGCCAGCAGCAGAAGGGGGAATTTCAAAGGCGACTCACAATAGCCGACTCGCTCATGCGGACAGATGCCGACTCGGCTTTCCGCATGCTCTGCGGCATGGATTCCCAGGTCTCCCTTATGCCCAAGGCCCTGCAGATGGAGCACCTGCTGCTCCGCTGCAATGCGCAGAACA
>CAMBDA010000018.1 GCA_945865175.1 uncultured Prevotellaceae bacterium | reverse complement strand
ACGCAAAGTACTGGACAGCAGGAAAAACGGACAATTGAATATCAAACTTGGGTTACGTCATGGCTCACCTGGTGTTTCACTGGAACAAGAACCTAGACAGTCTCTCAATGGGAGAAGAGGTGCCAGACGTTACTGCAGCAGCTTGGAAAGCCTGGTTCTCCAGTCTTCGTTCGTTGCCACATGGAGCCCGCGGATGCCAAGCGATTCGGCAGCCTGTATGTTCTTGATGCTGTCGTCTAGGAAGACGCATTCGTGTGGCTGCATGTGGTCGGCCTGCAATGCGTAGGCAAAGAAATCGCGGTTGGGCTTGTAGCGCTTCATCTCATAACTGCAGAACAAGGAGTCGAAATAGTCGGATATGGGTTTGCCGGCCTCACAGAACCTGTTGCTCCTGGTGTGTGCCATGATGAAGGGGTTCGTGTTTGTGAGAAGACACAGATGGTAGGTCCCGCGCAATGCTTCCAGATAGTCGAGACGCGACTGCTCCACTCCCTTGATGAAGCCCAGCCAGCAATGCTGCGCTTCCTCGTACGACACACTGTCGCGGCCCAAGGCCGCAGCCATTCTGCGGCAAAACTCACCGGTGTCAATCCTGCCCGTTTCAATGTCGAGAAAAAAGTCCTTCTGGCCGTATTCCCCCATGTACACATCGGGATTGATGCCTGCTTTGCGGAACCTGCGGAATGCCTCTGCCGTGTCCTGCAGAAAGATGACTCCGCCCATATCAAACAAGATGTTCTTTATCATAACTGTTGTCTGTAGCTAAAATTCTTAACAATCCCAAACCAACGGGCATCCTAGTTTATGAGGTAAACTTTTTCCTTGCCGTTGTACGTACACCTGACGGTGGCCCTTCCGTCGGTAATCTTGCCTATCTGGATGTCCACATTTCCGCCATTGGCTGTTGCCTTGATGACCGACCTGTCGGTGAGCGGGGCATACACCTGATAATGGGTGAGATCCATCAGTCCGTTGTCGCCAGTGGAGAAAATGGGCCCAGTGGGCATTGCCAATGCCTTGCCGTCCACAAGGATGCTGACTGTGGGAACGACGGGCCGCTGGCATGGTTTGCCTGCCTTGGCGAAACCTATACCATGAAAATCAACAAGCGGCTCGTTGCCAGCTCCTTCCACCACGAGATATATAGCATGCTTGCCTGTGAGTTCCTCTACTGCGGGAACAGCCACCTCGTAGGTCTTTGCCTCCTTGGCAGCATGGGCAGGAACATCCACAACAGCAATTTCCTTACCATTCCATGTTGAATTAACATAAGGACCGTCGAGCATAACGCGTACGCGGAAGGCTCCCTTGCCTTTCGGAGTCATATTGATACATAGCTTTGTGTTGTCGCCTTGCTTTGTTCCCTCGAAAGGATGGATGCCCTTTGTGTGCTGGGCAAGACCACCGAAACCGAAGTACTTGAATCCTACAACTCCTCCGTTAGGCACTCCTGCGAGGTCCATACTGTTGTTCCACACATCAAAGTTGTCCTGCATCCACTTCTGGTTGCTCATATAGCAGGCTATTCCGGCTGAATAATAGGCATAGGGAGGAAGTCCGAAGATATGGAATCCCTCACTCGTCACCTCGGCGCCCGTGTATTTCATACCATCGGAAGCCTTGGCAGTCCACTCATTGTTTTTGGCGTATGGGTCGTAGGCAGTGATGCGCACCACGCCACCCTTTGCCACAGGTTTCTTGTCCCACTCTATCTTGATGGGGGCTACCATTGCCTGACGCGCAAAACCGAATCCGCGCGGAGGACGATGATAGAAGACATACCACTGGCCGTTGATTTCCTGTATTGAGCCATGGGTGTTGTGCCCCGCATTCATGCCCACAAGATGTGTGCCGTCCTCGTTGGGGACGATGCCGCGCGAATCTACCAATACACCACCCGAACGCCAAGGACCAAGGGGCGAGTCGCCATAGGCATAGCGCAAGGCCGAATTGGTGGAGCCTTGTCCGTATTCCGGACCGCTATATCCAGAGAACACCATCACATACTTGTTGCCCACCTGGCGGATGCTGGATGCCTCAAAGAAATTGAAGTCTCCGGGGTTCTGTCCCTTGTAAAGGGCGGGATATTGTGTGCCCTCGGGGTCGCGGATTACACCATAGCGCTCACTGGCAGGAATGAAGTAATCGTGAATATCGGTGCCGGGGCGCACGGCATACATGTTGTCCGGGTCGAGCTCATAGGCGGTGGAGTGGCGGAAGCCATAGAACACGTATGCACGGAAACCGCGGGCATAGTCGGGGTCCTTCTTATTGGTGATGTCCTCCACAAATACCGACGGGTCGAAATCGATGAGCGAACCCTCTACGCAGGCTGTGCCTTTGGCATTGAGGTTGACGGGAGTGAACGGTCCGTCGGGCCGGTCGCCCTTGCACACCATCGCCACACGGCGCCAGCCGCGTGAGTGGGGATAGAGCCAATAGGTCTTTTTGCCTGTTGTCTTGTCCTTCACCTCCACGAGGTCAGGAGCAAACATGGTGTCCCATCTGCCGTCCACATAATGGCTGAACACTGGCCCTTCGTCGCGCCAGTCGGTGAGGTTTTCCACTGGTGCCGACCAGATGCGGATGTCATTTCCGCAATATTCCGTATATTTCACGTCGTGCGAACCAACGATATAGGCACGTAGCCGGCCGGGATTGTCGGGGTCCTCAAACACGCGAGGTTCACCGTCGGGAAGATGTTCCCACAGGGGAAGATAGGGGTTCTGGGCTGTGGCCAGGGTCGCGGCAAGGCTGAAAACTGCGGCCAATAGTTTCTTTGTCATCGCTACAGATATTTATTTTTTTGCTGCAAAGTTACTGTTTTTTCCTCATCCCGCCAAGTGTTGTGAAAATTCTTGTGGAACATGTGGTTCTGAATCTTTGCCTTCCTGTTTCATGGCTATCTTTCCGTCATCATCACAACGAGGGTAAACTTGACAAATCAGGCATAAAACCATGCTAGAAGAAAATCATAGAACAGCAGGCAGGTTTGGCGTGAAAGGAGCCTTTTGGAATATAATCCCACAAAAACGACTAAACGGCTGATAATATGAAAGTTCTGCCCTTTTCTAGTAGAGCGAGATATACTCATACGTATTTCCCACGCACTCCAGATAACGCTGGAAATCGGGCCGGCTGATTACTACCGTGCCTCTGCAATCGTTGGGATGGAAGGAAAGGGATGAGGCCTGCTGCAGGTGGCTGTCGAGGAAGAGATGGACGTGGTTGTCGGTGTCGTTGATGAGCCCGAAGGGCGACACACTGCCCGGCTCCAGCCCCAGATAGCGCTGCATGCGCTCGGGAGAGGCAAACGACAGCTTGCCGCAAGAAGGCAGGCCCTGCGCCACAAGCGACTGCTTGAGTCGGTGCTCCAGGTCGTGGATGTCCAGGTCGTGGTCGCAATGGAAACACACCAGATAGTGCTTGTTGCCCTTGTGGTTGCGGAAGAAGAGGTTCTTGCAATGCACGCTGCCGTCATCGTGCCACCACCGCTTGGCTTCCTCGATGGTCTTTCCTTCGGGGTGGTGGTAGCACTGGAAGGGAATCTGATGTCCCCTCAGATAGTTCAGGACTGTTTCCTCTCGCGTCATGACTGTAATGTTTTTTAGAGAGATTCAATGAGGTGTGACCGTTTAGAGCAGGCGGTTCTGCAGATAGCGGACGGGGAAGAAGACTGTCAGCCACCCCACGATCACCACGGTGGCAAACACCAGCAGGATGTCGGTGGGGTGTACGCTCACCGGATAGGCTTCCACGATGAAGGAGCCGGCGGTCTTTCCCATCGATACGAAACCGAAGGTCTGCTGAAGCCAGCAGAGCAACACACCTACAAGTATGCCTGCCACGGCTCCCACCAGGCTGATGAGCCGCCCCTCGTGCATGAAGATGCTGCTTATCTGGCCCTTGTCTGCTCCCATGCTGCGCAGTGTAACCACATCGGCCTTCTTGTCGATCATCAGCATGGACAGCGACCCTATGATATTGAAGCAGGCCACCAGCAGGATGAAGGTGAGGAAGAGGTAGGAGATGAACTTCTCCACCAGCATGATGCGAAATACATCCTCCTGCTGCTCATAGCGGTCCTGCACCAGGAAGTCGGGGCCCAGCATCTGGCGTATCTGCTGCTTGGCCTCCTGGATGTCGGTGCCGCCCTTCAGGCGAAGTTCTATGGCTGTCACCTTGCCCGGGCGGTCGAAAAGCCGTCGGGCAAAGCCGATGCTGGTGATGATGTAGTTGGCATCGTACTTGGACTGCCTCACCATGAACACCACGCCCGGGCTCTGCAGCTCGTCGTGATTGAAGGAAGAGAGCGGATTGGCCATGTTCACACGCTCGCCCTTGCGCGGGGCATACACCTGTAGTGGGTCGGCAAACGAGGTGCCGAGCCCCAGCTGGTTGGCCAGCTGGATGCCCAGTACGCCATACTCCAGCACATCGGCGTGCAGGGCAAAGGAGCCGTCGCCATACAGGAGTTTGTCCAGTCCGGCCTGCTGCATGTAGTTGTCATCCACCCCCTTGATGGTGACCACCATCTGGCGGCCGTCGCGCACCACCAGGGCCTGGTCCTCCACCACGGGCGTGTACACAGCCACCTGGGGCCACTGCTGCAACTCCAGCAGGCGCGGGTCGGTACTGTCGGCCTCCCTTCCCTTGGCCATGGACACGCGCAGCTGCGGGTCGAAGGCCGTGAAGAGGTCGGCCACCAGGTCCTGGAAGCCATTGAACACACTGAGCGTACACACCATGGCCGCTGTGGCCACGGCCACTCCCACTACCGATATGGCCGAGATGATGTTGATGGCATGGTGGCTCTTGCGGCTGAACAGGTATCGCCGTGCAAAGAAGAGGGTCCAGTTCACTTTTTCAGCAATTCGTCGATATGCGCCACATAGTCGAGCGAGTCATCCACGAAGAACTTCAGCTCGGGGATGATACGCAACTGCTTGCCCACACGTGTGCCCAGTTCGTAGCGCACTTGGCGCTGGTTGTCGTTGATATTCTTCACAATCTCCTGGGCGCGTTCGCTGGGGAAAACGCTCAGATAGGCCCTGCAGATGCTCAGGTCGGGGCTGATGCGGCAGGCGCTCACGCTCACCAGCACACCGCGCATGGCGCTTGTCTGCTTCTGGAAGATGTCGCTCAGCTCCTTTTGTATGAGCCGTGCTATCTTGTTTTGTCTTGTCGTTTCCATAATTCTTATATATATGTATTTATTGTACCTCAGGATTCCTTCTTGCGGATGACTGTCAAGCCGTCACGCAGGGGCAGAATCACCTTTTCCACATGCGGGTCGGCCGCCACCATGTCGTTGAAGGCCTGTATGCCACGGGTCTGCAGGTCGCTCTCGCGGGGATGCTGCTCCAGCACATGGCCGTACCACAGTGTGTTGTCGGCAATCAGATAGCCGCCCGGACGGATGCGGGGCATGAGCATGCGGTAATAGTCGGCATAGTGTCGTTTGTCGGCATCCACGAACACCATGTCCCACACCATGTCCATGCGCGGTACGATGTCGAGTGCGTCACCGATGTGCAGATGGATGCGGTCGGCCCATGGGCTGCCCCCAATCCATTGGCGCAGAAAGTCCTCCAGTTCGTCGAATACCTCCACTGTGTGCAGTTCGGCCCCGTCCTCCAGCCCCTCGGCCATGCTCAGTGCACTGTATCCGCTGAAGGTGCCCAGCTCGAGCAGCCTGCGGGGACGTATCATGCGCACCAGCATCTTCAGCATACGGCCCTGCAGGTGTCCGCTGGCCATCTGCCCGTAGGCCAGACGCAGCTGCGTGTCGCGCCACAGGGCATGCAGGTAGTTGCCCTCGGCATCTATGTGGCGGAGGATGTATTCGTCCAGCCCGTCGCTCACTCGTCGGCCTCCGACTTGGTGAGGATGGCCTCGATGGCCAGGCGGTAGCTGTCCAGTCCGAAGCCGCAGATTACACCCATGCAGCCCAGGCTGATCATGCTGTGGTGGCGAAACTCCTCACGCTGGTGTATATTGCTGATATGCACCTCCACGGTGGGGGTGTTCACGCTCTTGATGGCATCCAGAATGGCCACGCTGGTGTGGGTGTAGGCACCGGCGTTCAGCACAATGCCGTCCCTGTCGAATCCCACCTCCTGTATTTTGTTGATAATCTCACCCTCCAGATTGCTCTGGTAATAATCGATGCGCACGTGGGGATAGCGTGTGCGCAGGTCCTTCAGATAGTCTTCCCACGCCCGCTTGCCATAGATTCCGGGTTCGCGGATGCCCAATAAATTAAGGTTTGGGCCATTGATAATTTGGATTCTCATAATAATTTTGTAACTTTGTGATTGCAAAGATAACAATAATTTATGAAATATGAGATAACCAACTGCGGAATTGTGGATAAAAACATCATCCGACGCTATATTATGTACCTCCAGATGGAGCGTTCCTACTCCAAGAACACCTTGGATGCATACGTGAAGGATCTGCAGAAGCTCATCAACTTCTATGCTGACCAGGGCATCGACTTCAGATGTGTGACACTGGAGCAGCTGGACCTCTTTGCGGGCCAGCTCCGCGACAGCGGCATCACACCCCGAAGCACGGCACGGGTGCTCAGCGGCGTGCGGTCGTTCTACCGGTTTCTGCTGCTGGAAAAAGAGATAGACACCGACCCTACGGAACTGCTGGAGAGTCCGCAGATAGGGAAACATCTGCCCACGGTGCTTTCGCTGGAGGAGATAGAGCGCATCGAGGCGGCCGTAGACCTGAGCAAGCCCGAGGGCGTGCGCGACCTGGCCATCCTGGAGGTCCTCTATGGTTGTGGCCTGCGCATCAGCGAACTGTGCGGGCTGCTCATCACGAGCCTGCATCTGGAGGAGGGTTTCATCCGGGTGATGGGGAAGGGCAGCAAGGAACGGCTGGTGCCCATTTGCCCGCAGGCCATCGACCGCCTGCGGGAATGGTTTGTGGTGCGGCAGCACATCAAGGTGCAGCCGGGGGAGCAGGACTATGTGTTTGTGTCCACCACCCGCGGCAAGCACCTGAGTCGTATCAGCCTCTTTGTCTACATCAAGCAGTATGCGGCCCTGGCCGGTATAGAGAAGCCCATCAGCCCCCACACCTTCCGTCACAGCTTTGCCACCCACCTGCTACAGGGAGGGGCCAACCTGCGTGCCATTCAGGCCATGCTGGGCCACGAGGACATCAGCACCACGGAAATCTACATGCATGTGGACCGCAGCCACCTGCGCGAAGAAATCCTGGAGCATCATCCCCGCAACATCCGAAAAAAAGGAAATCAGTAGGTGGCTCACTCACAGGCAAATCCATACACGTTTCCCGAAAAGTCGGCCGCATACAGGCAGTTGCCCGAAACAGCCATCGACGCGAACACGGGCACTCCTGTCGCATGTTTCCACAAGAGTGTCCCCTTGGCTGCATCCAGAGCATAGATTACGCCGTCCGAGGCACCCACGTAGACAATGCCACCTGCCACAAGCGGACTGGTTTCGACCGTTGACGGACGGTTGCCGATGTAGGATGCCCACAGCATCTTGCCCGTGCCGGCATATACCACTCCCTGCGAAGCCACAAGTCCGTCGTTGAGCGGAGGCACAACGCCTATCTCCAAATCCTTTTTCCAGCTTACCGTTCCCGTTTCCGCATCTACGGCATACAGCTGTCTGTGCATGTCCTGTGCCAGCACCTTTCCCCCCTCAATGGCAATGCTGTTGCGCACCGACGCACCTAGCGGATACCTCCACAACACATCACCCGTGCGGGCATCCATCTTCACCAGTGCAGCCTTTCCCGTCTCGTTGCATGTTATATGGTTCAAATGTCGTATAAGCGGGAGTGGATCGCCGCCCGGAGAGATCCTCATCCGCAAATGCCCCCGGTAGCCCAAGGGAATCCTGCTGAAGGAGCTCAGTCGAGCCGGAAGATACCTTCCACACAGCTCACATGGTGCTCCTTGATGAGCAGGCGGTCCATCCATACACGTGTGTCGAAAGTGCGCAGGATGCCGGTGTTGAAGCCCTTTCCCTGGTCGTTGTTCCACACCCATAGGGGCGTGCTCCACAGGCAGGCACGAAACTTGATGGAGCGATAGAAATGTTCGTCGCATCCGTTCTGTCCGTGGTGGGCCATCTGCACGTATTCGCTGTCGAGATACTGGCGGTAGGGGCCTTCCAGGGCCTTGCGCCCGCATTCCACCCCAGCATCGCCCAGGAAAAGGATGCTCTTGCGGCGGTCCCACACGCGCATGATCATGGAGGAATTGTTGTAGGCATTGGTGGTGAAGTCGTTGGCCACACTCAGAATCTTCAGGTGCATGCCATCGAAGTCGTATTCGCCGCCGGCCTCCTGGATGTCTGTCACCTGGGCCAGCTGGCAGTTGTCTAGCAGACTGTAGAACTCACGGCAGTCCTTCTCGCACACTTCCGGCTCGGCCTTGATGACAGGTTCCGTGATTCGGCTGTGGTAGATGTGGCGGATGCGGAGGTCCAGCGGATTCTTGAGTATCTCGCACAGGGCACCCATGTGGTCGCCGTGGGGATGGGACACAAACCATGCCTCCACCTCGCCGCCCAGGGCTCCGATGAAGCCTCGGAGGGTGAGCTCTTCACACCTTTGCCCGCCGTCCATCACTATCACTTTGCCCGTGGACGTGCGAAAAATATAACTGTTGCCGATGTCGTTGCGGAAGGAGGGCAGCTGCCACATTGTGAACTGGGATTTTTTGCCCGACAGCCATTTCCCTGTGAGGTCCCCTGCGGCTGCAGCGGACTGTACGCTCATGGCACCGGCGGCCATGAGCGATGAGGACAGGAAGGTTCTGCGGTTCATCATTTCACCCTTTTAATGCCTGAGGGCAGTTTCACGGTACTCTTTATCTTGCCGTCGGCACCCTTTTCGTGGCGCAGGTAAATCTCTCCCTTGGGTGTGGGGAACGTGCCTTCCACCCATTGCAGGTTGCCTAGATGCGGCTGGATGCGCACCTTCTTGCATCCAGGCTCCACTACCTCCACTCCCAGCACATGCTGGCTCAGCCATGCTGTGGGGCCGCTGGCCCATCCGTGGCAGAAGCTGTGGCGGAAGCCAGGATAGCAATAGGCACCGAAATCGCCGTGGATGTCGTCCTTCCCCTCGGGGACAAATTCGTCGATGCGGCCGGCGTTGCGCGTCCAGTCCAGGTCGAAATCCTCCCAGAAAGTGGTGGCTCCCAGGTCGAGCATGCCACCCCAGAACTTGCTGATGATGTCCATGGCTTCCTCATATCGTCCGGCCTTTGCCATCGCCTGGAGCATGTAATAGCCATAGAAGGTGGAGAAGCCTTTGGGGCCGCCCACAGCCACATAGTCGCTGCATGCCTTCTGGGCATCCATCAGCCCGGCCATTACCATGAGGGCAGCTGCCTGCTTCAGGTGGTTGGGGTCCTTCACTTTCTTGCGCAGGCGGGCCTCCACGGCAGCGGCCTTCTCTTCGTGTGCCTTGTCGCCCAGTACCTGGCACAGCCGCTGGGCATCCTGCATGGCCCATACGATTAGCGCGCGGTAGCCGCTCCATACGCCATCCGTGTTGGGGCTGCTGGGCCAGTCCAGAAAGCGTCCGCCTCCCAGGTCGTCGTTGCCTTCGGCATCCACTTTGCTGTCCACCAGGTCCACCAGGCCCGTGATGTAGTCGCGATGCTTCTGCAGGAAGGCCAGATTGCCATTGTGCATGTACCAGTCGTGCTGTATAATCAGGTACCACAGGGAGTAGGCACTCATGCCGTTGAGCCACTGGGGCAGGGGATATTGTTTGCAGGCCAGGTCGAGGCTGGCATAGAAACTTTCGTCGCTGCCAAAGACATGACAGATGGTGCTTGTTTCGGGATGCAGGTCGCCCAGCCATATCAGGCGGTCACGCTTGATGCCGTCCCAGATGTAGTCCTGCATGTTCAGGTGTACCGTGTAGGCTCCTGTGTTCCATATCTGGTTGAGACGTTCGTCGTTGCAGCGGAACGAGCCTCTATAGGGGATGTTGCGGTAGCGGAAGATAGCCGACACTTCCTTGAAGTTGACCGTGATGTCAGGGGTGAGCAGGTCGATGCGTACAAAACGGTAGCCGGTGTTGCCCACCTCCATGCCTCCGTAATAGGGCATGAGGAACTCCATGTCGCGGACGGCATGGTCGTTGGTGGCGGTATTGTTCTTCAGGTCCATCTTCTCATTGCTTCCGGTCTCCACCAGCGACTTAGTGTTGAGCTCGCTACAGGTCTCTTCCACCGATTCGCCGAAGCGTAGGCGCACAAGGGGTGTCTTGGCAGGCGAACAGCTGCTGAAGAGCAGGCTCAGCCCGCCGTGCAGTTCACGCCCGAAGTCCAGGATGATGGACGCCTTTTCGTCGCCTTTGTTCTCGAGCACGCACATGCCGCTGCCGAAGATGTCGGTCTGTCCCGTACCTGGCTGCAGCAGCAGTTCCGGATTGTGTACATTGCCATTGGCCCACACAATCCTGCGCGGAGTGATGTAGGCGCGTGTCATCTTGTCCTGACGGATGCCAAGGGTGTCGCCGCCGAATGCAGGGGGGAAATTCAGCTGGGCTGATGCAGAGAGAGAGTGGGCGGACAGGGCAATGCCCGTGGCCACAAAAAAGGATTTAATATGCATCGATTTAACAGTTTTTTTGGTTATTTAGGTCACAAAGTTATTCATTTAATTTGAAGCAGCAAAAAAAGCGCAACAAAACTTGCTGCAAAAAGGCCTACTTCGCGGAAAATATCGTACCTTTGCGCAAAATATGAATATGGACCAGAAGAATATTCAGGCTGGAACCCTCCAGCAGAAGATGGAGCAGACACAGACGCTGTCGCCACAGCAGGTGATGGTGGCGCGGCTGACCGAAATGTCGGTGGAGGCACTCAAGGGACGTATCGAGAATGAGTGCCAGGAGAACCCGTGGCTGGAGAAGGCCGAGGACATGCCGGTCCAGAATCCGGACGCGGAGCCATACGACGACGCTGGGGGGCAATCCGTAGATGAGGATTCCGGCTACAGGGCCGAAGACGATTACAGTTCGGAAGACGACATCCCCGATTACCTGATTCGCCAGACGGGCGGCACCACCAGGGCCGAGAACATCGAGTGGGCCGATGCGCAGACTTTCTATGACAGGCTGAAGGAACAGGCGGGCGAGTATGACCTCACCGACAGGCAGCAGCGCATCATGGACTATCTCATCGGGTCGCTCGAGGACAGCGGTATGCTCACCAAACCCGTACAGCAGCTGGCCGACGAACTGGAAATCTACCAGGGCATTGCCGCCACGCCGGAAGAGGTGGAGGAGGTGTTGCATGTCATTTGGCAGTTCGACCCTCCTGGCATTGGCGCACGTTCCATGCAGGAGTGTCTGCTCATTCAGATAGCACGCAGGGAACCGGGCGAGATGCGCAGGTTGATGGACACCGTCATCCGTCATTTCTACGATGAGTTCATCAAGAAGCACTGGGACGTGATACAGCAGCAGATGCAGCTCTCCACTGCCCAGGTGGGCATGCTCCAGCACGAATTGCTTCGGCTCAATCCCCGCCCGGGACTGGCCCTGAGCGAGACGATGGTCCACGGCACCAACCATATCACACCCGACTTTGTCGTGGACACCGACACGGAAGGCAACATCACCATGACCCTCAACGAGGGCGACCTGCCACAGGTGGTGGTGAGCCAGGAGGCGGTGGACAAGGTGGCGGCCTATGAGGCATCCAGGGAGACGCTGAGCCGCTCGGCCAAGGAGGACCTCCAGTTCACCCGCGAATATGTGGTGCGCGGACAGTTGTTTGTCAAGGCTCTGCAGCAGAGGCGCGACAGCATGGTGCGCACCATGCAGGCCATCATCCGCCTGCAGCACGATTATTTTCTGGACGGCGACGAGATGTCGCTCCATCCCATGCGGCTGGAAGACGTGTCACAGCAGACAGGGCTCGACATCAGCACGGTGAGCCGTGTGTGCACCAGCAAATACGTGCAGACCGCCTATGGCACCATCCCCCTGAAGTGGTTCTTCTCGAGCAGTGTGAAAAAGGACGGCAGTGAGGTGTCGGTAAAGAAGGTGAAGGCCGTCATCCAGGACATTCTCGACAACGAAGACAAGCGCCGCCCTTACAGCGACGAGCAACTGTCGGCCATGCTCCAGGGCAAAGGCTACGACGTGGCCCGGCGCACAGTGGCCAAATACAGGGAAAGCATCGGCTATCCGGTGGCACGCCTGAGAAAGGAGCACCTATGAGAACCCTCATTCTGGCGGCCCGCATCCTGTCCTCGGTGTTCCGTCCCACCTATTATCCGTTGGTGGGCTTCTTCATTCTTTTCACGTTCACCTACATGTCCGTAGTCCCCTGGCAATACAAGGCGTGTGTGCTGGGCGTGGTGTATCTCTTCACCGTGTTCATGCCTGCGCTGGGTATCTACTGCTATCGGCGCATTCATGGCCTCTCTGCCCTGCAGCTGCGCATCCGACATAGGCGTGCATGGCCCTACATCATCAGCCTGGTGTGCTATTTCTGCTGCCTGCGGCTGATGCAGGTGATGCGGCTGCCCATGTTCATGGGAGCCATTATCGCCTCCTCGCTGCTCATCCATTGTGTGTGTCTGGTGGTGAACATGCGATGGAAGATAAGCATGCACTCGGCCGGTGCCGGTGGTATCATCGGATCGCTGATGGCCTATGCCTCCATCTTCGGCTTCAATCCCGTGTGGTGGCTGTGTGGCGCCATTCTGCTCGACGGTCTGGTGATGACCAGCCGCATGCTGCTCAGACAGCACACGCTGGGGCAGGTGCTGGGCGGTTCGGCGGTGGGCATCGTGTGCGGCTATTTCGGCATCATCCTCACCTGACGTGCAAAGTACAATATTAATATATACAGAACAACAAACATTCGATAAACCATTATGAAACCCATTGTCAGCATTATCATGGGCAGCACCAGCGACCTCCCGGTCATGGAGAAGGCTGCCAAGTTTTTGGATGAAATGGAAGTCCCGTTCGAAATCAACGCCCTGAGTGCCCACCGCACTCCGGCCGAAGTGGAACAGTTTGCCGGTCAGGCCAGGGAGCGGGGCATCAAGGTGATCATTGCCGGAGCCGGCATGGCTGCCGCATTGCCGGGTGTCATTGCAGCAGGTACCACGGTGCCCGTGATTGGCGTACCCATCAAGGGCATGCTGGACGGCCTCGATGCCATGCTCAGCATCATCCAGATGCCTCCAGGCATTCCCGTGGCCACAGTGGGCGTGAATGCGGCACAGAATGCGGCCATCCTGGCTGTGGAGATGCTGGCATTGTCCGATGAGACACTGGCCGCGCGCATCAGCCAGCATAAGGAGGGGCTCAAGGACAAGATTGTAAAGGCCAACCGTGAACTGGCCGAAGTGAAATACCGATTCAAGACAAACTGACATGAACCTCTTCAACTACCGAAGGCGTCTGAGCCATGTGGTTCATGTGGGCAACACACCGCTGGGCGGACCTGAGCCCATCAGGGTGCAGTCGATGAACACCACCTCTACGATGGATACCCAGGCCTCTGTGGCCCAGGTGCTCCGCATCGCGAGGGCCGGAGGCGAATATGTGCGCCTCACCACTCAGGGCACGCGTGAGGCGGAAAACATGCGTGCCATCAATGCCGGAGTGCGCGAGGCAGGGTGCAACGTGCCGCTGGTGGCCGACGTGCATTTCAATCCGGCTGTGGCCGAAGTGGCCGCACGCTATTGCGAGAAGGTGCGTATCAACCCCGGCAACTATGTGGATGCAGCCCGCAAGTTCAGGCACATCGAGTACACCGATGAAGCATACCAGGCAGAGCTGCAGAAAATAGAGGAGCGGCTTGTACCCTTCCTCAACATCTGCCGTGCCCACCATACGGCCGTGCGTATCGGTGTGAACCATGGCAGCCTGTCCGACCGCATCATGAGCCGCTATGGCGACACCCCCGAGGGCATTGTGGAGAGCTGCATGGAGTTTCTGCGCATCTGCATGCGTGAGCAGTTCATGGATGTGGTCATCAGCATCAAGGCCAGCAACACGGTGGTGATGGTGCAGAGCATGCGCCTGCTGGTGGCGCAGATGACGCGCGAGGGCATGGACTTCCCCGTTCACCTGGGGGTTACGGAAGCCGGCGAGGGCGAAGACGGGCGCATCAAGAGTGCTGTGGGCATAGGCGCCCTGCTGCAGGACGGCATTGGTGACACCATCCGTGTGTCGCTCTCCGAGGCTCCTGAGCGCGAGATTCCTGTGGCACGCTTCCTTGTCGATTATGTCACCACCTACCGGCGTGAGGCCGACCTGCCTGTGCCCTCCGATGCCCAGGCTCCTGCAGGCTACGACTGGTTCCGCCCTGTTCGTCGCATCTCTGCCCGTATGGGTGAGGTGGGTGGCGGTCAGGTGCCCGTGGTATGGGACGACATCCCCGTCACCTCTGCCGTCACGGCCAATCCCTTCACCTTTGATGCCGATACGGCCGAATTCCTGCGCAAGCATCCCGAGGTGGTGGTTGTGAGCCGTCCGCGCACAGCCAACCGGCTGGGAGAGCACCGCGCACTGGCCTTTGCCCTGATGAATCTGGGGCTGCAAAACCCGTTGGTGGCCTGCCAGGAATATGCCGAGACGCAGCTGCAGAGCCTTCAGCTGAAGGCGGCTGCCGACACGGGTGTCCTGTTTATCGACGGGCTCTTCGACGGCCTTATTCTGCAGAACCACACCGACGCCATTCCCCAGGAGCAGGTGCGTTCGCTGGCCTTCAGCATCCTGCAGGCTGCACGCGCACGCTTCACCAAGACGGAATACATCTCCTGTCCTGGGTGCGGGCGCACGCTCTACGATCTGGAGGGCACTATCGCCCGCATCAAGGCGGCCACCAGTCATCTCAAGGGGCTGAAGATAGCCATCATGGGATGTATCGTCAACGGCCCTGGCGAAATGGCCGATGCCGACTATGGCTATGTGGGAGCCGCCAAGGGGAAGGTGAGCCTCTACAAACAGAAGACCTGCGTGGAAAAGAATATCCCTGAGGAGGAAGCGGTGGAACGCCTGCTCGCCTTTATCGAGGAGGACCAGAAAGCTATCTCACAAGATTCTAACAATCAAAAACAGAATATACAATGACACAACCACTGATTATCTACAATACACTCAGCAGGCAGAAGGAGCTTTTCCGCCCCCTGCATGAGGGAAGGGTGGGCATGTATGTATGCGGTCCCACAGTATATGGCGATGCCCATCTGGGACATGCCCGTCCGGCCATCACCTTTGACCTCCTGTTCCGCTACCTCACACACATTGGCTACAAGGTACGCTATGTACGCAACATCACGGACGTGGGCCACCTGGAGCACGATGCCGACGAGGGCGAGGACAAAATTGCCAAGAAGGCCCGACTGGAACAGCTGGAGCCCATGGAGGTGGCCCAGTATTACACCAACCGCTTCCATGAAGCCATGGAGGCCCTGGGCTGTCTGCCCCCCAGCATTGAGCCTCATGCCACAGGCCATATCATCGAGCAGCAGCAGCTGGTGGACGAAATCATGAAAAACGGTTTTGCTTATGAGAGCAACGGCAGTGTCTATTTTGATGTGGAAAAGTACAACCAGCAGCACCACTATGGCATTCTTTCGGGCCGTTCGCTGGAGAACATCAAGGATGCCAGCCGTGAACTTTCCGGCATAGGCGAGAAGAAAAACCAGGCCGACTTTGCACTGTGGAAGAAGGCACAGCCCGAGCACATCATGCGCTGGCCCAGTCCCTGGAGCCAGGGCTTCCCTGGATGGCACTGCGAGTGTACGGCCATGGGACGCAAGTATCTGGGCAACCATTTCGACATCCACGGAGGCGGAATGGATTTGGTGTTCCCCCATCATGAATGCGAGATTGCCCAGGCTGTGGCCAGCCAGGGCGACCAGATGGTACACTATTGGATGCACAACAATATGATCACCATCGACGGCAAGAAGATGGGAAAGTCGTACAACAACTTCATCACCCTGCCACAGTTCTTTGCCGGAGACCACGAGAAACTGTCCCAGCCCTACTCGCCCATGACCATACGCTTCTTCATCCTGCAGGCACACTACCGCTCCACGGTGGACTTCAGCAACGAGGCGCTGCAGGCCGCAGAGAAGGGGCTTGCCCGCCTGATGGAGGGATGGAAGAACCTGCGCCGCATGGCCGGCGGACAGAAGGTGAAGGGCACACCGGCCGTGGAGGCCGCCTATGTGGAACAGCTGCGCCAGCAATGCTACGATGCGATGAACGACGACCTGGCCTCCCCGCTGGTCATCAGCCATCTGTTCGATGCCTGCCGCACCGTCAATACGGTCATCGACAAGAAGGCTTCCATTACCGCCGAAGTGGCAGCGTCGCTCACCGAGGTGTTCCGCACCTTTGCCTTCGACATACTGGGCCTGAAGGAAGACACGGCCCAGGGCAACAAGGCCCGCGAGGAGGCATTCTCTGCAGTCGTGGACATGCTCCTGCAGCAGCGCATCCAGGCCAAGGCCGAGAAGAACTGGGTACTCAGCGACAAGATTCGTGACGACCTGGCAGCCTTGGGCTTTGATGTGAAGGACACCAAGGACGGCTGCACATGGACGCTCAACAAGTGACACCCTCCCCATCCCTTTTCTACCCCATGAAGCATCTATTGGACACTTATCTACAGCAGGCCCGCCACCACCTCATCCAGCGTGAGTGGTGGGCCTCGTGGGCAGGCATCATTGCCGGATGCACCATTCTGGCCGCGGGCTTTGTGGTCTTCATCAATCCCTACAACATCGTGCCTGGCGGCGTGTATGGGCTCAGCATTGTGCTCCACAACCTTTTCCCTTCCATCCAGGTGGGTACGTTCGGCTACATGTTCGACATCCCCCTGCTCATCCTTTCGGTGTGGCTCCTGGGCAGCAAGCTGGGCACACGCACCATCGTGGCCGCCCTGCTCACTCCCACGCTCATGAACCTCATCACGGCTCTTGTGTACCCTCCCGAGGCCCTGCACAGCCTCGACCCTGCCTTTCTGGCCGGCGGAAGGCTCGACCTGAGCCATCACCTGATACTCACCACCATTGTGGGCGGTGCGGTCATCGGCATTGGTTCCGGCCTGGTGGTCAAGAGCCAGGCTTCCACGGGTGGGTCGGACATCATCGCCCTTATCATGCAGAAGTACATGGGCATACGCTTCAGCCGTGCCATCCTGATGGTCGACGGTCTGGTGGTGCTGTGTGGCCTTCTGGTCATAGGGTTCGGCATTGGCCAGGACGAGAGCGAAGCCTCTACGGGCTGGTACCTGTCGCTCTATTCGCTGGTGTCCATCTATATCATTTCACAGGTTATCAGCTATGTCATTAACGGTGCCAAGGACGACAAGCTCATCTTTGTAATCAGCGACCTCGACCTTGTGCCCCTACATCGCTTCATCCTTCACGACATGGACCGCACGGCCACCCGCATCAAGAGCAGCGGCCTCTACACGGGCAAGGAGAAGGAGATGCTCTTCCTGGTGGTGAAGCAGGGCGAGGTGGACCGTGTGAAGCACACCATCAAGGAGGCCGACCCTCGTGCCTTTGTGGTGGTGACCGATGCCTATGACACTTTTGGCGAGGGCTGGAAATCCCTTCCCTCCAAAGACGATATCATTCCTGAATAGAGGGGGCAGACGGCCCCCGAATTAGTTCAACCTTAAAAAAATATACACAGTTTTCCATGTATCACCCATTCTTCTTTCTCTCGCTCCTGTTTCTCCTCTTCTCACAGCCCGCTCAGGCCCGCAATTATGTCCTGCATCCGCAGGGACAGGCCGACCGCACAGCCGAGGTTATGGCGCTCATCGACCGGATGCGGCGGGGCGACACGCTCATCCTGGAACAGGGCGAATACCATTTCTGTGACACGGCTGCACGCCCCATGGAACTCTATCCCTCCAACAATACCGGTGGCCTGAAGCGTGTGGTTTTCCCCATTGTGGGCAAGCGTGGCATCACCATCGACGGACGTGGGTCCACGCTGGTTTTCTACGGAGAGGCCTTCCCCTTTGCACTCCTGCAGAGCAGGCAGATATGCCTGAAAGACTTCATCATCACCACCCGCTTCCCCTCGGCTGTCCAGTTCCGCATCACTGAGAAGCAGGCCGACGGTTTCCGTGTCCGGCTGGGGGATGACACGGATTTCCGCACCGATGAGGAGGGAAACATACGCTTCTCCACCGGGGGCACCGATGTGTGCACCACTGACGGCCGTATCTCTGTGCATGCCATCAGCCGCCTCTCCATCTGCTACCTGATGACCCCTCGGTCGGCCGGCGACAAGAATGAGTTTCCTGCTGGATTCATGGGCATACGGGGACAGGCTGTGGATGCCCATACGATGGACTGCCGGTACTATGGTGACCCTCACCCTAAGAGCATCCTTTCCCCCTTCAGTGTGGGGGAGCGTGTGGTGCTCAATCTAGCTGAGAAACGGCGTCGGATAGCCTGCTTCATGGATGGGAGCGAGGATGTGCGCGTCAGCGGCGTGAAGGTGCGCCGGTTCGGTGGCATGGCGTTTGTGGCCCAGCGCAGTGGCGACATCAGCTACGACCATGTCGACGTGTGGCCAGCAGCAGGGGAGGAGGTCTCTGTGACGGCCGACATCTTCCAGTGTATCAACTGCTATGGCCATGTGTCCATCACCCACACACGGGCCGGACATTCGCTGGATGATGTCATCAATGTGCATGGCAACTACCTGCGGGTGGAGCAGGCACAGGGGCACACCCTCCAGCTGCGTGCCTGCCACCTGCAGCACGAGCGCTTCTTCCCCTACCGGCCGGGCGACAGCCTGGAGATAGTGGAACCCCACACGCGCCGTCTGCTGGCCAAGGCGCGGGTCAGGCGCATGACTCCCTCGGAAGAGGATGGCTTCCTGTGCCGGGTGGAGGTCAGGGAGACTGTCGACACCATTCCTGCAGGTTCACTGGTGGAGAACATCACGCTCTGTCCGGATGTGAGCATCAAGGGATGCCACCTGTCCCATTTTCCGCACATAAGGCTCTCGGGACGCGGACTTATGCGGGTGGAGGACAACGACATCAGCCACTGCTACAAGGCGCTGGTGGGCAACGACCTGGCAGAGTACTGGTACGAGTCGGGCAGGTTGTCCACGCTCCTCATCCGCAACAACCGATTCCGCAGTTGTACGGCATTGGGCGGCAACTGTGTGATGTCGTTCGGCGTGTCGGGGTGGGGAGCCGATGCTCCCAAGATTCATGGCCGTGTGGTGATGGAGGGCAATACCTATGAGGACTGCCCCTTGCGCTATCAGGCCGAGGGCGTACGGGAGCTGGACGATCGGGACAGTGACAACAACAAATAACAATCATTATAGCCGTATGACACCAGAAGACACTCATATAAGCAATCAGGACAGGGCTTTCATGCAGAGAGCCATAGACCTCAGTATAGAGAATGTGGCTAACGGAGGCGGTCCCTTCGGAGCAGTAATCGTGAGGGACGGTGAAATTATTGCCACGGGCGTGAACCGGGTGACAGCCAACAACGACCCCACAGCCCATGCCGAGGTGAATGCCATCAGGGCTGCATGCAGCCGGCTTGCCAGCTTCAAACTCACCGGCTGCACCATCTACACCAGTTGCGAGCCTTGCCCCATGTGTCTCAGCGCCATCTATTGGGCTGGCATCAGCCGCATCTTCTATGGCAACACCAAGGAGGATGCCGAGGCCATCCATTTCGGGGACAAGTTCATCTACGAGGAGATAGACCGCGAGCCCGCCACTCGTTCCATCCCCACACGGATGATGATGCGGGAACAGGCGCTGAGGGCCTTCCGGGCTTGGGAGGCAAAGACGGACAAGATTGAATACTAGGGAAGCAACTGTATTTGGCTATGGATGAGACGATTGCAACTTTCCTCGCAACAGCATCATGGTTCAGACTGCTGCAGTAGACGGAAAACCGGGCACGGCCCATCCGCATGCGTCAACATCTTCCATTCCAGTGGATGGAGTGTGTTCCTGGCGTTCCCTTTACTGGAACAGCAGCCCCGAACGAGTACTATGCCTTCCAACTGGGTGTAAGGAGTCCCTCCACCACCTTGGAGCATGTGCGATACGAGGCTTCGGACTTTACCAATGGTTCCACGGTGTTAGGCAAAGAGCGCTTCACCTGCTTCAATACCGAGGGAGTAAATCCTGACGGTAAGCCCTTTACTAAGCAGGTACAGGTGGCCAGAGGGCAGGTACAGCCACTCTGGTTCGGATTGGATATACCTCAAGATACGCCTGCCGACGACGAAGCCGTGAAGGTCACTGTTTATCAACGCGGAAAGAAACTGCTGCTCTCCGTAGGCAACTCCGTCCCCACAAGCCTCGCTATGTCATCCCAGCCATGGATACGTTCCAACCCGCTATGCAGCTGACTGACGGTGAGACACTGCCCGTTGAGCCCCGCAAAGGTTGGTTAATCTACGTGGAATAACCGGTATGCGCACCAGCAGGAGAAGAGCGCCTGTACCCTGACTTCGGGAATGAATTACCCAAAAAGAGCTGACAAATGAAAGCCGGTTTGGCCCAGCGCCTCCCCATGCCAGCATACTGGCCTGTATTCAGTTCGTGCGCTACTGCCTTGATGTTCTTGCTCATGATGTGAAAAGTTTTGGTGTTGGCATTTAGCTGTTTATGTGTCTCTTGCAGATGGTGTCTTGCATCCGTTCCTGCATTTGGACGGTGCAAAGTTACGACGAGTTTTCCATCCCTGCAAGCGATTTCCGACCTGGCGCGGCCCTGTTTCCGACCTGCCGTGCAGTAGGGCTGTCCCAACGTGTGTGCACGCTCGCATGCGTATCGAAGGGAACGCGGAACGCTTGCCTTTCCTTGGGCCAGGAGAGGGTGTAAAGCACCCCCTTTTTGCTACCCAACTGGAAAAAATTTGCTACCCAGTTGGGCCGCAATTTTTCTCCAGTTAGGCAGCAGCGCACCCCTGTTTTATGCCCTGAGCGTTCCCTGCGTTCCGCGTTCCGTCGATGCGATTTGGGGTGTAAGACTCCTATTCTATCTACTAATCAGCCGTTCCTATATACCAATTCTGAGTCTATATCGCGCGCGCGAAATGAATTAGTATTTATTAACGCAAAATTCCATTGTTTTTCTCTTATAATATCCTCTCCTGGCCTCAAAACAGGGTAGCGGGGTGTGAGGTGTGCAGGTACAAAGCGTATCGCAGGGAACGCGGAACGCTTTTGGCGGAAAGTTCAATATTCTTATCGTGAGTAAAGCCACCTTAATTTGACATCACATGCCTCAGTATTCCCAACACCTGGTAGCATCCGTCATCATCAAGTGTAATAGGCTTTTTTATCTTAAGCCGTGAACCTGACGAATGATTATGATTATTTTATTTGATTAGCATGTATTGAGATTTTCGGCATATTCAGGATTTGCTTCTTTGAGATTTTCGGCATTTTTTACCAGTTAACCTTTGAGATTTTTGGCATTTTTTATTCTTTTTCTTTGGTAATTGGGATTTTATCCCAAGTTTGATATTCAATTGTCCGTTTTTCCTGCTGTCCAGTACTTTGCGTTTTTCATTTGCGGCGCTGTGTACTACAAACTTTTCTCGATTTTGAATTTTCTGAAGGGCATTTTCTTATACTTTAGTCGTTCATAAATATCATCTGCGGATTTGTTCGGCTCGCTGCACAGTCTCATGTGGACCTTCTCTCCAAGGGCGTTTGTGGCTTCCGTAGTGACCGCCTTCTGCGTGGACAGCCTTCGAACTATTTCCTGACTTTGACACTCGTTTCTATCCAAAACTGTTAGTTGCTGATTTTTAGGCATTTTCTACAATACGCAGAGAGAGACTGTCCAGCGAATCAGCGTAGAGCACACGAGGCGCATTCTCGGCGGCAAAGTCGGATTGCTGTTCTATGATGTTACCACATTGTATCTTGAGTCAGGCAAGACGGACGTACTGCGTGAGCCTGGGTTTTCAAAGGATGGTAAGACCGCCGAATCACAGATTGTGCTGGGACTGCTGGTAAGTAGAGATGGTTACCCTCTCTCATATTGCATCTTCAACGGAAGCCAATACGAAGGCTATACTATGATTCCTGTCATAGACGATTTTATACAGCGCTTTTTGTTGGATGATTTCGTTGTAGTGGCAGATGTAGGTTTGATGAGTAAGCGCAACGTACAGCAGCTGGAGGATGCGGGATACAAGTACATTATCGGAGCACGCATACATACAGAAAGCGAAGCTGTGAAGAAATGGATTCTGAGCCTGGGGAAGGAAGACAGAAAGTACCACGAGCGCAAGCATGGTGACAATGCACGCCTTATCATCGGATATTCTACCGACCGAGCAAAGAAGGATGCCCACAACCGTGAAAAAGGCGTTGCAAGGCTCCGTAAGTCATACGCAAGCGGAAAGATTACCAAAGCGTCTGTCAACAAACGAGGATACAACAAGTTCCTTGAGATCAGCAAAGATGTTGATGTTGTTATCAGCGATGACAAAATAGCGGAAGATGCAAAGTGGAATGTCTTGAAAGGATACATAACCAATACGGATTTAAAGCCGAAAGAAGTCGTTACCCAGTATCACGGTCTATGGGTGGTGGAACGGGCCTTTTGTGTGACCAAGGGAAATCTTGAGGCACGTCCAATCTTCCACTTCACGGAGAAGCGTATTGAGGCTCACATCTGCATCTGCTTCATGGCATACAAGGTTTACAAAGAACTTGAACGCATAATATGTATTGCTAAAGTTGACCTCAGCGTCGACTCTGTATTGAGGATTGCCAAGACTATTGCCACAGTGCGGATAAACTTTCCAAACAACGGAACTGTAATGCAACAGACACTGCTGCTGACTCCTGATCACTGCAAGATCAAGCCGCTTTTCGATATTCAGAGTATCCTAAGCCAAGGTTAAACACTTGAAAATCAAGCCTCGCGTACACGCGTATATGAAAAGGGTGGCGCATTGTCGAGGTCAGGAGGTACTAAGTTTTCTTCATCTGGCAAAATCAGTGACACACATGAATGACTTTGTCATTTAGCGTTATAAAAGCCATATTTATTTTCCCTTTCTTTGAACGCATTCTCGCCACCTTCTAAGATGTCACATACATGCTCTCGCACTCCACATCGATTTAACATTGGAATTGTATCATCGTCACTTATTCTGTCTTTACAGTCTTCAAGACTTCCACATAAATACTGAAACTTTATTCCATTTTCATTAGGGGCATTCTTTCCATTCTGATTGGCAATTATAACTTCCTCAGAATCTGCACCAACCACAATGTTTGGATTGTGGGTGACAAGAATAATTTGTCTATCTTTTTTCTTTTTGCGAATGTATCTTACGAGATCACTGTAGATGGCTCGATTGTCGAGGTTGTCTTCTGGCTGGTCAATAAGTATAGGACATTTTTTGTCGCTAAAATCGAGCAATAACTTTAATACGACAAAAGAACGCTTTCCTGGAGACATGTCCTTTAGGTCGTCTCCATCATATTTCACATTCAAACTAAGTCCAAACCAATTCTCTGAAAGAATTCTTGACATGAAGGATTGAGCGTCATATCCTGCTTTAAATGGGATTTCATTTCGTAAGGCTTTATTTAGAACATTTTTTAAGCATTCTACAATATCTGTTTTATTCTGTTTACGAAAGACTATGACTACATTATCAATCAATTCATTCATCGCCGCGGATCTAAGAGAAATACATTCAGATAATGCTTGAATTAGATTGTGTTTTAGAACAATAGACGAAGTTAGTAGAACATCTTCATATTGCAATTTCATCTTGAAAGCAATGTTATTCATAGCATCCAAATATGATACGTGCATAGAAAGTAAATTGCGTCCTAATTCCTTAACTTCATTTTTGATTTTTTTTGTAGCTTCGGTCTCTTGCGTAATCAAAGCAAGCTTCTTGTTAAGTTCATCCAACTGCCTAATAATATCAGTTAATGATTTATTAGCTTCAAATATTTGCTTCCCCTCTTTATATTTAGATTGAGATTGTATTGCTTCTATTTGGGTATCGATTATTGAAATTGCTTTGTTATTATTATCAAGAATTTCTTTAATAGCTTCTTGGACTTGCTGATTTGCGCAATTCAGGGTTGACGTAATTGTTTGAGTTATTTTAGATAAACTCTCTGGAGTCAACTCCGACAAGTTTATAGAACTATTTGCTATAATAAAAGACTCTAACTGATACAATTTGAGAATCTCTGAGTCTTTTAATAACAATGCTTTTTCTCTCTGTTTCTTACCAATTTCTTCTGTATCTTTTATAAATGAATCCAAAATATCTTTCTTTTCAGTCAGTGTTGACTGATACTCATTTCGCTGATTCTCTAGCTTATTTATTTCTTTTTTGATACCTTCTTCATCTCCGATACTCTTTATATATTGTCTCTTGTCACTATACAACCTTCGTTTCTCGAAGAATGATGCTACGTTAGCTTGTATTGTAGAAAACAGTAAAGCCAATAATGATTTATGCTTATCATATTCAACTTTAACATCTTCCTTTCCAAGTAGAATTCCCATTAACAGTTTGTCCGTTTCCTTAGTTTCTGCAAGATTGGAAATCTTATTTTGGGGGAAGTATTCAATAAATTTATCACCATTCTCTTGACCGTCTCGCCAATAAACATGTACAGAATCACGTAGTTGGTTGATGTACTCCTTGTTTTCTATATCTTCTGTACAATTGAATGAGGCTGCGAGAGATGCCAGCAAAGTAGATTTTCCTGTTGATCTACCACCAATAATAGAGTTAAGATTCTGGTTAAAGTATATCGTTTGATGCCAAGTGTTGGCAGAGATTAAGTCAACTTTGTCAATTACGTCATAATCATATTTGTATTCTGGTTTAGAATCGCAAATGCGAACTCTATCTTCTGGTTCAAATAGAATCTGTTTAAGACCTTCAAAAGTTGGATCTGCTTTAATCCATGTTTTCCTTCCATCTTGAAATACTCCCACTTTTTCTAATGAGTGTGCATCGGTGCCTGTGATACATGGTTTTATACTGCCACAATTATTGACTACTTCCTTTACAGACGTAGTCTTTCCGAGGAAATAATCAATATCCTTGGGGTTGCCTGATAAAATAATGTCTGACATTTTGCATATTTCGGAACGAACAGCACTAAGTCCACCTTCATGCTTATGTAAACCAGAGTCTCCATCGTTTGAACTATGAGATAAGGCTATGATAATTCTTCCTCTAAAAAAAGGTTTTTGAATAATGGAGCGTAAATCAGAATATGATATAACCATTTCACTTATCGCTACATTTATGGCTGCTTGTTCTGGATAGTTGTAGTCACCTTTTATAGCCCTACCCATTGCTATTAAGTCAGCATCACAACAAGAATATTCTGAATCGTTATATTTGAATTTCAATGCCCGGAAAAACTCCCTTTCAATATCTTCGATTGAAAGAGATGGATCTAAGATAGCATGAATATTAATCGGAGTTCCTTTGCCTGTGACAGGTTCAATACGCATTTCAACATTAGGTAGTATACAGCAGTTCTGTAAACGGCCTTCATTTTGATGGTGTTTTACTTTTAGATAATTCTTTATTGAAAAGTAATCAGTAATACCGTAAACAGCATAGTTTATTGCTTCCAATTTATCTATAAAAGCAGGCCATGCTTCAACTGCATTTCCATACTGATTATTTTTAGCAGTTTCTGGAGTGTGGATATGTAAATCCCATACTCTCCATTCAGAACCTCGATTCATATTGTTGTTATATTTTTTATTATAATGTCTTTATTTCTTTTGTTCAACTATTACTCTTTTGGTCTTCCCTGACGTTTTTATGCAAGCGCTCCAAATCTGCTTCCACCCCGTCCTTTGATACCAACGAGTCTTTGGGCAGTACGGAGTAGTTCTTGGCAATGTTTTCTTTCTTACCACTGAACCATTCGCAGAATGCGGTTTGGAGGAAAGAGTCTCCATCGAGATAGTCTTTTCCGTTATACCTTATTATATTGGTGACGAATTGCTTCAACTCGGCATTGCGTAGCTTCTTGTTCAACGGGATGTATAAATCCTTATTGGCAGCCACCTGTCCTGTCTCAATAAATAGTTTGACAATGTCACATACTTTCTCTACATCTTCTACAGACGTGCCAGCCAAAGAGAACACCAGCATGGTATATTCTTCTGTATTGGCAAGTCGCTTCTTTCGTTCGTCTTCCTGACATCGCTTGATTTCTGCTTCAAGATTGAGCAGATGCTCTCGTCTTTCCAGCACATCAGAAACATTGGCAGACAGAACGTTGATTTCTTGGATGCGTTCTTCGTTCTCCTTGGTCATGTTCTGCTTAATCTCTGCCACTCGTTGATCCACCAACTTCTGAACCACTTCCGGCAGACGGTCTTGTATTTCTTTTATGACAGCATCAGTATTGCCTTCGGGCATACGCTTCACATTTTCAGTGAAAGGAGTTAATTCCTGTTCCAACATATCTCCTTGCTTAGTTGAAGCCTCTTCAATTTTTTGCCAAGCGAGAATCTCATCAAGATATTCTTTCCGCTTTTCTATCTTTATTTGATAGAAACTTGTGAAAACGAGAGCGACTAATTTATAGAGAACTACAATCGCAGCACCAAGGTAGCAATAAGGGATATACCCCATAACCTTCATCCTCGTTTCTTCGTCGATTACTCCCAAGAAGTAATGTATGACGAATGCGGTGAATGCGAAAAATAGTGTATAGCCGATAATGTTCTCTAATATGCTGAAGAATTTTTTCATCTTATTTGTAAAGCTTCTGGATGTTTACTCTTATTATATATCCAAACTATCCTCTTTTAGAAGAAAGTCGAAAAGACCGATTGTGAGTATTCCCTCCTCGTTTCGACGAGGCATAATGTGGTCTTTCACAATGATAACCTTCTTGAAAGAGTCATTGATGTTGGTCAGAGATCGAGACTCCTGTATTTCCTTTTCTCTGTCAGGTATAGACAATGCCGACTGCACATAGTACTTCTTACTGCCAAGACTGGCGATGAAGTCCACTTCAAGTTGAATACGAACCCACTTGCCATCCTTGTCCTGCTTCTTTATTTCAACCATTCCGACATCAACACTGTAACCACGTACAAGTAATTCATTGTAGATGATATTCTCCATGATGTGCGTTTCCTCTTGTTGACGCATATCTAAGATGGCATTTCTCAAACCTATATCAGAGAAATAGTATTTGGATAGTGTGTTGATGTATTTCTTACCTTTTATATCGTAACGTATAGCTTTGTTCAGCAGGAACGATTCAGACAGATAGGTAAGGTAATTAGAGATAGTTTGACTACCGATGCTTACATTCTTAACACTTTTGAAGGTGTTCGATAATTTAGTCGGATTGCATGGAGCACCTATAGATGATGCCAAAATAAGCACCAACTCACGGAATTCATTATCATTCTTGATTTTGTGTCTCTCAATAATATCTGCCAAATATACAGTTTCAAACAAGTCCTTCAGATAGTTGATTTTCTTTTCTTCGGTCTCAAAAGACTGTATAAGTGGCAAACCTCCATAGGTGTAATATTCACGCCATGCATCCTGCTTGTCACCGCCAACGGCAGAATAAAACTCCGCAAAAGACAATGGGTTAACATGGATAGTCTCTCCTCGACCACGAAATTCCGTAGGAATGTCTGATGATAGGAAGTGAGAGTTACTGCCTGTCACGTATGTGTCAGCATTATCAATATGCCGGAAGCTGTTCAACACATCCACAAACTCATCCATCAATTGCACTTCATCAATAATGATGTAATACAGTTCTTTGTCCTTGATTCTGTCATGAACATAGTGAAGCATAGTGTCTGGATTTCTCAGTTCCTTGTTCATGCGGTCTTCAAGGTCAATGCGGATGATGTGGTCATCAGCCACTCCATTATCTAATAGGTAGTGATAGAACAAGACGTTCAGCAGATATGATTTGCCACATCTACGAATACCTGTTACAACTTTGATAAAGCCATTTTGACGGCTATCAATCAGCTTTTTTAGATATCGATCTCTTTTTATCTCCATTGTTCTATATTATATTATTGCCAGTATTGGCAACTTTTTACGGTACAAAAATATTGTTTTTTATTGTATTATGCAAGTTTTACACCGAGAAACTGCCAATATTGGCAGTTTTTTAACGTACAAAACATCAATGGTGGCCAAATTACAGTCTTAAATTGAGTAAAAACTTCAAATATGATTGGTGTCAGCGAATAACTTCACAACAATTCCTAATTCCATTATTTCACGACGAGTGAATTCTGAGAGGTTGCAGAAATAGCCTATAAAATGAAAATAATTCATTAAAAATACATTAGTTTGTATCTTTTTCCTTAAAACAGACTCGTTTTCGAGAATAATTTATTATCTTTGCGCCATACAATATAGAAAAAACATGGAAGAAGCAAGAGATTTGAATCGTCTAAAAGTGATTCTGGCCGAGAAAAAGAAAACCAATAAATGGTTAGCTGAACAATTGGGCTGTGCACCGACTACAGTCTCAAAATGGTGTACCAATTCTTCACAACCATCATTGGAATCTATAAAAAAATAGCTAATCTACTTGATATAGATTATACAGAACTCATTAGAATAGACAGAAAGCCATGAAGACCAAGAACACTTTCACCATACATACAGAGCTTCTTGATGGCAAGCTCGATGGAGCAAGGAATATCTATATGGGGGCAAATTCAACTTGTCACCTCTATGTAATTCCTCGCGAAGAAATCACATTGGCCAATACTATCAATGATATCTCTGGACAGCCAGCCTTCTATATACTTCTTGGTTCTCCAGATGCTCAAAAACCACAAGCGTATATCGGTCAAACAACAGACTTTGCCAATCGCAAGAATGACCATGTTCAAAAGAAAGACTTCTGGAGCATCGCATTAGTGTTTATTTCTGATAATCACAAGATCTATGGCGATGATGTAAAATATCTGGAATATCTTGGCATTGAAGCAGCCCAAAGCGCAGGGTCTTATGAACTTTTGAATGGTGCCAACCCTAGAAAACCAAACATTGCTCCTTTCCGAGTCAATGATATGGAAGTTTTCTTCCGCGACATACAACTGCTATGTAGATTTTATGGATGCGGAATATTTGAGGCTGCGAAACAAGAAACTCGTTCAGAGCACATGTACTTTGTGAAGTCTTCTGACCGCCCTGCACAAGGCACTGGCTTCTACGATGAGCAGACTGGGAAATTCATACTTCTTGAAGGAAGTTTGTTGGCGACCGAAGTGGTAAAGAGTTTCAAGTCCTTAGCTTCACGCGACTTGTTCGTAAAAGAACATTGTAAAAATGACAAAGGACAGATAATCCTTCTCCATGATGTGCCATTTGATAGTCCAAGTGGAGCGTCAAGTTTCGTTCTTGGCCGCCCAAGTAATGGCTGGGATGATTGGAAAGATGCTGATGGAAAGAAACTAAGTGAAATTATTAAAAGATAGAATGTTGGTATGACAGCAATTGTTGGTACGATAAATCGTAGAGGAGTAGCATTTGCCGCAGATAGTGCTGCTACACATACGGTATCTTCTAAGCATAAAATCACGAATCATGCAAATAAGATATTCGAATTGTCAAGACATAACCCTGTAGGTATATGTATTTGTGGCAATTTGGATTTTCTTGGTATGCCATGGGAAGACATATTCAAGCTGTGTTCGAAAAGAAATAGGTGAAACTTCATGTAAGCATCTCAATGAATATCCTCCCCTCTTCTTTGAGTTTGTAAAAACGCATGTAATGTCTCATTTGGTTGATGACCAAATTCTTAATCTCAGAGTCATTATAAACGGTTTTTTCGAAGAAATCATCGATATATCAAGAAAAGAACTGGAAGAGAATGGCAAAGAAGTATTGGAAGATGATTTGTTCCGCAAAATACAAGATAAACTTGAATATTTCGACAATTTGTATTCCTCTGCTAATCGTGCCACTGAATTTACTGATTATACACTTGAAAAATTCTCGGATTATGCAAAACCGATTGTAGAAGAAATATTAAAAGAGCCATTGGAGTCTGAATCATGCACCAAGAACTTTTGACAGCAGTTTATCAAATCATTATACAATATTATTGTCTCTACAGTCCACGTTTATCTTGTCAATACTGAGATTATTTTCTGGGGATGTGGAGAAGAAGACTTGTCCCCTTCCTGTTACTCTTTCGTAATAAGCGCGGCTTTTGATGGAAGAATAAAATATACGAATAAAAGTGGATATGCTGTTTCCAACAAGGACAATGCATGCGTTGAACCTTTCGCACAAACTGACGTCGCAAACACTGTAATTCGAGGAATTGACGATGAACTTCGGAAGAAGTTTTATGAAAGTTATAAAGCATCTATCACCGTACTGAGAAATGAAATCATTTCACAATTGGATTCTGCTGGAGCGCCAGAAGTGTTGAAAAAAGCGTTGCTTAATATTGATTTGGAGAATTATACGAATCTTTACGCCCAAGGCATGGATCAGTTTATTCAAGAGAATTATATTGCTAAATTAGTTAATACGGTATCATATTTGAGCAAAGAAGATTTAGCAGATATGGCTGAAAGTCTTGTGCGAATGACATATTTAAAACGCCGAATCACATCTGAAGAAGAAAGCGTTGGTGGTCCTGTAGATGTTGCAGTAATAACTAGGGAAGGTCGCAACTTAGTCAAAAAAAATCTAACGATTTGATTGCCAGTGTTATGATTTTTTGTACCTTTGTATAAAAAACAAAAAAAATCCCCCAAACTGCTTAACAGGGCTTGTTTTGGGGGAAACGAAAAATAATCGTCATGGCAAAGGTACAACAATTTTCTGAAATAACACCAAGTTTTGCGTTCACAGAGTTCGATTTTTACAAGGATTATGAAGAATCGTTCAAAAAGAGCGAACTCGGACGCATTCATTCCCTCCTTCCACTGCATGAGATGGCAATCAGATTCGGTCTGATAGATCCGCATCCACGCAAGAAAGCCGGTCGCAAGTCTTACTTCAGCCCCAAAGGTAAGGTGGCGCTCATGTTCCTCAAGTCATATACCGGATTGTCAGCCCCCAAACTCATGGAGCAGCTAAATGCAAACATCCACTACCAGATATTCTGCGGCATTCGAATAAGTTCAGCGAATCCACTGACCAACTACAAGCTCATAGACGATATCATTCTTGAACTGTCCAACCGTCTGAGAATACAGAATCAGCAAGAGGCACTGGCAGAAGCATGGAAGCCTTACATGAAGAATCTCGATACGCTCTATACCGATGCCACCTGTTACGAGAGTGCCATGCGCTATCCGACCGATGCCAAGCTGCTGTGGGAATGTATAGAAAAGGTATATTCGATGATGTGCCAGGCAAGCCGTGAACTGGGCATCCATCGTATGAGGACAAAATATCTTGATGCCTGCCCGTGACAACATGGCCTATGTGAAGCAACGCCGTCACACCAAGCAACGGACTCGCAAGATAATCCGCCGCCTTTTGGACCTGCCCGTGAAAGATACTCGCTGAGCTGAGAAGGCTCGACAGAGAGAATCCCTGTACATGGCTCTTCTCTGACAAGCAACTCTCAGAAACAGAGACGATAACGAAGATATACCGCCAGCAGCGCAACCACCACAAGAGTGGCAATGCAAAGGAAAGTGTCCCCAATCGTATCGTAAGTGTCAGCAAGCCGTACGTACGCCCAATCGTAAGAGGCAAGGAGGTAAAGAAAGTCGAGTTTGGAGCCAAATGCAACAACATTTAGGTTGATGGCATGTCATTCATACTGCCAATGCAGTACAATTGGCAAGGAGAATCGCAAAGGAAGAACTTAGCCAGGCAGTCTAGCCACATACACGTCAAACAATGTCCCTCATGCAAGGGATAACTATGTCCTGACGATACAAACAACGAGTCAAATAACGACAAAACTCCCCCACAATGCTGATGAGGGCGACCTCTGAAGGCATACTCTCGTCAATCAATATCGGTTATTTTGAATTAAACGACAATCCCTACTTAGCCCTACATATAAATAATTCAAGTATGATGTTTATTCTTGCGTTTGTTTTATATTCCATTCACGCATCGGCATCACAAGTTTTTGGCCATTTGTTTTGCAGTGTCACCAAATAGCCTTACTTTTGTTGTCGGACATGAGAAAAGCATCATGGTTATGGAAGAAAAAAGGGTAAGAGTAAAGGCAAAGCGCATCCCATATGGGATGATGAATTTCGTGGCTGTGCGCGAGGATGACTGCTACTATGTGGACAAGACGCGGTTCATCGAGAAGGTGGAGGATGCCAACAAGTTCTTCTTCTTCATCCGTCCCCGCCGCTTCGGCAAGAGCCTTACCATGTCCATGCTGCATCACTATTACGACATTGATGGTGCAGACCGATTCGAGAGGCTTTATGGCGACCTGTACATAGGCCAGCACCCTACGCCCAACCACAACAAGTACCTCATCATCTACCTGAACTTTGCGGTCATCAACGCCGACCTGGGCAACTACCGCAATGCTTTGGATGAACATTGCAATACGGCCTTCAATGACTGCTGCGATTCTTACAGGCAATATCTGCCAGAAGGGACGATGGAAGAGATGAACAAGAAAACCGGCTGTTCGGAACAGTTGGAATACCTGTATAGGTCGGCCCGCAAGACGGGTGCCCGCATCTATCTCTTCATCGACGAGTATGACCACTTCACCAACCACATTCTTTCCGATGCGGCACGCCTCACCGAGTACAAGCAGGAAACGCACGGTACGGGCTACCTGCGCACCTTCTTCGACACCATCAAGGCGGGTACCTATTCCTCCATCGAGCGCGTCTTCGTCACCGGGGTGAGCCCCGTCACACTGGATAACCTCACCAGCGGCTTCAACATCGGGACTAACTACTCACTCGACTATGCCTTCAATGAGATGGTGGGCTTCACGGAGCAGGAAGTGCGTGAGATGCTCAGTTACTATGCCTCCGTCCATGAGTTTCACCACACGGTGGATGAGCTCATCGAAATCATGAAGCCCTATTACGACAACTATTGCTTTGCCAAGAAAGCCTACGGAGAGACAACAATGTACAATTCCAATATGGTGCTCTACTTTCTGTTTCGCTACATCAACAACCGCTGCAGGATTCCCAAGGACATGCTCGATGACAACATCCGCGTGGACTACAACAAGCTGCGCATGCTCATCCGCAAGGACAAGGAGTTCACGCACGATGCCTCCATCATCCAGACGCTCGTGTCGAAGGGCTTCGTGACGGGTGAGTTGAAGAAAGGCTTCCCTGCCGAGCAGATTGCCAGGGACGACAACTTCATCAGCCTGCTCTATTACTTCGGGATGGTGACCATTGGCGGCTTCTACCGTGGCAAACCCCGGTTCGTTATCCCCAACGAGGTGGTGCGCGAACAGGTATACACCTACCTCCTTGACAACTATCACGACAACCAGCTGGAGACCGACACCTACAGGCTGGGCCAGCTGGAGGAGAACATGGCCTACGACGGCGATTTCAGGCCCTTCTTCCAGTACATCGCCGACAGCATCCACACCTTCGCCTCGCAGCGTGACCGCCAGAAGGGCGAGGCCTTTGTGCATGGCTACACGCTGGCCCTCACCAGCCAGTGCAGCTACTACCGCCCCATCTCCGAGCTGGACAACCAGGGCGGCTATGCCGACATCTTCCTCCGCCCACGTCAGGAGATTTTCACCGACATGGAGCATTCCTACATCATCGAACTGAAGTACCTCAGGAGCCATGCCACGGACATGGAGGCGGAAGCGGCCGTGCGGGAGGCTAGGGCCCAGGTGCTTCGCTATGCCGATACGGTGAATGTGGGCGAGAACATTGGCCACACCACGCTCCACAAGGTCATTGTGGTGTATCGCGGAGTGGACATGGTAGCGTGCGAGGAGGTGTGAGGCACAGGGCACATTCACGAATCATGTTCCAAAAGGTGGAGAATATAAGATTATTCCGCCTGTGTCCCATGGTGTACCCCCCCAAAGCAGCAAACCCCGTGGAGGCGAGATAGTTTCATGTCTTTCCTGTTGCCTGGCTTCAAAGCAGCTATGGACAGATTGATAAAATATCTCGTATCAGAAGTGCGGATAGCAGTTTTGGAACGCAGGTTCGGATTTCATGCCATCAAATCTTCTATCACGAACATCTTTTTCAGCGTATGGACAATTACTTTAGGCGGATGGTTTCGATGCCAAAGGGTTTCAGTGTGGCGCGATAGGTTTTGCCACCCCAGGTAACGGTCACTGAGGTTTGTCTGCCTTCCCGTTCGTTCAACCGCATGATACGGGCTCCATCCTCTTCACGCAGGGTGGTCACCTCCACATTCGGCTCGGAGACTTGCAGGAAACTCTGCTGAGCCGGCAATGCCGGTTGGCTATGTCCCAGACGACATCGGCGCAAATAGACCGGTTGAGAAACTGCTCTGAATTGGGCCGGAATGTGGTTTGACTGCCATTCACCTGCATAATTCCATACCACGAAGCGATGGTGATAACGACCGTGGAACGGCTCTGCATACCATGCCGATTCATGGTCCACCTCTGTCGGAGTCCTGAAGGTCAGCCCGACATCCCGAATCGGGCCTGATGTAGTGGAGGCTCCCAGATAGAGCGTAACCTTTCCGGCATCGGCATCCACCTTAAAGGCCTGTTCTCCCGATTGGGGAGAAATGGCCCAGCCACCCTGCTGGTCTTGATAGAAGAGCGTAGAGAGCGGACAATGGTAGCTGACTCCGGCTTCCGGATAGTGGGAGATTCCGTAGGGAATGTCGTACCATGTCTCCCCCGTTTTTCCGGTTGTAAAGGTCAGATTCAATCCCTCCGGACTGAAATTCCACTTGGGCTCTGCTTCCCTGCGGATTACGGTCGGATGTGGAAAGTCAAATATGACATCGCCAATGACACGGCCTTCCGCGATGGTGTAGATCTGTTGCACATGAAGCAGCCAGTCCGGCTGGTGCTCGATACGCAGTTGCGGACGATACCCCGGCCGTACGGATATTCGGGGAGTTCCATACGCCCGGGCCGCTCTCCAGGAGTCATCCCCTTTTCCATCGTTCATCTCGGCCAGTGCTTTGAGCTGGAAATCATCAAAGGAAAGGGTCATCTGGGTCTCCCCCATCTTCAGCCAAAGGTGGTCTTCCTCAGCCCGCAGGGTCACCCCTGCCTGCTGAATCTCGTTGCCCGCTTGCCACGGCTGCGCAGAAGCCTGCTCCAGCTGTTTGGCGCCTATCATCGTATAACCATAGGCAGGCATTTCCAAGAGTGCCTCCATCCGATAGGCCCCCTCTTCATACCGGCAAGCGCCCTTCAACGGCTCGCCCGTCACATAATTATACAAGGCATAGGGCACCTCCTCCTCCACGGCTATTAGCGTGGTTCGCTGGGGCTCGAAATTGGCTACAATGTAATACTGGTCATATCCCTCCAAGGCCACACGGCTACTGATTGCGTCCAGCAGGTCATGAATCACCTTTTTCGATAACAGACTGCTATTCTCCAGCGCATTCATCCGCTCACGACGCTTCTCATAGAGCGGATACCACCCTTTGGAATCGCTATTGACTGCCCACAAGAGTTGGTGCTCGGCCTTGCTTAGCAGTGTCACCTGTCCGTCCCGGGCCAGAAACTGAGGCTCGATATCCGGATAAAGTTCCGCCCGCTCGATGTTCCAAACCAACGGATCATGTTTCATCAGAATGCCGGACTGTTCAAAAGGGATGTCTACCTTGACACCTATCTGCTGGATGGCGATGGAACTGGCAATCTCGGCAGCCCGCATATCCTGCATGGCCCACACGGTCTTCTCCTGTACCTGCATGTCCAGAGGGTCGGCGGTCCAGCGCGAGTAGGTCCCGTTTTCCTGGTCCCGTGCCTTCGTGGCATGGTCTACATAATGCTCCTCTGACAAGCCGAAACGGCGGATGTATTCCTGGACCGTAATCCATTTCACCTCCACTTCCTGCTGGCTCTGGTTCAATTCCTGAATCTTCCGATAGGTATTCACAAAACTCTGGGGAATCTCATAATCCTCTTCGATTGTCAGCAGCGCGCGGTCGGGTGCCTGCAATGCCTTCTCCACAATGTTATTGCGTGAAATGGGTACACAAACCGACAAGGAGCCATCCATACCGCGCAGGCGGAACGGATAATAATAGTCTTCTCCCACAATGACCGGTGTCCAGGACACATGTGCGTGATTCAGAATCCATGGCAGCTGGGGATGATAAGCCCGCTCCTGCAGATAAAAGCCGTCTGTCCCGCCGGTCATCTGTTCCAGGATTTGCGTGCCTAACCAGGCACACCGGTAATTGGTTTCTCCATCCATGTTGACATTGACCGGCTCGGAATAGAAGGTACCTGTAAAATTGAGTTGTCCCCGTTCATGAATCCTGCGGGCATGTTCGATCACCTCTGGAGCGGCCTGCAACAGGGAACCGAACGTCTGTCCGGAGAACTGCAACTGCCCCTTGAAATCGGGATGCTCGTCCATGAAGGTCAGCAGATTGTCGTACAGCCGGGGGAACTCCGTCCAGATGGTCGGCCGCACGTATCGGTCGTAGTTCATGTTCCCGTGCAGGATATAACTCATATACACCGTTTTCTTGTGTTTCTTGGGTGCTTCGTGTGCCGCATGGGCCTGATTCCATGTGCCAGTACATGACAGGGCAATCCATAGCCATAATCTCACTAGTGAAAATCTCGGTAAAACAGATTTCATGAACTTGTTATTGGCTATTGTATATTATTGTATATGACACACTATTTCCGCTCTTTCCAGAATCTGGGCATGAACAGGAAGAGGACCGTGAAGAACTCCAGACGGCCTATCAGCATATAGAAGCTCAGCAGCCATTTGCTGGCCGCGGGCAGATGAGCGAAATTGGATGACGGACCCGTGGTGCCTGTGCCGGGACCGATGTTGCTGAGCATGCTGATGCAACTGCCAAGCCCCGTGTCCACATCGCACCCCATGAAGGAGAGCAGCATGGTGCCCGCAGCCACCAGCACCACAAAGAGCACCACGTAGGCCAGTGCCCTGCGCACATGGTTGGAGGCTACAATCTGGCCCGATACGCGTATGCCCAAAATGGCTTTCGGATGGAGCTGCATCACAAACTCGCCGATGATACTTTTGGCACAAATGAGGATGCGGAGCACCTTGATGCCGCCTCCCGTACTGCCGGCACATGCGCCGATGGCCATGAGTAGGAGCGTGGGCATCCAGTACATGGGACCCCAGGCCACAAAGTCGAACTTGCCGGCGGCAAAGCCCGTGCTGGAGACGATGGTGGACACATGGAACAGGGCCGAGCGGAAGGTTTCTTCCACGCCCTGAGGCAGACTGTCACCCGCACCGGGACTGGCCGGCGAGAGCCAGAACAGCAGGCAGAACACGGCCACCGCCCCTGCCACTATGCCGAAGAAGACGCGCATCTCCTCGTTGGTGAACAGCACCTTGGGCCTGCGGATGGTGAAGTAGTAATAGAGCGAGAAGTTGACGCTGGAAATCAGCATGAAGGCGGCACACACATATTCCACGTAGGCCGAGTGGAAATAGGCGATGCTGGCCGAATGGGTGCCGAATCCACCGGTGGAGAGCGTGCTGAGCGCATGGCAGACAGCATCATAGAGCGACATGGGCCCCATCCAGTAGCACAGCATGCAGGCCACACTCAGCACGAAATAGATGGTGAGGATGCGTCGGGCCGTGGCTCCTATCTTGGGTCGGAGTTTGTCCAGTTCCAGACCGGTCACCTCGGCCGAATAGATGTTGCTGTTCTTCATCTCGTAGACGGGAATCAGGGCAAAGGAGAACACCACGATGCCCAAGCCGCCCACCCACTGGGTGAGACAGCGCCAGAAGCGCAGACCATGGGTGAGTCCGTCGATGTCACTCACCACGGTGGCGCCTGTGGTGGTGAATCCGCTCATGGTCTCGAAGAAGGCATCAGTGATGCCCATGCCCGCATGGAGGATGAACGGAATCATGCCTACAAGGGAGAAGATGACCCATGCCAGGGCCACGATGAGGAAACTGTCGGCACGCCCCAGATGTCCGTTTGCGGCATTTTTCCTGCCTGCCATTCTCAGGACGGTGCCCAGGCCGAGCGACAGCAGGGCACTTGCCAGGAATCCGGTCCAGTCTTCTTCCCCGTAGTAGAGCGTCACCACCCATGTGAGCAGCAGGAAGAATCCTTCCATGATGAGCAAGAGCCCGAATATGTTCTTCTTCACTTTTCGGGAACGGGCTGCAAGGCATGCCAGGGATAGTCCACGGTGTAGTGGAGCCCACGGCTCTCCTTGCGTTCAATGGCTTGCCGGGTGATGAGATAAGCCACGTTAATCATGTTGCGGAGTTCACAGATGTCGCGTGTGGGCTTCACGCGCTTGAAGAGATGCTCGGTCTCCTCATAGAGCAGGTCGAGACGCTCCCATGCGCGGTGCAGGCGCAGGTCGCTGCGTACGATACCCACATAGGTGGACATGATCTGGTTCACCTCCTTCACGTCCTGTGCAATGAGCACCTTCTCCTCGTTGCTCATGGTGCCCTCGTCGTTCCATTCGGGCACCTGCTCGTTGAAGGTGTATTCGTCAATGTGTTCGATGCTGTGGGCAGCGGCCTTGTCGGCATACACTACCGCCTCGATGAGCGAGTTGCTTGCCAGACGGTTGCCTCCGTGCAGTCCCGTGCATGAACATTCGCCCACGGCATAGAGCCGGCGTATGCTGCTCTCGGCATCCAGGTTCACCAGAATGCCGCCACACATGTAGTGGGCACTGGGAGCCACGGGGATGTATTGCTTGGTGATGTCTATGCCTATGCTCATGCACTTGGCATAGATATTGGGGAAATGGCGCTTTGTATCCTCGGCATCCTTGTGGGTGACATCCAGGCACACATGGTCCAGACCGTGGATTTTCATCTCATGGTCGATGGCACGGGCCACAATGTCGCGTGGGGCCAGCGACAGTCGCTTGTCGTATTTTTGCATGAACTCCTCTCCGCTGGGCAGACGCAGTATGCCGCCATAGCCACGCATGGCTTCGGTGATGAGGTAGGCGGGATGCGACTCCTGGGGATTGTAGAGCACCGTGGGATGGAACTGTACAAACTCCATGTCCTTCACCTTGCCCTTGGCACGGTAGACCATGGCAATGCCGTCGCCTGTGGCGATATTGGGATTGGATGTGGTGGCATACACGGCACCCGTGCCGCCCGTGGCCATGAGTGTGACACGGCTCAGATAGGTGTCCACCTTGCCTGTATGGGGATTCAGGATGTATGCACCGTAGCATTCGATGTCGGGCGTGCGGCGGGTCACTCTGATTCCCAGATGGTGCTGGGTGATAATCTCCACGGCAAAATGGTGTTCCAGCACTTCGATGTTGGGATTGTGGCGCACGGCCTCCATCAGGCCGCGCTGGATTTCTGCTCCTGTGTCATCGGCATGGTGCAGGATGCGGAACTCGCAGTGTCCGCCTTCGCGGTGCAGGTCAAACTCGCCGTCGCTCTTCTTGTCAAAGTTTACACCCCATGCCACCAGGTCGCGTATGCCCGCAGGACCGTTTTTCACCACCTGCTCCACCGCTTCGGGATTGCTGATATAGTCACCGGCAATCATCGTGTCCTGGATGTGCTTTTCGAAATTGTCCACCAGCAGATTGGTCACCGAGGCGATGCCGCCTTGTGCCTTGGCCGTGTTGGCCTCGTCCATGGTGGTCTTACACACGATGGCCACCTTGCCCTTGCCGGAATTGGCCACCTTGAGTGCGTAGCTCATACCGGCCACACCGCTTCCAATTATCAGAAAATCGAATTTACGTATCATCGCAATATGTGCTTTTTTGTTATTTTGGGGCAAATGTACGGAAAAAGTTGATTCGTTGTATGTCTTCTTTGTATTATTGTGGTTTTTTTTGTTTAACTTTGCGACATATAAACCCAAAAACGGACAAATAATGAGCCATAAAAGATATTATTGGACCTGTATGCTCCTGCTGCCGCTGCTCTTTGCGTGCCGCAGCAGGCAGGCGGTACAGACCTATGAGGGCGGCAATCCTCTGGATGCGCTGGCCGAACTCACCCGAATGGAAAATCGCCGTGGTACAGAAGGCATGACCCCGGGGACGGAAGCCAACCAGCAGCTGCCTGTATCCCAGGGTACGGCCGCTTTCTGGCACACCGGCCTGCAGCAGGCGCTGGCCGCCCTGTGTGGCGACACGCTCATGCAGACTTCCCAGCTGGGGCTGTGCGTCCATGACCTTACCGACGACGTGCCCCTCTTCTCCTATAATGCGCAGCACCGCATGCGGCCGGCCTCTTGCCAGAAGCTGGTGACGGCCATCACCGCTCTCCGCTGTCTGGGACCCGACTACCAGCTGCAGACACGGCTCTATGTGGACGGCCGTATCAGTGGAGGCACGCTCAGCGGCAATGTATACGTGGTGGGCGGCATGGACCCCTTACTCACTGCCCAGGACGTGAAGGCGCTGGCCGGTGCCCTCCGGCAGGCAGGCATACGGCGTATCACGGGCCATGTGTACAAGGACCTCTCCATGACCGATGGGGCACCATACGGCTGGGGATGGTGCTGGGACGATGACTATGGGCCGCTCACTGCCCTGCCTGTCGACGGGAAGGACCAGTTTGATGCTGTGTGGGTGCGTCAGCTGAAGGCGGCACAGGTGACGGCCTCGCGTCCCACTCCGCGTGAAGGGCTGTTGCCGGCTGGTGCCACCCTTGTCCACTCCATTTCCCATCCCATCGGGCAGTTGATGGTGCCGATGATGAAGGAGAGCGACAACATCTATGCCGAATGCCTCTTCTACCAGATAGCTGCCATGGGCGGAAAGAGGAGGGCCTCACGCAAGGATGCCGCCGCCCTGGTGAAATGTGTCATCCGTGATGCCGGGGCCGATGACGCATCGGTGCTTGTGGCCGATGGGAGCGGGCTCTCGCTCTATAACTACATCTCGCCCCATGTGTTCGTGAGCCTGCTCCGTATGGCATATCAGGACCAGCCGCTCTATCAGGCCCTGATGCCCTCGTTGCCCATTGCGGGCGTGGACGGCACGCTGGAGAAGCGCATGAATACGGCACCGGCCTTCCAGCAGGTGTGGGCCAAGACGGGCTCCGTGGAGGGCGTGTCCAGCCTTTCGGGCTATGCGCGTGCGGCCAATGGTCATCTGCTGGCTTTCTGCATCATCAACCAGGGTATATCGCGCTTCCGCTCTGCCCGCGAGTTTCAGGATCGTGTGTGCGAGGCGCTTTGCCGATGACCGCGCCCCCTGTGCAAGAATGAACATGTAACAAACCCTTTAATACCACCACTATGAGATTCAAACTATTGGTGCTGGATGTGGATGGAACCATCCTCAACAGCAAGAGAGAATTGAGCAAGCGTACGGTAGCTACACTCGTCAAGATACAGCAGCTGGGTGTGAGGGTGGCATTGGCCTCCGGCCGGCCCACCCATGCCCTGATGCCCATTGCAGAGGCCCTGAAACTCAATGAATACAAGGGCTACATCATTTCGCACAACGGTGCCTTGTGTACGGAGGCCGAAAGCGGCAATGTACTCTTCGAACGCCGTATCGATCCGCAGATGGTGCCCCATATCGAGAAGATTGCCCAGCGTACGGGCCTTGTGTTGTCCTATTACAATGCCGGTGAGGTAATCAGCACCGACATCACCAATCCGCACGTGCAGGACGAGGCTGCCATGAACGGGATGACGCTCCGGCAGGACGACATGATATCCACCAACATGGACCAGTGGCCCTGTGAGCTGATGCTGGTGAGCGACGACGAGGAACTGCTCAAGGGAGTGGACGACTACCTGCAGCGCCACCTGAGCGGTGTGATGGACACCATCCACAGCAATCCATATTATCTGGAGATTGTGGGCTATCAGGTGGGCAAGAGCTATGCCATGAGCGTGCTGGTGCAGAAAATGGGCATCAGCATGTCGGAAGTGCTGGCCATTGGCGACGGCACGGCCGATGTGGGCATGATTCAGCAGGCCGGTGTGGGTGTGGCCATGGGCAATGCCACGCAGGGCGTGAAACAATGTGCCGACTTCACTACGCTCACCAACGACCAGGACGGTGCAGCCGTGGCCATCGAGCGGGCCATCATGGAGGAGGTGCGCAAGACCGAGATACCGCTGGATGCCCTCAATGCCCAGAGCCAGGGCACGCTGATGGGCAACCTGGGCATACAATATACCTATGCCACACCGGAAAGGGTGGAGGCCACCATGCCTGTGGACCAGCGCACCCGTCAGCCGTTTGGCATTCTGGCAGGCGGTGCCTCTCTGGCACTGGCCGAGACGCTGGCCGGCCTGGGCTCCATGATTGCCTGCCAGCCCGACGAATTTGTGGTGGGCATGCAGGTGAGCGGCAACCATGTGTCCTCGGCCATGGAGGGCGACTCGGTGCGCGGTGTGGCCACACCTGTGCATATCGGCCGCAGCAGCCATCTGTGGAACGTGGAAATCTTCACTAGCACCGGCAAACTGGTGAGCAGTGTGCGTGTGCTCAACAGCGTACTCAAGAAGAGGGGTTGAATCCCTCTCTCTTCGTATCATTATCACATAACACATACTACATCATGAAAAGAAGAAAAAGAATCTACGCCTTGTGTCTGGCCCTGCTGTTGGGCGCACAGGCCGTAAAGGCCCAGAAGGCCACAGTGTCTCCTCTCCCTCAGCAGATTGAATGGGGAGAAAAGGCCTTCGACCGTTCTGCGCCCATCCAGCTGGTGGGGGCCGACCGCATGGATGCCGATGCCCTTCAGGTGCTCAGGGAGTCGTCCCTTGCACTCTGCGATGAGGCTACAGTGAAACTGGTTGTGGGCAAGGTGGGCGACAAGGCTGTAGCCAAGTATAAGAAGCTGGTGCCCACACAGGCCGAGGGCTATTACCTGAAGGTGACGCCACAGGAGATTGTGGTGGCCGGACGCGATGCCTCGGGCACCTTTTATGGTGTGCAGACACTGCTTCAGCTCTTTTCACAGCCGAAGGTGATGCAGTGCGAGGTCACCGACTGGCCTTCTGTCTCCTGCCGTGGCGTCATAGAGGGATTCTATGGCAACCCGTGGAGCCATGAAGACCGCCTGCGCCAGTTCGACTTCTATGGCCGGCACAAGATGAACGTATATGTGTACGGCCCCAAGGACGACCCTTACCACCGTGCCCATTGGCGCGACCCTTATCCCGAACAGGAGGCGGCACGCCTGCATGAGCTGGTGGAGGCTGCCCACAGGAACAAGGTGCAGTTTGTATGGGCCATCCATCCTGGTGGCGACATCCAGTGGAACAAGGCCGACTCCATGGCCGTGGTGGCCAAGCTGGAGAAAATGTACACCCTGGGCATCCGCACTTTCGCCGTCTTCTTTGACGACATCTGGGGTGAGGGTGCCAAGGGCGACAAACAGGCAGGACTGCTCAACTATGTCACCGACCAGTTTGTGCGCAAGCACAAGGATGTGCAGCCGCTCATCATGTGCCCCACCCAGTACAACAAGGCATGGTCGGGCGGCGACTACCTCTCCACGCTGGGCACCTGCATGTACCCCGAGGTGCGCATCATGTGGACGGGAAACAGTGTGGTGGACATGATTGAGCACGACGACATGGAATGGATCAACACACAGATTAGCCGCAAGGCCTTCATCTGGCTCAACTATCCCGTGAACGACTACTGCCAGAGCCGTATGCTCATGGGGAAGACCTATGGCAACGGGCTCGACATTGCCGACATGGTGAGCGGCTTCTGTTCCAACCCCATGGAGTATGCCGAGGCCAGCAAGGTGAGCCTCTACAGCATTGCCGACTACACGTGGAATATGCCGGCCTATGATGCTGAGGCCAGTTGGCGGCGTGCCCTTCCGGCCCTTATGCCCACCAGTGCGGAGGCCTTCACGCTTTTCTGCGAGAACAACATCGACCTGGGGAAGACCGGTCACGGACTGCGCCGGGAGGGAGAAAGCGAGGCCTTCGGTCGTGCCTCGGACAAGCGTGCCTACCTGCAGCAGATGTTCCTTCAGGCCGAAAAGCTCCTGGCCGACAGCATCAACCAGCCCCACATGCTGGCCGAAATAGGCCCATGGGTGGAAAGCATGTCGCTGCTGGCCCGAAGGGGACTCAGCGTGCTCGACATGAAGGATGCCCTTCAGAAGGATGACAGTGTGGCCTTCATTGCCTCCTACCGCTGCGGGCGAGAGGCCGAACTGGCCCAGAAGGCCATCATCAGCCGCAACTTTGAGGGCTCCATCGTGAAGGCGCGTCCGGTGGTCAGTGGTGATGTGGTTACGCCCTGGGTGGCCGAGCATACAGCCCTTCTGGTAAAGGCGTACAAGAAAAACCATGCCTATGGGCGGGAGAACTTCCCCGTCCAGGTGATTGAGGACGGACAGTATTTCATCAAGGCTGGCGGCAAGTACCTCACCGATGCACAGGCCGCTGTGGACCGTGTGGGCGACTATCCCATCCTGACAGCCGACCGTGACAACATCAATCCCCAGCGCCAGCAGTGGAACGTGGAACTCAATGTCTCCACCGGACGCTACAAGATAAGCAATGTGCAGGACGGACGCTACATCAACGAGACGGGTTCCTTCTGGAAGGACAAGAACCTCAATCCCTTCGAGGCGGAATGGCACACCTATGTCATTGAAAAGACTGCCGACGGAGGCTTCACCATCCGCTGCGGCGGCAAGGCCGGCGATGCCTACCTGGCACCCGAGGGCGACCGCATCGTGGGTGGCAAGAAGGAGGCTGCCGTGTTTGAGATGGTGCCCGTGAAATAACATGAGGTATACATTAATATATTATAATAACGCATAGCAACAATGAAACACAAGACTCTTCTGGCCCTGGCCCTGTCGTGGAGCGGCATGGCCTGGGCACAGACCTCCATCACGCCCGAGGTGTTACAGCAACTCCAGGGCAGCTATCAGGCCACACCCACCGAAAAGGCGCTTCGCAATGCCATCAGCAACGTGGGCATACAGAAAATGGCCGTCAATCAGGAACACATCGCCAATCCCGACACCCATTTCAGCATCGAGGTGAAGAACTCCGGCATCAGCGACCAGCAGAGCAGCGGACGCTGCTGGCTCTTCACTGGTACCAACGTGTTGCGCCACAAGGCCATGCGCACACTGGGCGTGCAGAACTTCTTCTTCAGTCAGGTATACCTTTTCTTCTACGACCAGCTGGAGAAGAGCAACCTGTTCCTTCAGGGCATCATTGACACACGCAAGAAGCCCATTGACGACCAGATGGTCACCTGGCTTTTCAAGAACCCTCTCTCCGACGGTGGCACCTACACGGGCGTGGCCGACTTGGTGAGCAAGTATGGACTGGTGCCCAAGGACGTGATGCCCGAGACCTATGTGAGCAATTCCACCAGTGAGTTTTGCGGTCATCTCAAGCGCAAGCTGCGCGAGGCCGGTATTCTCCTGCGCGAGAAATCGGAAGCCGGTGCCAGCGAAGAGGAACTGCAGGCCTTCAAGGTGGAGCAGTTGAAGACCGTCTACCGCCTGCTGGTGATGGCCTACGGCATCCCGCCACAGTCCTTCACCTGGGCTCCCACCAAGGACGGCAAGCCCCTGTCGGAGGCAAAGACCTACACGCCCCAGTCCTTCTATCAGGAGGTGTGCGCTCCGGTGGACGACCTCAATGCCGACTATGTGATGCTCATGAACGACCCCAGCCGTCCCTACGGAAAGGCCTATGAGATAGACTATGACCGCCACCTTTATGATGGTCATAACTGGCTCTATGTGAACCTTCCCATGGAGCAGCTCAAGCCTATGGTCATTGCCAGCCTGGCTGACAGCACGCAGATGTACTTCAGCTGCGATGTGGGCAAGTTCCTCGACCGCACCACAGGTGTCCTGGACCTTGACAACTTTGACTATGGCAGCCTGCTGGGAACCACTTTTGGCATGAACAAGAAACAGCGCATCCAGACCTTCGACAGTGGCAGCAGCCATGCCATGACCCTGATGGCTGTAGACCTGGACCCCCAGGGCAAGCCCAAGAAGTGGAAGGTGGAAAACAGCTGGGGAGCCTCGTCGGGCTTCCATGGCTACATGATCATGACCGACCAGTGGTTCGACGAATACATGTTCCGTGTGGTGGTAAACAAGAAATACTGCACACCCGAGGTGCTCAAGATTCTCCAGCAGAAGCCTGTCCGTCTGCCTGCATGGGATCCCATGTTTATGGGAGAAGAATGAGGAAGTGAAAAAAAATCGGGGCAAGATACAGGGTAATTCAAAATTATATTGTATCTTTGCACCCGAATTTTCTATAAAAGTGTAGCCCTGATGGTGGAATGGTAGACACGAGGGACTTAAAATCCCTTGGCCATAACGGCTGTACGGGTTCGAGTCCCGTTCTGGGCACTGCATTTCTGGAATGCCAAGGTCTTTGTCCCCAGGCAACCGCTACGCCTCAAGATTCGCAACATCTGCGGCGATGAAACGGTTTTTGTCCTTGGATGACATCAGTTTTTTTTTGCACTAGGAAGCTACACACAACCCGTGCGTACCGTGTACAAAATCCCTTCATAAATACAAACGACAGGCTTTCAAAGGCGCTCAGAGCTGAGCGCGGTAGAGAGCCAGCATGGCATAGTCGGAGGCAAAGGAGAGCTGGGCCATTGTGTCGGCATGAGGCGCTTCGTCCGCGTGCCAGCCTCCTACAAGGTCGGCAGGCAGGAAACCGGGGGAGGCCAGATGGTGGGCATAGGCATAATCGAGTGTCTGCTGGGCACGCATCAGATAGGTGTGGGTGGCCTGAACATGAGGGGATGCGGCCATGTAGCCCCTCAGAAGCACATCGTTGAACCAGGGGCTGCCGCTGGGACTGGCATCGGTGGGTCCGGCCTTGTAGGGCAGTTGCCACAGGGTGCCGCGCTGGGTGGCAAAGAAGGAGTAGGAGAGAGGGACTATCTGTTGCAGGTCGTGAAGGAAGGCCTCCTGGCCCGTGGCCGCATAAAGGTCGGCGGCTCCGGAGATGAGCGTGCCTGTGTTGTAGGTATAGGGCTTTCCTCCAGGATGGCCCAGAGGAGCATGGGACCTGTAGGTCTTTCCGTCTGCGGAGTGGTAGGCAACTTCGCCTCCACCACCCTCCATATCGTGGCACACGCCTTTGTCGGGCATCAGATAGTGCTGCTTGTGATAGCGGTAGATGCGGGCTGCCATGTCCAGGTAATAGCTGCTCTTGCGTACGCGCTGTGTGCGGATGGTGCCGTCGGGGAGGAGAGTGTATTGTATGGTGCGCGACCGCTTGCCCTTGTATATCTGTGAAAGCCACACCAGAGGCGACACCATGGGTCCGTTGCTGCAGGCGTGCTTGGAGGTGTAGCCGGGCCCCCATGTAATGCCTCCGTGCTCCTGCCCTTGGGCATCCAGGGTGCAGTCCCATCCATCCAGCACATAGGCTGTAAGTTCCTCTGCACGTTCTAGGTAGGCCTGCTCCCCTGTAAGGCGGTAGGCGCGTAGCAGTTCGCGCACAATCCACATCTGGTCGTCGTACACATTGAGTACACCATCCACCTGGGCTTGTCCCTTGGCATGGGCACGGTTCACACCGTAGGGGCTCCACTCGGCCTGGTGGCGTGTGTAGGAATTGAGGCGGAATGTGCCCTTGTAGTAGTCCATCCCCATGAACAGGCTGTGAAAACGTGCTGCATAGCGTGGGAAGTGGGTCTCGTAGAGCTGTGGCTCAAGCTGTCGCATACCGTCCAGTGCCTCCATGATGCTGCCCACGGCTTCCAGTGCCGTGGTGTATTCCCATACGCTCACTATCCGGGTGCTGGGACGTTGTAGCTGAAGGTCGTAGTAGAACGAGAGGCGTTGCTCGCCGTTGAGCGTGTCGAGACTGTGGGCAAACACGGCATCGGCCAGCGTGATGGCCTTGCGGAGATTGTCGGACGGGTGCTGGGGCATGGCCTGTAGGGCCGACAGCCAGCAGAGGATAAAGAGGAGGGTGCGTATCATCTGGATGGTAAATGTTTGTTTTTTTCGGGGGTGTATTCCTATCTTTTCTTGCCTTGCATCGTGATGAGGGGAATGAGCATCTCCTCCATGCTGATGCCTCCGTGCTGGAAGGTGTCCTTGTAGTATTGCACGTAGTGGTTATAGTTGTTGGGGTAGGCAAAGAAATCCTTTCCTGTGGCGAATATATAGGTGGAACTGAGGTTGGGGCTGGGCAGACCGGCCTGTGAGGGGTTCTTGATTTCGAATACCTCCTTGGGGTTGTAGGACAGGCTCTTGCCCACCTTGTAGCGCAGGTTGGTGTTGGTGTTGCGGTCGCCAATCACGCGGATGGGGTTGATGGTGGCTATGCTGCCATGGTCGGTGGTGAGCACCACACGGTAGTCGCTGGCCGAAAGGGAACGGAAGAGGTCGGCAATGGCCGAATGGCGAAACCAGCTGAGGGTGATGCTGCGGTAGGCTGCCTCTCCGGGAGCCAGTTCGCGCACCATGCGGCTTTCGGTGCGGGCATGGGAGAGCATGTCGATAAAGTTGAGCACCACCACATTGAGGTCGTACTTGCTGAAGGACGGAAACTGCTGGAGCAGTTTCTCGGCAGCCTGCGAATCGTTGATTTTGTGATAGGTGAAGGTGTAGCGCTTGCGGTAGCGCTCAAACTGGGTCTTGATGAGCGGAGCCTCGTTGAGGTTTTTCCCTTCTTCCGAGTCCTCATCCACCCACAGGTCGGGAAACATCTTGCTGATAATCTGAGGCATGAGGCCGCTGAAGATGGCATTGCGGGCATATTGGGTGGCGGTGGGGAGGATGCTGCAATAGAGCTCCTCCTCGATGTTGAAGAGCGAGGAAATCTCGTTGCTGATAATGCGCCACTGGTCGTAGCGCAGGTTGTCGATGACCAGCAGAAACACCTTCTCCCCCTTGTCGAGATGGGGGAAGATGCGACGCTTGAAGATGTCGGGGCTCATGATGGGGCGTTCCTCGGGGTGGTCCATCCAGCGCATGTAGTGGCGGCGGATAAATTTGCCGAACTCCTTGTCGGCCTCGTCGCGCTGCATGGCCAGCATTTCCTTGATGCCGCTGTCGGTCTCGGCCAGCTGCAGTTCCCAGTAGGTGAGCCGCTTGTACACTTCTATCCATTCCTCAATGGTGAGCGAGTCGTTGATTTGCATGCCTATCTTGCCGAAGTCCTGCTGGTAGGCCGACTGGGTGACCTCGGTCACTATCTCGCGCTGGTGGATGTTCTTCTTGAGCGAGAGCAGGATTTGGGTGGGGTTGACGGGCTTTATCAGATAGTCGGCTATCTGTGAGCCGATGGCCTGGTCCATGATGTGCTCCTCTTCGCTCTTGGTGACCATCACCACGGGAACGGTGGCATTCACTTCCTTGATGCGTGCCAGCGTTTCCAGTCCGCTCAGTCCGGGCATGTTCTCGTCGAGGAGAATCAGGTCGTAGTCGGTCTCTCCACACCGTTCGATGGCATCGTAGCCGTTGGTCACGGTTTCCACCTCGTAGCCCTTGTGCTGCAGGAAGAGCACGTGCGCCTTGAGCAGGTCTATCTCGTCGTCTATCCACAATAGTCTGTAGCTCATATCTCTTGTTGGGTTGTTTTTGCTTGATGCAGGGTTTCTTCTCAGAATCCGAAGGGGAAGTCGTCCTCGCCTTCAGGTGTGCCGTTCTCTTCTTCCTCAGGATTCTCGCTGTTTTCGTCCACCTCTTCGGGGTCTACAAATTCTATGTCGGTGGGCTCGTCGATAATCAGGTCCTCAGGCACCTCGATGGGGGCCAGTTTCTGCTGGTAGAAGTCGCGGTAGTCGTCAAAGCTGAAGGTGGTGCCCACCAGTTTCAGGTTCTCTTCCGAGATGATAAGGCTGCGTATGCCTTCGAGCACACCGGCCATGTGGGTGTCGGCATAGAGCTGCTGGGCATAGGAGTGGGCTTCGTCGTACGACTGGAAGCCCTTGATGCTCATGAGCGTGATGCCCTGCAGCTGGGAGGTCTCTATGTCGAAGTTGCGCACCATGAAGCTAGTGAAGTTGAAGCGTGCCATTTCAAACATCAGCTGGTCTTCGTCCAGACTGTAGGTGGGGTAGGCCAGCACGAAGGCAAAGTTGCCATATCGTTCGTCGGTGAGCTGGACGGTCTGCGCCGAGTCGCCTTCGGCCATTGCGCTCCGCCGGCTCCAGATGTCTCCCGTGTCGTAGCGGCTGTCCATCAGCGGGCGGCCCTCTTCCAGTCCCTTCACGATGGCCTGTGCCATTTCGGTGATTGCCTCCTTGGGGTACTTGGAGATGACGTCCTTGAGTGCCACCATGAAGGTGTCGCGCCTGCCGGCATACAGGTTGCTCATGGCCCTCACAAACATCATGCGGGCATGGTGGCGGCCACTGCCGAAGTCTTGCATGTATTGCTGGTAGGAGCTCTCCACCGAGTCGTAGGCCGATGCCATATATTGCTGGTAGGCACTGGCATAGAGCGAGTCCTCGAGATGGGTGCCGTGGAGGGCCAGCGTCTCATACTTGGGGTTGCCCACCACATGGGCCAGCTTGCTCTGGGGGAACGAGTCGACAAGCAGTTGCCGGTAATAGTCGGCAGACTGGGTGTCCTTCATGCGTCCGCACACCAGGAACAGGTGGTAGTATACGTTGTCCATCTCTTCTGCCTCCGGGAATTGTGAGACAAGCCGCTCCAGCGTGCGTCGGGCCAGCGGGAAGTTTTCCAGTTTCTCCTGCTCCAGGATGCCGCTCCGGTACAGGCCTTCGGCCAGTTCGGCGTTGGAGGCCTCCAGCTGCTCTTCGGTGAAGGGTATCTGCTTCAGGTAGTATTCGCGGTGGTGCGGATCGTTGGCCAGCGAGTCGGCCTTGGCCTGCTCTTCCTCCTCCTTCGATGCGGTGGCATCTGCCTTGTCGCCCGTGGTGGAGGTGCTGCCTTCAGGGATGCTGTCTGCTGCGGCCTGTTCGTCATCGGCTGCGGTGTCCATCAGTCCTTCCTTGTTGCTGTAGCGCCAGTTGTCTTCGTTCTTCCGCTTGCCCCATTTCTTCTGGAAATCCTTTTTCCCCTGGGCCACGGTGGCGGGATTGTAGAAGTACCATGCACCCTTCTGCTGCGGATTGGTCCTGTTGTTCTTCTGTGCATCCTGCGGGCTGTTGCCCTGCGTGTTGTTGCGGTCCTGCGGGTTCCTCTCCTGGTCCTGTGCTTCCAGTTGCTTCTTCTCTTCCTCCTTCTCTTTCTTCTTGAGGGCCTCTATCACACGGTCGATGGCCGCATTCCAGCCTGCCTCGTCCATCTTGGCCAGTGCCTGCAGGCTGTCCTGCAGCTTCACGGCGCTGAGATGAGGCCCCAGTTCGCTCAGCACCTTTCCCCGGAGCTGCACCGTGTCGTACATCTCGTGCTCCTTGTCGAGCACGCCGGCGCAGGCCGAATAGGTGCGGGCGGCCTCGATATAGTTTTCCTGCTCCCAGTATATCTGGCTCAGCCGCAGCAGCAACACGGCCTTGGCGATGGGGTTGCCCTTGCTTTCCTCCGCGCCCTTCTCGTAGGCACCTATGCAGCGGGCGGTATCGGCCTGGCTCAGATAGATGTTGCCGATGGCGTAGTATATCTGGTCCAGATAGTTCTTGTTCTTGTCGTCCTTCAGCATGCGCCGCAGGCGGGAGATGGTCTGGCGGCTCTTGCCCGCGGCCACCACCTCGGTTTGCATGATGCGTGCGTTGAAGGCCAGTTCGTAGGGCGGATTGCTCCTGATTACGCGTGAAAAGGATTTATAGGCCATTTCGTTGTTCCCGGCACGCTGGTAGAGCTGACCCAGGAGGAATTTCAGGCGGGTACGGGGCAATTTGCCTTTCACATGGCGGATGGAGCGCGACAGGTAGGGGATGGCCTTTTCGTATTGCCCGGTGGAGATGAAGTAGGCGGCTTGGCTCTGTTCCTTCTCGCGGAGCGCATGGGGGGTGAGGCTGTCGCGCGACATCTTCTGCAGCACGTCTTCGGCATCGTAGGGCCATTCCAGCGCCACATAGCAGCGGGCCAGCAGGGCACGGGCCACATTGGTCACCTCCGGCTGGGTGGCATAGAGGCGCAGGATGTAGTGGCAGGTGCTGGCACATTCAATGAAGTTTCCCTGCTGAAACTGGCTCTGGGCCATGAGCAGCCATGCACGGTACAGAAAGGGGTTAAACTCCTTCCGTGCCAGATAGAGTTTCTCCTGGGGCGTACGTTTCTTGTTGCCCTTGGTCACGGGCTTCTTCTTGATGCTGTGCACCTTGATGGCCTTTTCGCATTTGGTGATGGCCGTCTCAAAGTTGGCCTTCCCCATTGCCTGGGTCGACTTGTTGGTGCTCACGTACATGGGCAGCAACCGTGTGTAGTCCTCCTTGTGGCCCTTGTATTGGGCCTCCACTCCTTCATCAAAGGCCACTTGCCCGTTGTAGAAGGTGTTGAAGCGGGCTGTGGTGGCATGATAGAAGCGTGTGCCGGCGGTGTTCTTCTTGGTGGAGCACCCACACAGACATAGCCCCGCCATCATGCACAGACAGATGCGGAGCGCGAAACGGAGGGGGTGTCTCTTCTTATACATTAATATATATATATTCCTATTCTTATTAGAAACGCACGTGTGTGCCCTTTTATTGTGTGGCCTACGACCTTCTTTCGCCCACTATCAGGAAAACTTCGTCCTTCACCTCGTTGGGGAGGGCTATCATGCGTAGCTGCAGGCTGCGCACCCATCCGGCCACCTCGTCGCTCCGCATGGTGTAGAGCACATCGCGAAACTCATCGGCCTCCTCGCTGGTGTAGTCCTCGCCTCCTTTTCCGCGGAAGCGGTCGAGCTCCTCGTCGTTGTAATACTCTATCTCCTTGCTGAGCGCAGCCAGCAGGCTGTCTTTCTCGCACACCTCATGTTGTCCGCAGCATTCTATGTCGGCGGGGTTCACCACAGTGGGGTCTTCTCCCGCCTTCTCCTCACCGTGCTGTTCCAGCTGACGCCGGTAGCGGTAGTCCTGCATGCGGTACACCAGGGCGGCAAAGCCTCCCAGGGCCGCAAGCCCCAGCAGTGCATATATCAGATAGGCCATGCTCATGATGCTTCTATCTTGAATCCCACTTGTTGCAGGTGGTCCCAGAAGGTGGGGTACGACTTGCTCACCACCCCGGGGTCGTTCATGCGCAGCATGCCCTCTTTCAGGGCCAGGGGAGCCAGTGCCATGGCCATACGATGGTCCTCATAGGTGTCGGCTGGCAGGGGGTTGTCCACCGTGCGCCTGTGCCCGTCCCATGTGAGCATGCTGCCGTCGTGCTCCATGATGTCGAATCCCAGTTTGCCCAGCTCTGTGCGGAGGGCGGCCATGCGGTCGGTCTCCTTTATCTTCAGGCTTTGCAGGCCCTGGAAGCGGAAGGGAATGCCCAGGGCGGCACAGGTGGCCACCAGTGTCTGGGCCAGGTCGGGCTGGTGGGTGAAGTCGTATTCCATGCGTGTCACGGGCTGCCCGCTTTTCCGCAGGCACACGCTCTCCACTCCCTCCTCGTCGGTGAGGAAGGTGGTGGACACGCCCAGCTGGTCAAAGAGCTGGCGGATGGCACAGTCGCCCTGAAGGCTGTGGGGGAACAGCCCGGGCAGCACCACCTCTGCCTTGTCATCGCCCGTCAGGGCCACCATCTCGTACCAGTAGCTCGATGCGCTCCAGTCGCTCTCAATATAATAGGGTATAGGGTGGTAACCTCCGGGCTCCACCTGGATGCAGTTGTCGGCGGTCCATTGCGCCTTCGCCCCGAAGTGGCGCATGATGTGGAGGGTCATCTCGATATAGGGCCGGCTCACTATCTCGCCCACAAGTCGCAGCTGCAGACCGTTGGCCAGTGTGGGTCCTATCATCAGCAGGGCACTCACGTATTGGCTGCTCACGCCTGCCGGAAGCTCCAGCTTGCCGCCTGCCAGTTCTCCACCCTTGATGCGGAGGGGCGGGAAACCCTCATTCTCCACATAGTCTATCTGTGCCCCCAGGCTTCGCAGGGCATCCACCAGCACACCGATGGGACGTTGGCGCATGCGTGCGGTTCCGGTAATCTCGTGTGTGCCTTCCTGGGTGCAAAGGTAGGCGGTGAGGAAGCGCATGGCCGTGCCGGCGGCCTTGATGTCTATCTGGTGGGGCATGCGGGTGAGTGCATTCCACATCACTTGCGTGTCGTCGCAGTCCGAAATGTGCTGCAAACCGTCAAACAGGCTGGCATCATGATGCGCCTTCCCTTGGCTCAGGGCGTAGATGACAAGCGCCCTGTTGCTGATGCTCTTACTGGCGGGCAAAACCACTTTTCCTCTCATCAGAGAGGCTGGATTGATACGAATTTCCATATTTTTTCTGTTTTCGGGTACAAAATTACAGAAAAAATTTGGTCGGAACAAAAAAAAGCCATACCTTTGCACCGCAAAACGGGATGTAGCGCAGTTGGTAGCGCACACGTCTGGGGGGCGTGTGGTCGCAAGTTCGAATCTTGTCATCCCGACCTGCAAAAAGGCAATCAGTCACATACTGGTTGCCTTTTATGTTAAATGTATGCGACTGAATGATGGATATGAAAACGTGCATTGTGATTTTGAGAAAGAGCGTAGATGCCATGAGGCTCTGTGTGTTTCTTCTGGCATGGGGCTGGGCATTTGCTTGTGTGCATGCTCAGGTGCCGGGCGACACCACGGCAATGGCTGCACGCCAATATGCCACGTCTCTACGGTCGGATGAAGGAGCCGCGACGTTTGGCGAGTGGGTAGAAGAGATGGGCTTGTCGGATGGGGCCGTTGACCTCAGTGCGGTTCAGGATCTTTATCTGCCGGAACCTCGGATGGACTATGTGCGGGTGACCGGCACTTCCACCATCCCCACGAGCAAGCGTACCGTGTACAGGGTGTGGATAGAGATGTATGATGGCGAGGGTCATTATTTTCGCAAACCTGCCTTGTTGAAGGGGCAAGGGGGATATTCGCTGCGTTTTCCCAAGCGCAACTTCTCGCTGCAGTTCTGCAACGATGAATGGAACGAGGAGGGCTCGTCTACTTTCACCTTTGGCGAATGGGTGGAACAGGACGGGTTCCATGTGAAGGCTTTCTACACCGATTTCTTGCGTGGAATAGGGGAGGTGGGCTATAAGCTGTTCCATCGTCTGGTGGCCGACCGTGCCCCCTATCCGCTGTGCCAGGGTGTGCAGGCCGATGGCCGGGCTCGTTGCGTGCCCGATGGTTTTCCTTGTATGGTGTGGCTGGAAGAGGACTTCTATGGCCTTTGCTCCTGGCAACTCAAGAAAAGTCGCAAGAACATGGGCATGCAGAAGGCCAATGCCACCCATGTGCATCTTGATGGCAATGTGAGTGATGCCAATCTTTTCGATGGAGTAATCAAGTGGAACCAGTTCGAGGTGCGCAATCCGCAGGGGCTTTATATAGCGGATGGAAACAGCTATGACAACAATTCGCCGGGGGTGCTGATGGGGACAGATTCGCCTTATTACATCTTGGATTCCGATGGTGCGGACACGCGGGCGGCCAAGGAACGGTCGGCATGCGTGAAGGAAACACCCTTTATGGATTTCCTCGCCCTGCCACCCATACGCTTTCGCGGATAGACACAGGCCCGTTTCCTTTCATCAACCGTCATTACCAGAGGGATGAGGCCCGGCGCTATGCTGTGCTCCGTGAAAAGGGGGTATTTGACAGTGAACTGATTCACAGCATCATTCTCGATTGGTATGAAAGGGTGGGCACGCAGGTCTATGCCATGGAGGTGGACCGCTGGCCCGAGAGCCCCTGCTTTTGTCCTCCCATTTGCAACCAGGGATGGAAGGTATGTGATGACTGGAGCGTGTACAATACCACACCGGCCTTTTCGCTCTCTGCTGTCTACAACAGGGGCGACCGTTGTGTGTTGCATGGGCGTATTTGGGAGGCCACGGCCACAGTAAAGGGTGTGCAGCCCTATATCCGTAACTCCGATGTGGACACGCTGGAGCGTTTGCTGGGGTGGGTGGAGGACCGTCTCGATGTTTTGGACAACTATTATGGCTACGAGGGTTCAGCAATGGCTGCGGTTCCGTCTGAGTCACGGAAACCTCAGATACAGGCTGTTTATTCGCTTTCCGGGCAGCGCCTTCCCATGCCGCTTCCCGGGCTCAATGTCATTCGGTATGCCGATGGTTCGTCCAGAGTCGTAAGATACTGATTGACACCTCAGAAGTTCACGTGCACGCCTGCCATCACCGTAGCCTTTGGCATGGGGTACCCTTCGTTTATCTCATAGCGCTGGGCCAGCAGGTTTTCTCCCCTCAGCCATAGCCCCATCCATCGGCAGGCCTGATAGGAGACGGTGGCACCGAGCAGGCACACGTTTTCCTTCTTCTCGTTTTCGCCGGTGGCGGTATACAGCCCGCCCAGATATTGGAGGTTGGCCGTCATGCTCCATCTGCCCTGGTGAAAGGTGCCGCCCACCATACCTTTATATTCGGGTGCTGCCACCACGGGATGTTCCATGTGCAGGAAGGAGTGGTTGGTGTTCACCTGCCAATGGTCGTTGATGTGCCATGCGGCCTCCAGTTCCAGTCCGCAGTTCTCCACTTTTCCTGTGTTCACGTTCTGTCGGTTGATGGTCTGTATCATGTTTTCGCCGTTCAGGTAGAACACATTGGCCCCGTAGGTGAAGTGTCCCGCCTGATGGTGCCATGCCAGTTCGTAGTTCCATATACGCTCGGCCTCCAGTTCCGTGTTTGAGGGCGGATACAGGTAGAGCTCGCGCATGGTGGGGTTGCGGAAGCCCTTGCTTGCCATCAGTTTCAGCTCTCCGAGTGTCGTGGGGCGCATGACGATGCCCACTTGGGGAATCCATTCGGTACCCGAAATGCTGTGGTGGTCCACCCTGATGCCAGCATCCACTGTCACCCATCGGGCCAGGTCGTGCCGGTAGTCCACATAGCCTGCAATCTCGTCGCGTTCCGAGCGTCCGCTTTGCTTGTTGGGCGTGTCCAGGATGCTCCCGTCGGCCTTGCTCGTGTAGTAGGCGTTGCCATAGATGTGCTGGTAGTCTACACCCGCAGTCAGCCGGGCTGTCCTGAAGAGCTGGAAGCCTTGGTAGAACGAGAGGCCAGTGAGCGCATCCTTCGAGCGGAAGTAGCGTGTGGTGGGTTGTAGTGGGTCAGCCGACCCGTCGTCTATCTTGTGGCGTCCGAAGTCGGAGTATACGCTCAGTGCACCGCTGCTCCTTCCATAACGGTTCTCCAGGGCTGCGGCCACCATCCCTCGTGTAATCCATTGGTCAGCGCCATACACAGGCGCGGATGTCTGTCCCGGATAGGCTGCATTGAAGTGTGTCAGGTTCACGTCGGCCGTGGCCTTCCAGTGTGCACCCATCAGATAGCCCAGTTTCACGAAACCCCCATATTGCTCAAACCCCATGTGAGGCCTGTGGTTGTCCGAGCGCTGGTACTGGGCGGCCACAGTGGAACTGAACCGTCCCTTCCTCACCTGGTTGCTGGCTTCGGCCTGTACAGTCCCATAGCTGCCGGCCCCCACATCCATGTGGGTGGACACTCCGTCTTTCTCCTGCTTGCGGGTGACAATGTTCACCACGCCCCCCATGGCATTGGAGCCATAGAGCACGCTGGCAGGTCCGCGCAGCACTTCCACCCTCTCGGCCAGCATTGTCTGGTAGCTGTCCGCAATGGGATGGCCATACACACCGTTGTATTGCGGATGTCCGTCCACGAGCACCAGCAGTTGCCCGGCTCCTCCTGTGATACCTCTCAGGCTGATGCCTCCTGCTGCTCCTGTGGACACTCCATAGCCCATCACCTGCCGCTGGGTGACAAACAGCGAGGGCACCTGCAGCATCAGCGAGGGCAGCACCGAAGTCTGGTGCTGTGCCGTAAGCGCATCCCGGTCCACCACCGTCACGGTCATGGGCAGATGCCGGACATCCGTAGCTTCGTGTGCTCCCGTCACCACGATTTCTTTCATCTCCTTATAGATGGAATCGAGCTGTGCCTGTGCCGCCATACAGCCCCACAGCACCGCCATTCCCATCATTGTCAGTCTTTTCATCCTATTCATCAGTTGGTTGTAATGTTGATTCCTTCTGGCTGCAAAATTACTACATTCTCCACGATTAGGCAAGTTTTCCCTCCCCTTTCTTCTTCCTTGCTCCATTTCCCCCTATCACCTTATCCCAGTCATGTATGAGACCTCCTTCGCCGATGATACTAGTTGTAAGGGATGAAAGATTAATAACCTTACAGCCTCAAGATTAATAACCCTAATGCCGAAAGGTTATTAATCCCTCTCCCAATGATACTATAATCCCGAAACGTCGGACACTATAAGGGAGTCTTGCCATCCACTATCATTACGTTCTTTCTTTCATTTATGACTTTTATCTCCTGCTCTTCATGGCTTTAGGTGTGCGATAGAGCCTGAAGGGGTGACATGGTTTCATATCGCCCACAGCGTTCTAAACACCCCTCCTTCTGTCTGCTCTTGCTTTCGCGTTACAGTAACTATTCAGCGATAACCATATAGCAGTTGTCCGTGCTTAGAACAAAGCCCG
>CAMBDA010000017.1 GCA_945865175.1 uncultured Prevotellaceae bacterium | reverse complement strand
GCAGCGTTGCAGTTATAGGGCCCAAAATAACTGCAACAACTGCAACAACTGCAACAGCAGACCGCAAAGTCCCGTCCTCCGGCCAGGAGAATCCACGACGAGCGGCCGCAATTCCCACGGCTATTCAACGCCGAACTCAAACTGCTTGCCCCATTCCCTGAGGATGGTCATGGCAACGCGACGCTTGCTGAGGTTGTACACCTCCGACCACTGGGTGAAGCCCGTGGAGAGCTGGCTGTTCTCGGGCCCCTGTGCCACAGAGTCCAGAACCGCCATCGCCTGAGTGGGGGTGAGCCGGTAGCCGTAGCCGCCCAGTTCCCTCTTCAATATATCATAGCGGTTCCTGCCGTGCTGGGAGTACTTGCTGCCATGTTCGGTGTCGGCCATGGTGGGCGACACATAGAAATTGGTGACATAGCGCAGCGTGTCGTGCCCGGTCAGGACCTCCATCCTGTAGGGGTGTTCCGAAAGGTTGTCGTTGGTGTATTCCACAATGGCATAGTCGCCCGTGGCGTCGGCCATGAAGAAATGGTAGCTGGCCGTGTCCTTGTCCATACACATGTTGTACTGCTCCAGCATGGCCAGAGCCTCCTTCACGGTGCCCGCCCTGTCGAGCATCATGCGCATGGCCACGGTGGTGAAAGTCTTCTTCTTGCCAGGCTCCTGCTGCAGCGTGGGCAGGCCGTCGAGCTTGAGCACGCTCACGGCAAAGCCGTCCTCGTTGATGCCGTCCAGCAGCAGGTAGGGCAGGGCCATCAGCATGGAGAGGTCGGAAGTGCCGTCGGTATAGAAGCCGCTCTTGTAGTCCACGAACTTGCCATCGACAAAGGAAACCGACTTCTTGCCTCCCTCCGGGGCCGTGTGCACGACAATCACGGGTATCATGTCGCGCTCCTGGGTGACGGGATTGATGTGGTTGAAGTCGAAATTGCGGCCCATCAGGTGGTGGCCCGACTTCCCGTCGGGACAGGCAAATACGCTGCATCCCGCATCGTAGGAGAGCTTCACCTTCTTGCCCGTGATGATGGTGTCCATCAGATTGAGGGCCACAAAGGTTTTCAGCCGGTCCGTGCAGTCGATGCCGAAATTCAGCGCCTCGTCGAGCTTGTAGTCCACATTGTAGGTCATCTCGTAGATGCGCCCCCGGTTGCCTTCCAGGTCGCGGAGCGAATAGAGCATCTCGCGCTTGGCCTCGTCCTTTATCATCACGGCCTTGTTCTGGGTGACGGTGGGTGCGGGCGCGTCGTCATCGTTGCAGGCTCCCAGCGCCACCGCTGCCACTGCCAGTGCCACCAGCAGGCGGCATCTCATGGTGGCATTGTCGGTGCCACCTCTTCTCTTGCATGCATTCTTCTTCATCGTACACATTGTTTAGGGGTTAATAATTTGATTACAGTCATTTTTTCGCAATACACAAGGTTTCATGCTACAAAAGTAGCAAAATTTGTCCGCATTGCACAGGCAAACGGCCGCTGGAGAAGCACTTTTTGTTGTTTAGGCAAGTTTTTTTGTTGTTTAGGCAAGCAGGGGGCATCGTCGAATCCTGTGCGGAGCGTTGCAGTTGTTGCAGTTATTTTGGAGCCTATAACTGCAACAGCCGGACAGTCATCCTTTGCTCACGCTGAAGGGGCGGAACAGTTTCATATGGGGGCACAGAATACAGGAGAATACTGATTGCCAGAATGGCCTCACCCGGAACGGCTATCCTGAACACCCTGGGCGCAGCCGTGCGAGGGAGGGCGATGACAGGGTCTCCGCGGGACCACACCGCTGCCACGGCCAGGGCGCTACAGGTCGTCCAGTTCCCTTTTCAGGCCGAGCAGTTCCTGACGTACGGCCTGCAGCCGCTGGATGAGCTCGCTGCTCTGCATGGCACCCTGCCGGTTCTTGCTGATGGTCTCGCGCGCAGCCGACAGCTTCATGCCCCTCACCTTCACCAGGTTGTAGATGAGCTGGACTTCCTTGATGTCGTCGGCCGTATACTGTCTCACCTTGCGGCTGGTGGTCTTCGGCCTGAGGGTGGGAAACTCCTTCTCCCAATAGCGCAGCAACGACTCTGCCACACCGAACTGTGCAGCCACTTCGCTGATGGAGTAGTACAGCTTAAATGATTTATGAGGGTCTTTCAACATGTTTTTTCCGTCTAGAAATGCCTTTTGTAGCCTTTTTCTTTGCAAAAGTACGCAAAACAATCTACCTTTGCAAAAATTTTCTGAAAGAAAAGCAAAAAAACAACAAAAATATGGCAATGACAGCAAATGAAATCCGCGACTCGTTCAAGAAATACTTCGAGTCGAAAGGACACCAGATAGTGCCCTCGGCACCGATGGTAATCAAGGACGACCCCACATTGATGTTTACCAATGCGGGCATGAACCAGTGGAAGGATATTATCCTGGGCCTCAGGGACCCTGAGCCCCGCCGGCGCGCCGACTCGCAGAAGTGCCTGCGCGTGAGCGGCAAGCACAACGACCTGGAGGAAGTGGGGCACGACACCTACCACCACACCATGTTCGAAATGCTCGGCAACTGGAGCTTCGGCGACTACTTCAAGGAGGGCGCCATCGACATGGCATGGGAATACCTGGTGGATGTGCTGGGGCTCGACCCCAAGGACCTCTATGTGACCATATTCGAGGGCAGCAAGGAGGAGAATCTGGAGCGCGACGACGAGGCAGCCGGCTACTGGCTGAAGCATGTGCCCGCCGACCACATCATCAACGGCAACAAGCACGACAACTTCTGGGAGATGGGCGACACGGGACCCTGCGGGCCCTGCTCCGAAATCCATCTCGACAGCCGCTCGCCCGAGGAGAAGGCCAAGGTGCCCGGACGCGACCTGGTGAACAAGGACAACCCGCAGGTGATAGAGATATGGAACATCGTGTTCATGCAGTTCAACCGCAAGGCCGACGGAAGCCTGGAAAACCTCTCGATGAACGTCATCGACACGGGCATGGGCTTTGAGCGTCTGGTGCGCGCCCTCCAGGGCAAGCAGAGCAACTATGACACCGACATCTTCCAGCCCCTCATCCAGGTGATGGCCCAGAAGGCCGGCGTCCGCTATGGCGATGCAGAACCCACCGACGTGGCCATGCGCGTGATTGTGGACCACCTGCGTGCCATTGCCTTCAGCATCGCCGACGGACAGCTGCCCGGCAATGCCAAGGCCGGCTATGTGGTGCGCCGCATCCTGCGCCGCGCCGTGCGCTACGGCTACACCTTCCTGGGCCAGAAGCAGGCGTTCATGTACAGCCTTGTGCCCGCCCTCATCCAGGAGATGGGCGCGTCCTATCCCGAACTGGAAGCCCAGAAGGAGCTGATCATGAAGGTGATGAAGGAAGAGGAGGACAGCTTCCTGCGCACGCTGGAAAACGGCATCCGCCTGCTCAATGGCGTGATGGAGGAAGCCCGTGCGGCCGGCAGCACGGTGATTGCCGGCGACAAGGCATTCACGCTCTTCGACACCTTCGGCTTCCCGCTCGACCTCACTGAGCTCATCTGCCGCGAGAACGGCCTGACGGTGGACGAAGAGGGCTTCCGCGTGGAGATGGAGAAGCAGAAGGCACGCGCCCGCAACGATGCCCAGGTGGAGATGGGCGACTGGACAGTGGTGTCGGAGGGCGAAAGCTCCTTCGTGGGCTACGACTATACCGAATACACCTGCCACATCCTCAAGTACCGCGAGGTGAAGCAGAAGAAGGGCGTGGTGTATGAGGTGATGCTCGACAGCACACCCTTCTACGGCGAGATGGGCGGCGAGATAGGCGACCAGGGCGTGCTCTGCAACGAAGCCGAAACCATCAACGTCATCGACACCAAGAAGGAGAACGGCGTGCCCGTACACATCGTGGACCGCATACCGTCCCGTCCCGAGGCCGAATTCATGGCTTGCGTGGACGTGGACAAGCGCCGTGCCATTGAGGCCAACCACACCTGTACCCACCTGCTCGACCAGGCACTGAAGGAGGTGCTGGGCGCACATGTGGAGCAGAAGGGCTCACTGGTGACACCCGACGGACTGCGTTTCGACTTCAGCCATTTCGAGAAGGTGACACCCGAACAGCTGCGCGAGGTGGAGCATCTGGTGAACCAGCGCATCCGCGAGGACATCCCCCTGCAGGAGCACCGCGACCTTCCCATTGAGGAGGCACGCAAGCTGGGTGCCATCGCCCTGTTCGGAGAAAAATATGGTGACCGCGTGCGCGTGATTCAGTTCGGGGAGAGCATCGAGTTCTGCGGCGGCTGCCATGCCTCCAGCACAGGACGGCTGGGCATGGTGCGCATCATCAGCGAGAGCAGCATTGCCGCCGGCATCCGCCGCATCGAGGCCATCACAGGCCGTGCCGTGGAGGAAATGATGGACAAGACGCAGGACCTCGTGAGCAACCTGCGTGCGCTCTTCAACAACGCCCCCAACCTCACGGCTGCCATCCAAAAGGCCATCAACGACAATGCCGAACTGAAGAAGCAGGTGGAGGAATTCAAGGCACAGCAGATAGTGGAACTGCGGAAGGTGCTGCTGGAAAAGGCACGCGACATCAACGGCACCCGTGTGGTGTCGGCCGTGCTCCCCATTGATGCCCAGACTGCCAAGGACATCGTGTTCCAGCTGCGCGGCTCCTACACGGGCCGTATGCTGGTGGTGCTGGGCAACAACGATGCCGGAAAGCCCGGCCTCACCGTGAGCCTGAGCGAAGAGCTGGTGGCCGAAGGCAAGCATGCGGGCAAGATGGTGAAGGAAGCCGGCCGCCTGATTCAGGGCGGCGGCGGCGGACAAGCCCACTTTGCCACTGCCGGCGGCCGTCTGGCCGACGGACTGACCGAGGCCGTGGCCAAGGTGGTAAGCCTGGCCGGCTTCGAGGCATAAGACAGCGTCCTGCTGTCCCGTGTGGCCCCCTCTCAGGGGGGCCACACGGGACATGAAGGACGGCAGAATCTGGCGGGCGGGGGAGATACCATACCCTCCCCCACCCGCCCGCCAAGCGTTGCAGTTGTTGCAGTTGTTGCAGTTATTTTGAAGCCTATAACTGCAACAGGCCTTAAAGAATTCTGGTACCCCGGGGAGGAACGACTATTGCCAGAATTCATTAATTGTTGGCATGAATACTTGAAAAGTCGCCCCGAAAAGTGTATCACGAATCATGTCACCCCACCTTTCGGGGCGTGGCTGCGCGATGACATCATTCCACCACCCTCACCTTGAAGATGGCCTTGTGGATGGTGCCCTCGCCGATGAGCGGAGCGTGGGCCGTTTCGGGGTCAAACACAATGAGACCGCCCGGCTCCACAGTCCTGATGTCCTCCACGGGGTCGTCAAAGAGCTGGTAGTCGTCCTGCGCGTTGAAGTCACCGATGGGCCGGGTGCAAAGACTGCGCGGCCGGATGCCGTACTGCTCGGCACCGGAGAGCGGAATCTGGATGTCGACATAGCGGTTGTGGACTTCAAACCTGGCCTCGGCGGCTGTGCGCAGGGGGGAGTCGGTGATGTTCACCCATAGGTTTTCGCCGTCGATGACATGCTTGCCGCTGGGGAGCTGGGAGAGATTGGTCTGCTGGATGTACTGGAGTGCCAGCTGGTAATAGGGGTTGTCTTGCAGGTTCATATTGCTGTTTCCTTTATGTTCGTGTCGCAAAAATACAGCATTTTTTCCATATGGACAAAGTTTTTGGAGACGAAGCGGACCCATTTCCCCAAAAAAAAGTACCTTTGCGATGGTAACGTGGAAAAAAGTGGATGAAACCAGCGGGCGGAGTCCATATACACAACGAACCGTTCTACATCAGAATCCTAAGAATTATCAGCAACAATGAAAACAAGAAAATGGATGCAAGGATGCCTGGCGGTGATGCTGGCGACGGCCTGCCAGAGCGGGCAGTATGCTGACTGCAACTCCCAGTGTGTGTCGGGAATATGGCCCCGTCTGGCCTATTACAATAATGAAGGGGAATGCGGTACGGGAGCCGTGGTGCCCTGGGCCGGAAAGCTATGGGTGGTCACCTACGGCCCCCACCTGCCCTTCGGCTCATCGGACAAGCTGTATGCCGTGACGCTGGACATGAAGCAGACCGCGTATGAGCACAGCATCGGCGGCACACCCGCCAACCGCATGATTCATCCCGAAAGCGGTCAGCTGTTCATCGGCCCGTATGCCATCGACTCGGCAGGCACCGTTCGCACGATACCCTACAAGACAATGCCGGGACGGCACACGGGCAATGCACGCCATCTGCTCCATCCGTCCCAGAAAATCTATTACGGCACCATGGAGGAGGGCATCTACGAGGTGGACGTGCACACGCTGGACGTACACGAATGCTACCGCGACGGCAACCTGCAGCCAAAGAGCAAGGACGACCCCAGCTATGCACCGGCAGGCTCCATGCTGCCCGGCGTGCACGGAAAGGGCCTGTATTCGGGACAGGGCGTGCTGGTGTTCAGCAACAACGGAGAGGGCAGCCAGGAGGCATTGAGCCAGTTTGACATAGAGGCCGGCGTGCTGGCCGAATGGGACGGAAAGGACTGGAAAGTGGTGCGCAGAAACCAGTTTACCGAGGTGACCGGCCCCGGGGGCATCTGTGGCAACCCCCACCCCGACACCGACCCGATATGGGCCACGGGATGGGACTACAAGTCGGTAATCCTGGGCGTTAGGGACAGGCAGAAGGGATGGGCCTTCTACCGCCTGCCCAAGGCCAGCCACAGCTACGACGGGGCACACGGATGGAACACCGAGTGGCCACGCATCCGCAATGTGGGAGCAGGGCAGGACGACTATCTGATGACCATGCACGGCATGTTCTGGCGCTTTCCCGGCGCATTCACGGCCGCAAACAGTGCAGGCATACGTCCGCGCTCGGCCTACCTGAAGGTGGTGGGCGACTTCTGCCGGTGGGGCGACAAACTGGTGTTTGGCTGCGACGACACGGCACAGAAGGAATTTCTCAACCAGCGCAAGGCCAAGGGAGGCATAGCCGGCCCCGGGCAGTCGAACTCCAATCTCTGGTTTGTGGAGCCCGGGAAGGTGGACTGCCTGGGGCCCACGGCCGCAGAAGGTGCCGTGTGGGGCAAGGAAAAGGTGGAGGCGGGCGTGCCCTCGGAGCCCTTCCTGTTTGCCGGATGGGAGAACCGCTGCGCCTGGATATGGAACGGCGGCACGGAAGCCGTGCAGTTCAGCATGGAGGTGGATGCCGACGGCACAGGCCGCTGGCAGCCGCTGAAGCAGGTGACGGTGGGTGCAGGCGAAAGCATGTTTGTCCCCTTTGAGCGCACGGAGAGAGGCGAATGGATAAGGGCGGTGACCGACAAGGCCACCCTGGCCACCCTGAGCTTCAACTATGCCGATGACGACCGCCGGCCGCGGAAGAGCGCCAGCTGCTTCAAGGGGCTGGCACAAGGCGGGGACTATGTGGGCGGACTGCTCTACAGCCTGGGCGACAACCGGCGGTCCCTGGGGCTGCTGGCCACCCGCACGGATGCCGACGGACAAAGGGAAACGGGCTATTATGAGATGGACGACTCGCTGAGGCTGGTGCGGAAGGAAGACCCCGGGACATCCGATTTCATCCGCACACGCATGGCCATCCCGTCGCGGGTGGTGGAGGTGGACAAAGCCTCGGTGGTGGTGACCGACGACAAGGGCCGGCGCTGGAGGCTGCCACTGGGCAAGGACGGCCTTGTACGGCCCACCCTGGAGGGACAGCTGCGCGTGTGCCGCGAGGTGGCCACCGAGCGCGACCTGTTCTCCTGCATGGGCACCTTCTATGAACTGCCGGCCGAGAATGCCGACGGCTTTGCCAAGATGAGGCCCATAGCCACCCATCCCTTCCATATCCAGGACTATGCCTCCTACCGCGGCATGCTCCTGCTCACCGGCATCACGCCCAGCAAGGAACGGGCGGGGGACGGGCACGTGATAGTGTCGGCCGACGGACAGGCAGCCGTGTGGGCAGGTGCCATTGACGACCTGTGGCAGATGGGCAAGCCCTGCGGAGAGGGCGGACCCTGGAAGGACACGGCCGTGGAGCCCGGACAGCCTTCCGACCCCTACCTGATTGCCTGCTATGACAAGAAGACCCTCCGACTCTCCCACAGCGGCACGCGCAAGGTGCGGTTTACCGTGGAGGCCGACCCCACGGGATGTGCCGACTGGATGGCATACGCCACCTTCGAGGTGGAGCCCGGACAGGAGGTGAGCCACACGTTCCCCAGGAGCTTCCAGGCACGATGGGTGCGGGTGAAGGCCGACGACAGGACCACGGCCACGGCATGGTTTACCTATGACTAGCATGAAAAAAACGCCCCGAAACGGACGGATATGGAAAAAATGTTGTACCTTTGCAGCGCAAAACAAGAATGTGGATAGATTTGGGCTGCTTGCAACCACTGTAAAAAATGCTAAAACGACAAGCCGGAGGGCTTGCTTGCATGATTCCCCAAACTCTTTCCCATCATTAATTATTCATCAATAAATACATTAATTATGGGTTATTTATTTACGTCAGAATCCGTTTCTGAGGGCCATCCCGACAAGGTGGCCGACCAAATCAGTGATGCCGTGCTCGACAAGCTGCTGGCTTTCGACCCCGAATCGAAGGTGGCATGCGAGACGCTGGTGACCACGGGCCAGGTGGTGCTGGCCGGCGAAATCAAGACAAAGGCCTACGTGGACCTGGGGCGCATTGCGCGCGAGGTAATCAACCGCATCGGCTACACCAAGAGCGAGTATATGTTTGAAGGCGACTCGTGCGGTGTGCTCACCGCCATCCACGAGCAGAGCGCGGACATAAACCGGGGCGTGGACCGCGACCAGAGGGAGCAGCAGGGAGCCGGCGACCAAGGCATGATGTTCGGATATGCCACCAATGAGACGGAAAACTACATGCCCCTGTCGCTCGACCTTGCACACCGCCTGCTGCAGGAACTGGCCGCCATCCGGCGCGAAGGCAAGGAGATGACCTACCTGCGCCCCGACTCCAAAAGCCAGGTGACCATCGAATATGACGACAACAACCGTCCCGTGCGCATCGACACCATCGTGCTCAGCACCCAGCACGACGAGTTTGTGAAGCCCGCCGACTGCTCGGCCCAGGCACAGGCCGCCGCCGACCGCGCCATGGTGGAGCGCATCACCGAAGACGTGAAGAACGTGCTGGTGCCCCGCGTAATCGCGGGCATCCACAACGAAGACGTGTGCCGGCTGTTCAACGGGCAAATCAAATACTTTGTCAACCCCACAGGCCGCTTTGTGATTGGAGGCCCCCACGGCGACACCGGTCTCACCGGACGCAAGATCATCGTGGACACCTACGGAGGCAAGGGCGCACACGGCGGAGGAGCCTTCAGCGGAAAGGACCCCTCCAAGGTGGACCGCAGCGCGGCCTATGCTGCCCGCCACATTGCCAAGAACATGGTGGCGGCAGGCGTGGCCGACGAAATGCTGGTACAGATAAGCTATGCCATCGGCGAAGCAGAGCCCGTGAGCATCTATGTGGACACCTACGGCCGCAAGCACGTGCCGCTCACCGACGGCGAGATTGCCGACCGCATCCGCACCCTCTTCGACCTGCGCCCGTATGCCATTGAGCAAAGGCTGAAGCTGCGCAATCCCATCTATGAGGAGACCGCTGCCTACGGCCACATGGGACGCGAGCCCCAGTGGGTGACCAAGTCGTTCCTGTCGAACTACCGCGAGACAACCACCGTCACCGTGGAGCTCTTCACATGGGAGAAACTGGACTATGTGGACCGCATAAAGGAAGTCTTCGGCCTGTAACACTATCATAATGATGGAGATAAAGCACATCTGTGTGTATTGCGCCAGCAGTACACAAATCAGCCACTCATATTTCGAAGCCGCATACGAGCTGGGCCAGCGCATGGCCCGGCTCGGCATCGGCCTGGTGAACGGTGCCGGCAACATGGGCCTGATGCAGGCCTCGGCCGATGGCTGCCTGCATGCAGGAGGGGAGGCTGTAGGCGTCATCCCCGTGTTCATGATGGAAGAGGGATGGTGCCACCAAGGCATGACACGCATCGTCACCACCCCCGACATGCATGCCCGCCAGCAGGAGATGGCCCGACTGAGCGATGCCGCCATCGTGCTGCCGGGAGGATGCGGCACCATGGCCGAACTGATGGAGCTGGTCACCTGGAAACAGCTGGGCCTCTACCTCAAGCCCATCGTCATTCTCAACCTTGACGGATTTTTCAACCCCCTGCTGGAACAACTGTCCAGGGCGGCAGAGGAGAACTTCATGCGCAGGGAGCACCTCGACATCTGGCGGGTGGCCCATTCGCCGGAAGAGGCCCTGCAGCTGACACTGTCCACACCCCTGTGGGACAAGAGCGTAAGACGTTTTGCAGCAATATGACAGCTACGGCATGTGACAGCACAACGGGATGGTGGCAGCCCCATCTGGGCGAAATGGGCTTCCTCGGCGGCAATCCCATCTGCCAGCAGGGACAGGCCCTGCCGATACCAGGCGTAGCCGTAGACATGCCCGACTATTCGATGCAGACCGACAACCTGCTGGTGGGCGTGATGGTGGGGTGCTTCATCCTCCTGTCCCTGCTCTACCGCTATCTGCGCCCTTTTCTCGTGGAGCAGTTCCGCTCCCATTTCTTCCTCACCCCCTCTGCGGGTCCTGCCCTGGAGAAAGTGGAGACGGGAATGGAGAAGAACGCCCGCATGCTGATGACCGTGATGCTGAGCATAGCGGGGGGAGCCGTCTACTACGGCATGGTGCAGGAGCTCGGTGCCCGCTTTCACCCCATGCTTCCGTGCTGGCTTCCGCTGCTGGTCTTTTCGGGCAGTGTGCTGGCCTGCCTGGTGGGAAGGACCCTGCTGAAGATGATGGTGAACACGACGTTTTTTGACAAGAAAAATCGTGAAGAAATCATGCGCGAGGTCTCCTTTAATATCTCGATGGAAACCATCCTCTTCTTCGCCGTGTCGATTGTGGCGATGTACGGTGAAATGCCGCTCAGATTGCAGGTAATTGTCCTGGTTTTTCCGATTGTTTTTGTTAAAATACACTTATTTTTTAGCACATATAGGATTTTATTCCGCAAGTTGTACCGCTGTTTGCATTTTTTTGTGTACTTTTGCGCCACGGAACTGGTTCCGATAGCAATATTATGGATGTTCTTGAACAAAATTACAAGTAATCTGACAGTAAATTAAAGGTCAATATGATTAAAAAAATTCTCATTTCTCAACCTAAACCTTCATCTGAGAAATCACCCTATTTCGACATTGCACGCAATCTGGGGGTGGAGATTGTGTTCCGTCCTTTCATCAAGGTGGAAGCCCTTACTCCAGTAGAATTCCGTCAGCAGAAAGTGTCCATTCTGGAACACACGGCCGTGGTGTTCACCTCGCGCAATGCCATAGACCATTTCTTTCAGTTGTGCAAAGAAATGCGCATCTCCATCCCAGAGGACATGAAGTATTTTTGCATCACGGAGACCGTTGCGCTCTACATCCAGAAATATGTCCAGTACCGCAAGCGTAAGGTGTTCTTCGGTGCTACTGGCAAGATAGACGACATTGTGCCCCAGATGGTGAAGCACAAGAACGAGAAATACTTTATCCCCCAGAGCGACATGCACACCCAGGATTTTGCCGCACTGCTCGACAGCAAGAAGCTGGTTCACCACGAGGCGGTGATGTTCCGCACCGTCAGCAACGACTTTGCAGCAGACGAGCCCTTCGACTATGACATGCTGATTTTCTTCAGCCCCAGCGGTATCAGTTCGCTGCTCAAGAACTTCCCCGACTACAAGCAGGGAGACACGGCCATCGGCACGTTTGGCCCCACCACCGCCAAGGCAGCCAAGGACGCCGGGCTGCGTGTGGACCTGGAGGCTCCCACACCCGAATATCCCAGCATCACGGCCGCGCTGAGCGCCTATCTGACCAAGGTAAATGGATAAGCCGGGCACTCACAGGCTGTACAAGAGCGAGCGGCTTTGCAGCCGCAAGGCAATAGAGGACCTCTTTCAAGGCGGACATAAGTCAATGTCCGCCTATCCTATTCGTGCGGTCTTCATGCCATCGGGGACAGCCGACACCCGCGTGCTGGTGTCGGTGCCCAAGCGCCTCCTCAAGCATGCCGTGGACAGGAACCGTGTGAAGCGCCAGGTGCGTGAGGCCTACCGCCTCCACAAGGACCTGCTCGACCTTCCGCCCTCCATGGGGCTCCACATCGCCTTCCTGTGGACAAGCAATGAAATGTTCCCCACCGAGGCCGTCACGGCCAAGGTGTGCAATCTGATGCAGCGCATCCATGAAAGCATTCTCTGACCTGCTTGTGGCCCTGCTTGTGGCTCCCATCCGCTTCTATCGGGCCTTCATCTCTCCCCTGACCCCTCCGTCCTGCCGATTCACCCCCACATGCAGCCAGTATGCCATTGAGGCGCTGCGCAAGCACGGCCCCTTCCGCGGTCTGGCATTGGCCATGTGGCGCATTCTCCGCTGCAATCCGTGGGGCGGTTCGGGCTACGACCCTGTGCCATGAGATTCATCGATTTCCACACCCATCATGCCTCCATGGCCGGCGAGACGGTGATTCGCCAGCATGAGCAGTCGTGGGGCATTCACCCAAAGGATGCCGCCACGGCCCAGTGGCAGCCACGGCCGGAAGGCTGCATGGCCATAGGGGAGTGCGGCCTCGACCATCTGTGCGGCGTGCCTGCCAGGGTACAGGAGGAACTGTTCCGGCGCCATGTGTCGCTGAGCGAGGAGGCCGGGCTGCCACTGATTGTTCACTGTGTGAGGGCCCACGAGGAGATACTGGGCCTCCACCGCCGGCTGCGTCCCCGGCAGCCGTGGATGGTGCATGGCTTCCGTGGAAAGCCTTCAGTGATGTCGCGCCTGCTCGACGAGGGGATGTACATATCGTTTGGCCTGCTGTTCAATGAGGAGAGCGTGCGGGCATGCCCTGCGGAAAGGCTCCTGACAGAAACCGACGACCGCCCCGTGGCCGTGGACAAGGTGTATGCGGCCATTGCAGCCGCCAGAGGCACCACGGTGGCCGAACTGGCCGCCTGTATGGAACGAAACTTCGCCTGTCTGTACGGAAATCGCGGCATTTGACTGGCCCAGTGAAAAAAACATTCCCAATTCTGCTTCGGTTAGAAAAAAATGATGTAATTTTGCGGAGAATATAACGTTTTTTAGGCAAATTCAACAATAAGAAATAACACATAACACAAATTTATGGAATTCAGAAAAATTACTGCAGTCGAGGCTGCCTCGTTGGTAGAGAACGGAGACACCATTGGATTGAGCGGATTTACACCTGCGGGTGTGGCCAAGTGCATCCCTGCTGCCATTGCCGAAAAGGCCGAGGCAGAACACGCAGCAGGAAGACCCTTCAAGATTAGCGTCTTCACCGGTGCCAGCACAGGCCAGAGTTGCGACGGTGCATTGACCAATGCCCAGGCCGTTGATTTCCGTGCGCCCTACACCACCAATCCCGATTTCCGCAAGCATGTCAACAACAATGAAGTGCGCTACAGCGACCTCAACCTTTCCAACATGGCCACCCAGATTCGCCAGGGCTACCTGGGCGAGGTGACCTGGGCCATTCTCGAAGCCTGCGCCATTGAAAAGGTTGGCACAAAGGCCCGCATCTACCTCACCGCAGCAGGCGGTATCAGCCCCACCGTGGCACGTCTGGCCAAGAAGGGCATCTTCGTGGAGCTCAATGCCTTCCACAGCGCCAAGAGCATCGGCATCCACGACGTATACGAGATTGAGGACCATCCCTTCCGCAAGCCCATCAACATCTGCAAGGCCAGCGACCGCATCGGCAAGCCCTACGTAGAGGTGGATGCCGACCGTGTGCTGGGCATCGTGGAGTGTAACATCCCCGATGAAGCACGCAGCTTCAAGGACCCCGACCCCATCACCAGCCAGATAGGCCAGAACGTGGCCGACTTCCTGCTCTACAACCTCAAGGCAGGCCTCATCCCCTCCAGCTTCCTCAATCTGCAGAGTGGCGTGGGCAGCGGTGCCAATGCCGTGCTGGGCGCACTGGGACAATGCCCCGAAGTGCCCAACTTCAACATCTACACCGAGGTGCTGCAGGACGCTCCCGTGGCACTGATGAAGCAGGGACGTGTGCTGAGCGCCTCCACCTGCTCGCTCACCGTCACCAACGAGTGTCTGCTGGACATCTATGACAATATCGACTTCTTCAAGGACAAGCTCGTGCTCCGTCCCTCTGAAATCAGCAACTGCCCCGAGGTGATTGCACGTCTGGGCGTATGTGCGCTCAACACCGCCATCGAGTGTGACCTCTATGGCCATGTGAACTCCACCAAGATCTGTGGCACGAAGATGATGAACGGTATCGGCGGATCGGCCGACTTTGCTGCCAATGCCTACCTGTCCATCTTCACCTGCGGCTCTACGACCAAGGGAGGCGCCATCAGCAGCATCGTGCCCTTTGCCAGCCACATCGACCACACCAACCACTACATCGATGCCGTCATCACGGAATATGGCGTGGCCGACCTGCGCCACAAGAGCGACATGCAGAAGGCCGAGGCTCTCATCGCCGTGGCACACCCCGACTACCAGCCCATACTCCGCGACTACCTGAAATATGCCGAAAGAAGGGGCGGACACACCCACCACGAACTGTCGGCCGCCTTTGCCATGCACGACACCTTCCTGCGCAAGGGCGACATGCGCCTGACCGACCTCTCGGAATACCTGAAGTAAAAAAAAGGGCATCGCATCGGCAAGGCTCCAGGCCAAGCCGCAACAATTATAAAAGACACCCGCGGGCGAAAAACCTGCGGGTGTCTTTTTTCTTCGTTGCCACATTGGGCTACCGTGCCTTTCAGCAGCGGGGGCACCAGGGCTTCAGCTGCTTGAAGAAGTCGTTGCCCTTGTCGTCGACAAGGATGAATGCAGGGAAGTCCTCCACTACAATCTTCCACACAGCCTCCATTCCCAGCTCGGGATATTCCACACATTCGATGCTCTTGATACTGCTCTGCGACAGCACGGCAGCCACACCGCCGATGGTGCCCAGATAGAAGCCGCCATGCTTGTGGCATGCCGCCGTGACAGCATCCGAACGGTTGCCCTTGGCAATCATGACCAGCGATGCGCCATGTGCCTGGAACTCGTCTACATAGGGGTCCATACGGTTGGCCGTGGTGGGGCCCATAGAGCCGCAGGGATAGCCCTCGGGAGTCTTGGCAGGACCTGCATAGAGGATGGGATGGTCCTTGAAGTAGGCGGGCAGCTCCTCACCGGCATCCAAGCGTGCCTTGAGCTTGGCATGGGCAATGTCGCGGGCCACGATGATGGTACCCTTGAGGTTCACACGTGTGCTCACAGGATATTTGGCCAGCTGGGCGCGCACCTCATCGATGCCCTTGTCCAGGTCAATCTCGATGCCCTTGGGACCTTCGCCCGGACGACGCAGTGCCTCCGGAATGAGTTCACTGGGATTGCTGTCCATCACCTCCAGCCAGATGCCGTCCTTGTTGATTTTGGCCTTGATGTTGCGGTCGGCCGAGCAGCTTACGCCCATACCGATGGGGCAGGATGCGCCGTGGCGCGGCAGACGGATGACACGGATGTCATGAGCCAGTGCCTTGCCACCGAACTGTGCGCCAAGGCCTATCTTCTGGGCCTCCACGAGCAGTTTCTGCTCCAGGTCGACATCACGGAAGGCACGTCCGGTTTCGTCGCCTGTGGTGGGCAGGTTGTCGTAATACTTGATGGAAGCCAGCTTCACGGTGAGCAGGTTCTTCTCGGCCGATGTGCCGCCGATGACAAAGGCGATATGGTAGGGCGGGCAGGCAGCCGTGCCCAGACTCTTCATCTTCTCCACCAGGAAGGGGATGAGCGTGCCTTCGTTCTGGATGGTGGCCCTGGTCATGGGATAGAAATAGGTCTTGTTGGCCGAGCCGCCGCCCTTGGCCACCATGACGAAGCGGTATTCGGCACCCTCCACGGCCTCGATGTCGATCTGTGCCGGCAGGTTGCAGCGTGTGTTCACCTCGTCATACATGTTGAGAGGTGCGTTTTGCGAATAGCGCAGGTTGTCCTGGGTGAAGGTCTCGAAGACACCACGCGAGAGTGCCTCCTCATCCTCATATCCCGTCCATATCTGCTGTCCTTTCTCACCATGGATGATGGCTGTGCCCGTGTCCTGGCAGAAGGGAAGGATGCCCTTGGCGGCTGTCTCTGCATTGCGCAGGAACTGCAGGGCCACATACTTGTCGTTTTCCGAGCTCTCGGGGTCGTTGAGGATGGCGGCCACCTGCAGGTTGTGCTCGCGGCGCAGCATGAACTCCACGTCGTGGAAGGCCTGGCGTGCCAGCAGCGTGAGGGCCTCGGGAGCCACCTTTACAATCTCGTGTCCCTCAAAGTCAGCCGTGCTGACTCCTTCTTTTGAAAGCAGACGATACGCGGTGTCGTCCTTGCCCACTTGGAACATAGGGGCATACTTGAATTCTACGTTTGCCATAATTTATCTGTTATTATATACATGTATGTTTCATTCCTCAAAATCCACTTCGTGGTCGAGCCTGTCGATAAAGCTGAGGAACACCTCTTCCTCCACGTCGCCCATGGCATACTCCTTCTCGGCATCCTTCCGTATCTCGGCTATCCACGCACGGCGTGCCGTGATATAGTCGGCATGGATGCGCTGGGCATCCTCCACGGTGAGCGTCTCCAGCTGGTAGTAGTCGAGAATCATGCGGTAGGTCCACGCCCACTGGTACCGGCGGTAGCTGCGGTCGATGTCCACAAACCGCTGGGTGAGCGAGGGGATGTCGGCCAGACGGCCGGCCTTGAGGTCGTCCATGATGCGCGCTTCCTCGGAGGCCGGCAGCAGCAGGCCGGAAAGGTCGTTCCAGTCTCCCGTGCCCGTATTGCCTACGGGTGGGTGGTACGCAGGGTCCACCTTGCGCACCCGTTTGAGCACGGCACCCATGTAGATGCGCAGCGCGATGTCGTAGTATTCGATGCCCTTCCTGAGCGAAGAGGCGCTGATGACATATTCGTGATAGTTGTAGGTCGACACATTGTCGCCCGAGGCCGCCCGCAGGTTCTCCAGGATTTTCTTCCCCTTGAGGATTTCTCCTACAGAGAAGGGTGACAGCCAGTCGAAATTGACAATGCTCTTTTGCGAGCCAGCCGCACGCATGTCGCGGTTGGGCCACTTGCGGATGTCGCGATACAGGCCCACAGTGGTGATGTTGCGCCCGGGTGCCAGATACATCGTGTCACCGCGTGCGATAAGATAGGAAAAAGGCAGGCTACGGGTGTTGGGATGATGCATGAGCTTGCCCATGCACACCGAGAAGGTGCCGATGGTGGCCGGCATGAGAAGATAGGCACCGCTGGCCGTCTTTGTGCCTCTCTCCAGCACGCCCCAGTGGATGGGTCCCATCTTGTAGGCATGGTTGGAGAAATTGGTGCCCGATCCCGCATTGTAGAACGAAAACATGCCGCCGATGAGGAGCGAACTCTTGTGGTGGCTGGCGGTGAAGGGACCGCAAAAGGCCGCGCATGCCTCTCCGTTGCTCATGTAGCAGTTGGCAAAGAAGAGCGAAGCGGAAGCCGTGAATCCATTGCTCAGGTGGCAGGCCTCGCCCACAAAGCAGTTTTCAATCTTCACGCTGTTGGTGATGCTCGAACCGTCGGAGATGACGGATTGCTCACAGATGACACCCGTCCCGATGTGGACGGCCGCATCGGACGAACTGAGAATGGTGCAGTCGCTCAGCCGGGCCGCTCCGTCTATGCTGCAGTCATTGCCGATGACGGTGTTGGTTATCTCCTTGGTGTTCACAATCTTCACCCTGTCGCCTATCACGCCCCGCTCCGGGAGGATGTCGTGCACGTGGCGGCTGATGATGGCCTGCAGGATGTCTTTCAGTTCCTTGTCAGAGGCATGCTTCACCATAAAGGCTGCCAGCTGGCTGTTCAGGTCACGGAAGATGACCATGTTGCCATTGCCCGCCTCATTGAGCACGGATATCATGCAGCCCTCTCCGAAGGTGGCCCCTTCACGGGTTTCGATGGTGGACACATTGGCGATGTGGCAATCATCACCGATGACATAGTCATTGATATAGTTGCCTATTTTTTCAATGAGGCAGTTGTCGCCCACCTCCACATTGCGCAGGGTGGCGTCGTTGATGCCGGCATGCTTGTCAAAGCCGCTGCTCACCTCCACCTTCTTCTGGAAAGCACCGATGCGGATGTGCCCGTACAGCATCACCCGGTGCATGAAGTTGGGAAGGAATCCGTCGGCCACCTCCACCTGTGCCCAGTCCTCCGCCCAGCAGTTGTTGGCCTCGAGCACGCTGATTTCGTGCGCCGTGAGTTGTCTGAAGTGTTTCATCATTCAATGGGGTAAAGAAAATCGTTGTAGGGATATTTCTGCACATGGAGCTGCCGTACCCGCTGGTAGAGCACCTGGCGAAGGGTGTCAATGCCCTTTCGCTCCTTGGCAGAGATGAACAGACAGGCACCGTCCAGCCGGGCCATCCAGGTGTGGACAAGGTCGGAAAGGGGCGTATTTTCGCGTGTGGCGGGCGTCAGGTCGTCGGGGTCCTTGGGCTGCCAGGTATAGGCATCCACCTTGTTAAACACCACCATGGAGGGCTTTTCGGCACATCCCAGGTCGGCCAGTGTCTTCTCCACCACCCGTATCTGCTCCTCGAAGTCGGGGTGTGAAATGTCCACCACATGCAGCAACAGGTCGGCTTCGCGCACCTCGTCGAGCGTACTCTTGAAGGAGTCCACCAGGTCGGTAGGCAGTTTGCGGATGAAGCCCACGGTGTCGGAAAGCAGGAAGGGCAGATTGTCCACAATCACCTTCCGTACAGTGGTATCGAGGGTGGCAAAAAGCTTGTTCTCGGCAAACACCTCGCTCTTGGCCAGGATGTTCATGAGCGTGCTCTTCCCCACATTGGTATACCCCACCAGTGCCACACGAATCAAGCGCCCCCGTCCCTGCCGCTGGGTGGTCTTCTGACGGTCGATGTCGGCCAGACGCTGCTTCAGCAGGCTCATGCGCCCCAGGATGATACGGCGGTCCATCTCCAGCTGTGTCTCACCGGGTCCTCTCAGGCCCACCGAGCCCTTTCCGCCGCCCGACCCGCTTCCGCCGCCCTGGCGTTCCAGATGGGTCCACAGGCGCTGCAGGCGGGGCAGCATGTAGCGGTATTGGGCCAGCTCCACCTGTGTCTTGGCACTGGCTGTCTGGGCGCGCATGGCAAAGATGTCGAGGATGAGGCTGGTGCGGTCGAGGATTTTCACCTTCAGCTCCTTTTCTATGTTGCGCAGCTGCTTGGCGCTGAGCTCGTCATCAAAGATGACCATGCCCACCTCGCGTTCGGCTTCCTCCTCCTGCTGGATATACTGTCTTATCTCCTGCAGTTTGCCTATTCCCAGATAAGTGACGCTGCTTGGCCCCGCCAGCCGCTGGGTGAACCGCTTCACAGTGACGGCTCCGGCTGTGGTGGCGAGAAACTCCAGTTCGTCCAGATATTCGTTGGTCTTGCGTTCGTTCTGCTGGGGCGTGATGATGCCCACGAGGATGGCCGTCTCGTTGTTCGCCTCGGCAATCACCTCCGTGTTGCTGTTGTTCTTGAACTCTCTCATCGCCCTCCTTTTATTTCACTTGAATCACCAGATAGCGGCTTGCGGCCCAGAATTTGTTGGGATTGGTGATGTTCAGCACATACTGGTTCTGGCTGTCCTTCTCCAGCCTGTAGCTGTCGGTAGGATGGTTGGTGAGCAGCTTGGCTCCCTTGCTGTAGAGCTTTATCTCCTTGTCATAGCGGATGTCTATCTTGGTGAAGTAGTCGGTATTGAAATTGCCGTCGCTCAGCACCTCGCCCCCCGAAAGGATGCGCTGCTCCTTGAGCTCAGCCTTTGTGCCGAAGACAAACCATGCCGCATTCAGTTCCTTGTCCTGCGCAGCCACCTGGCGTGCCTTTTCCTTGTTTTCGGCATCCAGACTGCTCACGTCGGTGTGTAGGGCGGCTATCTGCTGCAACTGTTCGGCTATCTGCACGTCCTTTTCCGCCAGACGTGCCTCCAGCTCCTGTATGCGCTGGTTCTGCTGTTCCACCTCCTTGGTGAGCGACTCCACCATCTTGCGCAGTTTTTCCGCACCGATATTGCTGCGCTGCAGTTTTTCCTTGAGCTGCGCTATCATGTCGCGGTTCTGCTGCATGGCCTCCTGGATAAAGGCGATGTTGTCGCGGATCACCTCCTTGCTGCTGGCGCTCTCGGGCGACCCGTCAGCGATGGTCACACGGCCCTCTGCCTCGTTGATGCGCTGTATGCCTTCCTGCACCTCGTTGAAGGTGCCCATGATGTCGTCCAGTTCTCTGTCTCTGTCGATGAGCACACGCTGCAAAGAGTCGCATGTCTGCCGCAAAGCATCGCTTTGCTTGCTGTTGTCTGTCGAGCATGCGGTACATATCTGCACCGCGATTGCCAAAATGAATAGTTTCTTCATATCCTTCAATATTAGAAATGATTGTCCGTTTCGGTTTCCTTCTCTCCCTCTTCCTCGCTGGGACGGCTGCCTTTCTCCGGTTCGCGGCCGGCCACCACAATCACAAACTCTCCCTTGGGCTCTGTCTCCTGGAAGTGGGCGATGGCTTCGGCCAGCGTGCCGCGCACACTTTCTTCATGCACCTTGCTTATCTCCCGGCACACGCTCACCTGACGCTGGCTGCCCATCACCTCGGCCAGCTGTGTGAGCGTCTTCACCACGCGGCGCGGCGATTCGTAGATGACCATGGTGCGTGTCTCCCCGGCCAGGGCCATGAGCCGTGTCTGCCTTCCTTTCTTCTGTGGCAGGAAGCCCTCGAAGCAGAACCGGTCGCAGGGGAGGCCGCTGCTCACCAGGGCAGGGACAAAGGCCGTGGCTCCGGGAAGGGTCACCACCTCCACCCCGGCCTTGATGGCCTCGCGTGCCACCAGAAAACCGGGGTCGCTGATTCCAGGAGTGCCGGCATCCGACACCACTGCCACCGTCTCGCCGGCCAACAGCCGTTCCACCACACGCCCCACGGTCTGGTGCTCGTTGAACTTGTGGTAGGAGAGCATGGCATTCTTGATGCCGAAATGCTTGAGCAGCACACCGCTCGTGCGCGTGTCCTCGGCCAGAATCAGATCGGCTTCCTGCAGGATGCGCAGGGCACGGTGGGTGATGTCTTCCAGATTGCCCACGGGCGTGGGCACAATATAAAGTATACCCATACGATTGTCTGTATTTGGGAACAAATTTAATCATAAAATCGCTAAGCCACCAAATGATTGGCAAATTATTTGACGGTACATGATGTTTTTGTGGTTTTTTTTGACATTATTTCAGTTTTAAATCGTACATTTGCCGAAAAATAAGCGACAACATGCAAATGAATGGACCAACTCATACAGGTGGAGAACTTATCCGCCAGGGACGCGTGGAGGTGATTTGCGGCTCGATGTTCTCGGGCAAAACCGAGGAACTCATCCGGCGGCTCCGGCGCGCGCAGCTGGCACGCCAGCGGGTGGAGATTTTCAAGCCTGCACTGGACGTACGGTACAGCCACGACGATGTGGTGAGCCACGAGGGGAACAGCATCCCCTCCACCCCTATCGACTCGCCCGACAGCATCCTCCTGATGGCACAGGACACGGATGTGGTGGGTATTGACGAGGCCCAGTTCTTCGGTCCCAATGTGGTGGATGTGTGCAACCAGCTGGCCGCTCAGGGCATCCGTGTCATTGTGGCGGGACTCGACCTCGACTTCAAGGGCGTACCCTTCGGCCCCATGCCCCAGCTGATGGCCATAGCCGACGAAGTGACCAAGGTGCACGCCATTTGTGTACGTTGCGGTGCCCTGGCCTATGTGAGCCACCGCATTGTGGACGACGAGCGCCAGGTGATGCTGGGCGAGAAGATGGAGTACGAGCCGCTTTGCCGCTGCTGCTACCAGCAGGAAATGCACACATGACCCCCTGTCCGCTCTCACGCTTATAATTTTTCAAGGATATGTTTGAACGCGAAATCACCTTCGACCGTTTCATCCGCGGTCTTATCGTGCTGGTGTGCATAGTGGCCGCCGGCATGCTCATCAACAGGCTCAGCACCGTGCTCCTCCCCTTCTTTGTGGCCTGGCTGCTGGCCTACATGCTCTATCCGCTGGTATGTTTCCTCCAGTACCGGGTGCACCTTCGCGGGCGCATCGTCAGTATCGTGGTGGCGCTCCTGCTGGTGTTGTCGGTGCTCACGGGCATGGTGGCACTCATCCTTCCGCCCACCATCCAGGAGTTTGGCAAGCTGCAGGGCCTCCTGGCCACTGTCATCCACAACACCATTGGGCGCAGCGATGTGACGGAGTTCATGGACAGGACCCTCCACACGGTTCTCAACGATTCTTCGCTGGTGGAGATAGCCCGCCAGAGCAGTTTCGTGGATGCAGCGCAGGGCATCCTGTGGTGGATGTGGGATGTGGTCACGCGCACCATCGACTTTGCCGTGGGTTTCCTCGGTCTTTTCATCGTAGTGCTCTACACCTTCTTCATCCTGCTCGACTATGAGAACATCAGCGAGGGCTGGCCCCGCCTCATTCCCGCCTCCAAACGCCATTATGCCGTCATGCTGGCCCAGGACGTGAAGTCGGGCATGAATGCCTATTTCCGCGGCCAGGCGTTCATTGCCTTTCTGGTGGGTGTGCTCTTCTGCATCGGCTTCCTCATCATCGACTTCCCCTTTGCCATCGGGCTTGGCCTGCTCATCGGTGTACTCAATCTGGTGCCCTATCTCCAGCTCATCGCCTTTCTGCCCACCATCCTGCTGGCCCTGCTCAAGGCCGCCGATACGGGAGGCAACTTCTGGCTCATCCTGCTCAGTGCGCTGGTGGTTTTTGCCGTGGTGCAGCTCATCCAGGACATGTACCTCACGCCTCGCATCATGGGACATGTCACAGGGCTCAATCCAGCCATCATCCTTCTCAGCCTCTCCATCTGGGGCAGCCTTCTGGGAATGATTGGCCTCATCATTGCCCTTCCGCTCACCACACTGCTCCTCTCCTATTACAGGCGGCTTGTACTCGACGAATTGCCGCCCGACCATCATGACACCTGTCCATAACGTTCTTTTTTAGGAAAAAAAAAGCCAAATCGTTTGCAAATACGAATAAAAGTCGTAACTTTGCACCCGCTAAGCAAAATTAGCATGAATCTTCTTGTATTTTAAGGTTGACTCGCTAGCTCAGTCGGTAGAGCACTTCACTTTTAATGAAGGGGTCTCGGGTTCGAACCCCGAGCGGGTTACCAAAAAGAAAGGATTTCCTCGGGAATCCTTTTTTTGTTGAGGGCACCGTGCGTACCGAAGGGCGAGGTATTCTCTAATCAAAACATTTATACGGGGAAGGCCATCAACCCCCAAAGGGGCCACATAATTCCATATCCACGTCCTGCCCGGCCCATTCACAAATAAGGGCCATCCGAAATATGGAGTGATGTTTTTCCTGAAGAGAGTCCGATATAACTTTCATAGTCCAAGAATATGATAACACTCCTGACAAGGTTAATAACCTTACGGCTGAAAGATTAATAACCTTATCGGCAACGAAGATAATATACACAGACCACACTGCTATAAATGATATTCACTAGAAATGTCTGATGCCCCCCTAAAAACCAGAGAAACCGAGGGAAGCGTTGCAGTTGTTGCAGTTGTTGCAGTTATTTTGAAGCCTATAACTGCAACAGCCGCAGCCCCGTCAGCAGCCACAGCGCGCGATGGAGTGCGATGTGACACTGACGGGGCCCAACGTCCCGATATGAAACCATTTCGCTCTTGAGAAGATGGACTACCTTCCCTTTGCCAGTTTTCTGAAATAAGAGATACACTGCATGATGTCGGGCAACGAGTTGTCCCAGTTGGCCTCATACTCTATGGCAAAATAGCCCTTGAATCCCTGGGCGGACAATTCGTCGAGCATGGCAGGAACCTGCAGCACACCCTGTCCCCAGATGACATCATCCTGCCATTCCTTTCCCGCCTTGGGAGCCTCTATGTCCTTGAAATGGAGCGATACTATACGTCCCTTCAGCTGACGCAGGCATTGCAGGTGGTCGAGGCCCTCTCTGCGCCAGTGCCCCACATCACAGCAGGCTCCCAGCCGCTGGCTACGGCTGGAAATGGCATCGAGAAGCAACTGCGGCTTCCAATAGTCCGACGGGTGCGGATGGTTGTGTACGGCCACCTTCAGCTTGTAGCGTGTGGCCAATGCCTCCACCTCGTCCCACATCGACAAGGGGGGCTCGCAGGTCACATACTCCATCTTCATGTCGCGGGCAAAGCGGAACAATGGTTCCCAGTCCTCCTTGTTGTCGCTCACAAACACGCCCGTGCCCACAATCCGTATGCCCTTGGAGGCAGCCAGCCGCCTCACGGCACGCTGCGTGGCAGCATCCATGCCCGGGCCGAACACCTGGTCGCCCCATTCTCCGCCCAGCCTGTGGCCGGGGTAGACCTCGATATACCGCACACCCAGCTGCTGCACCTTGTCCAGGGTCTCCACCAGGGAGAACTTGTGAAAGGTGTACGACTGTACGGCCAGTTTCCATCCCTTGTGGCCGTCATCGGCCTGCAAGGGCACGTTCCCGGCACACAACACCAGCAGACCCACCAGGCAGCAGGCCATCCATCGCCTCAATGCCCCAAGGGGCAAGCACATTCGTAGATTCATTTTCCTTGTCTCCTTTCCTTTAGGGCATCTCGGGCAGCGAGAAGCCATTGTGATAAGTATGTTTTATCCATTCCTCGGCAGCCTCCAGGGCATTGAACTCGCCAAACCTGCGGTCGAAACGCGGGTCACCGTCGATGACCCTAAACTCGTCATGGTTCACAATCTTCATCTTGTCGGAAGCCGAGATGTTGGTGAAGCGCATGGCCTGGCCATCCCACTTCAGTTCGCGGTGCAAGCCGTACAAGCCTGCCATGCGCACGGCTATCACGCCCAAGTCCACCATCTCCGTGAAGGGGCCCGAGAAGCCGAAATGCGACGAGGACTGCACACGGCTGTCGGCCGGTTCCTTGCAGGCGCGTATCCAGTCCTGCTCATGCGCATTGGTGTCCCATATATTGCCGTTTCCGCCCTTTACGCGCGGCAATACGGGGTCGGGCTGCTTCCAGTCCTTCATGCGGTCGAGCGGAAGCAGGGTGGGATTCATGCCATAGCATCCCGTCATGATTTTCCCCTTGGTGCCGATGAAGATAAGTCCGCCGTTCTCGTCGCCCATCATCTCCCCGTCCTTGAGTTCGGCAGGCCGTGGCGGCATCAGGCCACCGTCGTACCACACCACCTTCAGCTCGGGCATCTTCACTTTTCCCTTCTTGGGACGTGCGGGGAACATGTAGGTGATAATCTCCGCATGAGGGGGCGAATAAAGGTTGCTCAGCGTGGAACTGGCTATCACACTGGTAGGATACTGTATGCCCAGCGCCCAGCATACAGGGTCCATGATATGGCAGGCCATGTCGCCCATGGCTCCCGTACCGAAATCATACCATCCGCGCCAGTTCCAAGGCGTATAGGAGGGATGGTAAGGCCTCATCTCGGCCGGACCGATAAAGAGGTTCCAGTCGAGCGTGTCGGGGCATGGAGGCGTGTCGGACGGCTTCATCAGTCCCTGCGGCCAGATGGGGCGATCGGTCCAGGCATGCACCTCGGTCACCTCACCGATAGTGCCGGCCCATATCCACTCGGCCACCTGACGGCACCAGTCGAACGAATTGCCTTGATTGCCCATCTGCGTGGCCACCTTGTATTTCTGGGCCAGCCGTGTGAGCAGGCGCGACTCGTAGATGGAATGGGTCAACGGCTTTTGCACATACACGTGCTTGCCCAACGTCATGGCATGGGCAGCCACCACGGCATGCGAATGGTCGGGCGTGGCCACCAGCACTGCGTCGATGCTGTCCCTCATTTCGTCCAGCATCACCCGCCAGTCCTTGAACACCTTGGCCTTGGGATAGTCGGCAAAAGTCTTGGCCGCATAGTGCCAGTCCACGTCGCAAAGCGCCACAATGTTCTCCGTACTCATGTTCCTGAGGTTGCGACGACCCATACCGCCCACGCCCACACCTGCGATGTTCAGGCGGTCGCTGGGTGCCACATGGCCAAACCGTTTGCCCAGTACCGTATTGGGAACCACCATAAAGGCAGCAGCTCCCACACTACTGTATTTGATAAAGTCTCTTCGCGTCATTTTCTCCATGATTTCATGTTTTTTAGGGGTTACACGATGCAAAGATAATGAAATCTATCCAAACAGTGAAGGACTAGCCCTGAAAATTCACAAAAAGCAGCTGTTTTTTCAGGTCCAAGCATACTGTCTTTCTCCTGAGACTATGTATTTTTCAATATTTCCTGATAAAACCCGTACACTGCCTCGGCCGACACCTGAGGAGTGTAGCAGGCATTGACCGTATGGAAGGCACGCCTCCGCATGGGCAGGAAATCCGTTGCCGGGCGGCAGGTCACCTCCTGCAAACGGGCCGCCAGCTGGGCCGCCGTACCGAACCGCAACGCAATCTCCTCGCCTGTGAGTCGCACGCCGTTGTCCATTTGTTCACGGCTACCCGTTGTGTCGCGCCCTATCACCAGACAGCCCACCGACATGGCCTCGGCCATGCACAGTCCAAATCCCTCATGCTCAGATGCCACAATGAGGGCCCTAGCCTGGCGCATCAGTTGCTCTATGTCTTTCCGGGGGCCCAGGAAAGAGACCAGCCGGTCCACTCCCTGGTCGGCCACCAGCTGTTTAATGCGCCTGAGGTAATCGGGGCGGTTAGTATTGCCGGCCATCAGGAGAGGTAGCGGGGTGTCCGTGTGGTGCGCATAGCTGGCGTATGCCTCAAGGAGCAAGTCCACGCCCTTGGTGGGCTCCACCCTGCCGGCACAAAGGAAATAGCCGCCATCCGGCACTTCGGTTAGCTGGTCGCGATGGGGACAGGCCGCATCATAGACAACCCGCGAACGGGGATTGTCCGTCTGCTGATAGTGACGCTGGATGTCGCGTGTGATACAAATGGAATAGGACCGTCCGCAGGAAAGCTGCGAGAGGAAGCTACTCCGAGAGGGGAAATAGTGAAAGCCTATCAGGCTGGCATACTCACGGATGTGGTACACGTGCGGAATACCCAGCCTGCGGGCCGCGTCAAATCCGATGCGAATCACGCCCACATTGGTGTGTACGATGTCCACATGCTGCTGCTGTAGCCACCGGGACAACCGGGGAACGGCCCGATAGTTGAGCCACTGTTGCCACACCAGACGCAACGGATACAGAAACCTGTCGCGTACGGTCTGCAAGGCTGGATAAACACAGCCCCTGTAAGGCAGCACGAAAGTGGCAATACCCTCGGCACGCAGGGTGCCGCACACGCCTACCGCATCGGGCAGCACCACACAGCACTCCACTCCCTGCCTGCACAATCCGTGCATAAGCGAAAGGAATGCCTTCGTGGCACCATTCAGGCAATCGGTGGAGTTCAGTACGAACGCTACCTTCATGGGCACAACTGGTAATCATATCCCAGGATACGCACTGGTCCCAGCAGGCCCGACGACTGCAGTTCGGACTGCTCGTTGAGATAAGTGGCTGTCTGGAACGTGAAGCGTTCGCTCTCAGGCATTGTCTTCTCGCCGATGAGGCGGTTGCGCCAGCAGTTGACCACTTCCACTTCCAGTTCGTTGTTGCCCTTGCGCAGAAGGCCGGCCACATTGAGCTGATAGGGATAGGTCCACACACCGCCCAGTTCCTGGCCATTGAGCCGCACACGTGCCATCACCATCACCTTGCCCAGGTCGATATAGGCGGGTGTGGCGGGCAGTTTCTTCACCTTGAACGTGGTCTTGTAGGTGGCTGTTCCCGAGAAATAGCGGATGCGGGCATCCTGGCTTGTGGTCCAGTCGGAAAGGCTGTCCATTCGCACCACGCCCTCCGGTCCGCCACGGTGTTCCTGGAAACTGACATCCCAGGGACCGTCCACATCGGCCACCACCGCAGGCTGGGGGAAGTTTTCACCCGCTTCAGCTGTTTCCGTCACAGGCTTGCGGAACACCACGAAGCTGCTCTCATAGGGAGCCAGCACGAGGGGCACACGGGTGGCGGCTGCCAGTTGGGTGTGGCTGGGCAGCAGGCGCAGTTCGGCTGTCAGGGGGTTCCACAGTTCGGGCTGCCGACCTTTCACACGGAAAGCGGCGTCAAACGTGATAGGCTGGTCGCTCTGGTTGGAGATGAAGTAATAGTCGCCATCGGCAAATGTCTGATGAATGAAAAGCACCGGGAGCGTAGGGTCGGAAAGGCGGAAGTCGGCCTGTATGCCCAGGTCGGCCATCACCTGCTCGATGCTGCCGCTGCGGTAGATGCGTCCCTTGCCGTAGTACACCATGTTGAGATGGGGGTACAGGCGCACCTGCCACATCTCCTCGGCCATCTGCTGCACACGGGCATCGGCCTGGGGATAGTCCTGCAGGCTGGGCGAACGCTGCGGGGCTGGGCCCATCATCACAAGGCCCTCGGCCACCAGCTGCTGCAGTTTGGCCAGAAGGGCGGGACGCATGGTCTCAATCCTGGGCAGCACCAGCAGGCTGTATTCCATACCGCTCTGCAGGTGCAGTTTGCCGCCCTCCACAGTGGCATTCATCAGCACATCGGTATTCACATAGTCGTACGAATAGCCCTGGGGTATCTCCGGATTCCGCACGCCTGTCATCTTGGGCGCATCCTCCCCCAGGAAATAGGCCACGTCGGCCACATAGCGGCCCTGCTGCAACATGTAGTTGCACCGCTTCAGGTAGCGGGCAAACACATCCATTTGGGAGAACCATGTATTGCTGCGGTTAAATTCGTTGCCAAAGTTGGCATTGAAGCCGGGCACACGGTCGTCGGGTTGCTGGATGTAGAGATGCAGCAGGGTGGCGTTGATGCCCTCGGTGAAGAAGCGGTCGCCGCGCTGCTTCATCTGGCCCGGATACTGGGTGAAGTCAGGTCCGCCGCAGGTAAACGATTCGGCCCACACCTTCTGTTTGCCATAGATGTGGCCGCAGCTGGAGGCAGAGCGGTTTTCAATGTCACCCAGATTGCCGAAACTCCAGAATTCGCCCGCTATCTCGTCCGACTGGGAGCCGTACTGCAGAAATTCTCCCGGGAAGCCCCAGTGGCCATAGTTCTCGAGCCATGTGGTGAGGCCGTGCTCGTTGCTCACCTCACGCAGGCCGCCCACATAGTTGTAGGACACCTCGTCGGCCACCAGGCGCCTCACATCCCAAAGGAAGCGGTCGGTGATGTCCTGCGAGCCCACCACCACACCACTGAAGGCCGGCAGATAGGGGACAGGGTCATAGCCGTATGCTTGGCGGAAGTCCTCCACCATGTGGTCGGTCCAGTTCTGGCCGCCCGTCTCATAGCTGTCCTCCACCACGATGCGGAAGGTGGGACGGTCCTGGACCGGTATCTTCTTGAGGATGAGCCCTATGTAGTTGTCAAAATGGGCACGTATGTGCTCCTTGCTCATCTTGTCGGTTTCCAGTCCGCGTCCCTCTTCGGGAGCAGGACCGTCCTCCGCCCCCGTGGGGAGCATGCCCGTACGCATCACCACCCAACGGCCCTGGGGCACCTGCCATTCCATCGTGCCGTCGGCCTTCATGCAATGGCTGATGTCCTTCACCTCAGACGGTTGCAACACACCGTCACAGCTGTACACCGGCTGATTGCGCCACATATAGGCGTCCCACATGGGATGGGGCGAGGGCCACATCTTGGCAAAGGTCTTCTCGGCATAGCGTTCCACACGCGGCTGTGCAGACAACTCCACGCGGCTCAGGAGGCCGGCCTTGCGCACGTCCAGTCTGAATTCCTTGCCCCGGGTTTCGGGAAGCGACACCACTACGGGTGCCAGCGGCACGAAGCCAACATTGACAGCCGTATTGGTGCGGTCGGCCACAATGCGGTCCACCACACGCCACTGCCCATTCTCCTTCACGCTCAGTTCGCCTTCGATGAGTCCTGCCTGCGAGGGATAAAGGGTGAGGCTGCGTGCGACAGTCTCTACAGGAGCTGTCAGACGTATCTGAGTGGCCGACCCTACGGGGTCCTGGGCCGTAAAATCCTGCCCCTGCTCATGCAGCGGGTAAGCCAGCAGGCGCACATCCTGCCCGTCCTTTCCCAATGAGGGCAGCTGCAGCGTCAGTTGCCGGGGTCCGTCCACTGTGTCGGTCACCGTGGCCAGATAGCGCATCGACTGGCTGGGCTTCACCCAGGGTCCGCCGCTCTGACTCCATCCCGGACAATTGAAAAGCCCCACCTCTATGTCCAGTTCGCCCGCCGTGCGGAACATCGTGTGCAAGATGTCCCACCATTCGTCGGTAAACATCCGCACGGGACCCTGCGGCACGCCCTGGTCGCTTCCTATCATGCCTATCTGCACACGGTTGATTCCGGCCTTCTTCATGGCCTGGAGGTCCTTTACCACACCCTCTTTCGACATGTTGCCGCCCATCCAGTACCAGTACACGGCCAGGGGCTGGCTGTCGGGCACCTGGCGGAACCTGCCTTCCATTGTGCCCAGGTCATCTGCATGCATTATTTGGGGAAGGGCACACACTGTGGCAATGGCGGCCCATTTTGCAAGACTCTTTCTCATTTCTTCGATATGATGCTACGATTAAAAATCCGTTCAGAACATCCTTGTTTTCATGTATAGATGCCTTTCTCGGATGCAAAAGTAGCTAAAATTCTTCAGCCATCCAAATTTTCCCGTGGCTTTTTGCCGGAAAGAGCATGCGGTGTCCCGGTTCAGGACAGATGGGTGTCTTCGAGCGATACCAGACCGTTCACGATGGCGTAGATGGTGAGCCCCGCCGTGGAATGGATGCCCAGCTTTCGGCTGATGTTGCGCCGGTGGGTCATCACAGTGTTCACCGAGATGAAGAGCGCATCGGCAATCTCCTTGTTCGACAGTCCCTTCACCACCTGCACGATAATCTCACGTTCACGCTGGCTCACGTCCTCACCCGCTGTCCTGTCGGCCACCGACGTCGGTTCCTCACACACGCCCTCCGTGCCGCGCTGCTGCAGGTCTTCCTCCAGCCGCCGCACACACTCGGCCAGCAGCGTGTCCTCCATGTGGCAGTGGGTGAGCAGGTCCTCCTCGGTCATGTAGATGTCCATGAGCACCTCGCCCATCAGCTGTGCATTGCTGCCAGCGGGGTAATAGCGGATGATGATGTTCTTGAGCTCGGCAATGCTCTTCTCTATGCTGGCATGGTTTCCCAGATGGCGGCTGGCCAACTCGGCATAGGTGACAGCGGAGGAGAGCTTGCCCGCAAGCAGGTCTTCCACGTAGGGGTGGATGTGGGTGTTCTCATATGCCATGTGATTGGCCACCTCAGCAGCATATTCGTCGTAAAAGCGGAGGATGAGCAGGGCAATCTGGTTGCGCGAGGAGCAGTCGAGTGCTTCAATGAGCCTGCGGCGGATGCCCGGCAAGCGGAAGTCCACAAAATAGGTGTGCGTATTCTTGAGATAGCGGATAAAATCGGGAAGCGATATCTGCTCGGCCATCTCGTTGATATGAGCGTGGGCCGTGTCCTTGAGGTAATTGACAATCGTCAGGAAGGTGGTCACCTCCACACCCGCCTTCCGGCACGTCTCGGCCACCGTCTGGTCGCCAAAGCCCAGCGTGATGCCAAAGCGGCTTATCATCTGTAACATGCGGTAATCGTCGCTGATGACGTCGCTCATAGGGTCGTTCTCGTGATATTTCTCTGTCATGCGTTTTATGTATTATACATCGCTATTCCGCTGCAAATTTATAACTTGTTTGCGTAAATCCCACCCTTCCATACCCACTTTTTTTGTCCCCCACGGGCAAAATCACTGTTTTTGGGTATAGAGGAAATCAAGGAAAAGCGTATATTTGCACCCAAAAACGGAATAATAACCATGGAACAAAAGGGCAAGAACATATCGCTGAAACGCTTTGAGGATGGCACACCCAGCATAATGCGCAAACCGACTGTCTACACCGAACTGCATTTCTACCGCAAGAGCGACGTGCTGGTGCAGCTGACAAAAGCATTCTGTAGCCGTTTTTTTCCACGCTACGGCGACCGCACCGTTGACCAGATGGTGCAGGCGGCACGTTCCATCAAGCAGAATATCGCAGAAGGCCTCACCGACGGACAGACATCATTCGAAACAGAAATGAAGCTGCTGGGGGTAGCCAAGGGCAGCAACCAGGAACTGCTGGAGGACTATCAGGACTATATCAAGCAGCACGGCATACCGGAATGGGCCAGGGAAAACGTAGAAAGATATGACAGCATGAGGCGGTTCTGCCGGGAGCATAGCGACGAACGCGACTATCATCCCTTTTTCTCGCGATGGACCGACGAGGAAATGGCAAACCTGGCCATCTGCCTGTGCCACATGGTGGACAAGGCCATGACCTCATTCCTGGCCAAGCGTGACCGCGAATTTGTGGAAGAGGGTGGCATCAGGGAGCGCATGACCGCCGCACGCCTAGACATGCGAGGCACCCAAAAGCAGATTATTGCCCAGCAGGAAAAAGAGATAGCCCAGCTGAAGGCAACAATAGCCTCGCAACAGCGAGAAATAGAAGCCCTAAAAGCAAAGCTGGCATGGAATGAGAAGGAGGCTGGGCAGAAGGGGGAACTCGGGTAAGTCCGGAATATCCAGCCCCCCAAAAGCAACCATGAAACCACCCGCAACCGGCTGACAGCCGGACAACAGATGGCCCGCACACGGGGCAACCGGAGTTGCCCCGTGCGATTAAATAGATGGGCTGGTATCATCACAAACGGCCCGAACAGAACGTCCTGAAGCAGACTTTTGCCAGCTGGATGGCCTTGTCCAGGGGGAGATGGTAGTGGTGCAGTGCTGCATCCTGCTGCATCTTGTGTGCCGCGTCCCTGATGAGTTCGTCATCAGGGGCTTTCGGGGGGCCGGGAGAAACAGGCGGAGCCGGCTTGCAACCCTTCAGGTGCACGTGCAGTGCAAGCCCCGTAGCCACGGTGCCCACGAATGCAGCACCTATCAGGTTCATGTCGCAATGGCAGGCTAACGCATGGCACTCGCGCGGATTGAGGTCTGCCGACTCGGTAATAAGTTTCTCTGTCTGGGGGACGGCGTGTCCCGGTGCCAGTTGATTGTGGAACGTTTTCATGTTGTCTGTTTTTTAATGTTTTGTGGTTGTTTGGTTTACGTCTTGCAGGCGGCACTATTTGCCGCAGCCGCCGGAGTATAGCAGGGTGATGACGAGCCAGCAGAACGAAATCATCATCAGCGTGAGCACAAGGAAAAGCTTCAGCACCTCGGAAAGCGGGTTGCCCAGAAAAAGGTCCTGGCCGTGGCCGGAAAAGTGGGCCGCCACGAGCAGCAGTGCCAGCACGGCTTCAAGGCCTATAAGGTCAAGAAGGCATGTACGCAAATTGGAACAGGCGGTTCTTTTGCTACCGCAAGAGCAGGGTGTGAGCCCGCCTGGGGCGAGGTGCACGTGGACCTCGTATTTCTGATCGTAGTTCTCCACGATGTTCTTAACGGAGTCAATCTTGTCGGCCTGGAAGTGGTTGGCCTGGTTGTCGCTGCCATGGAGATGGAGCGGAGTGGAGGGTGGGCGTGTCGTAATCTCTTCTTTCATAGGATTGTGCGTCGTTAGGGTGATGTGTCTGTTCCTGCGTCAGTCCGATGTTTGAATCGGTAATGACTGTCAATGCCAATGAGAGAACCGGCAAAGGTGAGAAGCTCACCGAATGCAGTGAGAACGGTGGGGTCGATGACCCCCATGGGCGGCACAAAGAAGGCCGCGGTGATGAGCGCTACGCCAAAGCACACTGTGAATGAGGCGGTTAGCTGTTGGATGGTATGTTTTGATGACATGGGCGATACGGGTTTCAGATGGAGGGGTGGAAGTGCAGCGGGAGGAGGGGCTCCCCCCGCTGCAGATCAGGAGGGAATGGGGCTAGTTGAAGCTGGGCGCGTCACTGCCGCCGGTGTTGTCGCTGCCGCCTGTGTTGTCGCTGCCGCCGGCTTCATCGGTGCCGGAGCCACTGCCGGAGGGGTCCTGCGGATCATTTTCGGGATCCTCCACGTTGCCCTCGTCGTCAGCGTTCACGCGCTTCACAACCTTGCCGTTGCGGTCGTAGCAGGTGATGCTGATGGTGGTTTCGGCCAGGGAGCGCTTGATGTCGGGCGTGGGCGTGAAGATGACACGGCGCGAGGTGATGAGGCTGGTGGCCACCTTGTTCACATCGTTTACGGAGGTGGCACGTACCCCGAAGCGCATGGTGCCCAGACCGGGGATGGCTACGCTGTGGCCCTCGGTGCTCCAGGCCCCGATGACCTCTCCGATGGCATCCCAGGACGAGCTGATGGTGCCGCGGGGGATGCCCGAGCGGAGGGCCGCTTCGGTGATGACTTTGTCCTCGGAGAGCCTGTTGTACAGCTCTGCCTGGAGGAAGTAACGATACTCGCCAGCATTCTGGCCTACCTGCAGCTTGCGCTCGATGGCTTTAAGTCTGATACTCATGGTGATACGAGTTTTTTGAGTTTTGGCGATTTATCTGTTTAGGTGTCTCCGGCCGTATGGTGCCCTGTAGCATCTCCGGCTTTTCGACGGTGCAAAGTTACGACATGTTTTCCGTTCCCGCAAGGGGTTTCCGACCTGGCGCGGCCTCGTTTCCGACCTGGCGTGCGGCAAGGCTGCTGCAACGTGTGTGTGTGCGCTCGCAGGCGTATCGCGGTGTACGCGAGACACCCGCTTTCCGAGGGCCTGGAGAGGGGGAAACCAGGCCTTTTTTGTTTCCTAACTGGAGAAATTTTGTTACCCAGTTGGGCAGCAATTTTTTTCCAGTTAGGCAGCAGCACGGCACTGTCCGATGCCTTGAGCGTCCACAGTGTCCCGCGTCCACAGTAACCGAATTGGAGTGCAGTACCAGTATTCTATCTACCAATTAACCGTTCATTTATACTAATCATAAGTCTACATCGCGCGCGCGAGATGAATTAGTATTTATTAACTTGAAAAAACCGTTGTTTCCTCCCTCTTTTATCCTCTCCAGGCCTCAAAATGGGGCAGACGGTTGTGGGGTGTGCAGGTGCAAATCGGTTCCAGTGGACGCGGGACACTGTGGACACTCTGGCCAGTGCATCATGAGGCCGCAGGGCGATGGCGGGCCACTGCAGCGGCCAGCACCTGACAAACTTCCCTGCCCTCGGGAAGGTATGAAAATTGCGTTCTCACCTTTGCGTCGTCCGTCCCCTCCAGTGCCACACCCAGCTCCGTGTTGGTGGCCGACTCGCGCAGCACCTTCTGGCCCACGTGGAGGTAGTGGATGATGCGGCACAGCTGGCGGCGGTTGTAGGGTACGCCCTGCTGATGGCGGCCGCCCAGGAGCAGTTCCTCCACCTCGGGCTGCTGCAGGATGTCCTCCCACAGCGGCTGGTAGGCCTGCTGCCACAGCGGGGCCACATAGCGCGGATGGAGCCTCATCACATAGGACAGCATCTGCCGCCTCACTTCCGGCCGGGAAAGTTGCAGCGGCTGCGCACCGTCCTCTTCTGCATCCCGGATTTCCTCTGCCTCACTATCCTCCCCTGCATCCTCGAATGCACACCGGCCGGAGCCGTCACCCTCGTTGCTGCATCCGGGGGCATTGTTGAAAGTTCCGATGTGATTGATATAAAACACATTGGTCTGCGAACCTGCGTAGCGGTTTCTGTTTTTTCTTGCTGTTTCCATAGCGCATAAGAATTTGGTTCCCCACAAAATTACAAATTTTCCTTAAATCCGACAAGAAAAAAGTGAAAAAAATTTTCATTTCATGTTGAACATGCTTTGAACGTTCAGCAAGCGTTCACATTTCGTTCAGCCAAACATCCAGCGTATCTTTGCAGCGGAAATCTGATTATCAACCATTTAATTCATTCGTCAAACTATGGCTCAACACATTCTTCCAGGCCGCCGCGGCTACGACCCGCACTTCGTCAGCGCCCAGTCGCTCCTTTGGCCCCTTCTCAACCGCCGGCAGCAGGTGCTGGTGGCAGGCATCTTCCACAGCCTGAAATGCCATCTCCAGAACGAGCTGTCCGTGGCCCTGACGGCACATCTCAAGGACAGCTGCACCTACTGCGAAGGCTACCTGTCCTCACCGCTCAGCCGCATGATTTTCCGCCACATCGTAGAACACCTGAAAAAAACAGACCAGTCCGTATGAAATCCCAAACCATCCTTCCACCCCTGGACGAGCAACCGGCAATCGGCCTTCCCGTCCGGCCCGGCGAGCTGCCCTGTCCGCTGCGCGAGATCGTGAAAAACGCTCCCGAGGGCATGCTCCTCCAGTATTTCATGGCCTCCCTGTCGCCGCTGTGTGCCCTGCTCCCCAGGGTGAGGCTCCGCTACTATTACGACGGCCGCCCCTCGGCCCTGCTGCTGCAGGTGATTGTGGTGGGTCCACAGTCGTCGGGCAAGTCGTTCGTGTCCATCATCGAGGACCTCATCATGGGCCCCACGCTGAAGGAGCACGACAAGAACGAACGCCAGACTGAACAGGCCTACCGCGAACGCAGGCGCTGCCGCAAGGCCAACGAACGCCTGGAGCCCGAACCGCTCACCATCATCCGCCTGATACCCCCACCATCAGCAAGACGATGCTCGTGAAAAGGAGCGACCACCATGTGCGCAAATATGGCTGCACGCTCACCTTCTTCATGTTTTCCGACGAGCTGGCCCAGATGGTGGATGCCGGCAAAAGCGGCTACAGCAACCTGCGCACCATCCTGCGCAACAGCTTCGACCTGGGGGCCACCTTCGGCATCGACTTCGTGTCGGCCGAGAGCTATTCGGCCATCGTGGACATCAACATGTGCACCCTGTTCTGTGCCACCCCCTCGGCCCTGAACCGCTATATGGACGACGACTCCATCGAGGGCGGCAACATCACGCGCTGCACCCTGTGCATGATGCCCGACCAGCTGGGTGCCGACGGCAACCGTTTCCGCCCCTACACCGAGGAGCAGCTCTCTCGCATCAATGCCACCCTGCAGCGGATGATGGAGGACACCTTCAAGCCCGACGGCACGCTGCAGCCCGAGAAATACCTGGACATGCAGTGGATCGACAGCACCGTGGCCGACTGGTGCCGCGCCAAGGGACACGAGGCCTTGCTCAAAGGCTACACGGCACTGGACGTGTTCCGCAAGCGTGCCAGCGTGAATGCCTACCGCATGACGGCCCTGTGCTACTACCTGTACCAGCTCCAGGGCACCGCCGAAAGCAAAGCCCGCCGCCACTGCAAGAAACTCTACACCTTCCTGGCCGAATACTGCCTGCACACACTGCTGGAAATGTGGGGAGAACGTTTTGAGGAAATCCACAAGAAGTCGTCCAGAAGGCAGAAGCAGGTGCGCTTTCCCGGCATCTATGCCCTCCTGCCCGAACGCTTTTCCCGGCAGATGCTCTACGACCTGGTGGAGGCCAGCGACTTGTGCACCTCAGGACGCAAGTTCCTGTACCTCTGGACCAAGTCGGGCGACATTGAGCTTGTGGAGAACGACCTTTATCGCAAAACCCATAAAACCGACGCAAAATGATACAGAATCTGGAAACCTTTCGCAGCCTGCCCATCGAGGCTGTGGCTGCCGACCTGGGCATACCTGTGATGCGCCATCTGGCACGCTGCCCCTTCCATGAGGACAGGCATCCCTCGCTCCATTTCCATGTGGGCCGCAACACCTTCCACTGCTTTGCATGCGATGCCCATGGCGGCCCCATCGACCTGGTCATGCACAAGTTCCACATCTCCCTGCCCGAGGCCTGCCGGTGGCTGGCAGCGCATCACGGCATCATCCTGTCCGCGGCCTCCAGCCGCCTGCCGCTTCCGCGGATGCGGCAGGAGATACCCCTGGACACCGAATGGCTGGAGTCCCTGGTGGCCCATCCCGAGCTCAGCCCCGAAGCATGCCGTTTCCTGTTCCAGGAGCGCCACTACCGGCCCGAGGTCATCCGCTGGCTGGGCATCTCCAGCATATCGCACTCCATGCCCTGCTGGCGCCACGGCCGTCCGTTCTACGACGCACCTGCCCTGCTCATCCCCTACCGTTCCCCCGGCGGGCGGCTGCTCTCCGTGCAGTCGCGCTATCTGGGACTGGCAGGCTCCGGCCACGAGCTCAGCCCCGCGCCTCCGCGTTTCCGCTTTCCGCGCGGAGGCCGTTGCGGCATCTACAACCTGCCCGTGACCACCCTGCTCGCACCCGGCGAACCGCTCTACATTGCCGAAGGGGTCACCGACTGCATGGCCATGCTCTCGGCCGGCCACAAGGCCATCGCCATCCCCTCGGCCACACTGCTCACACAGGCCGACAAGGAGGTGCTCCGCAGCCTGGCCGAACGCATCGGCCCGCTCAACCTGCACGCCTGTCCCGATGCCGACGCGCCCGGGGAAAGGCTCTTCCAGTCGCTCTCCGCAATGGCCGCCTCCCTGGGAAGCACCCTCCACAGGCACAGCCTGCCGCCGGGCTGCAAGGACTACTCCGACCTCTACCTTCTCCATTATGAATCCATCCGTCACCCATCAAACTAAGCAGAATATGACACTCACAATCACCCACACCCAAATGACTGCACACGCCTGCGACGGCGTGCTGTACATCGACGGGCAAAGGCTCTGCGACACCACAGAAAACGTGTCCACCGCGCTGCACCCGGGCGTATACACCATCCTGCGCCACTATTGCCGCCAGTATGGCCGCCACGTGCCACTCATCACGGGCAGTCCAGGCCACAACGCCGCGCTGCGCTGCACGTGCTGCCCAAGAGGCGGCGAACACTATGGCAACACCCTGCTGCCCACTTGCTGCCCCCAGCTGAAAATGGGCAACGGCGTACACGGCCGCACCGACGGTTCCGTGCTCATGGGCACACTCATTGTGCCCGGATGCATGAAGCACACGCGCATGCCCTATGCCCAGCTCTCCGAACGCCTGCGCAAGGCCGTCGGCCGGGGCATTGCCGTAACCCTCGTAGTAACCGGTTTTCCCCACCATCTCCAAACACCCCCACAGTCATGAAACATCCCGCCATCCTTCTGCTCACGGCAGCCTGCCTGACCACAGCCTGCCACACGTCGCGCACCACCGCCTCCAGCCAGCAGTCCACCCACGACACGGTGGAGACCCTCCAGCTGCGCTACGACAGCGTCTTCGTGCTCCACGACCGAAGGCAGGACTACCGGCGTGCCCGCCCGTCGGACACCCTCCTCCTGCAGCCGGCCCCCGACACCGTCTATCTGCACGACACGCGGGTGGAATACCGCCTGCGGCTGATGCGCGACACGCTACGCCTGGTGCACCGCGACACCGTCGTGCACACGGTAGTGCAGGAGCCCGCGCCCTATCGTGTGCCCTGGTACGACCGCGCGGCCCGCCTCATCGCCGTGGCCTTCTTCATCGCCCTGGCCCTGGCAATGGCCTTTCCGCAGAATAAATCCTGACCATCCCTTACCTACAATGAGAACCATCACCCACATCATCGTGCACTGCTCTGCCAACAAGGCGGGCAGTGCCCTCCGCATGGCCGACATCGACCGCATCCATCGCACCCAGAACGGATGGGACAGCTGCGGCTACCACTACGTGATTCCCACCGACGGCACCATCGAGCCCGCCTGTCCCGAAGAGCAGCCCGGTGCCCATTGCCGCGGCCACAACCGGCATTCCATCGGTGTGTGCTACATCGGCGGCCTCGCCCCCGACGGCCATACACCCGCCGACACCCGCACGCCCGCCCAGCGCCGCGCCCTCGCCCTTCTCATCCGCCAGCTCCGCACCCGCTATCCCCAGGCCCGGGTGGTGGGTCACCAGGACATGGATCCCCGCAAGCCCCACTGTCCGGGCTTTTCGGTGGCAGAGGAATATGAAGACCCCCTCGGTCCCCCTGTTTAGGGGGAAGAAGGCAGGGAACAAAGTGGGGGCAAAAGAAGAACCATCATGTGTAGGTAGTCCTGCTTTTGCCCCTGTAGGGTGTCGGATCATATCAATTGGATTGATTACCCAGGGTGCCGCTCCGCTCTGCCCTGGGCTGATGGCTTATTGCCCCTCTGGGGCGCATTACTACATAATCATGCCATTCCCTTCGGAGCGCATTGCAACGTAACCTTGGATATGGAAACGCACACGCCCCCTCTAACGCCAATTGTATGGAGGATCCGGCATAGCCTCGAAGGACATCACTTCACTGGCACGCTTCACCTCCTTGAACCGATATTTTAGCCAGCACTTTTCGGGATGCTTCATGTCAATGTCCATCTCCGCATCCAGATATACCTCCTTCCCGGCAGGTGACAAGCGCGGCTGCATGTGGCAATATACTCCCTGGCGAGCCAGCAAACGCGCCTTCCCCTTCTTCAGTGGCACCTTCACTGTCACCGCAGAATATGCCTGTTCGGCAGTCCCCTTTCTTTCACGCATATAAAAATGAAGCACCACACGCACCGAATCCGGCACCGGTTCTTTTGCAAGTTCCGGGTCTGGCATGGGACAATCCACATGCTTCCATGACCCTTTCTTCTTGACTTCTGCATAATAGGGGAAGTCTATTCTTGCCGTCACGTCGAATTCCCTTCCGCCATAGACATACTCTGCATCCTCGCAAAAAATGAAATTCAGATGCTTGTTGGAACCAGGTTCGCGTGTAACCCGGGTCACCTTGTGTCGCACATAAGGCTGCTTGGTCCTTGCCGACATCACGGTTCCTGCCAACAGGAATGAGAGCAGGAACAACACGACTGCCTTTGGGAATACGCTCTCGCGAAGTGATAAACCTCCACTCCAAAATGTCTGAACAATTTTCATGAGTATTCGTTTTTTTGGGTACAAAGATATTATTTAAGTACCAAATTACAAAAGAATTTTCCATATTTTAACTGTTTTTTTTAACAAAGCAAACCGCCTTTTTAACTTAATCGCTTGGTATCGTGGCTATTCAGCGATGCTTACCTGTCAGAACGACATGAGATAGGAGAAAGGGCGACGGTTTTTGTGTGTGGCGTGATAACCCAGAGTGTCATTCCGCTATACTTCTGCCCTGGGCTGAGGGCAGGCTGCCCCTCTGGGGCGCTAGTGGAATGTCATGCTGCGACAGGTTGCCCTTCCAGGCTGCGGATATACAGGGCTGAAAAGGCATTTGTCCTTAAAAATAGGTTAAATGATTGGTGAATATAAAAAAATGTTTTACCTTTGCACATCAATCACTAAATCATACATGTTTATGGATACTCTGACAATAGAAAACATTTACCAAATGCTGTCGACGTTTAGTTCTTCCAACAAGAAATGGCTGGCAGATCATTTATACGAGGACATTGCACTGCCCAGGGCAAGACATGGCAGATGTGCATTGTCTGATGATGAACTTGCCAAGGAGTTGGAGGATGCCCCTGCGCTTGACATGAATGATTACAAGCCACTCACGGATGAACAATACAGGATGCTGGTTCATTCAAAACCTGCAACCAAAAACGTGGTAAAATGGTTATGAGAGTCAGACAAAGGGAAATCGTAGAGGTCTCATTCACAATGCCAGATGGCACTCCATTGATACATCCTGCACTTGTTGTGTCATCCGACGAACTACAAGCGGTGGAGGATGGTATGATTTATGTATTGCTCATATCCTCAAAAAACCATCATCCTGACTATACTATCAAAATTGAGGATGAATGGCTTAGCAAACCTATGGCGAAGCAGTCCTATTTTATTACGCATATCATGGGAATGTACAATGTTAATGAGATTGTTTCAAAAAAAACGGTTTCATTAAGGAAATGTATTTTGACCATATTGTCGACAAGATAATAGCATCCATATTCGGATAGTTTCGTTATCAAATAGCGGAAATCACTGTTTTTGGGTAACTGCCCGGGGGAGGGGACACGGGTGAAAATCATATTTTTTGCGTATTGTGGCGTTCTGCAAACAGGCGTACCTTTGCAGCCGGAAACAGAACATAAACAACAATACGCACAACATGACTGCAAAAAGAACATGGGCTTTCATGCTTACGGCTGCACTGGCATCGGCCAGCGCATCGGCCAAGTGGAACAGGGATTCCACAGAATACGACACATTCGACCGCTTCCGCGTAGGCGGCTACGGCGAGTTGATGGCCGCCTTCAAGAACTACGGCATCAACCGCTTCAATGGCACCCAGCAGGGCAACAGCCACATCCACCGAGGCACCATCTCCATCCCGCGCTTCACCATCGCAGGCGACTACAAATGGAACCGACGGTGGCGGCTGGGACTGGAGATTGAGTTTGAGAACGGGGGCACGGGCACAGTGTACGAACTGGAGAACACCGAAAACGGGGAATACGAAACGGAAATTGAAAAAGGCGGCGAGGTGGTGCTGGAGCAACTCCACATCACCTACAGCCCCAGCCCGTGGTTCAACCTGCAGATGGGACACGTGGTGTTGCCCGTGGGCACATGGAACCTCTACCATGAGCCCATAAACTACCTGTCCGCCATAAGACCCGAGGGAGAGCGGTCGATGGTGCCTGCCACCTGGCACGAGACAGGCATCAAGCTCTATGGCCAGTTTGGTCGCCGATGGGCCAGCTTCCAATGGGCGGCCATGCTGACAGAGGGGCTCAACGCCAATGGGTTTGACCGCAACAACTGGGTGGCTTCGGGCAAACAGGGGCTCTTTGAGGATGACAACTTCACCAGTCCCGCCTACACCGCCCGTCTCAGCTACAGCGGCCTGCCAGGACTCACGGTGGGAGGCACCTTCTATTACTGCGCCAATGCGGCTGCCAACTCGGACAAGCCGCAGACCTACAGTTTCAGGGTGCCTGTGCGCATCTGGAGCGCCGACGCCCGCTACAACAACACATGGCTGACGGCTACGGCCAACCTGCTACGCGGCAATCTGAGCAACTCCGCAGCCCTGACGGGCAGGAACGTGAAACTGTCGAACAACTCCCCCTACACACGCACGGCCCCCATCGCCCACAAGGCTGCCTGCTATGGCATGGAGGCCGGCCTGAAGCTGAAAGGACTGGTGGCCGGCAAGCGAATGCCCGACCTCATCCCGTTTGCCCGCTATGAATACTACAATGCGCAGCAGCAGGTGGATGCGCCCTATGTGGCCGACGAAAGGCTGAAGACATCCCTTTGGACAGCCGGTCTCAACTACCGCCCGCTCCCCTTCATCATCATCAAGGCCGACTACACCCAGCGCCGTATCGGAGGAGGGGCATACAACAGTGAAAACGAATTTGCGCTGGGCGTGGCCTTTGCCGGCTGGTTCTTCTCGGACCGCACCACAAGAAAGAAATCCTAAGCCATTTATTTACTTATCAAACAAATATATAATTTATCAAACAACTACTGACATGAAGACAATTACGCTGAAAATGCTAGGGCTAGCCGCCATGGTGAGTCTGGCCGGGTGCAACGACGAAGAGACAGAAAAAACAATGCCTGAAGGCACCGACGAGGTGACACTGGCCACCGACGACATCGACATCACCTCGCAGAACATGGCCAATTGGACGGCATACGCCTGCCGCGTGGCCGACCTGCTGGCACAGGATGCAGCTACCCTGCATGCCGACTGGGAAGTGAGCTACAAGGGAAGCAGCGGGTTTGCCACACAGTTCAAACAAGGCAACAGCGCCTATCCCAGCGCCATCTCATGTGTGGAGCAGATTGTAGACGGATGTGCCGACATTGCCAACGAGGTGGGCACAGCCAAGATTGGCGAACCGCGCGACCTGTGGGAATCGAGCAAATACACTGAGGCCGTGTATGCCGTAGAAAGCTGGTACAGCTACCATTCCATCGAAGACTATGCCAACAACATCCGCAGCATCCAGAACGCCTTCTACGGCTCACGCGACGGCCGCACAGAGGCCGCTCACAGCCTTGCCAGCTACCTGCTGGCACACAATGCACCGCTCTACACCGAAACGAAGGCGGCCATCACCGCTGCCATTGTGGCCATCGAGAACATGGCGGCCCCCTTCCGCAGCCACATCGGCAACAGCGGCGTGCTGGCTGCCATGGAGGCCTGCTCAGCCCTGGAACAGGTGCTGTCGAACAAGCTCAAGAGCTATGTCACCACCCTCACCACCGAGGAACAAAGCGAAGAACTGAAGCGCATCGTGGAAAACTATGTAGATAATGTGGTGATGCCCACCTATGTCGACCTGGCCACCTGCAACCGCCTGCTGAGCACCGCAGTGGCCGCGCTCAGGGACAACCCTTCGGACGCAGCCTTCAAAGCGGCTGCCGAAGCATGGATGACAGCACGTGCGCCCTGGGAAACGAGCGAAGCGTTCCTGTTTGGCCCCGTAGATGAGGAAGGGCTCGACCCCAACATGGACTCGTGGCCGCTCGACCAGGCCGCCATTGCCAACATCCTGCGCACGGGCGACTTCAGCCATCTGGAATACGGGCAGGAGGCCGGCGAAGGCGAGGCGGAGGCCGCCCAGAATGTACGCGGATTCCACACACTGGAATTCCTGTTGTTCAAGGACGGAAAGCCACGCACCGTTCCCCAGGCAACCAGCAACCAATAATGGAGCAACTGTCATGGGCATAAGAAAAGACTACACGCACCTGGCCGGACTACTTCTGGCCGGGCTGCTTCTGGCCACTGCCTGTGAAGACGCGGATGGACTGGATGTCGTGGAGATAGACGTGCCTGAGCAGTATGCCCTTTCGGCCGGCACCAGCACTGTCTTCATCAATTCCAGCTTTGCCTACGACACCGAGGCTTCCTGGGTATCTGCTTCGGCCACCGCCTCCCGTCGGTTCATCCGCGGTGACGGACTCTACGATGACGCACGCACACAGGGCGACGGGCTGGGGCCGGTGTATGCAGGGTACAGCTGCGGCTCGTGCCACCGCAATGCCGGCCGCACCAAGCCCGCCCTGTGGACCCAGACGGGCACCGATGCCGACGGCACGCCCGTGTACGGCTCCGGCACCTACGGTTTCAGTGCCATGCTGGTGTACATCACCCGACGCAACGGTGCCTTCTTCCAGCAATACGGGCGCGTGCTTCACGACCAGGCCATCTACGGCGTACAGGCCGAGGGCAAGCTGGAATGCCGCTGGCACGAAGAACAATTCACCTTCCCGGACGGCGAGCCCTACAGCCTGGTATGGCCTGAATACCGCATCACCCAATGGTATGCGCCCTACGACGGCACATCCTCGCCCATCCAGCCCGAAGACTTGTTCTGTTCGGTGCGCATTCCCCTGCGCCATGTGGGGCTGGGTCAGATGATGGCCATCGACCGCAATGAGATAGAGGCGCTGGCCGCACGCAGCAACTATCCCGAGTATGGCATCAGCGGACGATGCAACTACATCACCGAAAGGGGTATCATGCAGGTGGGCCTTTCGGGCAACAAGGCCCAGCATGCCGACCTGACCGTGGAACTGGGATTCTCGAGCGACATGGGATGCACCAACAGCCGCTACCCCGAGGAAATCTGCGAAGGGCAATTGCAGATGCAGGAAGGATCGATGATGGGGCTGCTGTACGACCGGCTGGACGTGAGCACCGAGGACATGGAGAACGTGGACTACTACTTGCACGCACTGGGTGTGCCCGCCCGACGACTGGGGAGCACACAAACGGCCGTCACCTACAAGGGACAGACCCTCACCGAACGCCAGCTGGTGGCCATCGGCGAACAGCGATTCCACGAAGCCAAATGCCACCTCTGCCACACTACTACTCTGCACACACGCCCGCGAGGCGCCACCCTGCTCAACGGCACCGAACTACCTTGGCTGGGCAACCAGACCATCCACCCCTACAGCGACTTTCTGCTCCACGACATGGGCTCGGAAATCATGGGTGTGGGGCTCAACGACAACTATGTGAGTGGGCTGGCCAGAGGCAACGAGTGGCGCACCACCCCGCTCTGGGGCGTGGGTCTGCAGGAGAAGGTGAACGCCCACACCTATCTGCTCCACGACGGCCGTGCCCGCAACTTTGTGGAGGCCATCATGTGGCACGGCGGCGAGGGGGAGGCCAGCAAGAACCTCTTTGCCGGCATGCACAAGGAGGACCGCTCGGCACTGGTGAAGTTTCTGGAGAGTCTCTGATTCCATCTCATATCAATCCCATTTTCAATCAAAACCACAAATGAAACATTTTCTTCTCACGACCATATTGGCCATTCCGGGCATCCTGGCTGCCCAAACGACAGAAAGCCGGCACATCGACATGGACAACGGTGTGCTGGGCATTGCCAACAACCGGGGATTCACCCTGCAAAGCCGCGACAGCAGCTTTGTGTTCAAGCCCTACCTCTTCCTGCAGTCGCAGGGCAGTTACCACTACTATGACGACGAGGGGCTCGACAAGGCCTACAACCAGGACAACGTGGCCAACAGCGGATTCTCCATCCCCTATGCCATCATCGGCTTCACAGGAACCACTTTCGGGCGGCTCGACTACAACCTGTGTGTGAACGCAGCGGCCACGGGCGGCAACATTCTGCAGCAGGCATGGATTGACTACCGCCTGCGTCCCAGCGCACGCTTCCGTGTGGGCAAGTTCAAGACACCCTTCACCCACGCCTACCTCACCACACTGGGCGAGACGCTTTTCCCTTCGGTCCCCACCTCGCTCTCCGCCTCCTGCATCATGCCCCACTCGCTGAACGCCGTCACGCCCGCCATCGCCACGGGTTTCGACCTGGGTGTGCAATTCCATGGCATCGCCCCCATCGGTGCCCCCCACACATCCCGCTGGCTCATGGGCTATGAGGTGGGGCTCTGGAACGGCACGGGCAGCAGCATCAACACTGCCACCAAGACGCTCAGCGACGACTGGCACATCCCTTCACTGCTCTACGGGGCACGCCTCACCTTCATGCCCTGGGGGAAAATGCCGGCCACACAGGGCAATCCGCACATGCTGCACCAGCGCAGTCTGATCTTCGGCCTCAGCGGAAGCCTGAACGTGGAGAGCGAAAACGAGAGCACTAACGACGGACGTCTGGCCGCAGAATTTTCCATGCTAAAGGGGCGGTGGTATGTGGCAGCCGAAGGCTACTGGATGCACGTGGGATTCACCAAAAGGCAGAAAATCAGCGAGACGTACAACTACTGGGGTGCCTATGGGCAGGTGGGGTATTTCTGTACCCCAAGGTTGCAGGTGGGGGCACGGTATGACTTTATGGACCGCAACGGGACAGGACGCGACGGATTCCTGAACATGCCCGCAGCAGTGGTCAACTACTACGTGAATCCATGCAGACTGAAACTCTCGGCCATGTACCAGTTCACAGGCCGCTATGGCCACAGCACCCAGCTCGACCGCGACAACGACGACCTGGGCCTGGCCACCCACAGCGGAGTGGTGAAACTACAATATTCATTCTAGGGGAGGCACACCGTCATGAATATCCGACATTTTCTCCCAGGAACTCTTTTTCTGCTGATGCTCTGCGTTTCGTGCGACAGCGGCGACATCGTGGAGCAAGGTTACAGCGTGACGGAATCGGGCAGGGCCGTGAGGCTGCGCATGGTGGTCAGCGGTGCCGACCAGCTGGACAAGGACCTGAGTGTGGCTCTGGCTGCATACGCCGACGACAAGCAATATGCCTCCGTACAGCGCACCATCCCCGCCTCCACACCCGACGGCACAGCGATGGACCTCATCCTGGGCAACCTGGATGACCACATCCAATCGGCGGCACTGGTGCTGGCCGGACGGCTCAGAGACCGCATCCTCACCCTGGCCGACGTGGACCTGTCCGCCTGTGCCGACGGCGACACGCTGACGCTGGACCTGGACACCCTCCAGCTCGACCTCTATGGCTGCATCCAATACGGCATCTTCGACAAGGCGTGCATCCAATGCCATGCCACCAGCCACCAGGCAGCCCGCCTCAACCTGGAAGCGGGCCACAGCCTGCCGAACCTTGTGGGCGTGTACTCCACCGTGCATCCGCAGATGCTACGCGTAAAAGCCGGCCATCCACAGGAAAGCCTGCTCCATCAGGTGATAGGCGAGGACGGCAGTACGGCAGTGGGGTTCAATCACACCGACCTGGTGAGCAGCCAGTTCAAAAGCAACCTTCTGGAGGTGCGCCAACTGCTTGACCGGTGGATTACAAACCTGAAAAGGTAAAAAAATCAACGTAATTTCGGGCATGATAGGCTAAAAATGACTATCTTTGCACCCACAAATGAACAAAAGATGACATTTCAGAACAAATATTTGGAAGATTTGGGCATAGAAATGGAGGAGGCGGCCTTCGTCCCTGCCAGCGGTGTGGCCGAATGGCACATCATGCTGCATGTGGCTCCGCAAGACGACCTGTTCGCAACGCAACTGGCACGCGTGTATGCCGCCGAAGAGCGCATACTGGCCATGACAGAGCACACAGGTGCCCACTACATCATGAAGCGCTACTTCCTCTCGGACAGCGCCAACCAGCAGCCGCTCATGCGCACCGAAACGGAGGTGGCCGTGAGCATCATCCAGCAACAGCCGCTCGACGGCAGCAAGATTGCCGTGTGGCTGTATCTGCAGCGGGGCACAGAGGCAGCCAATGAAAACGGCCTCATCTGTGTGCGCCACAACGGCTACAAACACCTATGGAAAATGGGCATGCACCAGCACAAGGGCGACAGCGCATGGCAGACCGAAAGCCTGCTCATCGAATACGAAGAGATGCTCCATGCCATGGGTGCTACGCTGGCCGACCACTGCATCCGCACCTGGTTCTTTGTGCGGGACGTGGACACCCAGTATGCCGGACTGGTGAAAGCACGCAGGGAGAACTTCCTGCAGCAGGGGCTCAATCCGCATACCCACTATATCGCCAGCACGGGCATCGGAGGCATTCCGGCCGACACCCGCGCCCTGGTGCAGATGGGAGCATACGCACTCTTGGGTTTCCAGCCCGACCAGTTGCAATACCTCCACGCCACCACCCACCTCAACCCCACCATCGAATATGGCGTCACCTTCGAGCGAGGCACAGTCCTGCAGTTTGGCGACCGCCGGCATGTGTACATCTCCGGCACGGCCAGCATCGACAACCAGGGCAACGTGGTGCATGTGGGTGACATACTGGGCCAGACCCATCGCATGTGGGAAAACGTGGAAGCCCTGCTTCAGGAAGGCGGCGCGGGATTCCAGGACGTGATGCAGATTATCGTGTACCTGCGCGACACGGCCGACTACGAGACGGTAAAACGCCTTTTCAGCGAACGCTTCCCCCACATCCCCACCGTGTTCACCCTGGCACCCGTGTGCAGGCCCACATGGCTGATTGAAATGGAATGTGTGGCCGTGCTGCCCTCACATTGTCCCCAATACCACGATTTCTGATGACACAGACGCCCGCTCGTTCTTCGTCGCCATGGCAGAAGCTCCGCCTGTGGCCGTTTGTCCTGCTGATGGTGCTGGCCGTAGCCATAGCCGCCGCCACCCTTGTGGAGGAGGTGTGGGGCACAGCTGCAGCCCATCGCGCTGTGTATGGCTCTGTCTGGTTCACAGCCCTGTGGGTGATACTGGCCGCATTGGGGGTACGTGTGATGCTGCGACTGAATATATGGAAACGCCCCGCCACTCTTGCCCTTCATTTGTCTTTCCTGATGATACTCTGCGGGGCATTACTCACGGCACTGACCGCGCGCAGGGGCTATCTCCACCTGAGACAGGGCGTTCCTTCTTCCCATTACGCACGCGACAACAGTGCAGCATCCAGTCTCCCCTTCACGGCCAGGCTGGATAGTTTTTATATCCTCCACTATCCCGGCACAGAGGCACCGCAGGACTATGTGAGCCATGTGCGCATCCAGGACAGTGTCTACGTCATCTCCATGAACCGCATTGCCGAGGTGCAGGGCTACCGCCTCTACCAGAGCAGCTATGACCCCGACCTGCAAGGCACTGTACTCAAGGTGAACTACGACCCCTGGGGCACAGGCCTCACCTATGCCGGCTACCTGATGCTGGCACTGAGCATGATGTGCAGCCTGTTGGCTGATGTACCCTGGATAAGGAGACTGCAAAACCGGCGCAAAACGGCGGGCTGCATAATGGCACTGCTGATGATGGGCCTGCCGGCAAAAGCTGATCCGCTGCCCACCCTTCCCCAGAGCAGATTGCTCATGATGGAGCAGGAACAGGTGATATGGAACGACCGCGTGGCGCCCATGGGCACCATGGCACAGGAGTTTCTGCTCAAGATCTACGGGCACCGCACCTACCGTGGACTCTCACCCATGCAGGTGGTCACCTCATGGCAGATGGACCCGCAGCAGTGGGCTTCACAGCCCATCATCAAGCTGACCGACGGCGGATACGGTTGCCTCAACGACTATATCGACTATTCCACCATGCCCCCCCAGTTAAAAGGACTGGGCACCGATGCACGCACCGATGAGAAAGTGGGCCTCATCCTGATGCTGATGCAAGGATCGCTGGTGAAACCGTTACCTGAAGGTGTGGAGCCCGCGAGCCCTACGCGCATCCGTGCCGAGTTGTTCTACAACCGAATCGACTGGACGCTGTGGAGCATGATTGCCTGCTTCGTGCTGGTGGTAGCGAGCGGTATCTGTGCCTATGCCCGCATCCGCTTCGTGCAATCCCGCCACACATCGCTCTTCCGTCTGGTTCATGCCGGCAGCATACTGCTGTGGCTGTTCCTGGCTGTCTCGTTTGTACTCAGATGGTACATTGCCGCACGCATTCCATTGGCCAATAGCTATGAGACAATGGTCTTTGTGGCACTGTGCATCCTATCGCTCCGCATTGCTGTGCCCTCGCTACGGCGGGAAACCGGAGCGCTGCTCCCTGCCGCCTTTGTGCTGCTGGTGGCCCATCTGGGCGAGACAGATCCCTGCATCACCCCACTGGTGCCCGTTCTCCATTCGCCCTGGCTCAGTGCCCACGTGAGCATCATCATGCTCAGCTATGCCATGCTGGTGCTCTCCATCATCGACCGGCGCATGCTCAAGACCGCCGTATTCTTGCTGGCCGTCGGCATCTTCCTGGGAGCCGTATGGGCAAATGTGTCGTGGGGCTCCTATTGGAGCTGGGACCCCAAAGAGTCGTGGGCACTGGTGACCATGCTGGTCTATTCGCTCCCGCTCCACACGCAGAGCATACCCTGGCTGAAAAGCGACAGGGCATACCGCATCTATTCGGTGGTAGCCCTTTGTTGCCTGGCCATGACCTACTGGGGAGTGAACCATCTGCTGGGCGGAATGCACAGCTACAATTGACCAGCAAAAGGGTGGACGACAAACGCATCATGTAATCAGCAATGACCAAGAAAAAGAAGAAAAGACGACTCAAGAAAAGCGTGCGCATCGGCTGCACGGGATTTGTCATAGGATTTGTGGCTATGGTGTCGCTGATGGTGGGATTCTGCACCGGAGGAGACGTGCCGGAAGAGGCATCAGTCCCCGATACCACATACGTGTTTCACGACTCGCTGTTCACCAATCCCGCCATGGCCCAGCGCATCCAGAAGCTGGTGGACACCCCCCTCCGCATCGACACATCGCGGCTGGGCATCTGCGTGTACGACCTCACCGAGCAGGCCATGGTATACGGCCACCACGAAGGGGCCTCCATGATTCCCGCCTCGTGCATGAAGTTGCTCACGGCCATTGCCTCGCTCCGCATATTGGGCTGCGGCCATTATTACGAGAGCAAACTGCTCTCCAATGGAGCTGTAGACAAAGGCGTACTCACGGGGACACTGGTGGTGGAGATGGACGACGACCCGCTCATCGAGTCGTTCACGCCCATGATGGATGCACTGCAGGAAAAGGGAATCCACACCATCGTGGGCGACATCGTCTTCGATCTGGCACGTATGGACACATTGCGCCAGCATCCCACAGCCATGCCCTGGGACATCCCCTACAGCAAGGTGCCGCTGCTGATGAAGGGGCGGGCCCGTGTGAAACGGGAATTCATGCAGGCCCTTTCCGCTGCAGGCATCTCTTTCCAAAAAAACGCATTGCTGTCTCATCCCCTCCTGCTGGGCATCGAGCAGGAAACCTATCCCGCTTCCTATCGGATGGTGCTCAACCAGATTCACGCCAATCCCCACACTGTCACGCTGTCACGTGTGCGCCACAGCCTGAGAGAGGTGGTGGCTCCCATGCTCATCTACAGCAGCAACACCAAGGCAGAAGCCGTATTCCACCACACTGCTCACGCTCTCTCGCGCTGGGCAGGCCCCGATGCCGACCCTGCCACCGTGATGCTCTCCTTCATCCACCACCAGCTGGACACAGACACCTGCCATCTGGTGGTGATGGACGGCAGCGGCCTGTCGCCCCAAAACAGGCTCACAACACGTTTCCTCACCCAACTGCTCACCTGGGCCTGGACAGACGCCTCCATCCGCCACATACTGCTGGACGAAGCCCTGGCTTCACCGTCCTCTCCGCGCAGTGGCTCGCTGATGGGGCGCATGCGCTCGGCACGCTTCCACAACAAGGTGTTCTGCAAGACAGGCACGCTCACCACCAAAGGCGTTTCCTCGCTCAGCGGCTATTGCCTGGGTAACGACGGCCATTGGTATGCCTTCTCCATCATCCATGAGGACACGCCCGTCTATGAGTCGCGCAACTTCCAGGACCGCCTGTGCGGCATTCTGGTAGGGGACTGACATCCTCACCAGCAAGCCCCCCAAAAACGCCACACACTATTTGATGCAGAGCACAAGGCCGGGGGCGGACACGTCGCCAGAACTACCATCCATGGTACCCACCTCATGAATCAGCGTACCAGGGAGAATAAGCCTGTTTCCTTCTATCCGCACGCGGGAGGATATGTCTACCGGACACTTTCCCCGAAGGTCCTGCGCCAGGATGCGCGCCTTGGCCTTCAACGGACGGGGGTAGGTGATGATGAGTTCCTGATAATCGCCAAAGACACCAATGAGGGCCTTCACATTTTCCACCTCAACAGACACCTTTGCCAAGGGCGTTCCCCAAGTGCGATGGTCCAACCGCTCCAGTGTGGCTACTGCCACAGAGCCATTGGGGTACCTGCTTGCCAGCACATATGGCGGCTCACCCGCACACTCCACCTGAGGCAAAGGCATACACCGCGAGATGCGGGCAGGCGCACGCTCGGTCAAAATGTCGCCAGGGCGACGGCCGGGCACCCAAGTTTCACGTTCTGCCAGAAGCCAGCGGTCGGTTAGCTGGCAGGTGTCGATATTGGCATCATTGTCCACCGCAAAGGGCTCGGCAATACGGTGCCACTTCAGTGCACGGTCCACCTCGTCCAGTCGCGCCTTCAGATTGCGTGCCGCAGCAGGAAAGACATGGTCGGCCTGGCCGTTGGGAAGCGGGAGATTGACGGGATGACGCATCACACCGATGACACACCCGAGTCCCACCGCAATCAAAGGCTCGTCCTCACAGTTGATGAGACCCAGATTGCCGGGATGGGTCTGGTACTTGAGCAAGCGCACCACACGCTGCAGGGTAACCGGGACTGAGGTTACGACCTCCACGTCGTACGTACGGAATACGTCGCAATCCTCGATTACCGGATAGGTGAAGGCATGTTCCAACACTATCTTCGGTGCATGCTCCCGGGCCAGCCGTGTCAGCATCCGCCTCCATTCGATATTGTCCTGTTCACGGCCATAATCTACCTTCCAGTAGTTCATTCCGGCCTGAGTACTCTCGCGCAGACGGGTCGTCCAGTAGACCTCACGGTCTTCCCTATCAGGAGCCGCTGATGACTCGTGGGCCACCACCCATCCGGCCAGCCCTTTCCATCCCGCATCCTTTGTCTTCTTCACCAGTTTTCTGAGTCGTTCTACGGGTGTGCCCGTACAGGTCGGGAAACGGCCAGGATCCAGTCTGCACTCACCCATGTACCGTTCGTTGCCCTCGTGTGTGCCACAGGGAATGTCCCATGAATCATCCATCAGGAACAGCAAATCCTCGCGGAAAGAAGGGAAAAACCGTGTCCATCCCTCCAGCCGACCGTCTCCGAACATGGACTGCTCGGTCATCAGCCGGATGGTCGCAGCGCCGTCATAACTGGCACAATAGCCCTGGGTGTTCCAACTGGAAAAATAATCGGGGGCCTTGGAGGGACGCGAAGGCACCAACGAACGAAGCCTTGCATCTGAGGGCATGGAGGCCATCAGCAGGCAAGCTGACAAGAAAACGCAAATTCTGTTCATGATTTTTTACAATACTGTGCTGTTTTAATAATCTGCCTTGCAAATTTACATAAAAATCCTACAATAACGAACTAGTAGGCACTGGTTCCTTCTCTTTTCAAAGAAAAAAAGCTATCTTTACGCCATATTTCCATGGAAAAGCCAGGAATATTATCAAAGAAATATAAAACTCGGAAACTCCACCCCGAAAAAAACATCTACAATGAAGATAATACAATTCGGCGAAGGCAATTTTCTCCGGGCCTTTGTAGACTGGATGATGGAGAAGGACAGCGTGACAATCGTGAAGCCCCGCCCAGGCAAAGGCCTGGAACACCTCCTCGAACAGCAATGCCGCTACTACGTATGCGTGCAGGGCATGAAGGAGGGAGAGGTCATCAACAAGATAGAGCGGATAGAGAGCATCGCGGGTGCCATCAACCCCTACGAGGACCATGCTGCCTACCTGCGGCTGGCCGAGGCAGAAGATGCACGGTTTGTCGTGAGCAACACCACCGAGGCCGGCATCGCCTTCGACCCTGCCTGCAAGCTCCAGGACACACCTGCACTGAGCTATCCAGGCAAGCTCACCCAACTGCTCTACCACCGCTGGAAACATTTCCAGGGTGACAAGGACAAGGGGCTCGTCATCCTACCTTGCGAACTCATCTTCCACAACGGAACAAACCTCCAGGGCACCATCCAGCAGTACATTAATCACTGGAAGCTGGAGGATGCATTCGCGCAATGGATAGAGGCATGCTGCCCCATCTACAATACACTGGTGGACCGCATCGTGTCGGGGACACCCACAGAAGAAGAACAGCCGCAGTTCGAGACACGCATCAAGGCTGCCCAAGGTGCCCTTCAGGGAAACCCCATCTGCGTAAAAGCAGAGCCCTACCACCTGTGGGTCATCGAGGCCCCCGAGTCGCTCCGGCAGGAACTCCCCCTCCGGAATGAGAATTTCAATATCGTGCTCACCCGCGACGAGAATCCCTACCACGAACGCAAGGTAACGCTCCTCAATGCGCCACACACCGTGATGTCGGCACTGGGCACCGAACTGGGGCTCGAGACGGTGGAAGACTGCATGAAGCATCCCACCCTGGGGCCTGCCCTGCAACAAATGATTCACGAGGAACTCATTCCCACGCTCCTGCCCCTGGGATTCAGCCAGGAGGAGCTTAACAACTACTCTGCCAGCATCACCGACCGCTTCCTCAACCCCTTCCTGCACCACCGGCTGAGCAGCATACGCCTCAATGCCATCTCCAAGTGCAAAGCACGCCTGTTGCCTCCCATTCAGCGCTACCTCGACTTGAAAGGCTCCATGCCCGTCATGCTTGTCAAGGGGCTCATAGCCAACATAAACCTGGAACAATGAGCCAACTGGAGCATCCATCATCCACCGCACACTAAAGGAAACATGCAAATCCACGAACGCGACAACGTAGAGATACTCCTCCATCCCGAAAACGGTATTCCTGCCGGCCACAAGCGGGCGCTGCGCCCCATTGCGGAGGGAGAGGACATCATCAAATATGGCTGCCCCATCGGACACGCCACACGCCACATAGCCAAAGGCGAATGGGTGGACGAGCGCAACATCTGCACAAACCTCCAGGGCACACTGGCATACAACTGGAACCCCCAGCCCTGCCAGACCCCATCATCGCTGCCTCTACCCGCGGCTACCTTCCGCGGCTACCTTCGCCACGACGGGCAGGCTGGCATACGCAACCACATCTGGATCATCCCCACAGTAGGCTGCGTGGCCTCGCTGGCACAGCGTCTGGCCGCAGACTTCCAACGTGTATGTGGCTATCCTACCCTGGCCTTTGCCCACACCTTCGGATGCTCACAGCTGGGCTGCGACCACGCACGCACACGACAAATGCTCTGCTCCCTCATCTCACACCCCAACGCAGGTGGTGTACTGGTGCTCGGCTTGGGATGTGAGAATAACCAGCTTTCAACCCTCCGCGAAATGCTGGAAAGAAAGGTCGACCCCAGCCGTGTGCGCTTTCTCGAAGCCCAGAAGGTGGAGGACGAATACCAAGAGGGGCTCTCTCTCCTGGCCGAGCTCAAAGCGATAGCGGAAAAAGACGAGCGCAGGAATCTGCCGCTCAGCATGCTGCGCATCGGGTTGAAATGCGGGGGTTCAGACGGATTCTCGGGCATTACGGCCAATCCGCTCCTGGGACGCCTCTCGGATACGCTCGTGACCGAGGGCGCCACCACCGTCCTCACCGAAGTACCCGAAATGTTCGGGGCCGAAACCCTCCTGATGAACCGCTGTCAGGATGAGGCCACGTTCTACAAGACGGTGCGCCTCATCAACGACTTCAAGGAGTATTATCTCTCGCATGGCCTTCCCGTAGGAGAAAACCCCTCACCCGGCAACAAGGCCGGAGGCATCAGCACGCTGGAAGAGAAATCACTGGGATGCGTACAGAAAGGAGGTACTGCGCCCGTGGTGGATGTGCTGGACTACGGGCAGCCGCTCCAGAAGAAGGGTCTGAACCTGCTATGCGCCCCTGGCAACGACCTGATTGCCAGCACAGCACTGGCCGCCTCAGGCTGTCAGATAGTGCTCTTCACCACCGGGCGCGGCACACCCTTCGGCACCTGTGTCCCCACACTCAAAATAAGCACCAACAACACATTGGCACAGCAGAAGCCCCACTGGATAGACTTCAATGCAGGATGCCTGCTCACAGGCATCCCATGGGAAGAAGCCACCCGGCAAATCCTGCACCTTGTCATCCACACCGCCAGCGGAGATCCAACGCGCAATGAGACAAACGGCTACCACGAAATCGCCATCTGGAAAGACGGTGTGACACTGTAATTCTCCAAACAGCGGAAGTTATGTTTTCATATCTATCATATTTTCTCTGGAGAGGAGGATGTTCGTGAAAATGGCCTCGACGGAGACGACTGCCGCGAATGCCCCTGCTCTCCAGAGTCTGGACATCACTGGGCCAGGGTGCACTTTACGGTAGCGCCCTCCTTGATGGTCTTCTTCAGCACCTCGCGGCCTCCTGTGGTCACACACACCGACAGGTGGCTTTCATCCTTGCGTGCCACATCAATGGTGAAGCTGTGGGCGAAGGCCTTGATGTCGTGGAGCGACATGTGATTCCATGGTTTGGGCAGGCGGGGCGAGAAAGTGAAGCTGCGCAGGCCTGTAGGACGGATGCCAAAGACGCCCTCGGTGAAGATGCGGGCATACAGTGCGCTCTCGGCCGACAGGTGGCGCTGTCCGCCCTCCGGCCATGCTTCCACGGCATAGGGTACGTGATTGCCCAGCAGGCGTGTGTGGGAATAGGACTGTAGATAACGGTGTGCCTTTTCCGTTTCACCTGCCATGAACACACCGCGCAAGGCATAGAGCGTGGAACGGTCCCAGAAGATAGTGGTGCCTGCCTGGGAGAGGAGGCCGTTCTCAGTCCACAGACGGGGAGAGAAGAGAGCCTGTATAGTGCCCTCGGCACGTTCGTAGATGCCCATGCAGAGAGGGATGCATATCCAGGAACGCAGCACGTCGTTGCCGTCGTAATAGCGGTATGTGTCGAAGCCTTCCACCTGGGCGGCAAAGAAGGCATCGATGCTCTTGCGCAAGGTGGCAGCTTGCTTGGTGTAGCGGCTGGCAGCAGCAGAATGGCCCAGCTCGCGTGCCAAGGAAGAAGCGGAGAGCAGAGCATCGTAGTAGAGCGAGGAGGTGCACAGGTTGGCGTCACCCGAGGGGAAACGGTTCTCCAGTTCGTCGGTGTCAGACGATACTACGCCTTGCGGGTTGAGCTTGCGGTGGCAGTATTCCAAACACCATTCGATGAAGGGCCACAGTTCCTGGGCCTCCTCCCGGTCGCCCTTGGCCAGTACATAGCGCGAAGCACCGTAGGCACACATGGCTGCATCGCCACGGTCACCTGCTCCGTTCCAGATGTCGTAGCCCTCGGCGATGATGGAGCTGGGAATGGGGCGGTAGTCATTGTTCATGAAGGAGGCGAAGAGCTTGTAGGAATGGAGGGCAGAGGCGTTTCCGTACTCATAGCCGACAAAGGGGAAGAAGGGGTTGATGTATTCCGCTTGGTCGTTGCACCACACGGCGGCATAGTAGCTTTCTCCGCCCGGGCCATGCATGGGCCCGCTCTTGGTGGCATAGATGCTCTCCATGGCCCTTATCTTAGAGAAGGCGAACATCTCGTTGACTACGGGGTCGGGCGTGTCGAGCCTCAGATTGCCCATCCACTGTGCCACCAGTGCTTTGCGTTCAGCACATTCTTCGGCAGCCTGTATGGCGGGCTGGGGCTGTCCTTTCTTGTAGGCTGCCAGCGATGCCTCGAAGGAGATGCGCTCACCGGGTTTCAGCATGACGGGGCGGGCATGACGGGTGGTCAGCCGAATCAGGTAACTGCCGTCCACACCGCCTGTGGGCTCTGTGGCTATGGTTTCGTCCATGGCGGGGATTTCCACCTTCATGTTGCGGTCCGACGTGTTGGTGAGCGTATAGGTTTCCACCAGTGCCGGTTTGGTGGGCGAGGGCAGGTATACACGTTGCAACTTCAGTTTGCCGCCCCAGCATTCGTGGAGTGTGCTGTTCACCTCCATTGTGCCGTTGAGGGTGATGGAGTGTGTATGCTCGCGGGTGGGTTGCCCGTTGACAGTGAGCAGGGCGATGGGGTCCCATTCAAACCTGCGCATGAGGCTGGCATGGGTGTTGTTGGGGACAGTGCGCAGCATGGGCCACACCATGCTCTTGTTCAGGTGGAACCGGCCGCTTTCGTCTACACCGTAGCGTAGCACAACCGACACCTGTCTTCCCGACATTTCAATGTGGTCGTCGTGTGCCTGCCCGGAGCGGATGGTCCATGTAATACTGTTTCCGCATGAATCAATTTTCCAGAAGTCGGCTGCTGTCAGGCATGCGGGTGCCAGCAGGAGCATAAGGAAAAGGAAAGTGTGTTTTTTTTTCATTGTCTATGGGGGTTTATGTTCATTTTTTCTATGTCTTTTCGTGGCAGGATTGCGTGTGCCCCTGTGTCTCCTGAAAGAAGGAAAAATTGACACTCCCATAGGCACGATGCTCCACGAAGCAGGGGTGGGAGGAGAAATTATTGGTTTTGCCGTGCTCCATCACAAAGAGGCCTCCGGGCGACAACAGGCCGCGCTCCAATACGCATTGGGGAAGCTGGTCGATGCCTGGCAGGGTGTAGGGAGGGTCGGCAAAGATGAAGTCGAACTGTTCTCTGCAGCGTTCCAGATAGCGGAACACATCGCCCTTGACCGGAACGGCAGAGAGGTCTTGCAAGGAATCCAGGCACTTGCGGATGAAGGCATAGTGCTGCGGGTCCTTCTCCACCGAGACCACCTGGCCGCACCCTCTGCTCAGCAGTTCCAGGGTGATGCTGCCTGTGCCGGCAAAGAGGTCGAGTGCCTTGGGCGATGCATCAAAGTCAACGTACCGCTGCAGCACGTTGAAGAGGTTCTCCTTGGCAAAGTCGGTGGTGGGACGTGCCTTGAACGATCGCGGCACCTCAAAGTGCCTGCCCTTGTAGATTCCGGTGATTACTCGCATAGTTCTACCTTCTTGATGAATTGGGTTACCTTGTCCTTGATGGAGTGGAAGGAGGGATGGAGGACACATGTGTGCGTCTGCCTGTCGAACTTCAGCATCTGCCATGTATTGAGCAGATGGTAGAGGCCGTCGCCTCCGGCCGTACAGGGAAAGGTGGAGGCGAAGACGAGCTGGCGGTCCTTGATGGCGTATAGGAAGACTCCTTCGCCGCATTGGTCAGCGTGCATGCACGGGCCAGACCTCCGTATCTTCTGCTCGCGCTGGGCTGCCTGTTGTACCAGCTGACCCTGTATAGCATGCAGCCTCATTTCGGGATAAATGTCGCGCACGGTGTCCACCAGTTCGTGCGGTGCGCTGTAGATGGCTGTCACCTCGAGATGGGGCAGCAGTTCGTAGCGTATGTCTTCTGCAACAGCTGCCTGCCGGGGAAAGGTGAGGCTGTAGATGGCGTGCATCTCGTTTCGGTGGAATTCTTCCAGAGGCACCCAAGTGGTGGGCGTATCCACCAGCAGCTCCACCTCGTCGTAGGTGCATGATGCGGTGCGCAGGCGTGTGAGTGCCCTTCGGAGCGTGTCGCTGGGCCGGGTATCGGGCTCCAGGGGTACATGCTCGCTCTCTGGCCTGGCACGCACGCCAATGGGCTGGGTACATAAAGAAAATCCATCCGCTTGCACGCGGATGGATAATCTATAGGAATGAATCTGCTTACTCCCAGTTGCCCGCATTATTGTTCCAGTTGTTACCGGCATCGCCGATTTTCAGACCAGGATATGCGCCCTTGGCATCTGCCTCCTCGGCACGGTTGTAGATGAGGCGGTCACCCATCTTGCCCATTCCCTTGAGGAAACTGCTGTCGGGAGCATTGCATTCCATCACCTGGATGATGGTGCCAGAGCGTGTGGTGTTGGGGCATGCAATCAGCTCAAAGGTGTCACCCTTGGAGAAGGGAATATAGCGCAGGGAGTCTGCCACAAAGTCGTCCTCCTTGTAGAGGGAGTCGATGAGGGACACCCATACGGTGTCGCGACGGAAGTCCTGCAGGCCGTTCTCGATGATGGCCTTCTCGTCGCCGCTGTTTACGATGGCTGCTGCCTTGGCCTCGGTGAGCCCCTTGTCCATCTGTGCATCGCTGAGCACACCCTGCTTCATGATGATGGGCAGGCGTCCGTTCTTGACAAAGTCGATGAGCACCGACCAGTCGGCACAGTATGTGCCCTCGTGCTGGAGTTTGTAGGCTTCCTCTGCAGACCTGATCTGAAGCAGGCGCGCCTTTACTACACTTTCACGGTTTCGGACCTCGGCGTTGAAATCCTGATCGTCTTGGATGCTACGCCAGCAAATGAACAACAGGGCCAGTACACATACTGCCAAAATTCCATTAATTACCTTTTTCATGATGATACTTATCGTTTATTTTTGTATATTCGCATCGCAAAAGTAAAAAATATTATTCAAATAACCGATTTTTCGGCCAACTTTTTGACAAAGATTTATGTTATCGTTCGATTTAGGCACCAAAATTGCACAAAAAATGCATCATTTGCCCACTTTGGAGCAGGAAATGGTGATTAAAAAGTGGGTGGAACTGCTCCTTTCCCGACGTGACGACGAGGTGTTCATCCTCAACGGCTATGCAGGCACCGGAAAGACCACTGTCCTGTCAGCACTGGTGGCCACGCTGAAGGAGCTGGGACTTCGTTTCCGGCAGATGGCACCCACAGGCAGGGCGGCCAAGGTGATGAGCCGCCTGACGGGCTTGCCAGCCTACACCATCCACCGTACCATCTACAGGCAGAAAAGCTATGCCCAGGCCAACTGTTTCGAACTGGGTGAGGGCCTGCATCCCGGCACAATCTTTATCGTGGACGAGGCCTCGATGATAGCCAACGACGGCATGTCGGGCACACTCTTCGGAACAGGCCATCTGCTCGATGACCTCGTGCATTACGTGTTCTCCCAGCCAGGGTGCAAGCTCATTCTCTCGGGCGACACGGCACAGCTCCCGCCAGTGGGAGAGACAAGGTCGCCGGCCATGGCGGAAGAGCGGATGAGGGCATACGGGCTTCATGTGACAACCGCCTCGCTCACCCAGGTGGTAAGGCAGGAGGCGCAGTCAGGCATTCTGGCCAATGCCACCCTCCTGCGTCAGCTGCTGACGGCGGGTGATGTGGGCGTGCTGCCCCGGCTGATGTTGGGTGGCATGGCTGATATCAGGGCACTTCCTGGATCGGAGCTGCTGGAAACTCTGGAGAACTGTTATGCACATTACGGCACCGACGAAACCATCGTGATAACCCGCAGCAATCGTCAGGCCTCCTCTTACAACCAGGGCATAAGGCTACGCATACTGGGGTATGAAGAGATCCTCTCTGGCGGTGAGCGGCTGATGGTTGCCAAGAACAACTATTACTGGAGCGCCGACTGCAAGCAAATGCCCTTCATTGCCAATGGGGAGGGTGCCGTGGTGCGGCGCTACCGAAGGGTGAGGGAACTGTATGGTTTCCGCTTTGCAGACGCCACACTCCGATTCCCCGACCACAATGATTTGGAATTGGATTGCACGGTGCTGCTCGATACACTGGCCAGCGAGGCCCCCTCACTTGACAAGGCACGCCAGGAGGCACTTCTGCAGGCCGTGTGGGAGGATTATCCCGAGGTGGGTGATAAACGGCAACGGTGGAAGAAAATCAAGGAAGACCGCTACTTCAATGCCCTGCAGATAAAGTATGCCTATGCTGTCACATGCCACAAGGCGCAGGGCGGACAGTGGGAGTGCGTCTTTGTGGATCAGGGTTATCTCACCAATGAGATGGTAGATGCGGACTATTACCGTTGGCTCTATACGGCCATTACCCGCTCCACGCGACAGGTGTACCTTATAAATTGGCACCGATGATTCGTTTCGTCGTAGAAAAAATGAGAGGATAATGTACTTTTCTGTTAAAAAGCATAATGTCATTTTCTTCTCTCTTGGCGGGATTCAGAAATTCTTGATAACTTTGTGGAAGCGAAACATCCGTCTGACGAGTGAGACTGTACATTAATTATTAATGTATAAAAGGACAATAAGCCATGTCAAAGACAATAGATGCTCAAATTGAGAAAAGCGAATTGCTGATTGAAGGATTCCGCATGTCTTTTCCTGAATAAGGTTGACTCTATTTTGCTTCTCTTTTTTAACATTTGAG
>CAMBDA010000016.1 GCA_945865175.1 uncultured Prevotellaceae bacterium | reverse complement strand
CGCCGACCCTCTGCTTGTAAGGCAGACGCTCTGAACCAGCTGAGCTAAGCGCCCATGCGGAATCTCACGCTTGTTGCGAATTGCGGTGCAAAATTACTCCTTTTTTTTGACCTGACAAAATAATTCCGGCATTTTTTTCCAATGAACCCACTCCACAGGGTACTGTAGGCACTCCTGCGGAGTTGTTTCGCCCACCTTCTCCCATTTGACAGAGAGAATCCTGACATGGGGTTTCATGCTACTTGGCAGCAAACTTGCGCGACTGTTCTTCGATGAGCGCCCTGTCGTCAAAGTAATTGATCTTCATAGCCCTGCGCACCTCATCCATGGTGGCGGCAGCTGCTTCACGTGCCACCTCACAGCCCTTTTTCAGAATCTCGTACACGGCAGGGATATCCTTCTCATACACGGCCCTGCGCATACGGATGGGTTCCAGTGTCTCCTGCAGCACCTCCATAAGCAGACGCTTGCACTTCATGTCACCCAAACCGCCACGGGTGTAATGGTCCTTCATCTCCTGGAGCGTGGCATAGGTGCCTGCCGTGTGGCGTGCCACCTGCTCGTCGGAGCAGAAGGCATCAAGATAGGTGAACACCGTGTTGCCTTCCAGATGGCCAGGATCGCTGACCTGAAGGTGTGTGGGGTCGGTGAACATGGTCTTCACCTTGCGGTTCACCTCATCTGCAGAGTCGCTCAGATAGATGCAGTTACCCAGACTCTTACTCATCTTGGCCTTGCCGTCAGTTCCGGGCAGGCGCAAGCAGGCGGCATTCTCAGGGAGCAAGATATTGGGCTCCACAAGGGTATCGCCATAGATATGATTGAAACGGCGCACAATCTCGCGGCACTGCTCCAGCATGGGTTCCTGGTCCTCGCCCACTGGTACTGTGGTGGCCTTGAACGCGGTGATGTCGGCAGCCTGCGAGATGGGGTATGTGAAGAAACCCACAGGAATGCTCTCGCCACCAAAGCCACGCATCTGAATCTCTGTCTTTACCGTGGGATTGCGCTGCAAGCGGCTCACGGTCACAAGGTCCATGTAATAGAACGACAGTTCACACAGCTCAGGAATCTGGCTTTGGATAAAGAGGGTGCTCTTGGCCGGATCAAGGCCGCACGCCAGATAGTCGAGCGCCACCTCAATCACGTTTTGGCGCACCTTTTCCGGGTTCTCGATATTGTCGGTCAGTGCCTGTGCATCTGCCTCAAAAACAAAAATCTTGTCGTAGAGGCCTGAGTTCTGCAATTCCACCCTGCGACGCAACGAGCCCACATAATGACCGATATGCAGTCGGCCCGTAGGCCGGTCACCGGTGAGGATAATCTTCTCTTTAGGTTCCATATATTCTTGAATTTTTATATTATTTTATGTTCACGCAAAAATCTTGTCCACGTCCTCCTGCTTCAGGATGGTGACTATCAGTCGTCCGTCAGGAGTATAGTTGGGATTGGAACAGGCAAACAGTTGGTTGATGAAATCATCCATCTCGCCCTCGTCCATCACCTGTCCTCTCACCACACACGAATTGCGGGCCATGGTCATGGCCAAACGATGATGCACCTCATCCTCGATGCCAGTGCCCTCCTCCTTGAGGCTGCGCACAATGTCGTGGAAAAGTGCAGAGGGTGAGGTGCCCTCAATGCCAGCCGGCATACCGTTGACCGAGAACGTACCGCCTCCCAACGGTGAAATATCGAAGCCCAGCTGATGAAGCTCGTCAGTAATCTCCTCTATCAGCACGGCATCCGAGGGCGGAAGCTGCACCAGTTCAGGGAAAAGCAGGCCCTGGGTGGACACCGGATGGCCATCCATCTGGCTGCGATACTGGTCATAGCGGATGCGCATGTGGGCACGCTGCTGATGCACAATCATCAAGCCCGACCGCACGGGGGTGAGAATATATTGCCCCTGCAACTGGATGTGGCTGGTGCTCATCTCCAGCGTGTCATCCTCAGAGAAGAGGCCGCTGGAGAAGAGGTCGGACGGTACGTCCTCCGAAGAAGGCACAAGGTCGCACCCGGGCTCACACTCAGGAGCATCGGGGAGCAAGGAGGCACCCTCAGGGAAAACAGGAGCGCCCTGTGACGGTCGCTGGGCCGATGAGGCCGCATGCCGGAAAGGATTGAAACTGGTGTTGACCTCCAGCACGGGTGGAGCCACAGGCGACTGCGACTGGAAGACAGGGATTTCCGGGCGCCCTTCAGTATCGAACTCCAGCATCGGCACAGCATTGGCCTGTCCGAGGACCTCTCGCACGGAAGCCATAAGAATCTGCCAGATGGCCTGTTCGTTCTCAAACTTTATCTCAGTCTTGGTGGGATGGATGTTCACATCAATTTCAGCGGGGTCCACCTCGAAATAGAGGAAATAGGGCACCTGCATGTCGCTGGAGACAATCTGGCTGAAAGCCTCCGCCACTGCCTTGGCGAAATAGGGGTGGCGCATGTAGCGTCCGTTGACGAAGAAGTACTGGTGGGCGCCCTTCTTGCGTGCCGACTCAGGCTTGCCCACAAATCCCCTGATACGCACCATGGTAGTGGACACATCCACATCGAGCAGCTGGCCATCGAACTTCCTGCCGAAGATATTGAGTACCCTGGTGCGCAGACTGGCTGTAGGAAGTTTGGACAGCGTATTCCCGTTGTGGGTAAGAGAGAAGGCCACAGACGGATTGACCAATGCAATGCGTTCAAATTCCTGCACGATATTGCTGAGCTCCGTCTGGTTGCTCTTGAGAAACTTGCGGCGCGCAGGCACATTGAAAAAGATGTCACGCACCAGGAAATTGGTACCCACTGGGCACGAGCAGGGCGTTTGGGACGTGAGTTGGGAACCATCAATAAGAATTTCCGTGCCCACCTCCTGCTGCAATGTGCGCGTGCGCATCTCCACATGTGCCACAGCGGCAATGGAAGGGAGTGCCTCTCCCCGGAAGCCCATGGTGCGGAGCGAGAACAGGTCATCGGCCTTCTGGATTTTGGAAGTGGCATGGCGTTCGAAGGCCATGCGTGCATCGGTGTCACTCATGCCCTTGCCATCGTCCACCACCTGAATGAGCGTACGGCCGGCATCCTGCACCACCACATCAATGCTGGAAGCACCCGCATCAATGGCATTCTCCACCAGTTCCTTCACTACCGAAGCCGGGCGCTGAATCACCTCACCAGCCGCTATCTGGTTGGCAACCGAGTCGGGCAGAAGATGTATGATGTCCATGTGCGTCAGAAGCGTGCGTTACCGGTGAGGAGATAATGCCAAATAAGCAACAGCACCAGCACCACAGCCAGTGCCACGGGCCACTTCACGAAACTGCCGTTTTCCCTGTACCTTCTGGCATTGGGGGTATAGTTGATGAAGGTACCGCGGAACTTGTGGATATCGTAGGGCTTATCCTCTACGGACTCGCCTTCCTGGCGTTTCACCTCATCCACCAGTTTCTGGAGTTTTTCCTTTCTGTCGTCAGTGTAGATGCTCACGCGGCGGAAACCACGCGGCTGACGTGTGTTGAACATTCCCATTATGCTGAAAATTGTCTTTTATGATTGTTGTGGTAAGCTTTACTGTTTCTTCTTGAGATCACTCAGCTTCTGCAGGGGTGCCTGTCGCTGGATGCTCTCCTTGAGCTGTGCATCCGCCTTCTTGGGCCGCCACTTGAAGATGTCGTCCTTGTCGGTGGGGCGCACGTAGTCAAACCATACGAAGTTTTCGAGATAAAGGTCGCGAGGCGGTATGAGTGGGACAGGCGTGAGCGTGCCATTGGCCGTGGGCACCCATATACGGTCCACCTTGCGGTCCTTCATGAAGAGTTTCAAATCGGTACTTTCCAGATGGTTCATGCCAATCATCAGGCTATCCTCATCGATGGGGTAATAGTTGAGCACCACATTGCCAGTGACCGTGGTGAGGTAACACTCCCCATCGCGGAAATAGGAGCAGATGGCCTTGCCGGCCACCTGATTGTAATGAATGCTGTCGAGGCGCTCCACAGAGAGGGCCTGACGGAGCACATGCACGCTGTCCACGGTGCTGTCGTTCATGAAGGCCTTAATCTCCTCGCCCACCAGCTGCTGGCCCTGTTGCCAGAGGATGGGGTCATAGTACATGGTGAGACAAGAGTCGAGCGAACTGTAGACCATCGAGTCGCACACCGACTGGATGTCGCTTCGGAAGGTGCGCACATGGCGGTAGGCATGAACGGTGCGGTACATGCTGTCCGTGTCGATGAAGTAGGTGTACACCCTGAACGAATCGGCATGGGCATAGAGGGTGTCGCGCTGCGAGTAGTCCATCACCACCGCACTGTCGGCCGCCTCCATGTAGCCAAGCGAATCGGCATAAAGACAATAGTGGCCCCTGAACATGTTCTTGTTCACCACATCGGTATATTCGATATTGCCAAAGGCCTTGCCCAGCTTCTCCTGACCTTCCCACACCACACTGTCACCCACCAGGCGCTTGCCGTTGTTGGTGAGGATGCTGCGCTGCAGCAGATAGGCCAGTTCCCGATGGGTGTCATAGTAGCCAAGTTCCGAATAGATATGGCTGTCGCCGTTATCGATATTGGAGGGACCCACCACATGTGCAATGGCGGTGCGTGTATTGTAGTAGAGCGTATCGGAGATGATGATGCTCTTGGGCGGTTCGGGAGGTGCCGGATTCACAAGGCGCACATTGTAATTGAACACCGCATTGCGCGTGGCCGGATTGTATTCACCCCAGTCGCTGGTCAGTTCGTTTCCCTGGTCCACCAGCCGGCCGCCCTCGAAGAAATAGCCCAGGTTGTAGAGACGGTCATAGTCGAGGCTGTCGGTATAAAGGACCGTATTGCGATGGGTGAGCACCACATTCTCCCGCACACGCGCCAACTGGTCCATGCCGTTGTAATAGAGCACTTCCCCGTCAAGGGTGAGCGTATCGCCCTGCACAAGCCGCACATGGCCGAAGGCATCAAACGAGTTGGAAGCCTCATAGTAGAGCGCACTGTCGCAATACATGAGAATGCCATCGTGCTCAAACTGCACGTTGCCCACAAGGAACTGGGCCGTGAGGCTCACACGGTCATCAAAGAACATGCTATCGACATGCAGCAGGTGCACCCTGGTGTCGGCAGGCTTCCGCTGTGCCTTGGCCTTGGGGCCACGCGGTCCTGCTGCCAGCACCATACACAGGCCTGCCGTCAGCAGCGTACATATTGTCAGGGCTCTGCGGTTCATCACTTGATCCATCCGGGATAGAGGAAGTCGCACCCCCTCCAGTCCTCATTGATACGCACGTATGTGTTACGCTGCTTCTCTCTGATCCATTCCTTTACAATCTCTTCGCTTTTCTTTTCCTCCACCACCTTGCGGAGCACCTGGAAGTCCTCGGCCATGCTGGCACGATGCTGTTTCAGGCGGGAGCGCAGGCGTGCAATGGCACACACGGTGCGTCCCTTCGAATTGACCATCGTAAAGGGCTTTGACACCTCGCCTGTCTGCAGGCCCTCCACCACGCGTGCCAGCTCGGTAGACACAGACGAGAGCTGTCCCATCTCGAAGCGTGTGGTCTGGTCGCCATCGGCCAGTGTGTTTGACATGAGGCCGTGGTTGTTGCGCGTCTCCTTGTCCTCGGAAATGATGGACGCGCCCTCATCGAAGGTGAACTTCTCCTGGCGTATGTCCTCAGCAATGGAGTCGAGGCGCGAAAGGGCGGCATCGATGCTGGCCTGCGACACCTCGGGCTTGCGCAGGATATGGCGGCACTTCATCTTGTCGCCGCGCTTGTCGATGAGCTGGATGATATGATAGCCAAACTCCGACTGCACAATCTTGCTCACCTTGTTGGGATCGGTGAGGCTGAATGCCACATTGGCAAAGGAGGGGTCCAGCTCTCCGCGTCCACAATAGGGCATCTCGCCTCCCTGACGGGCTGTACCCGGATCCTCGGAATACATGCGGGCCAGCGTGGAGAAAGAGGTTCCGTTGTTGATGCGTTCGGTGTATTCGCGGAGCGTTGCCTTCACACGGTCAATCTCCTCCTGGGGTATGCGGGGCTCAATGACCAGAATCTGCACCTCCACCTGTGTGGGGATGAGCGGGAGGCTGTCCTCGGGAAGGTCCTTGAAGTAGCGTCTCACCTCGGCAGGCGTTATCTTGAGGTCAGCGGTAATGTTTTGCTTCATCTTGCGGGCGGTGAGCTCGTTCTTGTACTGGTCAAACAGCTCCTCCCGAATCTGCGACATGGTCATACGCATATACTCCTCCAGTTTCTCCTTGGAGCCGGCCATCATCACACGTTCGTTGATTTCCTGCTCCACATACTGGTTGATTTCCGAATCGGCCACCTCCACACTGTCGATGATGGCCTGATGCAGAAACAGTTTCTGAATGGCCAGCTGCTCGGGAATGGTGCAATAGGGATTACCCTTGAACTGCTGTCCGAATTCCGTGCGCACCTTCTCCACATCAGAGCGCAGAATGGCCTCGTCACCCACAATCCACACCACCTCGTCGATGATGTTGCTCTGCGCCATCAGGCAGCAAGGAATCATGCCCAGCAGCCACGTGAGCAAAAAGCGATGGTTTGGTTTCATTTCTCTATTTATATATATATATAATATTGTATACCTGCGGTTCAATGCTTGTTGACGGTGGCCAGCACATCCTTGTCCACCTCCACCGCGTACTTTTCGCGGAGCGTGGCCACAAACTCCTCCTCACGCATGCGCTGGTAGTCGGCCACTACGGTGGCACTCACCTGTGTCCACCGGGAGGGACCCTTCTTCAGTTTCTCGCCCACCACGGCCATATAAGGGAAACCCTCGATGGGCTTGGGTTCTGCATGCTTCACCTTCAGGGCCACCACGTCTACATTGGCATTCTCGCCCTGTTTGAACAGGCGTTTCTCCATCTTCACGTTCACACTGTCCTTGTTGAACTGCTGGCGCACGATGGATGTCCATTGGGTGTCAGGTTGCTTGCGTATAGCCTTGCGCACGGCCTTCACGTCTTTCTTGTCGCGGCAATAGTAGACCATGCCGTCAAAATGGGGCACATCCCAGGCATATTTCTTCTTGTTACGCTTGAAATAGTCCTCTATGCCCAGAGTGTCCTTGGTAGCCGGAGTCCACACCTTGCGGCTGCACTCCTCAAACAGCAGCAGTCCGTCATGATATTCCTGCACCAGATACTTGAGATTGCTATCCTGGTCACACAGGCGTACGGTCTCCTCTTCCAGAATCTGTTCCACAGTCTTGGGCGTGCCGCCAGCTGCGGCAATGGAATCGAGCGCCTGCATGGCCAAACGTTCCCGAAGGCCCTGGCTCTCCAGGAAGCGTTCGATGTTCGGCTTCAGCTGGTCGAAGGTCTCCAGGTCCTTCTTGTCAATCAGTTTCACGATGTGGTAGCCCACGGTGGAGAGGAACGGCTGGCTGTAGCTGCCCACCTCCAGCGAATAGGCCGCATCCTCAAACTCCTTGAGTGTCTGGTTGGGGCCTATCCAGGGCAACACACCACCACGGATGGCGGTCTGTGTGTCCTCACTCACCTTCTTGGCCAGCTCGGAAAAGTCGGCACCCTCCTGCAGGGCCTTGTAGGCCGAGTCGATGCGCGCCTTCACCGCCTCCTGCTCCTCCTTTGTGGCTTTCTGCTTCACACGCAGGAAGATATGGGCCGGCTGCAACAACTGCTTGCCCTGAAGATTGGCCTTCATCATGTCATAATATCGCACACACTCCTCGTCCATGCGCGTCTCAGGAACCAGGAGCGGGCGTATCTGCTGGTCGCGGTACATGCGGAATTCCTTCTGGAAGCTCGACAGTGTGTCCAGCTGGTCATCCAGAGCCGCCTGCACCTTGAGCTTGTAGTTGATAAAGAGGTCGACATACTCCTCCACCGACTTCTTGTCGATGACCTCATCAGAGTTGTTCTTGTTGTAGTTATATTCAAATTCACTTCGGGTCACCGGCTTTCCGTTGATGCGCATCACCACGGGGTCATCCTGTGCCCATGCAAAAGCAGTGGTGCAGAGGAGCACCATGGCCAGAACCTTTCTATTCATTCCAAACATCTTTGATTACTTGTGCAGGCCAGGGACAGTGCGTCCCCGGCCACCGTATGAGGTACATTATTGCGGACGGCTGTAGTTAGGGGCCTCGCTGGTGATGGTCACATCATGAGGATGGCTTTCGAGCACACCGGCATTGGTGATACGCACGAACTTGGCATTATGCAGCTCCTCGATAGTGGCGGCGCCACAGTAGCCCATTCCGCTGCGCAAGCCGCCGATGAGCTGGTAGATGACCTCCTGCACTGTGCCCTTGTAGGGGACACGGCCTGCGATGCCCTCGGGCACCAGCTTCTTCACATCGGTGACACCGCCCTGGAAATAACGGTCCTTGGAGCCGCACTCCATGGCTTCGAGCGATCCCATTCCGCGATAGCTCTTGAACTTACGGCCGTTGTAGATGATGGTGTCACCGGGACTCTCCTCAGTACCGGCCACCAGAGAACCAATCATCACACAGTAGCCGCCAGCAGCCAGGGCCTTCACCACATCGCCTGAGTAACGGAGTCCGCCATCGGCAATCAGGGGCACATCAGTACCCTGGAGCGCACTGGCCACGTCATAGATGGCACTCAGCTGGGGCACTCCCACACCGGCCACCACACGGGTGGTGCAGATACTGCCGGGGCCAATGCCCACCTTCACGCCGTCAGCTCCCGCCTCGGCAAGCATGCGGGCGGCCTCTCCTGTGGCCACGTTGCCCACCACGATATCCACATTGGGGAAGGCCTGTTTGGCTTCCTTCAGCTTCTCGATGACGCTCTTGGAGTGGCCATGGGCGGTATCGATGACAATGGCATCCACGCCAGCATCCACCAGCGCCTTCATGCGGTCGAGCGTATCGGCAGTGACGCCCACACCGGCAGCCACACGCAAACGGCCCTTCTCGTCCTTGCATGCCATGGGCTTGTCCTTGGCCTTGGTGATGTCCTTATAGGTGATAAGGCCAATGAGCCGGCCGTTGTCGTCCACCACGGGGAGTTTTTCAATCTTGTATTCCTGAAGAATCTGCGCAGCAGCCACGAGGTCGGTCTGCACATGTGTGGTCACCAGGTTTTCGCTGGTCATCACCTCATCGATGGGACGTCCCACATTACGCTCGAAACGCAGGTCGCGATTGGTGACAATACCCACCAGGCGACGATCGTCATCCACCACGGGGATGCCGCCGATATGATATTCGTGCATCAGGTTGAGCGCATCCTGCACGGTGCGTCCGAGCTTGATGGTGACAGGGTCATAAATCATGCCGTTTTCGGCACGTTTGACAATGGCCACCTGGCGCGCCTGCTCCTCGATACTCATGTTCTTGTGGATGACACCGATTCCGCCTTCGCGTGCTATGGCAATGGCCATAGTAGACTCCGTCACCGTGTCCATGGCAGCGGTAACGAAGGGGATTTTCAGTTCGATGTGACGCGAGAATCTCGTGCCCAGATGTACGGTACGGGGCAATACTTCCGAATATGCCGGAACCAAGAGGACGTCATCGTATGTGAGGCCGTCCATCACAATTTTGTCTGCAATAAATGATGCCATAATGCCAATAAAATTTTATTGGCTGCAAAGATACAAAAAAATCTTTGTATCGCCACATACGGCAGTGCCAATTTTTCTTAATTCGCCATTTCTGAGAGAAACTTCACCCTTACAAGGCGTATTTCCTCCTCCGTATAGTCATCGCCAAGCACATCCAGGGCCTCATCAAGGTCGTCGGTTTCGGACTCTTCCTTGAAATAGCTGTAGATGTCCTCCATGCGGTCCTCGTCCATCACCTCTTCAATGTAATAGTCGATTCTCAGCTTGGTGCCGCTATACACAATGGCTTCCACCTCATCGAGCACCTCTTCCTTGGTCTTGCGCAGGCTGGTGGCTATGTCCTCGAAGGAGAGATGGCGGTCGATGCCCTGAATGATGGACACCTTGGCCTTGCTCCTGTTCACCACCGTGCGCACACGCAGGTCACCCACACGCTCGATTTCGTTCTCCTGGCAGTACCTGGCTATCAGGTCCACAAAAGGCTGTCCATAGCGCTTGGCCTTTCCCTGGCCTACGCCCGTGATGTTCTGGAGGTCATCCAGGTTGACAGGGTACATGGAAGCCATCTCCTGGAGCGAATTGTCCTGGAACACCACGTAGGGCGGTACGCCCTGTTTCTTGGCCACCTTCCGGCGCAAGTCCTGCAGCATGGCAAACAGTTCCTCGTCCAGCGCACCCGTCCCCTCGGCCGGCGTACTGTCATAGTCGTCAAACTCACTGTCCTGCGACAGCATGAACGTGTAGGGGCTACGGATAAAATCCTTGCCCTGGGGCGTGAGCTTGAGCACACCATAGTGCTCAATGTCCCTGCGGATGAATCCCATGATGACACCCTGACGGAGAAGCATCATCCAGAAATGTCGTTCCCGTCCCTCGCCCGCACCGAAACAGGGCAGCTTTTCGTGCCGGTGGGCGAGCACCTCATCGGTTTCCCTGCCCACGAGTACGTCGATGATATATTCCACCTTGAAGCCTTCCTTCACGCCCTGGATGGCCTCCAGCGCCTGCTTCAGTTCTGTCGAAGCCTCCACCTTCACACTGGGATGCATGCAGTTGTCGCAGTTGCCGCAATTTTCCTGAGTGTAGTCCTCCCCGAAATAATGGAGCAGTGTCCTGCGCCGGCACACCGACGATTCCATATACATCTGCGTTTCCAGCAGCAGTTGTTTGCCTATCTCCTGTTCAACCGCGGGCTTGCCTTCCATAAACTTCTCCAGTTTCTGCAGATCCTTGGGAGAATAGAAGGCGATGCACACGCCTTCGCCGCCATCGCGTCCGGCGCGTCCGGTTTCCTGATAATAGCCCTCCAGGCTCTTGGGAATATCATAGTGGATGACAAAGCGCACATCGGGCTTGTCGATGCCCATGCCAAATGCAATGGTGGCCACAATCACATCGATGCGCTCCATGAGGAAATCGTCCTGCGTCTGGTTGCGCGTCTGTGTATCCATGCCCGCATGATAGGCGCTGGCATTGATGTGGTTGGCTTTGAGCACCTCGGCCAGTTCCTCCACCTTCTTGCGGCTGAGGCAGTACACGATCCCGCTCTTGCCGGGGTTCTGCAGGATGAAGCGGGCGATGTCCTTGTCCACATTGGCTGTCTTGGGGCGCACTTCATAATAGAGGTTGGGACGGTTGAAGGAACTCTTGAACTCCTTGGCATCGGTAATGCCCAGGCTCTTGCGGATGTCACTGCGCACCTTCTCGGTGGCCGTGGCCGTGAGCGCGATGACAGGTGCGTTGCCTATACGGTTGATGTGGGGCCTTATCTTGCCATATTCCTGACGGAAATCGTGTCCCCATTCAGAGATGCAGTGTGCTTCGTCCACGGCATAGAAAGATATCTTCACGCTCTTGAGGAAAGCCACGGTGTCTTCCTTGGTGAGCGATTCGGGGGCAAGATAGAGAAGCTTTGTGCGTCCTTTCCTCACATCATCCTTCACCTTGTCCACCTCGCTCTTGTTGAGCTGCGAATTGATGAAATGCGCGATGCCGTCGTCCTCGCTCACCATGCGGATGGCATCCACCTGGTTCTTCATCAGTGCAATCAGGGGGGATACAACAATTGCCGTGCCCTCCATCAGAAGGGCCGGCAACTGATAGCACAGACTTTTGCCTCCGCCTGTGGGCATGAGTACAAAGGTGTTGTTGCCGCTTAGCACGTTGCGTATGATGGCCTCCTGTTCGCCCTTGAAGGAATCGAACCCGAAATAGCGCTTCAAAAATTCTGTCAAGTTGATATCTTTCATTGCTGATTCTGATAATAGGCAATCACAAAGATACAACTTTTTTCAGAATTACACAATTTTCAGCCTTTTTTTATACGCCTGACGTGCAAAAAAGCGGCTCAAGCATACAATTGGGTGTTTTTTTCCAACTGTTTTTTCACATAATCCTTGGTTATCACCAGTTTTTCCCCCTTGCGCGAAGGTGCATCAAACTGTGCGTCAATCATCACGCTCTCCATGATGCTGCGCAAGCCGCGCGCGCCCAACTTGTACTCCAATGCCTTGTCCACCATATACTGGAGGGCCTCCTCCTCGAAGGAGAGCTCCACCTGGTCCATGGCAAAAAGTTTCTCCTGTTGCTTCACCAGCGAGTTCTTGGGCTGCGTGAGGATATTGTAGAGTGCTTCGCGGTCGAGGGGATTTAGATAGGTGAGCACCGGCAGGCGCCCGATGATTTCAGGAATGAGGCCAAAGGACTTGAGATCCTGCGGAAGCACATACTTCATCAGGTTCTTGCTGTCGATTCGCTGCTTGTTCTGCACGCTGTTGTAGCCCACGGTGTGGGTGTTGAGCCGCTGCGCAATCTTCTTCTCTATGCCATCGAAGGCACCGCCGCAGATAAACAGGATGTTGCGGGTATCCACATGGATATAGTCCTGTTCGGGATGCTTGCGTCCGCCCTTTGGCGGCACGTTCACCATACTGCCTTCCAGCAGCTTCAGCAAGCTCTGCTGCACACCCTCTCCGCTCACGTCGCGTGTGATGCTGGGGTTGTCGCTCTTGCGTGCGATTTTGTCTATCTCATCGATGAACACGATGCCGCGCTGGGCCGCCTCCACGTCATAGTCGGCCACCTGCAGCAGGCGGCTGAGGATGCTCTCCACGTCCTCGCCCACGTAACCGGCCTCGGTGAATACAGTGGCGTCCACGATGGTGAAGGGCACCTTGAGCAGCTTGGCGATGGTGCGGGCCAGCAGGGTCTTTCCCGTACCCGTGGTGCCTATCATGATGATGTTGCTCTTCTCCAGCTCCACCTCACTGTCCTCCTTGTTCTGGAGCAGGCGCTTGTAATGGTTGTAGACCGAAACGGACAAATACTTCTTGGCATCGTCCTGCCCGATGACATACTGGTCCAGATAGTCCTTTATCTCCTGGGGGGTGGGTACTTTTTCAAGTTTGAAGCGGTCTTCCACAGGCATCTGCTCCCTGTAGATTTCTATGGCGCGGTGAGCACAGTCGCAGCAGATAAAGCCGTCGAGCCCCTGCAACAGCAAACCGGCCTCCTTCTGCGGTCTGCCGCAGAAGGAGCATACGTTTTGGGTCTTCTTCATTTCTGTTCGATTATCCTTTTCACTTGCGCTGGAGCACCTGGTCCACCATGCCGTACTCACAGGCCTCCTGGGCGGTCATCCAGTAGTCGCGGTCACTGTCGGCCCACACCTTGTCGAAGGGGGTGTGGGAATGGTTGGCAATGATGGTGTAGAGTTCCTTCTTCAACTTCTGTATCTCTCGTGCCGTGATTTCGATGTCGCTGGCCTGTCCTTGAGCGCCGCCCATGGGCTGATGAATCATCACACGGCTGTGCGTGAGGGCACTGCGCTTGCCCTCGGCTCCTGCCACAAGCAGTACGGCAGCCATGCTGGCGGCCATTCCGGTGCAGATGGTGGCCACGTCGCTGTTGATAAACTGCATGGTGTCATAGATGCCCAGACCTGCATACACGCTTCCGCCAGGACTGTTCACATAGATGCTGATGTCCTTGCCGGGGTCCACACTGTCGAGATAGAGCAGCTGTGCCTGCAGGGTGTTGGCAGTGTAGTCATTGATTTCGGTGCCCAGGAAGATGATGCGGTCCATCATAAGGCGGCTGAATACGTCCATCTGTGTCACATTGAGCTGCCTCTCCTCCAGGATATAGGGGTTCATGTACTGGTTCTGCATGCTCACCACATCGTCAAGCACCTGGCTGTTCATGCCCAGATGGCGGGTGGCATATTTCCTGAAATCGTTGTTCATCGGTCGAATGGATATATTAATAATAATGTATATAGATAAGCATTGAGAACCTGAGCGGGAGGCTGTGCATCCCGTCAGGTTCCCAAAGTTATGCGGATTCTGGTTGATTCCTTTTCTCTCCTGCAGGGACGGGCATCAGTCCTGCGCCTCAAACAGCTTGTTGAATTCCTCCAGGCTCACATGCTTGTCGGCCAGTGTGACGGTTTCCATCACCTTGGCAGCCAGGGCCTTCTCCACGGCGCGGGCGGTAAGATTGTCAATCTGTTCCTTCTTGGTGAGCATTTCCTGGGCATACTTGTCGAGCACGTCATCGGGCACGTTAATCATGCCATACTGGGCAAACTGCATACGGGTGACGTCCTTGGCCACGGCCAGCACATCGTCGCGGCTGATCTTCACGTCGAGCTGCTCGCACAGCTTCTCGCGGATGAGGTACCACTGCAGTTCCTTCACGCTCTCGGGGAACTCCTTGTCCAGGTCCTCGGCCGTCTTCTCGGGGTTATTGAGCTGCATGAAGCGCTTGAGCAGCTGCTCAGGGAACTCCAGGGCACCCACGCGCTCCATCATATAGGTGCGCAGGTCCAGCACAAACTTGTATTCGGCATCCACTGCAAACTGGCCCTCAACCTGCTTCTTCACGAATGCACGGAACTCCTCCTCGCCGTTCACTACACCCTCGCCCAGCACAGCGTCGAACAGTTCCTGGTTGAGCTCGGCAGGCTGGTAGCGGGTGAGTTCGGCAAGCTGGTAGCTGAAGTCGGAGGTCATCGTTGCGGCCTCCTCCTTGCTTATCTTCAGCAGGCTGGCCAGTTCGGCCTCGCTGTTGCCATAGGCCTTGGCAGGGTTGATGATGAGCACGTCGCCCACCTTGCTGCCCTCAAACTTGGCCTTCTGCTCATCGTCCTTTATGTAGCTGGGGAGCATCACTGCATCCTCCACCTGCACGCCGCCTTCCATGACATTGCCGTTCTCGTCGAGCTGTGCCAGATGACCCTTGGTCATGTCACCGTTCTGGTATTCCTCCACCTTGTCATAGTGTCCGCCACGCTGTGCATACTGCTTCACCTGGTTCTCCACCATTTCGTCGGTAACGTCAATGATATAGCGGTCCAGGGTGTCCTTGTCGCTCAGTGTGGCGTCAAACTCGGGAGCCAGGGCCACATCGAAGACGAAGGTAAAATCCTCCTGAGTCTTGAAGTCGACGGGCTGCTGCTTCTCCACATTGGGCATGGGCTCGCCCAGAATGTTGATTTTCTGTTCGCGGATGTATTTATAGAGCTCGTCCACCATCACCTTGTTCACCTGCTCGGCCAGAATCTCTGTGCCGAAACGCTTTTTCAGCAAGCTCACAGGCACCTGGCCCGGACGGAAGCCGGGGATGCTGGCCTTCTTGCGGAAGTCCTTGATGGCCTCTGCCACCTTACCTTCATAATCTGCCTTCTCAATCTTGAGTGTGATCAAGGCATTCACCTTGTCTACATTTTCAAATGAAACGTTCATTTTTCTTTTGTCCTATATATATATATTTGTAAGTTCTTTTCTTCCCTGTTTCCCGCCAATAGCGCGGAAAAAGCGCACAAAGGTACGATTTTTCTGCAATATTTTCAAATTATGCCTGCAAAAAACTCCCTTCCGCCCCATTTTCAGCCCATTTGGGCAGAGCGTTCAGCGTCCATTCTGGCAAAATCCTTCATCCTGAGCACAAAACTGTTGGTCAGATACTTGTCCAGCACCACCGGATTCACCGACAGTTCCTGAGGGGTTCCGTGGAAGAGTATCTGGCCCTCGAAAAGGAGATAGGCCCGGTCGGTGATGCAGAGCGTCTCCTCCACATTGTGGTCGGTGATGAGCACGCCGATGTTGCGCTGCTTCAGCTTCCACACGATATACTGGATGTCCTCCACCGCAATGGGGTCCACACCCGCAAAAGGCTCGTCGAGCATGATGAACTTGGGGTCGATGGCCAGACAACGGGCAATCTCGGTGCGGCGCCGCTCACCGCCCGAGAGCTGGTCGCCCAGATTCTTACGCACTTTCTGCAAGCGGAATTCGGCAATCAGGCTCTCCAGTTTCTCGCGCTGGTATGCCTTGGGGCGGCCGGTCATCTCCAGCACACTGGCGATATTGTCCTCCACGGTCATCTTCCTGAACACACTGGCCTCCTGAGCCAGATAGCCGATGCCGTGGCGGGCGCGGCGGTATACGGGATAGTCGGTTATCTCATGGTCGCCCAGGAAGATGCGGCCCGCATTGGGCACCACCAGACCCGTGGTCATGTAGAACGAGGTGGTCTTGCCGGCACCGTTGGGACCCAACAGCCCCACTATCTCGCCCTGTCTCACGTGAAAGCTCACGTTGTTCACCACCGTGCGCTTGCCGTACACTTTCACCAGACCCTCGCTGCGCAGTTCCAGCAGGGGCTGCGCAACCGCAGTTGTGCCCTCAGGAGAGGGCTGGTAAGGGGTTTCTTGTTCCATTGTTCAACATTTTGTCCGCAAAAGTACGAAAAAAGCGAAAAACCGCACCCATTTGTTACATTTTTTAGGATAAAAAGCGTAATTTTGCCTTGTCAACAACAAGATGAATATGATTTTACACCGTTTTCTGGCCGCTTTCGGCCAATATTTGATACTTATGGGCAAGGTTTTCAGCCTGCCTGAGCGATGGCGCATGTTCCTGAAGCAATATGTCAAGGAGATGTCGCAGCTGGGTGTCGACTCCATCGGCATCGTGCTGCTCATCAGTTTCTTCATCGGCGCCGTCATCTGCATCCAAATCAAGCTCAACATCCAAAGCCCCTGGATGCCCGCCTTCACCACCGGCTACACCACCCGCGAAATCATGCTGTTGGAGTTCTCCAGTAGCATCATGTGCCTTATCCTGAGCGGAAAGGTGGGCAGCAACATCGCGTCCGAGATTGGCACCATGCGGGTGACGCAGCAAATCGACGCGCTGGAAATCATGGGCATCAACTCGGCCTCGTTCCTCATCCTGCCCAAGATTCTGGGCCTGCTCACGATGATACCCTTCCTGGTCATCTTCAGCATCGCCTTCGGATTCATCGGGGCCTATGCCACCGCCATCATGGGTGTCATCACGGTGGACGACCTCACCCTGGGACTGCTGCACGATTTTAACCAGTGGTACGTGTGGATGTCCATCATCAAGAGCCTCTTCTTCGCCTTCATCATTGCCAGCGTGTCCTCGTTCTACGGCTACACCGTGGAGGGCGGCTCCTTCGACGTGGGCAAGGCCAGCACCAATGCCGTGGTGCGCAGCAGCATGCTCATCCTCTTTGCCGACATTTTCCTCACACAGCTCCTCAGCTGAAAATATAATCCATCCCCGGTATGATTGAACTTAGAAACCTCTACAAGTCGTTCGAGGACAAGGAAGTGCTCCACGACATCAACGCTGTATTCGAGGAAGGGAAGACCAACCTCATCATCGGACAAAGCGGCAGCGGCAAGACCGTGCTCATGAAGAACATCGTGGGACTGCTCACCCCCACCCGCGGACAGGTGCTCTACGACGGGCGCGATTTTGTACAGATGAACAAGCGCGAGCAGGTGCTCATCCGCAGGGAGATGGGTATGATTTTCCAGAGCGCGGCACTCTTCGACTCAATGAGCGTGCTGGAAAACGTAATGTTCCCCCTCGACATGTTCTCGGACCAGAACCAGGCCGACCGCGAGCGGAGGGCACGCTTCTGTCTGGAGCGCGTCAACCTCAAGGGAGCCGAGAACAAGCTCCCCGGCGAAATCAGCGGCGGCATGCAAAAGCGCGTGGCCATCGCGCGCGCCATTGCCCTCAATCCCAAATACCTCTTCTGCGACGAGCCCAACAGCGGCCTCGACCCCAAGACGAGTCTGGTCATCGACGACCTCATCCACGACATCACCACCGAATACCGCATGACCACCATCATCAACACCCACGACATGAACTCTGTCATGGGCATCGGTGAAAACATCGTCTACATCTACCAGGGGCAAAAGGAATGGCAGGGCAACAAGGACCAGATCATGACCAGCACCAACGAACGGCTCAACTCGTTCATCTTTGCCAGCGACCTCTTCCGTAAGGTGAAGGAGGCCAACGGAAATGCCTGACCGCCCGGCCGATTCATCCCGGCCCACCTTTCACATAAAACACCACTAACAACCCATCACAAGAAAACATGAACAAAAACCTCTTAGCGGCAACCATGGCCACCATGATGGCATGCGGATGCACCCCCTCCACCGACAGCAACCCACTGCTCCAGACTTTCGACACTCCCTACGGCATCCCTCCTTTCGAGAAGATTGAAGATGCCCACTATCTGCCCGCCTTCGAAAAGGCCATGAAGGCCCAGAAGGACGAGATAGAGGCCATCGCCACCTGCAAGGACGCACCCACCTTCGAGAACACCGTCCTGGCTCTCGACCGCAGCGGACAGCTGCTCAGCCAAGTGGCCAGCGTGTTCTTCGCCCAGGATGCCGCTGCCACCAACGCCGCCATGCAGGAGGTGGATGCCAAGGTGTCGCCCATGCTGGCCACCCATCAGGACGAAATCATGATGGACAGCCGCCTGTGGGAACGCGTGAAGACCGTATACGAACAACGTAAGGGCAGCCATCTGGACGCCATCCAGCAGAAGCTTGTGGAGGAGACCTACAAGGAATTCGTGCGCAGTGGTGCCAATCTGGACAAGCAGGCACAGGAGCGGCTCAAGGAGCTCAACAACGAGATAGCCCTGCTGGAGACCACCTTCTCGCAGCACATGCTGGCCGAGACCAACGCCTACCAGCTCGTCATCAACAACAAGGACAGTCTGGAAGGGCTGCCAGCCGACCTGGTGGCCTCGGCCGCCGAGGCCGCTGAGGAAGCAGGCAAGAAGGGGGGCTGGATGTTCACGCTCCACAATCCCAGCGTGATGCCCTTCCTCCAGTATTCGGCCTGCCGCGACCTGCGCCGCGACATTTTTGAGGCCTACACCCAGCGCGGATGCCATGGCGGCGAAAACGATAACCGCCAGGTGGTGGCCAGACTTGTGGAGGCACGCCTGGAGAAAGCCCGCCTGATGGGCTACCCCGACTATGCCAGTATGGCCCTGGAACGCCGCATGGCCAAACAGCCGGTAGCCGTCTACAACCTGCTCGACCAGGTGTGGAAGCCCGCCCTTGAAGTGGCCGCCCAGGAACTGGAAGACATCCGCCAGGAGGCACGTAAGGACGGCCTCACCGAGGAGCCTGAGGGATGGGACTGGCGCTACTATGCCGACCGCGCCAAGCAGGCCAAATACAGTTTCGACGAAAACCAGCTGCGCCCCTATCTGCAGCTCGAAAATGTGCGGGAAGGGCTCTTCTATTGCGCCAACCGACTGTACGGCCTGCAGATGAAGCCGCTCCAGGACGTGCCGCTGCCCCACCCCGATGCACAGGCCTATGAGTGCACCGACGCACAAGGACAGTTGCTGGGCGTACTGTTTATGGACTTCTTCCCCCGCGCCAGCAAGCGGGGCGGAGCATGGTGTACCTCCTATCGCGACCTGCGCTATACCGAACAGGGCGAGCGCATCGTGCCCATTATCTCCATCGTGTGCAACTTCACCAAGCCCGCTGCCGGAGAGCCTGCCCTGCTCAACGTGGATGAGACACGCACCATGTTCCACGAGTTCGGCCATGCACTCCATGGCTTCTTCACTGATGTGCCCTACAAGGGTCTGTCCGATGTGCCGCGCGACTTTGTGGAACTACCCTCCCAGATCAACGAGCACTGGGCCTTTGCTCCCGAAGTGCTCCAAGTGTATGCCACCCACTACAAGACGGGTGAAGTGCTGCCCCAGGAGCTGGTGGAGCAGATGGAGCGCAGCCAGAAGTACGGCCAGGGCTTTGCCACCGTGGAGTATCTGGCCGCCTCATACCTGGACATGGACTTCCACACCCTCGCCCAGATACCCGATTCCTTCGACGTAATGCAATTCGAGCAGTCTACCTTGCAGGGCCGTGGCCTGCCACGCCAGATTCCCTCCCGCTACCGCACCACCTATTTCAACCACACCATGGGCGGCGGCTACACTGCCGGCTACTACAGCTACCTGTGGGCCGAGGTGCTGGAGAGCGATGGCTTTGAGGCCTTCCGCGAAACGGGCGACATCTTCAGCCCCACCGTGGCACAGCGCTTCCGCCAATACGTGCTCACCCCCGGCGGCACCCGCGACGCCATGGACATGTACGTGGGTTTCCGCGGTCACAAGCCTGGCATCGAGCCCCTGTTGCGCGGACGCTTCGGAGACAGGGACGACAAATAGCGCAGCCGTACAGGGTTTCAAAACAACTGCAACGGCAGGCACATTCCTGACATTCCATGAAAACGCCCAAACAGCGGCGGGTGCATAGGATACAGGAAAGTATGGATTGCCAATATGGTCTCGAATGGAACAGCTATTTTGAACGCCCTACCGTTTAGGGCGCAGCACACTTTTTTCATCCCTCACGTCACATTTCCCGCCACACATTCGTTATATAGTCAGAGCAAGCTCGAGAACAAGAGAAAAAGAATAATGAATGTATAACCCATAAACAAAAAAGAAAGGAACAAAAAATGGTACATTTATCGGAAACTGTGATGGCACTGGGAATCTGCGTGGCACTGCCCGTGAGTGTGGTACTGCTCGTAACCAGATTGCTGATGAACAACACCAACAAACGCACGGAACTGCTGCTGGCCGCATTGGACAAGAACCCCAATCTGGACGTGGAGGAATTTCTCTGCAAGATGGCACCCCGCCGCAAGACCATCAAGGACAAGTTGCTGCGCCGGCTGGCCATCGGGACGGTACTCACCCTGCTGGGATGCGGCATGACAGGCGTGGGCATCTGGGGAACCATGTGCCACGTGGACGAGAACCCCCACCTCAGGGAAGGAGACATCGACATCCGGATAGTGAGCAACGGAACCACGTCCCACGTGGGCAAGAACCCCCACCTGCTCATCTTCATGGCCATTCCCCTGCAGGCCGTGGGCATCGGGCTCATCATCTACTTCCTCACCGGCAGGCGGATGCTGGCCGACGAGATGGCAGCGGAGAACAAACGGAAGAGCAACGCCTAGTCGTCCCTACCCCACGCCACAATGACCCGCGAGAGATTTACAGCTCTGGTGAGCGGTGAGCAGAAAAAGCTGCGGCAGTTTCTGCTCGCCCTCTGCTGCGGCCATGCCGACGAGGCCGACGACATTGCCCAGGATGCTCTGGTGAAGGCCTTCCTGGCCTCGGCCGGCATGGCGGAATCGGAACGGCTGACAGCCTGGATCTACAAGATTGCCTACAACACCTTCCTCGACCACAAGCGGCGTCGCACACCCGAGATTGCCCTGGACCACAACTGCCAGATAGCCAGTACACAAAGGGCCGACGACGCTTTCCGCTACCAAGCGCTCTATGCCGCACTGGCCACCCTGCCGCCCAAGGAGCGCACCGCCATCCTGCTCTATTACCTGAAGGGCTATAGCATACACGAAATCAGCCAGATAGAGGACTGCAGCGAGGAGGCTGTGAGGAAGCAGATGTCGCGCGGGCGAGATGAACTCAAGAAAATTTGCAAAAGAAATGACACAGGATTATTCTGACATTGACCGCCTCTTTGAGGGATTCGACCCCCAAGTGAGCGACAGTCGCACATTTATGGAGCAGCTGTCCCACCGGCTGGATGCCGTAGAGCATGTGCGCCACATGCAGGAGGTGCAGCTTCGCCGCCTGCACAGGGCAGCCGTAGTAGCCTTTGCCTGCGGCGCAGTGCTGGGCGGTGTGTGCCTGGCCCTCGTCCTGCTGTGGCCTGCAGGCAGCCCGCTCTTCACCCTCCACATCCCCTTTGTCCCGCTGGTGATGCTGGGACAATACGGCCGCGTGGCCCTGCTGATCCTGCTCTCGGCGATTGTCACCTCGGGAGTGGTGGTGACACAGTATCTTCAGGGCAGCAACAGATGACCCCCCAAGGCAGAGATTCTTGTTCTTGTTCATGTTGTGAAAAGTTTTAGTGTGGGCATTTAGCTGTTTATGCGTCTCCTGCCGATGGCATCTTCTGCCCTTTCCTGCATTCCGACGGTGCAAAGTTACGACGACTTTTCCATCCTTGCAAGCGATTTCCGACCTGGCGTTGCCCTGTTTCCGACCTGCCGCGCAGTCGGGCTGCCCCAACGTGTGTGCACGCCCGCATGCGTATCGCAGGGAACGCGGAACGCTTGCCTTTCCGTGGGTCTGGAGAGGGCGTAAAGCACCCCCTTTTTGCTACCCAACTGGAAAAATTTTGCTACCCAGTTGGGCCGCAATTTTTCTCCAGTTAGACAGCAACGCGGCCCTGTTCTATGCCCTGGGCGTTCCCTGCGTTCCGCGTTCCGTCGATGCGATTTGGGGTGTGAGATATGTATTCTATCTACTAATCAATCGTTCCTATATACCAATTCTGAGTCTACATCGCGCGCGCGTAATGAATTAGTATTTATTAACACAAAATTCCATTGTTTCTCTCTTATAATATCCTCTCCTGGCCTCAAAACAGGGTAGCGGGGTGTGAGGTGTGCAGGTACAAAGCGTATCGCAGGGAACGCGGAACGCAAACACCTCACTCATACGCAGAACAAGCAAAGAAAAAACGGTTTCATTTGTCCACATCAGATTTTCTTTGTAAATTTGCAAAGAATTTGACTGAGAAAATGAAAAAGCCCATGAAATATCGTATACTCACCTCCGCAATGGTCTGGTTCTTGGCCATCTGTGCCAGCGGACAGACAGCCACGCCCCCCTCCACACTGGAAGGGTGGGCCGAAAGGCTGCAAAAATTCGGAAAGGCCCTGCCCCAGGAACAGGTCTTCGTCCACATGGACAACACCTGCTACTATCTGGGCGATACCATCTACTACAAGGCCTACCTCAGGCGCACCGACACAGGCGCACCCAGCCAGATAAGCGGCGTACTGTATGCGGAGCTGTTCAATCAGGACGGCTATCTGGTGGAGCGACAGCTGCTGGAGATGAAGGACGGACAGGGGCACGGCTCGTTCTGCCTCCCCGACACGCTCTACGGCGGATTCTACGAACTGAGGGCCTACACCCGCTGGCAGCTCAACTGGGGTGCCTATGAACATGCCCACACGAAGGATGCCGAACGGTGGTTCTTCAGCAAACAGATGAGCAAGCAGTACTATCTGGACTATGACAAGCTGTACAGCCGTGTGTTCCCCATCTACGACAAACCCCTGACACCGGGCGACTACACGCCCGACATGACCCTGCGCCCCATGAGCCGCGTGTTCAAGCAGCAGGAGAAGGGCACCCAGGCTACGGTGACCTTCTATCCCGAGGGCGGCCATCTGGTGGCCGGAGCGGCAAACAGGGTGGCCTTTGAGGCCAACGACGAGGAAGGCCGCCATGTGGCAGGCACGCTCACGGTAAAGGACGGTGCCGGACAGCAGGTGGCCCAGGCAAAGGCCGAACGGCGCGGACGCGGCAGCGTCACCTTCACCCCCGAAGCGGGAAAGAAATACACAGCCACCCTGACATGGGACGGCGGCACGGCCACCGCACAGCTGCCCGAGACGGAGAACGAGGGATGTAGCCTCACGGCCGTGCCAGGAGAGGGCACCCTGCAACTGACCCTGCACACGGCGGGCGCCACCCAGCCGTTGCCCCTGGGTGTGACGGTGATGCATGAGGGCGTACTCTCCGACTTCCAGCAGACGGAGCCCAGTGCCACACGCACGGTGACCTTTGACACCTCGAAATGGCCTACGGGCATTGCCCAGTTCACGGTGTTCGACGCACAAGGCCGCGTGTATGCCGACCGCATGGTATTTGTGCGCCAGCCCGGCTTCAAGGCACAGAACGTGAAGATTGACGGCGTGAAAGACAACTACAAGCCCTTTGAGCACATCAGTGTGTCCGTGCTGGGAACACCCGGCAGCACGGTGAGCGTGGCCGTGCGCGATGCGGCCCACACGGAGGCCCTGTACGACAACGCCGACATACTGAGCGAAATGTTGCTGAGCAGCCAGATAAAGGGTTTTGTGGAGAATCCGCGCTACTACTTCGAGGCCGACGACGCACAGCGCGCCCAGGACCTGGACCTGCTGCTGATGATCCAGGGGTGGCGCAGGCACGACTGGCATACGATGACCGCCCCTGGCGCATTCGTGCTCACCCACATCCCCGAACGCACCCCCCTGATGAAAGGGATGGTGAACCATTACGAGGCCGAGAGCGGTGCTCTGCAGACGAAGGAGTTTGAAAATGCCGTAGCACAGACGGGCAACACGATGACCGAAAACACCCACTCACAGAACAGCAACAGCCCGGCCCCCGCAGACAAGCCACAAACCAACGAGGCTGCAGACAGGTTCTACCAGAAGGAAAGCAACCTCAAACACGAGGTGCGCATGCACGCCGAATTTGTGAAACCCGGTGCCAGCGAAAACGTAGTGGGCGAGGTGGACACCAAGAACGGCACTTTCCAGATAGAAAGTCCGCGGTTTTTTGAGCAATGCTTCTTCTTCCTGGGCGCATCGGACACCACCAAGTGGAACGGCGGGCAGCCACCCATCTGGGTGAAGGAGGCCGAGGACGGGGACGGTGCCCCCAACTACCCCGAATTCTACGTGAAGCTCAACCCCATCCATCCCCGCTTTGTGAAACCGTATGCGTGGTACCACTGCAATACGATGGGCAACACCGAGATAAGCGCTGACGGCACAGCTGTCCAGAACCCCGACGGTACACACACGCTGCAGCAAATCAACGTGGGGACGCGCCGCAGCATCAAACGCGGCTTCACCGCCAGCAAGCCCGCCTTCGTGATTGATGCCTACACGGCCTTCAACGAGGTGTGCGACGCAGGTTTCAACACGGGCGTGTACACCGGCTATGCCGCCTTTGCCCAGAATCTGGCACGCACCTATATCGGCGACATGAACATGGAGAGGCGCTACAACATCGTGAACCGCTTTGACACACGTACGGCCACCTATAACATGAGCGACAAGGAGCGCGACCGCTACAACCACCTGGCCATGCTGGACAAGGTGTATATCTACACCGACTACTGCCCACGCCGCGAGGGCGACCCCACATACCAGCAAAGCGACCAGCCCGAGGTGACCATCGACCTGCGCCTGCTGCCCAACGAGGGGCGACGCGCCGTGTACCGCGACCGCCGCTACATCCTCAACGGATTTTCCGTGTGTGAAGACTTCTACCGGCCCGACTACAGCCACAAGCCCCTGCCCGAGACCAAGGACTATCGCCGTACGCTCTTCTGGGAGCCCAATCTCCGACTGGATGCACAGGGCAAGGCGCAGGTGGAATGCTGGAACAACAGCAGCACCACACGCGTGGCCGTGAGCGTGGAAGGAATGGCTACCGACGGTGCGCCACAGACAGGCTTGCTGCTGCCCGGCAGCGGCAAGAAGAAATAGGCCCCATTCACGCATCATGCTGATACAAAATAACTAACAAAAAAACTAACACTCAAAAAAGAAAAACCATGAACGAAGACAAACTGCGCGACATCGTGTCGCAATTTGCAATCAAAGGTACAGTGAGCAAGATTGAGCCTCTCGGAGCCGGACTGATCAACGACACGCTGCGGGTAATCACTGAAGAGGCCGACTGTCCCAATTACGTGCTTCAGCGCGTCAACGACAACGTGTTCCCCGACGTGGCCATGGTGATGCGCAACATCTACGCCGTCACCACCCACATCCGCACCAAGCTGGAGGCAAAGGAAGCCACCGACATCGACCGCAAGGTGCTCACTTTCATCCCCGTAAAGGACAACAAAGAGCAGCTCTATGCCGTGGTGGACGAACAATACTGGCGCATCATGGTGTTCATCCCCGATGCCATCACCAAGCAAGCCGTGAACCCTGAGAGCAGCTATGCCGCCGGTCTGGCCTTCGGCGAGTTCCAGTCGATGCTGGCCGACATACCTGTGGAACTGGGCGAAACCATCAAGGACTTCCACAACATGGAGTTCCGCCTGCAGCAACTGCGCGAGGTGGTGAATGCCGACCCTGCCGGAAGGCTGCACGAGCCCCAGGTACAGGAACTGCTGGCCGGGATAGAGGCCCGCGCCGAGGAGATGTGCAAAGCCGAACGCATGGGACGCGAAGGCGTGCTGCCCAAGCGTGTGTGCCACTGCGACACCAAGGTGAACAACATGCTCTTCGACGACAAGGACCAGGTGCTGTGCGTCATCGACCTGGACACGGTAATGCCCAACTTCATCTTCTCAGACTATGGCGATTTCCTGCGCACGGGAGCCAACATGGTGGCCGAGGACTGCCCCGAGATGGACAAGGTGGCCTTCAACATGGACATCTACAAGGCCTTCACCAAGGGCTACCTCAAGAGCGCCGGCCAGTTCCTGCAGCCCGTAGAGATTGAGAACCTGCCCTATGCAGTGGCCCTGTTCCCCTACATGCAGTGCGTGCGCTTCCTCTGGGACTACCTGAGCGGCGACAAGTACTGGAAGTGCCAGTACCCCACCCACAACTTCGTGCGTGCCAACAACCAGTACCACCTGCTCCTGAGCATCGAAAAGAACTATCCGGCCATCAAGGCATTCATTGACGAATGTCTGCAAGGCTGACATTCATTCACACAACAAAAAAAAAAAACAAAACAACAATGGCACAAAGCTTCAACAACTACGCGTTTATCAGCACCATACGCAAGTATGTGAACAGCAGCATCCTTCTGGTGGCATCCACCCTGCTGGCGCTGGTGGTGGCCAATATGGACGCCACGCGCGAACTCTACAAACATCTGTGGACACTGCCCGTACAGCTGAGCCTGGGCGGTTTCAACATCTTCACCCATGCCGGACATCCCATGACCCTGGGGGCCTTTATCAACGACTTCCTGATGGCCATCTTCTTCCTCAGCGTAGGACTGGAAATCAAGCGTGAAGTACTGTGTGGCGAGCTCTCCTCGGTGAAGAAGGCGCTGCTGCCTGTCATAGGCGCGTGTGGAGGCATGATTGTGCCTGTAATCGTGTTCTTCTTCCTGTGCGGCCTCACACTTTCCGATCCCATAGCGGAGCGCGGCATGGCCATCCCCATGGCCACCGACATCGCCTTCTCGCTGGGCGTGCTCAGCATGTTCAGCAAGCGGGTACCCATCGGGCTCAAGGTGTTTCTGGCCGCACTGGCCGTGGCCGATGACCTGGGCGGCATACTGGTGATTGCCATCAAATATACCGACCATCTCAACACCACCTACCTGCTTTACGCGCTGCTGTGCGTAGCCATTCTGGCAGTAGGCAACCTGCGCCAGGTGCGTGCCACAATTTTCTACATGGGCATAGGGCTGGCGCTGTGGTACTTCATGCAAGGCAGCGGCATCCACTCCACCATCGCCGGTGTGCTGCTGGCATTCTGTGTGCCCGCCAATCTGAGCAACGGCACCAAGTTCTACATCGAGCGCATCCGCCACAACATCGGCCTCTTCCCCGTGATAGAGGTCACCAGAGAAGAGCGCAACAAGCCCGCCGTGCTCTCGGACGACCAAATTTCGCTGCTCAAGAGCATCGAGAGCGCCAGCGACCACCTCATCAGCCCGCTCCAGAACCTGGAAGACCAGCTCAAGAGCCCCATCAACTACATCATTATTCCGCTCTTTGCCTTTGCCAATGCGGGTGTTGACTTCTCGAACATGGGCATTGAGAGTCTGGTGAGCGGTGTAGGACTTAGCGTATTCATGGGCCTGCTGGTGGGCAAGTTCGTGGGTGTGTTCACCTTCAGCTGGGTAAGCATCCGTACGGGCCTTGTGCAGATGCCCGGCAATGCCAACTGGGCAGCCTTTGCAGGCGTGTGCATGCTGTGCGGCATCGGTTTCACAGTGAGCACGTTCATGGCCGACATCAGCTATTCGCCCGTCGGCCACATTGATTATCTGAACGATGCCAAGCTGGGCATCCTGTGTGGTACGGTGGCCAGCGCCCTCATGGGCAGCCTGATGCTCAACCACAGCCTGCCCAAGAAAGGCGATTTCCCAGCGTGACTATTCCCTAAGTAAAGGTTTGGGGGCTCTAGAATTTTTAGAGTCCCCAAACCTTTTTCTCGAGTCCCTCGCAAGCCTCAAGCGGATCGATGAATTCATCCCCTTTCCCCCACACTTCGCCCCACCACATATCCCATGGTCCAGGCAGCCTGCAGATTGAAACCGCCGGTGACGGCGTCCACATCGAGCACCTCCCCTGCAAAATAGAGCCCAGGAAGGCGGCGACACTCCAATGTAGACGAATCGACATTAGACAGGGCAACACCCCCACAGGTGACAAATTCCTCCTTGAAACGGTTCTTGCCGTCCACCTGGAGCTGCTGCCCCGTGAGCAGGGCCACCAGGCGGTTCAGGCTTTTCCTGTCAAGGCCGTTCCACCGGGTCTCCGGTGCAATGCGTGCCTGCTGAAGGAAATAGGCCCACAGGCGGCTGTTGAAGCAAAGAGGGAAGATGCTGTGCACCAGTTTGTGGGGATGACTGGCCGCCAGGCGCGACAGTTCGTCGGCTACGGCCTCCTCGCTGACGCCACCCATCCAGTTGACGATGACAGGTGTGCGATAGGCACGCTCATGGAGCAGACGCGCAGCATGGGAGGACAGCTTCAGCATGGCAGGACCGCTCAGTCCCCAATGGGTGACAAGCAGGGGGCCACACGCACGATAGCGCGTACCGGGGATCGAGACAGCCGTGTCGGCCACTACTGTTCCCATGAGGCCAGTGAGGGGGTGACCGGGCAGGCAAAGGCTGAAGAGCGAGGGCACAGGGGGCTCAACGGCCAACGACAAACGGCGGAACATGTCGAGCCCGGCATCCTTGGGTGAACCACCCGTAGTAACCACTACCACATCCGCCAGGACCTCGGTCCCGGCAGCAAAATGTATGCGATAGCCCCCGCCGGAAACAGGCATGAGGCCATCCATCCGACAGCCTGTAGCAATCTCTACATCCAGCCGGCGAAGCAGCCCCATAAGCGTGTCCACAATCTCCATGGCATTCTGAGAGCGCGGAAACACACACTGGTCATCCTGGGTGACCAGCTGCACGCCCTCACGCTCAAACCACGCATAGGCATCGGTGTGGCTGAACTGCCGGAAAAGCCGCTTCATCAGCCGTGCCCCACGAGGATACACCTGTTCCATCGACGAGACTCCCGAAAAACTGTTGGTGAGATTGCACCGCCCTCCACCGGTGACCGACACCTTGGCCAGCAAACGCCGACCTGCCTCATACACCGCCACACGGGCATGAGGGAGCCGGCGCTTGATTTCGATGGCTGCCATGGAGCCAGCCGCACCACCACCGATGACGGCAATGAAGGGACGGCTCAAAGCGTGCCTTGCTTAAGCTGCTCTACAAAACGGTCCACACGTGCCAGTTCGCGCGGGATGTCGATATTCTGCGGGCAATGGGGTACACACTCGCGGCACTGGATGCAGTGGTTGGCCTGCCGCAGGCGTGGCACACTACGGTCGTAGCCCACCAGGAAGGCCCTGCGGGCACGCTGGTAGTTCTCGGCCTGCTGGCTTTCGGGCAGATTGCCCTGGTTGACACACTTGTTGTAGTGGACAAAGATGCCCGGGATGTCCAGCCCATAGGGGCAGGGCATGCAGTACTTGCAGTCGTTACACTGGATGGTGGGATAGCTCTTTATCAGATTGGCCGTCTCTCCGTCGAGCCAGCGCATCTCCTCCTCGTCGAGCGACTGCAGGGGCGAATAAGTGCGTACATTGTCCTCCAGATGCTCCATATAGGTCATACCGCTGAGCACGGTGAGCACCTCGGGGCGTGTGCCTGCATAACGGAAGGCCCAGCTGGCCACGCTGTCCTCAGGCTTGCGCTGCTTCAGATGGGCCACCACATGGTCGGGCACCTTGCTCAGACGGCCACCCAAGAGCGGTTCCATAATCACAACAGGGATGCCCCGCTTCTGCAACTCTCCGAAAAGGTATTCGGCATCACGTCCGCGGTCGTCATTGTGCCAGTCGAGATAATTAAGCTGAATCTGCACAAAATCCCATTTATACTCCTCGTGATGTTCCAGCAGATAGTCATAAACGGCCACATCGCCATGGAACGAGAAGCCCAGATTGCGGATGCGCCCCGCCTGACGCTGTTCCATCAGCCAGGCCAGCAGGCCATTGTCGAGGTAGCGTTTGCGAAGGTTGTCCAGCCCCCCGCCGCCCACGGAATGCAGGAGCAGGTAGTCCACATAATCGGTCTGTAGATACTTGAGGCTGTTTTCAAAAAGCTGGCGTCCCGATTCGAAGTCCCACTGGCTGGGGCTGAAATTGGAGAGTTTCGTGGCAATATAATAGCTGCTACGCGGACGGCCGCTCTGCGCCAGGGCAATACCCAGCGACTCCTCACTGCGTCCGCGCATGTAGGCAGGCGACGTATCGAAATAGTTGACGCCATACTTCAAGGCAGCATTGGTGAGACGGTTCACCTCCTCCTGGTCAATGACCTCGTCGTTGGGGTTGTCAGGGTTGAGCCCCTTCTTGGTGGGGAGCCTCATCCATCCGTAGCCCAGCAGGCTCACCTTCTCGCCCGTCTTGGGATTGGTGCGGTAGGTCATCTTGCCCGTGGGCACAGGCCCCGTATGGTGGCCGGAAGGATCCAAGTTCTGCTGTGCATCCTTCGTATTCACTCCGCAACCGGCCAGTGCCGTGGTGGTGGCAATGGTGCCGGTGGTTTTCAGAAACTCACGTCTGTCTATCTTTTTCATGTCTTTGGGGAAATTCTAATCCATTGAACAGTAATGTCAAATATCACGCTGCACGTCGTTGCCTTCCACATAGATGGCACTGTAAGGGCTCACGGGACACAGGTTCTCGCATGCGCCACAGCCGATACACTTCTCCTCGTCTACCACAGGTATCATGGGTACGGTGCGGCCGTCCACTTCATGGCCTTCCGCATCATACCAGCGGCCGTGGTCGCCACGTCGGTACTTGTCGCTGGCAGGCACCAGCTGGATGGCACCTGCAGGACAGTGGCGGGCACAGCTGCCGCAAGGCTTGCCTTCGGCCGAGGCAAGGCAGCGCTCCTTCACCCACACGGCACGGCCCGCCTGCACAGCCGTACGCTGCTCCACGGTGATGGGCTGGATGGCACCTGTGGGACACACCTGCGAACACCGGTTACATTCGGGGCGACAATAACCACGCTCATAGCTGACCTCGGGCTGCAGCAGAGACGAAAGGGAGGTGCTGGGGCGAAGCACATCGTTGGGACAAGAGGTGATGCACAGCTGACAGGCAGTACACTGCGCCTGCAGATGGCGGGCCGAAAGGGCACCAGGAGGAAGAACAGGACGTTGGCGGGAAGGTTTCTCCTTGGGGGTGATATCCGCAAAACCGCCGTCGGTGGTCTTGGGCTCCGCCTTCTTCTGCGCCCGCACCAAGGTGCCGCCGGTGAGCAGCATGGCAGTGGTGGCGATGGCCGTACGGCGCGAACGGCGGCGACGGTCCTTCTTCTCGCCCTCGGCCTCCTGACCGGCCACGTCGACAGGCTGGGATGAACCTTCGGCGGCAGGGCCGGCAGTCTTCACTTCGGCAGACCGGGCCGCCTTTTCCGCAATGGGCTTAGCCGGCTTGTCGGCAGTGGGCTTTGCGGCCTTTTCCGGAGCAGTCTTCGTGGCCGGTTTGCGACGACCACGCTCTGCATTAGAAGTGGATTCCGCTTCCTTCTCAGCAGCCTTGGTCTTCTTTGCAGGCTTGGCATTGGAGCGTGGTTTGTCCGCCACAGCCTTGGGTGCAGGCACCGGAGCGGGCTGTTCGGCAGAGGTTGCAGGGGAAGAAGTGAGTGTGAGCGCACCCTTTCGGCAGGCCTCCATGCAGTTGCCACACATCACACACCGGCTGAGGTCTATCTCGTGGGTACGGCTGTTGATACACTGGCTCTTGCAGTTGCGTTCACACAAACCGCAGCTGTTGCAACGACGCTGGTTAATGGCCGGGCGGTACACTGCATGCCTACTGAGGAAACCCAGCAGGGTGCCCACAGGACACACGGTGTTGCACCATAAGCGGCCAAAACGCCATGCCAGCACGGCAATCAGCGCCCACACGGCCACCGAAACAACCAAGGCCGATACGCTCTTGAGCCACACATCCACCTCGTAGAAGGCATAGCTGTCATAATGCGCTGCCACAGAGGCGAGCACATTGTTCCCCATCCGATAGAGGGGCGCCACCAGGGTGCCTACGATACGTCCGTAGGTGCTGTAGGGAAGCAGCAGGCCTGCCAGCCAACCCATGCCAGCCAGCATCAATGCCGCCGTGGCCAGCAGAAAGCCATGCCGCACCTTGCTATGGGGCAACGAGAAAATATATTTGTTCCGCTTGCGCCTGCACCAGGCAATGGCATCCTGCATCACGCCCAAAGGGCAGATGACGGAACAATAGATGCGCCCGAAGAGGAGGGTGAGCACCACCAGGAATAGCAATACGCCCACGTTGACAGCCAACAGGGCAGGCATGAACTGCATCTTGGCCATCCAGCCCAGATACTGGTGAGCGGTGCCGGTGAAATCCACCAGCAGCCAAGTGACCAATAGCCAAAAGAATATGGCCAATGTAAGTCGGATTTTCCTAAGCATAAACTGTTATTGTAGATGTTGTTTTGTTAATTTTTGTCCAAAGATATACGTTTTTTATAATTCAGCCACGCGCGAAGAATGTTTTTTAACTTTCTTTATCACTCAATTCGCCTGATTTTGCACGTTTGTCAATTATTATACTTATCTTTGTGGCGGAATTCATAAAAAAAACAATGAAATCACGTACAAAACAATGAAAAAAAACATCAACCTCACACTGCACACCCGATGCAACACCCGAACCCGGTACAGCGCCTGGCTAGCGGGACTCTTCTTCGTGGCCCTGCCCGCATTTGCCCAGCCTTCCGACATGGAACTGGCCGACCCATCACCCGCCCCAGCCGAATGCTGGAGCCAGACCACCCACACACACCTGGGATGGGGCTCCACCGACATGCGATACAAACGCAACGCCGTGCCCCAGTTGTCGTCCTCCCTTACGCTCAACGCATGGAAAGGCGAACGGGTGAGCGCGCAAGCCGTGCTGGTGTGCCCCAATGCAATCGACAGAATGAGTTTCACCGTGACCGACCTCACATGCGGCAAACAGGTGATTCCCGCCTCGCAGGTGAAGAAATACTTTGTACGCTATGTGCTCTGTGACAGCCTCCCCGACAGAAGCAAGGAACTGCTGCTGGCCGACCGTCTGCAGCCTGCCACCGAGATGACCGTGCCCGCCTCCACCGTGCGTCCGCTATGGCTCGACATAAAAGTGCCTTCCGACCAGGCCCCGGGCAAATACAAAGGCGTGGTGAAAGTGAAATGCGACAATGAGGAACTGGAACTGCCGCTCACCGTACAGGTGTCGGCACGTGTGCTGCCACCCCCCTCGCAATGGGCCTTCCATCTCGACCTCTGGCAGAACCCCTATTCCGTGGCCCGCTTCTTCGGGGTGCCGCTCTGGAGCAAGGAACACTTCGACCTCATGCGCCCCACCATGGAACTGCTGGCCAATGCCGGCGAAAAGGTGATTACGGCCAGCATCATCCAGCATCCCTGGAATTCACAGACCGAGGACCCCTTCGAGAGCATGATTGGGAAATTCAAGCGAATCGACGGCACATGGCACTACGACTACACCGTATTTGACCGCTGGGTGGAATTCATGATGGACTGCGGCATCAAAGAACAGATTGACTGCTACACGCTGCTGCCCTGGCACCTGACCTTTGAATACTTCAGCGAGGCCGAGAACTGCACCCACCAAGTGAAACTGGAGCCGGGCACCGCTGCATACGAGGGATATCTGCTGCCCTTCCTGAAGGACTTTGCCGCCCACCTGAAGCAGAAGGGATGGTTCGAGAAAACGTGTATCGCGATGGACGAACGCCCCAAGGAACTGCTGGAGCCTGCCTATGCGGTGCTGGCCAAGTCGGGCACGGGCTTCAAGGTGGAAGGAGCCATCAACTATTTCGGTCCAGAAGTGGCAGAACGCATGTATGACGTGAGCTTTGCGTACGAGCAGCCCCTTCTGGAGCCCCAGCAGCTGGCCGACCACCTGGCACAGAACAAGCGCGTGACTTTCTACACCTGTTGCGGACCCGACCGCCCCAATACCTTCGTATGCTCGCCTCCAGCCGAATCCACATTCCTGGGATGGCATGCAGCGGCAGCAGGCTACAGCGGCTACCTGCGCTGGGCCTACAACAGTTGGGTGAAGAACCCCTGGCAGGACGCACGCTTCCGCAGCTGGCTGGCCGGCGACTGTTTCCTGGTGTACCCCGACGGCAGCAGCATCCGCATGGAGCGGCTGGTGGAAGGCATCCAGGACTACGAGAAGATACGCATCCTGCGCAGTGAGCTCAAGGGCAAGAAACTGGAACGACTCAACAGCATGCTGGAGCCGTTTGCGACATGCCAGGTGGATGCCTCGGCCAATGTAGAGGAAATGGTACGACAGGCCAAGGCGACACTCAGATCGCTAGAATAGCGCCTACGCGGACCGCCCACACACAATCCTCCCCCACATGGTCCTCCCAAGGAGCATGAGAGGGAGGATTGCCATATACACACAAAGAAAAAAGGAAGGAGAAAGGAAAAAAATGAAAGTTTTGTGCGGATATTCCAACGAATCTTTATAACTTTGCAGCCGAAAAAAAAACAAGCAACAAAAAATGGACGATTATCACGCGGAAAATATGAAACTATAGGCCGCCGGAAGTGAAAGCCTTTTCAGGCCACCTCCCGGTTGGTTATCATTCATCATGTATCACTTTCAACAAGGAGGACCTGAAGATGCGAACGTATTGGAACACGACAAATGGACTTCGTACAATAGAAGAGTGGCAGCAGGGATGCTGGGTGCAGGTGACATGCCCTACGCAAGAAGACTGCGACTTCCTGGAACACACACTGGGCATTCCCGACTATTTTATTTCAGATATCGCCGATACCGACGAGCGGGCACGCTACGAATTTGACGAAGGGTGGATTCTCATCATCCTGCGTATACCGTATGTGAAAGAGGTGCGGTCGCGCACGCCCTATATCACCATCCCCCTGGGTATCATCATGGGCAAGGGCGTGTGTGTGACACTGTGCAATTTCGAAACCAATATGATGATAGACTTCGTGTCGTTCCAGCAACGGCGCGGACAAGGCTTTACCGACTCGGTGGACATGGTCTTCCGCCTGTTCCTGAGCAGCGCCGTGTGGTACCTGAAACGCCTGAAGCAAATCAATACCCTGCTGGAGAAATCAAAAGAGAACCTGGACCGTCACATCGATAACGCCGACCTCATCAACCTGAGCAAGCTACAGGACAGCCTCACCTATTTCATCACCTCCATCCGCGGCAACGAGACACTGCTAAGCAAACTGAAGTTCAAGCTGCCCGTAGACGAACTGGATGCCGACCTCATCGAAGACGTCAACATCGAGATGTCACAGGCACGCGAGTCGGCCTCTATCTATGCCAACATTCTCGACTCCACAATGGACACATACGCCAATATCATCAACAACAACATGAGCGGTGTGATGAAGATGCTCACCAGCATCAGCATTATCATGATGTTCCCCACACTGGTGGCCAGCCTCTTCGGGATGAATCTGGTAAACGGCATGGAGACAACATGGTGGGGATTTCCCCTTGCATTGGTCATTTCCATCGGCGTAACGTTCCTGCTACTGTGGTATTTCAAGAGAAAAACATGGATTTAACCCCGTTTTTTAAAAAAAACACTGATTTTTTTAGGTAGTAAGAGATTTTTTGCCTTAATTTGTGCCCTGAAAACTTGGTATAACCAGGTTATTGTCGAATACAAATCGAATAACAACATGAAGATGGACTCTTTAGAGACGAATGAAACCACTGCCATTGAGCAGTCTTCTGAACAAATCGAAACGATTTTGAACCCAGTGAACGAAGGGGCCGAGGATGCCACACAGACGCAGCCTCAGACCAAAGAGGATGTGGTGGCCATGGCCAAGGACATGATTGCCAGCCAGGAACCCATTGACAAGCAAAAGGCCGACATGCTGAAAGCCGTGTTCTACAAAATCCACAACAACGAGATGATGCAGGAACGCGACAAATTTGTGGAAGCTGGTGGAGAAATTGAAAAGTTTGTGCCCAAGCTGGATGCCCTGGAACCCGAATTCCGTGCCTTGATGCAGATTATCCGAGACCGCAGGGCCACCGAGCTTGAGGAAGCGGAACGCCAAAAACAGCAGAACCTCGATGCCAAACTACGTATCCTGGAGCGCATACAACAATTGGCGGCCACACCTGAAGAGGCCAACCAGCACTTCGACGAATTCAAAGCCTTGCAGGCCGAATGGAAGGAAATAAAAGCCGTGCCCGCCGAACGCGCCACTGAGCTATGGAAAAACTACCAGCTGTACGTAGAGCAGTTCTATGACCTGCTGAAGCTGGGCCATGAGCTCCGCGACTATGATTTCCGCAAGAACCTGGAGATAAAGACCAAACTCTGTGAGCAGGCCGAGGCACTGACCACTGAAGAAGACGTGGTGGCAGCCATCAACCAGCTGCAGAACCTCCATCAGGAATGGAAGGAGACAGGCCCGGTGGCCAAAGACCTCCGCGACGAAATATGGAACCGTTTCAAGGAAGCCAGCACCGTGGTGCGCAAGCGTCATCAGGCCCACTTTGAGGCACAGAAGGCCATGCAGGAAGAAAACCTGGCCAAAAAGGAAGCACTCTGCGAGCAAATCGAGAACGTGGACATGGACGCACTGAAAACCTTTGCCGACTGGGACCGCGTGACCAAGGAAATCATCGACATACAGGCCAGCTGGAAGGCCATCGGATATGCCACACAGAAGATGAACACCATCGTGTTTGAGCGCTTCCGCATGGCATGCGACCGGTTCTTTGAACGGAAAGCACAGTTCTTCCGCCAGATAAAGGACATACAGAACGAAAACCTGGCCAAGAAGAAAGCCCTGGTGGAACGGGCAGAGGCACTGGCCAGCAGTACCGAATGGAAGACAGCCACCGATGCCTTCGTGGAGATGCAGAAACAATGGAAAGAGATTGGAGCCGTTCCCCGCAAGTTTGCCGACTCCCTGTGGAAACGCTTCATCCAGGCCTGCGATACATTCTTCGAAGAGAAAAAGAAAGCGCTCAGTTCGGCCAGCCAGGAGCAGAAAGCCAATCTGGAGCAGAAAAAATCGCTCATCGCACAGTTGCAGGAACTGGTAGACGGCGGAGAGAACAACCAGCTCATCGCCAAGGCAAAGGAGATTCAGAAACAATGGAATGCTATCGGGCATGTGCCCTTCCATGAGAAGGACAAGATATATGAAGCCTTCAGTTCGCTGATGGACAAGATATACAAGAACCAGAACGAGAGCATGGCACGCCGCAGGCTCAAGAACTTCAAGAACAGCCTGGCCGCAAAGGTGGACGAGGGCACATCTGCCATCAGCATAGAGCGAGCCAAGATGATGCGCGCCTATGAAAACCTGAAGACGGAAATCCAGACCTATGAAAACAATCTGGGATTCCTGTCGGCATCCTCCAAGAAGGGCAATACACTAGTGGACACCATGCGCAAGAAGGTGGACAAGCTGCGCGACGAGCTCAATCTACTGGCCGAGAAGATTCGTGCCGTGGATGAAACCATCAACAACAGCAAACAGTAGCATTCACGCATCCAACACATTTCTCCCCCTGCCCCCTCTCTTCCTGAGGGAGCAGGGGGAGATGCGTTACAGCTGTTGCAGTTTTTATGGAAGCCACGGTATCCCCCCATAAACAAAAAACCTTCCACAGGAGAGGGAAGGCTTTTGTTGGGCTACCCGGACTCGAACCAGGAAAGGCAGGACCAGAATCTGCAGTGTTACCATTACACCATAGCCCAATAAGAAAAATCTCTTTGTTGGGCTACCCGGACTCGAACCAGGAAAGGCAGGACCAGAATCTGCAGTGTTACCATTACACCATAGCCCAATAAGGACGCGAGAAGAAATCCGCTGCTAGGCATTTTCTTGCTTTTCGCGCTGCAAAATTACACACTTTTTTTGAACTGACCAATCTTTCGAACAAAAAAATATAAATAATTTGTTTTTTAGCCCAACAATGACTACCTTTGTGCCACATTTTACAACATTTTATATGAAAGAAGCACCACAATTGGTAGATACAATCGTAGAAGCACTACAAGAGAAAAAAGGAAAAGACATCCTCATTGCAGACATCAGCCAGCTAGAGACAGCTGTCTGTGGAGCCATGATAATATGCTCTGCAGGCTCACCGGCACAAATGAACGCACTGGCCCAGGAGGTGGGAGAAGCCACCATCGAGAAGAACGGTGTAAAGCCCATGGCCGCCCATGGCATGCACTACGCCCACTGGATTGCTGTGGACTATGGCGAGGTGATTGTACACATCTTCCTTCCAGAAGAAAGGGCATTCTACGACCTGGAGCATCTCTGGGCCGACGCAGAAATCACCCGCATCCCGAATCTGGACGATTGAACAACGGCTCTTTAACAATACATACTATTAATAACCATATATATATATGGAAAACGACAAGAAGAAAGCACCAAAATTCAGCCTCACCTGGGTGTACATAATCATCGCCGTGGTGCTGGGCTACCTGATGATAAACAGTGAAGGCAGCGGCACAATGCTAGGTGGCACCAGCCGCATCGTCACATACGGAGAGTTCAAGACCTATGTGGAAAAGGGCTATGCACGCAACATCGTGGCCAGCAAGGATAAGGGCAGCCTTCAGATGTTTGTGGAAGCCGAGCACATCCGGGATGTATTCAAGCAAACAACCGTGGAAAAAGGAAAACTGCCCTTTGTGGAGACACAATACCCCTCTGACGACCGCCTCGACGCCTTCCTCGACGAGCAACGCACAGCCGGCAATTTCAATGGAGAAATCACTTACCGAAAAGACAGCAACCTCTTTGGCAATTTCCTGTGGAGTTTTGGCCCGCTGTTCTTCCTGGTGGCCATCTGGTTCATTATCATGAGGCGCATGAGCGGAGGCACAGGAGGCGGAGGCCCCATGGGCATCTTCAATGTGGGCAAGAGCCGCGCACAATTGGTGGAGAAAGACCATGTGGGCAAAGTCACATTTGCCGACGTGGCCGGACAGGCTGGAGCCAAACAGGAGGTGCAGGAGATTGTGGAGTTTCTGAAAAACCCCAAGAAATACACCGACCTGGGCGGAAAAATCCCCAAAGGTGCACTGCTGGTGGGCCCCCCGGGCACTGGCAAGACACTGCTGGCCAAAGCAGTGGCAGGAGAGGCCGACGTACCCTTCTTCTCCATGTCGGGATCCGATTTTGTGGAGATGTTTGTGGGTGTGGGAGCCAGCCGTGTGCGCGACCTCTTCCGGCAGGCAAAGGAAAAAAGCCCCTGCATCATCTTTATTGATGAGATTGATGCTGTGGGACGTGCACGCTCACGCGGTGCGGCCATGGGAGGCAACGACGAGCGCGAAAGCACCCTTAACCAACTGCTCACCGAGATGGATGGATTCGGCACCAATAGCGGTGTCATTATTCTCGCTGCAACCAACAGAGCCGACGTGCTCGACAAAGCGCTACTGCGCGCAGGACGCTTCGACCGGCAAATCCATGTGGACCTGCCCGACCTGAACGAGCGGAAGGAAATCTTCCAGGTGCATCTGCGCCCGCTGAAAATCGACAAGTCGCTTGATATTGACTTCCTGTCCCGCCAGACACCCGGATTCAGCGGTGCCGACATCGCCAATGTGTGCAACGAGGCAGCCCTGATTGCCGCACGCAACAACAAGCCCACCGTGGGCAAAGAGGATTTTCTGGCAGCGGTGGACCGCATCATCGGTGGACTGGAAAAGAAGACCAAAGTGATGACCGCCGAAGAGAAACGCACCATTGCCCTCCATGAGGCCGGCCACGCCACTATCAGCTGGTTTCTGCAATACGCCAACCCGCTGGTAAAGGTTACCATCGTGCCCCGCGGACGTGCACTGGGAGCCGCATGGTACCTGCCAGAAGAACGACAGATTACCACACGCGAGCAAATGCTCGACGAGATGTGCGCCACCCTGGGCGGGCGTGCGGCTGAAGAACTCTTCACAGGCCATATCAGCAGCGGAGCCATGAACGACTTGGAGCGCGTCACCAAACAGGCCTATGGCATGATTGCCTACATGGGCATGGGCGAGAACCTGCAGAATCTGTGCTACTATAACACGGAGGAATACTCCTTCCAACGTCCCTATTCCGAAGCCACGGCACAACTCATCGACCAGGACGTGAAACAGATGATTGCTCAGCAATACGAGCGTGCCAAGGAACTGCTCACAACCCATAGCGAGGGACATGCCCGACTGGCCGACCTGCTGTTCGAGCGCGAAGTAATCTTTGCCGAGGATGTAGAACAAATATTCGGCCCTCGTCCCTGGACAAGCCGCACGGAGGAAATCCTCAACGCCAACCCGCAACCCACACCCACATCATCCAATCCTGAACCATGAATCCCAAAGTCAAGAACTTCATCATCCGTACACTCACCGGCATCGTGTATGTAGCCCTTCTGGTGGGTTCCCTCCTAGGGGGCCCCATCTGGGCGTTCTTCTTCTTCGCTGCACTAGGGTCCGCCACAATATGGGAATTCTGCTCCCTCATGAACAAGCACTATGGTGCATCGCTGGTGCCCCACATCCAGGCCCTGGCTGGGCTCACGCTGAGTGGAGGTGTCTGGCTGCAACTGGTAGGCGGAGCCAACAGCAAGGAAATGTTTGCCCTTTATGCCCTGCTCATGCTTTATGTATTTGTGAGCGAACTGTACCGGAAGGCAGCCGACCCCATCCGCAACTGGGCCTTAGCCTCAATGGCACAACTGTATGTAGCCTTGCCGTTCGCCCTCATGCCCATGCTTTGCATCTTCTACGACGAGGCCGCCGGACGTCCCCTCTACATGGCCATTTATCCGCTGGCCCTTTTCATCTTCCTCTGGGTGAACGACACAGGAGCCTATTTGTGCGGAACCACCCTGAGCCGCTATTTCCCCGCCCGCCTGTTTCCCCGCATATCACCAGGCAAATCGTGGGTGGGCAGCATTGGAGGCGGGCTGCTTACGCTGGCCGCATCAGTGGTGATATGGCATTTTAGCCAGTCGGAGTTCACCTTGTTCTGGTGGATGGGCTTTGCCCTTGTAGTGGTGATTTTCGGCACATGGGGCGACTTGGTGGAAAGCCTCATCAAACGCCACATCGGCGTGAAGGACAGCGGCTCCATCCTGCCTGGACACGGCGGTATGCTCGACCGTCTGGACAGTGCCTTACTGGCCATACCTGCCACCGTGGCCTATCTGCTCATGGTAGGATGACACCCGCGGCCCTCACCCGTTCTCGCGGAAGAAGTCGAGCATCTCAAAGATTTCCTCCTTAGTGGCCTGTTGATTGATGCGAATGTCACCAGGAGCGGCTAGCAAAGTGAAATTGATGATACCCGCCTCATTCTTCTTATCGTGCGTCATGTATGCGTAGAGCCGGTCATATTCCTTACATTCGATGGAGAACCAGCCGTAGTTGTCACGCACGAAATGGAGCGTCTGCTGAAGCACAGACGTGGGGAAGCCCAGTTTGCATGCGCTCAGATACAATTCACACACCAGTCCCCAGGCTACGGCATAGCCATGGAGCACGGTGCGGTTCTCGGCCAGTGCCAGGCTTTCGAAGGCATGGCCCACAGTGTGTCCCAGATTGAGGGCCTTTCGGATTCCCTTCTCGGTGGGGTCCTCCCCCACGATACGCTGCTTGATGGCCACACTCTGTGCCACCATTTTTCCCAGCAGGGGGTAGTCAGGCCGCACGAGGTCGAAATTGATGTGGCGGCTCCATTCCTCCATACCGCTGAGAAGACTATGCTTGAGCATTTCGGCATAGCCAGAACACATGTTCTCCTGATCAAGCGTGCGCAGAAATTCCATGTCCAGAATGACCGTGGAAGCACAGTTGAACACACCAATCTCGTTTTTCAGGCCTCCATAGTTGATACCCGTCTTGCCGCCCACACTGGCATCCACCATGCTCAACAGTGTGGTGGGGATATTGATATAGCTGATGCCCCGTTTGAAGGTACTCGCCGCAAATCCGCCCAAATCGGTGACCATGCCGCCACCCAGGTTCACCATCAGGCTGTGGCGCGTGGCACCCTGCTGCTGCAAGGCCGTCCACACCTGCATCAGTGACTCGATGGTCTTGTGTTCGTCGGTGGCGCCAATGGTAATCATCTGCGCTCCCCGCATACAGGGCAGGTCGGCCACCAGAGGCCAACATGCCTGAAGGGTAACTGTGTCGGTGAGAACATACAGGCGGTCGTGCCCACACTGGGCAACGGCCTGCGAAAGGCTCTGCGCAATCTGCGTGCTGAAAACCACGTCTTGCATCATGTCGTCGATAATAGAGAATAAATTGTTATACAATCACGTTCATTTGGGTTACAAAGTTACAACGTTTCTACGAGAAACAGGAAAAAAAAGACAGCCAAAATTAGAAAAAGGTTATTTTTTTGCTGAATGTATTAAACCATCTTGGTTTCTTTCTGTCAGAAAAACGGTGGTACGAAACAAAAGCCTCCACATACAGTTCCATTCAGCAAAAAAAACAGCAGAAATGAAAAAAATCACCTTGATGGTATTATTTTGGGCCTCGGCCCTCACAGTGGCTATGGCCCAGAAGATTACAGTAAGTGGGAAAGTGCTTGACGGACTCACACAGAGTGATCCCCTTCCCTTTGCATCAGTAACCCTGCTCACACCCAAAGACAGCACCATGGCTGCAGGTGTGCAGACAGGCGACGACGGCTCCTTCAAACTGCCTGCTGTGGCAGCCGGCAATTACATCCTGCGCATCACCTATGTGGGCTACCAAACCATCTTCAAGGACCTGACCCTCACGAAGGAGAACCGCAAGGAAGATGCCGGCATCTTCATCCTGCTGGAGAATGCAAAACTGATGAAAGAGGCCGAGGTGACCGCCCGCGCCGCACAGGTGGAAATGAAGGAGGACACCTTTGTATACAACAGCTCGGCCTACCGCCTGCCCGAGGGATCCAACCTGGAGGAACTGGTACGCAAACTGCCCGGTGCCGAGGTGGGCGACGACGGCACCATCAAAATCAATGGCAAGACCGTATCGAAAATCATGGTGGGCGGCAAGGAGTTCTTCAACAACGACACACAGATGGCCATGAAGAACCTACCCACCAAGATGATTGACAAGATAAAGGCATACGACCGTAAAAGCGACTACACACGCATCACAGGCATCGACGACGGGGAGGAAGAGACTGTGCTCGACCTCACCGTGAAGAAAGGCATGAAAGAGGGATGGTTGCTCAACACGGATGTGGGCTACGGAACAGAAGACCGATACACAGGCAAGCTGAACCTGAGTCGCTTCACCGACCATCTGCAGATGACCCTGCTGGGCTCCATCAACAATGTGAACGACAACGGATTCCCTGGAGGCGGAGGCCGTGGATGGGGTGGCGGAGGAGGCATCGTCACCAGCAAGATGGCAGGCTTCAACTTTGCATGGGACAACAACCGTCCCGACTATAGCGCCGGACTGCTGAAACTTGGCGGTAACATCCGATACAACCACCGCCGCACCAGTTCGCTCTCGCTCAACAACAGCGAGCAATTTCTGGACAATGTGAACTCAACCTTTAACAACAGCCGCAACTGGAGCCTCTCCAGCAATGCCAACCTGAATGCAAACTTCCAGCTAGAATGGCAAATCGACAGTCTCACCAACCTGATGTTCCGCCCCAACTTCTCACACTCCGAGAGCAAAAACCGCGGTCTGTCTACCAGTGTGACGTTCAACACTGACCCATACGCCTTCATGAACGACCCTCTCACACAATACAACCTGGAAGAAAACCAGATGGTGCGCGACAGCATCACCGTCAACGATAACGTGCGGGAGAACATGGGCAGTGGACACAGCAACTATGTGGACGGAAACGTGCAGTTGAACCGACGGCTGATGAAGCCCGGGCGCAACGTCACCCTCAACATGGGCGGCGCCTACAGCCATAGCGAAAACGAATCGTTCAGCCGTGCAGAAATCAACTACTACCGCAAGGGAGGCAGCGACTTCACCAACCAGTTCAATCTCTCGCCCTCCACCAGCTACAACTATCAAGGACAAGTCAGTTATGCAGAGCCCATCATCGGCGGTCTGAGCCTACAGGCAAGCTACCAGTTCCAATACCGTTTTTCGGACAACGACCGTTCCATGTACAGCATCGACAGCCTCCTCACCAAATATGAGGGCTACTACACACAGGAGCAGCTCTATCTGGGTTACCTGCCCGGGCTGGATTCGCTCAACTATGTGAAAAACGTGGAGAACAGCCAGTACGCCACCTACAAGGAATACAACCAGAACATCCAGCTGATGCTGCGGTTCATCCAGGGCGAACAGTTCAGGCTGAACATGGGCGCAAGCCTGCAGCCGCAGACCACCCACATGGACTACACCAAGCACAGGCTGGACACCACCGTGGTAAGGCATATCATGAACTGGTCGCCACGCATCGACTTCAGGTGGAAGATAAGCAACACCAGCCAGCTGCACGTGCGCTACAACGGACGCATGTCGCAGCCCAGCATGACCGACCTGCTGGAAGTGACCGACAACAGCAACCCCCTGAACATCAGCACCGGTAACGCCGGGCTGGAAAGCAGCTGGACAAACCGCTTCAACATCTTCTACAACAACTACATCACCGACCGCCAGATGGGGTGGATGGTGCACGCCGACTACTCGCAGATGAAGAACAACATCAGCAGCGCCACCATCTACAACACGGAAACAGGTGCCCGCTACACACGCCCCATGAACATCGACGGAAACTGGAACACCAACATGAACCTGATGTTCAACAGTGCACTGGGACCACAGAAATACTTCAACATCCACACCTTCACCGGCATCAACTACGCCAACAACGTGGGCTACCAGAGCAGCAACTCGGACGGGCGCGAATGGGGCGACATCTTCAATCCCGACGGTTCCGTAAACATGGACAAGATTTTCCGCAACACGCCTCTCGACAAGTCCACCACCAAGACCACCAGCGTGAACGAAAACCTGCGTCTGAACTTCCGCAACGATTTTCTGGAACTGGGTGTGAACGGCGGAATCAACTATATGCACGCCTACAACAAGGTGCAGACCAACGCCAATCTCGACACCTGGACTTTCAATTATGGCGGCAACATGAACATCAACTTCCCATGGTCGATGCAGCTGGCCAGCGACATCTCCAAGCAAAGTCGACGCGGATATGACGATGCCAGCATGAACACCGACGAACTGATATGGAACGCACAACTCAGCCAAAGTTTCCTCAAAAAAAAGACACTCACACTGAGCGTGCAATGGTATGACATTCTGCGCCAGCGCAGCAACATCAGCCGCTCCATCAGCGCCACCATGCGCAGCGACTCATGGCAGCGGGCCATCAACAGCTACGTGATGTTCCATGTCATCTACCAGCTCAACCTGCTGGGCAACAAGGAAACACGCGCACAGGGCATGCCAGTGCCAGGCATGGGCGGCCCAGGCGGACGTGGTGGCAACCGCGGCGGTGGCGGCGGATGGGGAGGTCCCAGATTCTAGAAGACCGCCCGTGCACCTGCAAAATTGTCCATTTATTTCGCACACACAAAATACTCCCTGATTAGAGGCGAAAAAAAAATATCCGACTGGGAAAAATCTGCCGGCCAACTGAGCCGCAATTTTTCGCCAGTCGGGTAGCAAAAACCGCTACCCATCTTTTTCCTCTCACCATCCGGAACTGGCAAGTATTTTTTTCTCTGCGATACGCATGCAAGCGGAAAGGACCAGAAATCCGTTAAATCACCTGAAAAAAACTGCCCATTGGCGCGCATACCCGTATAAATTTGTATCTTTGCAGTGTTTTTGAGCATAGCACAAGGATTATGACACTGAATGAACTGAAGTTGAAAGAGTCTGCCACCATACTGCGCGTGGGCGGAGACGGTGCCCTCAGACAGCATTTCCTGGACATGGGCATGATTCCCGGCGTGGAAGTCACACTGGAAAAAACGGCACCCATGGGTGATCCTGTAGAACTTCGTCTACATGGCTTCACGCTGGCCCTCAGGCTGGCCGATGCCGAAAAGATAGAGGTGACACCCGCTTCGATGGCCAAACCTGCACCTGTGACCCTCCTGGGCACGGAAATTGAGCATCCAGGCCTGGGAGAAGGCGGACGCTACCATGAGCAGGACACCCCCGACAAGGAAAACCGCAAGAAGCCCAAGCGGACACTGACCCTGGCCCTCGTGGGCAACCAGAACTGCGGAAAGACCACGCTCTTCAACCAACTGACAGGTGCCAAGCAGCATGTGGGAAACTTTCCCGGTGTGACCGTGGAACGAAAGGACGGTCTCATCAAAGGACACCCCGATGCCACTGTGACCGACCTCCCCGGCATCTATTCGCTCTCGCCCTACACCAGCGAAGAGATGGTGACCCGCCAGTTCATCCTGAGCCAGCATCCCAGTGGCATCATCAACATCGTGGATGCCACCAATCTGGAACGCAACCTCTACCTGACCATGCAACTGATGGAGTTGAACATCCCCATGGTGCTGGCCCTGAACATGATGGACGAACTGAAAGGAAACGGAGGAGCCGTGCGCATCAATGAGATGGAGCGAATGCTGGGCATTCCCGTGATTCCCATCTCTGCCATGCGGAATGAGGGCGTGGACGAGGTGGTGCGTCATGCCCTTCACGTGGCACGGTACGAAGAGAAGCCCATGCGACACGACTTCTGCAGTGCCGAAGACCATGGAGGTGCCGTGCACCGATGCCTGCACGCCATCATGCACCTGGTGGAAGACCATGCATCACGGGCTGCCATTCCCCTGCGCTTTGCAGCATCCAAGTTGATAGAGGGCGACCAGCCCATCATAGAGGCCCTTCAGCTCAATCCCAACGAACTGGAGACAGTGGAGCACATCCTGCATCAGATGGAAGAGGAGCGCGGCCTCGACCGCAAAGCAGCCATTGCCGACATGAGATACAGCTTCATTGACCAGGTGAGCCGCCGTACACTGGTAAAGCCCTGTGAAAGCAAGGAATACCTGAGAAGCAAGCGCATAGACAGCATCCTTACAGGCCGGTTCACGGCCATTCCAGCCTTCCTGACCATCATGGCGGGAATCTTCTGGCTCACCTTCAACGGACTGGGTGCATGGCTCCAGGACCTTTCGCAAGAGGGGATAGACTGGTTCACGGATGCTACAGACCAAGTTCTCCAATCATGGAACATCGCTCCTGCCGTGCATTCGCTCATCATTGACGGCATTTTCAATGGAGTGGGCACTGTGCTGGTGTTTCTGCCCATGATTGTGGTGCTGTTCTTCTTCCTGAGCATCCTGGAAGATAGCGGCTATATGGCTCGCATTGCCTTTGTGATGGACAGCCTGCTGAGAAAGATGGGCCTGTCGGGGCGCAGTATCGTGCCTCTGCTCATCGGCTTCGGCTGTTCTGTGCCCAGCGTAATGGCCAGCCGCACGCTGCCCAGCGCGCGCGACCGCAAACTCACCATCCTGCTCACCCCCTTCATGTCATGTACGGCCAAGATACCCGTATATGCATTCTTCGCCGCACACTTTTTCCCCCACAATGCCACATCCGTGATGATGGCCATGTACCTGATAGGCATCCTATTTTCCATAGGAGCGGCTCTCGTATTCAAGCATACCCTTTTCCGCGGTGAGCCTGTCCCCTTCGTCATGGAACTCCCCAACTACCGTATGCCTGTGGCAATAAACGTGGTGAGACTGTTATGGGAGAAGGCCAAGGACTTCCTGCAAAGGGCATTCACAGTTATATTCCTGGCCTCCATGATTATCTGGTTCATGCAGACGTTCAACTTCCGCCTGCAGATGGTAGACCCCAGCGGAGGCGAAAGCATACTGGCACAGGTGGCCGGACTGATAGCCCCTCTCTTCCACCCCCTCGGCTTCGGCGACTGGCGCATCGTGACAGCGCTGGTAAGTGGTTTCCTGGCCAAGGAGGTTGTGGTGAGCACATTGGGCGGACTGTTTGCCACACAGCACATCACGGAAGTGCTCACTGCCCCCGTTGCCTTCGCCCTGATGGTGTTCTGCCTGCTCTACACACCCTGTGTGGCCACCATCTCTACCATCAACCGAGAGATGGGGCGCAAGTGGGCCTGCATCGTTGTGGGCCTGCAGTGTGTACTGGCTTGGCTGGCGGCATGGGCTGTGGTTATGATTTGGCCCTGACCCCCGAATTTTCCAACACCCCCCTGTACAAGACAATGAATATCCAAAGCATCATCCTGCTTCTCCTCATAGCGGCTGCAGCTGTGTGGGCCTGGTGGTTCCATCACTCACAAGGTGGTGGTGACAGTTGCCACGGTTGTCATGGCAACTGCCACCAATGTCCCGGCCATAGCTCCAAAAAGCGGCCCTAAAGCTTCACTGTCACTTCTCCGCCGGCTTCTGCCGTAGCATAGTAGAAGAGTGCATAACGTGTACCCATGAAGAAGCGCGTGAAGTCGAAACGCATCTTGTAGTCATCGCCTATCTGGTGGAAGGTTTGCCCGCGGTCGAGACTGTAGTGGAAGGTGGCCATATCGGTGCCCGGGCGGAAGTTGCCGTTCATCACCAGTCTGATGTCACGCAAGCACGACTTGGGAATGGGCACACTGGCAATCTCCTGCTTTTCCACGGCCGTAATGGCCTTATCGGCATCGCTAAGGCGGACACTCTCATGGGTGAGCACCAAATAATAGCGTCCCTTGCGGCACTGGATGGACAATACACCCGAATCACCATTGAAGGCTGCCAGTCCGGCAAAGTCGCCCTCCTTCATTTTCCGCGCATCTATGCGCACTGTATCGGTACATTCAGGTCCCCAGGTACGCCACGTCAAGGTATTACGTGCTCCATACACCGAGGCCGTGGGCTCAGGTTCTCCCGGCAGGGGCAAAGTGTGGGAAGTGCGCAAGCGCACCCACTCGCCCGGTTGGGTGAGCGACCCCGTCTGTGTGGCAATGTCATCGCGGATATAATTATGGTTCCACTGATAGTCCTTCTGGATGGTGGCCTGTGCCGGCGACCTGTGGCATTCACACTGTCCGTCCAGTGCGATGTACTGGGGGATGCGGCCTATGCTGTCGGCTGGAGACTGCACGCCCAACATCGGCCATCCGTCTATCCAGCTACATGGCTCTACCGTGAGCACACGCCCTATGCCGCCTCTGTCTTGGAAGATGACACCATACCACTCCCCATGCTTGCCATCCACAATGGTTCCCTGCCCCGCCAAGGGGAAGCCACCAAAATCACTCTTAAGAATCACCTTCGACTCATAAGGACCCTCGATATTACGGCTGCGGTAGCAGACTTCCTGCCGTCCCGTACGCGGCCACGAGATGCACAGAAGGTAATACATGCCGTCGTGCTTGACCACCCTGCTGCCTTCGTGCAGACCATCGGGACGATTCTGCAGTTTCAGCGTACGGCGGATTCCACCGGGCTTTTCTGCCGAAAGGTCAGGCATAAGCTCCACCAGATGAATGTCACCTGAGCCATAGTATACGTACACACGGCCGTCATCATCAAAGAAGAGCGATGCATCGTGATAGGCAGGCAGACGACTGTGAAGTGTCCATCCGCGCGCAGGGTCATCGGTGCGGAACACCATCGACCTATGAGGGTCGTCGTTGGCCACAAAGAGGGCCCAGAAAGTGCCATTGTGGTAGCGAAGCGAGGTGGCCCACTGGCCACGCCCATAGACAGTGCCCTCACGCAGGTCATAGCGAGGCGTATCGTGAATTTCATCAAAGAGATAAGAGACTGTCTCCCAGTGCACCATGTCGCTGCTACGCATGATGGGTCCTCCAGGGAAGAGATGCATGGTGGTGGTGACCAGATAGTAATACTCCCCTACCCTGATAATGTCGGGGTCGGGCACATCGGTCCACATGTACGGATTCTCCACCCACACCTTGCCAGGCACACCCTCTGCGTTGACATGATCGGCAAAGGGGTTGAAGTCGCGAATGGCGAAATAGGAGGACTTGGGCTTGTAGTTTTCGTCAAAGGGGAGCGCATGGTTGCCCACGCCCAACCAAGAGTCGCGGTCAGACAGGTTCCAGAAGGTGACATTATCCACCACCTTGCGATGCTTGCGTAGCACCCTGAAGATACTAGCATACTGCGCTTCCTGCCTGGCAGCCACCTCGGGATTCAAGGGTTTCCCCTCACGTGAGAAACGCAGTTGTCCGCCCATCTGGCGGCTCGTGCGCACATCGAGTTCCGTGACATGGATATGGTCCACAAGCTGGCTGAAGCATGCCAGCGTAGAGTCGAGCCGCGAATCGGTGGGCTGCTGCAGATTATAGTGGCCCTGCATGCCGATGCCGTGGATGGGCACACCGCGCTCCTTCATCTCCTTTACCATATTATATATACGACTGCACTTTCCAGGGTCAGTGGTATTGTAGTCGTTATAAAACAGCAATGCATTGGGGTCGGCTTCGTGAGCAAAGGCAAAAGCCTTGGCAATGAATTCGTCGCCACACAGACGATAAAGAGGCGACTGGCGGTAGGCCTCCGAAGCCACGGTCTGTCCCAAAGGGATTTCGGGCCCCTCGTCCGAGATGGCTTCATTGACCACATCCCAGCAATAGACCACGTCCTTATAGCGGTTGACCACCGTGTGGATATGTTTGCGCAGACGGCGGTAAAACAGTTCTTTCGAGGCGGGCTGTCCCGATTCTGTCTCGAACATCCACTGGCAGAACTGCGCATGCCAACACAGGCAGTGCCCGCGCAGCCGAATGCCATTGCGCCGGCAGAAATTGGCAATGCTGTCGGCGGTTTCCCAGTTCCAAACCCCCTCCTTAGGTTGCAGCGAAGCGGGCTTCATGGCATTCTCCGCCGTGATGCTGTTGAAGTTCTGCCTGATGAGCGCCATTTGCTCTTCGTTCGTCACATTGCGCCGATTCACCGCCACACCTATCGTAAAATAATCGCCATAGGCCTCCTTGAGTCCCTGGGCACCTGCCTGCACAATGGTCAATGCCATATACAGGAGACAAAAACAACGTTTTCTCATACACTTGTTACCGTTTATGCCCCAAAATTACATCAAATTGAGGGAAAATCCCTATTCATTGGCGAGAAAATTGGAGCAAGGCGATACATTTTCCGACAAAAAGGGCGAAAAGCAGTCTAAAAAAAACTCAAATAAGAAAAAAAGCACAAAAAAAAAGCACTTTGAATAGATGCATACTTGAAAAAAAGGCGTACATTTGCAACAGTTTTCAAGAATAAGTCACGCAATTGATTGGACATACAAATATGAGCGAACAAAACGAGACGGGAAGAATCTCACAGATTATCGGCCCCGTGGTGGACATCCGGTTTGAGACGTCCCAGGCAAGCGGCCTCAAGCTGCCCCATATCCACGAAGCACTGGAAGTGGTCCGGGAAGGAGGAAAGAGGTTGACGCTGGAGGTGCAGCAGCACATCGGCGAGAACACCGTACGCTGCATTGCCATGGACAGCACCGACGGATTGCGCCGGGGCATGAAGGTACATGCTACGGGAAAAGCCATTACCATGCCCACGGGCAACCAAGTGAAAGGAAGGCTGATGAACGTAATCGGTGAGCCAGTAGACGGCATGAAGCCACTGAGCAAGGAAGGGGCACTGCCCATCCACCGGCAGCCTCCCAAGTTTGACGAGCTGGAGCCCGCACGCGAGATACTGCCCACCGGAATCAAGGTCATCGACCTGCTGGAGCCCTATGCCAAGGGCGGAAAGATTGGTCTCTTCGGAGGTGCCGGTGTGGGGAAGACCGTGCTCATCATGGAGCTCATCAACAACGTGGCCAAGCGCGGAAACGGATACAGTGTATTCACGGGAGTGGGCGAACGAACGCGCGAGGGCAACGACCTGCTGCGCGAGATGATAGAAAGTGGTGTCATCCGCTACGGAGAGGCCTTCAAGAAAGCCATGGAGGAAGGGAAGTGGGACTTGTCGCTGGTCGACGAGAAGGAACTGGAGCAGAGCCAGGCCACCATGGTGTACGGACAGATGAACGAACCACCCGGTGCACGTGCCAGTGTAGCCCTGAGCGGTCTTACCGTAGCCGAGAGTTTCCGTGACAACGCTCCCGAAGGTGAACGCCGCGACATACTGCTGTTTATCGACAACATCTTCCGTTTCACACAAGCGGGCAGTGAGGTGAGCGCCCTGCTGGGGCGCATGCCCAGTGCCGTCGGCTACCAGCCCACGCTTGCCAGCGAGATGGGAGTCATGCAGGAACGCATCACCAGCACCAAGAAAGGCAGCATCACCAGTGTGCAGGCCGTATATGTACCAGCCGACGACCTCACCGACCCTGCTCCGGCCACCACATTCAGCCATCTGGATGCCACCACGGTGCTCAGCCGCAAGATTGCCGAGCTGGGCATCTATCCTGCAGTGGATCCGCTGGAGAGCACCAGCCGCATTCTCGACCCCCTGGTGGTGGGAGAGGCACACTACGACACGGCCCAGCGTGTGAAAGCCATCCTGCAGCGCAACAAGGAATTGCAGGACATCATCAGCATCATGGGCATGGAAGAGCTGTCGGACGAGGACAAGATTACCGTCAACCGCGCCCGCAAGGTGCAGCGTTTCCTCTCGCAGCCCTTTGCCGTGGCACAGCAGTTCACGGGTCTGCCGGGTGTGATGGTGGGCATAGAGGACACCATTCACGGTTTCCAGATGATACTGGACGGCGAGGTGGACGATTTGCCCGAGCAGGCCTTCCTCAACGTGGGCACCATCGAGGATGCACGCGAAAAGGCACGCAGGCTCATCGAGCAGGCCAAACAATAGACACGCTTTCAGACGAAGAAGGAACGAAACAATGCGATGCAAGATTATCTCCCCCACCAGTCTGGTCTTCGAAGGTGAAGTGCAACGTGTAGAACTGCCCTCTGTCCAGGGACGCATGGTTGTGCTCAGCCACCACGCACCCCTGCTGGCCGTACTGCAAGGCGGCAAGGTGGTGGCAGGCAATCAGCCCTTCAGTATCACTGGAGGCATTGCACGGGTAAAAGACGACGAAATCCTAATCATGACCGACGAATGAACGACACCCAAGATATCATCAACGAACATATCGGTGACTCCTACAACTGGCACATTGCCACCATCCGTGGCGAGCACAAGGAGCTCCACCTGCCCGTCATCGTACGGGGACAGGACGGACAGTGGCACGTCTTCTCGTCGGGCCGTCTGGCCCACGGGCATTCGTGGGAGGGTTTCGCAATAGACAGCCAGGGCAAGGTGGCCGAAATAATGCCCGACGGATCCCTCCAGCGTCCCATCGACCTATCTGTGACCAAGAATGTAGCCGGCCTGATGATGTCGGGCATTCTCATCACGATGCTCATCCTCTACTGTGCCCGCTGGTACCGCAAGCATCCCCTGCAGACCCCCGGCGGTCTGGTGGGAGCCATAGAGCTGGTGACCTGCTACGTCTATGACAACGTGGTGGAAAGCATCATCGGCAAGGACAAGGGGATGCGCTTTGCCCCCTACCTGCTCACGGCCTTCTATTTCATCCTCACCTGCAATCTGGTGGGGCTGATACCCTTCTTCCCCTTCGGCATGAACCTGACCGGCAACATCGCTGTCACGGTGACACTGGCGCTGGCCACCTTCCTGGTGGTCAACCTTACCGCCACGCGCCACTACTGGCGCGACATCCTGTGGCCCGACGTACCCCTGCTGCTCAAATGCCCCATACCGTTGATGCCAGTCATCGAGATTCTGGGCATGTTCACCAAGCCCTTCTCGCTGACCATCCGACTGCTGGCCAACATCATGGCCGGCCACATCATCATCCTCAGCATCATCTGCATGATATTCACCACCGTGTCGATGGGAAGCGTCATGCACAGCGGCATCACGGCAGTGGCTGTGGGCATGGCCATCTTCATGAACATGATGGAACTGATGGTGGCCTTTTTGCAAGCCTTCGTCTTTGTGACGCTGAGTGCCAGCTACATCAGCGCGGCACAAGCCACAGGAGAAGCAGAACAGGGCCACAAGTGAAAAAGAAAAAAGAATGGATTATAAAATTATAAATTTGTAAATTATGCTAAGTTCAATGCTCATGCAGGTAGCAGCCCCTGCCATCAATCTGGCTGCCCTAGGTGCAGGTTTAGTGACTATCGGTGCCGCCTTTGGTATCGGCATCATCGGCAAGGCCGCCATGGAAGCCATTGCACGCCAGCCGGAGTCGAGCGGCAAGATTCAGCTGGCCGCCATCATCCTGGGCGCCCTCATCGAAGGTGTCAGCCTGTTCGCCGTGATTGTATGTCTCAACGCTGTCTAATTCCCTGCTGCAATGTCATTGTTTACGCCTGACTTCGGACTGCTGTTCTGGATGGTACTATGCTTCGGCATTGTACTGGCCGTGTTGGCAAAATGGGGATTTCCCGTCATCCTGCAGGCCGTGAACAGCCGGAAAGCATTCATCGAGGAATCGATGGAGCAAGCCAGAAACGCCCGCGAGAGCCTGGCAGACCTGGAACAGCAGCGTCTGGCCACCATACAGAAAGCACGCGAAGAAAGCATGCAAATACTAAAGGAGGCCCAACTGCAGAAGGCGCAGATTCTGGCTCAGGCCAAGGACGAGGCACAGCAGCTGGGACAGCGCATGATAGAGGACACCAAGGCCGAGCTCAGCCGCCAGCGTGCGCAGGTGGTGAAGGAGATGCGGCAACAGACCATCGACATGGCCCTCAAGATTGCCGCCGGCGTGATGAAGGAAGAGCTAAAGGACCAGGAGGCGCAAAGAAAAACCATCGAACGCGCCTTGGACATGGCCCACTGATGTTGCCCACCCTAGACAATTCGTAAGAAATGAATATTGCCACCAGATATGCACAGGCACTGGTGTCCACTCTCAGCAAGCAGGACACCAGCGAGCAACAGGCTGCCTACGAAGGGATGAAGCAGTTGCTACAGGTGATGACCGAAGGCAAGGCATTGTCGCAGGCGCTCCAGCAAAGCGTGGCCACCGATGCAGAAAAACTGCAAATGCTGGCCACCGCAGCAGGAGACATCCGCCAGGACTCGTGGCTTGGCCGCTTCTTTGCCCTGGTCATCCAGCACCGGAGAGAAAACCTGATGCGCAACATCATCCATGTGTTCCTCCAGCTCTACCGCAGCAGCCATGGAATTGTGGACGTGAGGGTGGAAACGGCAGCCTCCATGGATGCTGCCGACCGTGCGCGGCTGGAAACGCATCTGGCCCAAAAGCTAAGCAGCACCGTGGAATGTACCTACAAGGTGTGTCCCCAGCTTATCGGAGGCATACGCATCCTCACGGGCGACAAACTCATCGATGCCTCGTATGCCACACAACTGGAAACCCTACGCAAGCGGCTGCAAAGCCTATAATTAATTAATGTATGAAGAAAAGAAGATGAACGACAAGATAAAGGTGAGTGAAGTGACCGCCATCCTCCAGGAACAGCTTGAGGGCATAGCCTCAGAGGCGCAGGTGGAAGAGATAGGCACCGTGCTGCAGGTGAGCGATGGCGTAGTTCGTATCTTCGGCCTTAGTAATGCCGAGGCCAGCGAACTGCTCCAGTTCGACAACGGACTAGAGGCCATTGTAATGAATCTGGAAGAGGACAACGTGGGAGCCGTACTGCTGGGCCCTACCGATATGGTAGAGGAGGGCGACACCGTACGACGCACCGGGCGCATAGCCAGCATCCAGGTGGGCATGGACATGATCGGGCGCGTCATCAGCCCACTGGGCGAACCGCTCGACGGCAAAGGTCCCATCGGCGGCACCAAGTATGAAATGCCGCTTGACAGAAAGGCTCCGGGAGTGATTTTCCGCCAGCCCGTGAACGAACCGCTACAAACGGGTCTGAAGGCCGTCGACGCGATGATTCCCATCGGACGCGGCCAGCGCGAACTGATTATCGGTGACCGGCAGACCGGAAAGACCAGCATTGCCATAGACACCATCATCAACCAGCGGAAGAACTATGAGGAAGGCCATCCCATCTACTGCATCTATGTAGCCATCGGACAAAAGGGCAGCACCGTGGCCAGCATCGTAAAGACACTGGCCGACCATCAGGCCATGGACTACACCATCGTGGTGAGCGCCACAGCCGGAGACCCCGCAGCCGTACAGTACTTCGCGCCCTTTGCCGGTGCTGCCATCGGCGAATTCTTCCGCGATACCGGCCGCCACGCGCTAGTAGTCTACGACGACCTGAGCAAGCAGGCCGTGGCCTACCGCGAAGTGAGCCTCATCCTCCACCGCCCCAGCGGGCGCGAAGCCTACCCCGGCGATGTATTCTATCTTCACAGCCGCCTGCTGGAACGTGCCGCCAAGATTATCAGTCAGCAGGAGGTGGCCGAGCAGATGAATGATCTGCCTGAAAGCATCCGTCCCCTGGTGAAGGGAGGCGGCTCGCTCACCGCCCTCCCCATCATCGAAACGCAGGCAGGCGACGTAAGTGCCTACATCCCCACCAATGTCATCAGCATCACCGACGGACAGATATTCCTGGAAACCGACCTGTTCAACCAGGGCATACGCCCGGCCATCAACGTAGGCATCAGTGTGAGCCGCGTGGGCGGCAATGCACAACTCAAGGCCATGAAGAAAGTGGCAGGCACGCTCAAAATCGACCAAGCCCAGTACCGCGAGCTGGAAAGTTTCAGCAAGTTTGGCAGCGAGATGGATGCCGTCACAGCCTTCACCATCGACAAGGGAAAGAAAAACAGTGCCCTGCTCATCCAGAAGCAATACCATCCCATGCCAGTGGAAGAACAGGTGTGCGTGCTCTATTGCGGTGTGAAGGGACTGCTCAAGGACGTGCCTCTGGAAAAGGTACATGCCTTCGAGAGCCTACTCATCGACACACTCCATACCAGCCACCAGACGGACGTGATGGAGCCACTCTCCAGAGGTGTCCTCACCGATGACATCTGCCGTGCCATCGAGGAAGTAGCAGCCAACATTCACCCATAATCCATCCGCACTATGGCCTCACTGAAAGACATCAAGACACGCATCACCTCGGTCAGGAGCACTCAGAAGATTACCAGCGCCATGCGCATGATTGCATCGGCCAAGCTCCGCCGCACCCAGAGCCGCGCCCTGCACATCGAGCAATACAGGGCAGCACTCAGGAAAACCGTCGATGACATGCTGGCCACAGGGGGCTCCCTGCACAGCCCGTTGTCGGAGCAGCGTCCCGTACGGCATGTGACCCTCGTGGCCATTGCCAGTTCGAGCGGGCTCTGCGGTGCCTTCAACACCAATGTATGGAATGCGGCAAAGGCCCGCATGGAGGCCCTAAGGGAGCAGGGTGTTGCTGTCACAGTGGTGCCCATAGGAAAGAAAATGGCCCACGAACTGGACAAGCTGCAACTCCCCTACCCCGGAGAGGACATACTGCTGGCCGACCAGTTTACACAAAATCCCACACCCGCCACACAACAGGCAGTCCGCCAATTGGCCGACCGACTGAAGACGGCCTTCACGGACAGCCGGACCGACTGCGTGGAAATCATCCACACCCACTTCCGCTCAATGGGGTCAATCCATGTGACATGCCAGCAGCTCTTGCCCCTCACCCCCGAGGCAGCAGGCACGGCGGCAGGCAACGAGTTCATCATAGAACCCGATGCCGGTACCTTCTGTCAGACAGTCTCCGACAGACTGCTCCTTGTGACCCTGATGACGGCGATGATGGACAGTGCCACCTCCGAACACGCCAGCCGCATGATTGCCATGCAGACGGCCGACGACAACGCACAAGACCTGCTGCAACAGCTCACACTGCTCTACAACAAGACCCGCCAACAAGGCATCACCAACGAACTGATCGACCTCATGAGCGGCCGTATGAGCCAATGACCCCCCATCGTTCCACACCCCTTGCCTCCCCCGCCCCGCCGTGCACTGGATAAAACGCATACGACAAGTGAAACTGGCCCTTGTGCTCATGGCCGTGGTCCTGAGTGTGGCATCGCTGGTGGTGTCCCACTTTCTGGTCACCGACCTCAAAACCGAGGAACACCGCAAGATGGAGATATGGGCACAAGCCATGCAGACGCTCAACAAGGCCGACGAGACCACCGATTTGTCGCTGGTACTCGAAGTCCTGGGCAGCAACCACACCATCCCGGTCATCGTGCTCAACCAGAACGATGAAATACAAGACTTCCGCAACATCCCCATCCACGAAAAGAATGCAGCCGACTCCACTGCCTACCTCCAGCTGAAGGCAGGCGCATGGAAACACGAGGCCCACACCATCCGCATCCATCTCTCCGCATCCGATTACATGCTCATCTGCTACGGTGACAGCCTCATGCTCCGGCGACTGGCATGGTGGCCCTATGTACAGTTAGGCGTGGTGGTAGTGTTCATGCTGGTAGCGATGTTTGCGCTCTTGAGCAGCAAGCGCGCCGAGCAGAACAAGGTGTGGGTGGGACTCAGCAAGGAAACTGCCCACCAGCTAGGCACCCCCATCAGCAGCCTTATGGCATGGGTGGAGGTGCTGCGCGAGACCTACCCCCAGGACACCCTCATCCCCGAGATGGAAAAGGATGTCAGCCGGCTGCAGCGCATCACGGAGCGTTTCAGCAAGATTGGCTCCCAGCCGGAGACCCGCCCCGAGAACCTCAATGAGATAGTGTCGCAAACCGTCCAGTACATCAGCCGGCGCACCAGCAACCGCACCACTATCGTATGCCGCCTTCCCCAGCAGCCGCTCATCGTAAACATGTGTGCCCCCCTGTTCGAATGGGTGGTGGAGAATCTCTGCAAGAATGCCATCGACGCCATGGACGGCAAAGGCACCATCACCCTTTCGGCCGAAGAGAAGCCACACTGCTATGCGCTGGAAGTAACCGACACCGGAAAGGGCATCCCCAAAAACCATTTCAACACAGTCTTCATGCCTGGCTTCACCACCAAGAAGCGTGGATGGGGCCTTGGCCTTTCCCTGGCCAAGCGAATCATCCAAGACTACCACCACGGACGCATTTTTGTGAAGAATTCAGAGCCTGGAAGGGGCACAACCTTTCGTATTGAGCTGAAAAAGCATTAAATAAGCATTTTTTAGCGTGAAATATTACGCTGGTTGATGTTTTTTTTGTAATTTTGCACCCCGATGGAGAAACTGGACACGTATAAAGTGGATTTGAGAGGCATGAAATCAGACTCCAGCACCCATTCATGGGAAGTGGACGACGCCTTCTTCGACGCTGTGGAAGCCACAGAGGTCCACACGGGTCATGTCCGCGTCTGCCTCACCGTCAGGCGGGAGCATGAAGCCTACGAACTCTGCTTCGCCATCAGCGGTGTGATACAGGTTCCCTGCGACAGATGCCTGGATCCCATGGACCTCGCCATCAACACCAGCGAAACGCTCAAGGCACGGATGGGTGCAGCCTACGACGATGACGGCCAGTGGCTCACCGTCCCCGAAGCCGACGGCATGCTCAATGTGGCATGGTACATCTACGAGTTCATCGCCCTGCAGATACCCATCCGCCATGTCCACCCCGACGGACAGTGCATCGGGCTCCCCACGGCAGCCATCCTGACGGAAGACACCGACACAGGAGATCCGGCCCCCGCAGCCGACCCCCGATGGGACAAACTGAAGACAATATTCAACAACAAATAAATAATAAAAGAAAATGGCACATCCTAAAAGAAGACAGTCAAAGACTAGAACCCTCAAGAGAAGAACTCATGACAAGGCTGTAGCTCCTGCATTGGCAGTATGCCCCAACTGTGGCGAATTCCACATCTACCACACCGTATGTCCTGCATGTGGATATTACCGTGGAAAGGTGGCTATCGAGAAAGAGGCATAACCTTGTCGGGCATCAGTGGAATATAGCCGCTTGAATCCTATACCCTAGGCTTCTGCGGCTTTATTTGTTTTCAGGACAGGCACCCCATGCCATGGGAGCCCCCTGCACAAAAATCACATCATACACAGAAAAGAAGAAAACAAAAAAATGGAAAGGATAAACGCGGTAATCACCGGAGTAGGCGGATACGTACCCAACTACATCCTGGACAATGAAGAAATGTCCCGCATCGTGGACACCAGCGACGAATGGATTATGGAACGGATTGGTGTGAAGACACGCCACATCCTCAAGCCAGAACAAGGCAGCGGCACTTCCTATCTGATGACACGCGCCGTAAAGCAGTTGCTCGAGAAGACACAGGTGGACCCCGACAGCATTGAGGCTGTTATCTGCGCCACCACCACACCCGACTACCATTTCCCCTCCACGGCCTCGCTCGTCATCGGGAACCTGGGGCTCAAGAATGCCTATGGTTTCGACATGGAAGCTGCCTGTGCAGGCTTCCTCTATGCCCTGGAGCAGGGAGCCAGCCTCATCACCTCGGGACGCCACAAGCGCATCATCCTGTGCGGCGGCGACCACATGAGCAGCATGACCAACTATCAGGACCGCAACACCTGCCCTATTTTCGGTGACGGGGCTGCCTGCGTCCTCATGGAAGCTACCACCGAAGAATTGGGTCTCATGGACTCCTACTTGCGAGTGGACGGCACGGGCTATGAACACCTCCACATGGCAGCCGGAGGCTCGGCCCAAATGCCCAGCCACGAAAGTGTGGACCAGCGTCTGCATTTCGTATACCAGGAAGGCCGCACCGTGTTCAAGAACGCAGTCACCAAGATGTCGGATGCAGTGGAGACCATCGCCAAGCGCAACGGTCTGGACAAGGACAACATCGCATGGGTGGTGCCCCATCAGGCCAACATCCGCATCGAGACCGCCGTGGCACGCCGCATCGGGCTCGACGAATCGAAGGTGATGATCAACGTGGACCACATGGCCAACACCTCCGGCGGCACCCTGCCCCTCTGCCTTTGGGAATATGAGCCTCAGCTCAAGAAGGGCGACAAACTCATCTTCACTGCCTTCGGAGCAGGATTCTCCTGGGGAGCCAGCTACCTCATCTGGGGCTACGACGGTGCAGCCGAGGCTGCCAAGAGCCCTGCAGAGTTCTACAAGGAAGGAACCATCTCCCGCGAGGAATGGAATGAAAAACGCGGGGTACACTGATGCACAAGGCCGGTTTTGTAAACATCGTGGGTAATCCCAATGTGGGCAAGTCCACATTGATGAACCTGCTGGTGGGCGAGAAAATCAGCATCGCCACCTTCAAGGCCCAGACCACGCGCCACCGCATCATGGGCATCATCAACACCGACGACATGCAGATATGCCTGAGCGACACGCCAGGTGTGCTCAAGCCCAACTACAAGTTGCAGGAATCGATGCTCCATTTCAGCGAGAGCGCGCTGGCCGACGCCGACGTGCTGCTCTATGTCACCGACATGGTGGAAACCCCCGATAAGAACGAAGAATTTCTGGCACAAGTGGCCAGCATGAAAGTGCCGGTGCTTGTGCTCATCAACAAGATTGACCTGAGCAACCAGGCCCAGCTTACCCAGACCGTGGAGACCTGGCACAAAGCGCTGCCGCAGGCCGAAATCATCCCCATCAGCGCCCTCCATCGCTTCAACGTGGACAGGGTGCTCAAACGCATCAAGGAGCTGCTGCCCGAGTCACCGGCCTACTTTGGGAAAGACCAGTGGACCGACAAGCCGGCACGCTTCTTCGTCACCGAAATCATCCGCGAGAAAATTCTCCTCTACTACGACAAGGAGATACCCTACAGCGTGGAAGTGGTGGTGGAATCGTTCAAGGAGAGCGAGAAGAACATCCACATCAATGCTGTCATCTACGTGGAGCGGGAAAGCCAGAAAGGCATCATCATCGGCCACCAGGGCGTTGCCCTCAAGCGCGTGTCCACCGAGGCACGCCGGTCGCTCGAGAAGTTTTTCGGCAAATCCATCTACCTGGAGGTGTTCGTCAAGGTAGACAAGGACTGGCGCAGCAGCGACCGTGCCCTGAAGGCCTTTGGCTACAACCTCGACTGAGCTCCACCCAACCCCTAACCCAATCACCAACAAAGAACAAACCATTATGGCAAACCTAGTAGCTATTGTCGGACGGCCCAACGTAGGAAAGTCCACCCTTTTCAACCGTCTCACACAAACACGCCACGCCATCGTGAGCGACGAGTCGGGTACCACGCGCGACCGCCAGTACGGAAAGTGTGAATGGACAGGACACGAATTCTCGGTAGTGGATACCGGAGGATGGGTGGTCAACAGCGATGACATCTTCGAGGAGGAGATACGCAAGCAGGTGACCGTGGCCACGGAAGAGGCCGATGTGATACTCTTCCTGGTGGATACCGGCACCGGCATCACCGACCTCGACGAGGCTGTGGCCGGCATTCTTCGACGCACCAAGAAAAAAGTGATTCTGGTGGCCAACAAGACCGACAACAACGACCAGGTCTTCCAGGCCGCCGAATTCTACGCACTGGGATTGGGCGACCCCCATTGTATCTCCTCTGCCACGGGCAGCGGCACAGGCGACCTGCTCGACCTGGTAGTGGAAAGCCTTCCCAAAGAGAGTGGCGAACAACCCGACCAGGACATTCCCCGCTTTGCAGTGGTGGGGCGTCCCAACGTGGGCAAGAGCAGCCTTGTGAACGCCTTCATCGGAGAGGACAGGCACATCGTCACGGACATCGCAGGCACCACGCGGGACAGCATCTACACCCGCTATGAGAAATTCGGCTTCGACTTCTATCTCGTGGACACAGCCGGCATCCGCCGGAAGAACAAGGTCACCGAGGATCTGGAGTTCTACAGTGTCATGCGCAGCATACGCAGCATCGAAAACGCCGACGTGTGCATCCTCATGATTGATGCCACACGTGGCATAGAGAGCCAGGACCTCAACATCTTCCAGGTCATCCAGCGCAACATGAAGAGCCTGGTGGTGGTGGTGAACAAGTGGGACCTGGTGCCCGACAAGAATCAGCGGGTGATGGACGAGTTCATCAATGCCATCCGCTACCGCATGGCACCCTTCAGCGATTTCCCCATCATCTTTGCCAGTGCCCTCACCAAACAGCGCATCTTCCGCGTGCTGGAGACAGCCAAGGACGTCTATCTGGCACGCACCCGCCGCGTCACAACCGCCAAACTCAACGAAGAGATGCTGCCGCTCATCGAGGCCTATCCGCCACCATCCATCAAGGGCAAGTACATCAAGATAAAGTACTGCATGCAACTTCCCGCCACCGCAGTGCCCAGTTTCGTGTTCTATGCCAACCTGCCACAGTATGTGAAGGAGCCCTACCGCCGCTTCCTGGAAAACAAGATTCGTGAGCGATGGGACTTCACCGGCACTCCCATCAACATCTTCATCCGACAGAAGTGACATGCGCGACTCTGTTATTCTGACAGCCATGGGAGCCGGCCTCCTCATGCTGGTGTGCTGCAAGCCTCAGGAGGATCCACGCCATCAGGAAGTGCGTCAGGCCGCCGAGCTATACTGCAGCCACCTCATCAGCCAACAGCCGGACAGCTATGTGGAAGGTCTCTACGGCTATACCCGCATGGCACCCGAAAAGCAAAGCCAGCTCCGCGATGCAGCCGCCCAGTTTGCCCACACGCTGTCACAGGGCACGAACAGGCCCCTGTCGGTCCGCGCTACAGCCGATTCCCTGTGGCAGGACTCCGCCATCGTATTTCTCGACGTTCTGTTTGCCGACTCCACCACCGAGTCCATCATGCTGCCCCTTTTGCGCGAAGAGGGCCAGTGGAAAGTGAGATGACAGGCGGCAGCACACCCTGCTATCCCAAAGAACCCAATTTATTATCCATACCTAAGAAAAAATGAGAAGAATCTTATTTGCACTGCTTGCCCTGGTATGTCTCTCAGCCGGCACAAGCGCACAGGAGTTGCCAGCCGTACCGCTGGACCCCCAAGTCCGCATGGGTACACTGCCCAACGGACTCACCTATTACATCCGCCACAACGAATGGCCCCAGCGCAGAGCCGACTTCTACATTGCCCAGAAGGTGGGCTCCATGCAGGAGGAGGACAACCAGCGCGGCCTTGCCCATTTCCTGGAACACATGTGCTTCAATGGCACCAAGCATTTCCCGGGTGACAACCTCAAGCAGTATCTCGAGCGCATCGGTGTACGTTTTGGCGAGAACCTCAATGCCTACACCGCCTTCGACGAGACCGTCTACAACATCAACAATGTGAACGTCGACATCCAGGGGGCTGTGGACAGCTGTATCCTCATCCTCCACGACTGGAGCAACGCCCTGCTGCTCCAGGACACTGAGATCGACAAGGAGCGCGGTGTCATCAACGAAGAATGGCGCGTGCGCCGCACCGCCATGATGCGCATGCAGGAGCGTGCCATCGCCACCCTTTTCCCCGACAACAAGTACGGCCAGCGCATGCCCATCGGCACCATGGACGTAGTGATGAACTTCCCCTACAACACCCTACGCGACTATTACCACCGCTGGTACCGCCCCGACCTGCAGGGACTGGTGATTGTGGGTGATGTGGATCCCGACCGCATCGAAGAAATCATCAAGCACACCTTCTCTGACATCGCCGCACCCGCTGCAGAAGCCCCCGAACGCATCTATTACCCCGTAAGTGCCAACAAGGAGCCTCTCGTCGCCATCGAGAAGGACAAGGAGCAACCCACCGCCCTGGCCATGATAATGTACAAGTTTCCCGCCATGGAACGGGCCCAGCGAGGCACCATGGGCTACTACGTGCAACAATACGTGTGGAATGCGGCATGCTCCATGCTGCAGACCCGCATCCAGGAGATTCTCTCCAAGCCCAACCCTCCCTTCACCAATTGCTTCACCAGCTATGAAAATTTCCTGGTAGCCAACACCCAGGATGCCCTGAACACCGTGGTCATGCTCAAGACAGACGCCCTCACCGAAGGGATGTCCGCTGCCTACCGCGAGCTGCTGCGTGCCAGCCGTTTCGGCTTCACGACCTCGGAATACCAGCGTTTCCAGCAGGAGATTCTCTCAGGGCTGGAAGACCGCTATGCCAAGCGCGACAAGGTGGAGAACGAGGAACTGGTAGATGCCTATGTACGCCATTTCATTGACGGCGTGCCGGCCCCCGGCATTGAATGGGAATACCAGACACTCAAGGAACTCATCCCCGCCATACCTCTGGAGGCCGTCAATCAGGCGGCTGGCTCGCTGAGTGCCAGCCAGGGACTGGCCATTGCCCTTTTCCTGCCCGACAAGGAAGGCATTAATGTGCCCACCCGCGAACAGGTGCTCCATGCCTTGCAGACCGTAGAGCAGGAGGACATCGAAGGCTTCAAGGAAGAGGTGGACGAACGTCCCCTCATCGATGGTCTGGCCACGGAAGGCCAGGTGACAAAGGAGGCCAGCAGCGTATACGAAAGCCAGATGGTGACGCTCTCCAACGGCATTCGCGTGTACATGCTCCCCACCAGCCATGAGCCCAACACCATCCAGATGAACGCTTACAGCTGGGGCGGCACATCACTCTACCCCGACAGTGTCTACATCACATCGGGTAACACCTCCCTCGTACCGCTGGGAGGATTGGGCAAGTTCTCCTCGGTCCAGCTCAACAAGAAACTGGCAGGCAAGCAGGTGTCGGTGGAGCCTTTCATCGGCGACCGCACCGAAGGCATCAAGGCTTCCTGTGTGAAGAAGGACCTCGAGACCATGCTCCAGCTCACCTATCTCACCTTCACCGAACCGCGTCGCGATGATGAGGTGTATGCCGCCTATACCGAGCGCATCAAAACACTCCTCGCCAATCAGGATCTCAACCCCAAGTCCGCCCTCACCGACTCCGTGGCATCCGTGCTCTATCACAACGATGTCAGAGCCGTGCGCATGCGTGCCGAGGACGTAGACCGCATCAGCTATGACCAGATGCTACAAATCTACAAGGAACGTTTTGCCGATGCCAACGACTTCACGTTCTATCTCGTGGGCGACTTCCAGCCCGACAGTGTCAAGCCCCTGCTGGCTAAATACCTGGGTGCATTGCCCGTGCTTGCCGGCAAGGAACGCTACCGCACCATCAGTAAGCGCATGGCCGACGGGCGCAACACTTGCATCTTCGAGAAAGAACAGGATGTGGCCAACGCCCTCGTACGTTTCTATTACCACGCCCGTGTGAAAGAGACACCTCAGAACAGCATTCTCCTGTCCATGATTGAGCAGGTACTCGATATGGTGTTTACCGAGAGCGTACGTGAGGACGAAGGCGGTGCCTACAGTGTGGGAGTGGGTTCCAGCATCACCGACTATCCCGTACCGCAGGCCACCGTCACCATCGTACTGCCCACCTCGCCCGAGAAACTCAGCCGCATGCAGGAGGTCATCTCCGAGGGTCTCGACAAGTTGTGCCAAGAGGGATGTTCCGAGGAGAAACTCCAGAAAGTGAAGGAGTACATGCTCCGCAGCCATGCCGAGAACATCAAGAAAAACGCCTACTGGATGAATGCGCTGGTCAACAACACCCTTTTCAAGCAGGACCTTGTCTCCCGCTATGAGGAAATGGTGAAGGCCGTCACTTCTTCCGACATCCAGAAACTTTCCAAGAAGATATTCCAGAGTGGCAACTGCACCATCGTGGGCATGAAAACTCCGCAGAAACAACAGTAACAACGCCATCTCTCCCCTCAAATAAGAATCCCCCTCCCCCGAAACAGGGTAAGGGGGATTTTTCCGTCTGGTTTATCGTAAGCCATCAGACACTGTTTTTTTTTATTGTTGTCCGCTAAACATGAAAGGTTGGTTTGAACCAGTTGTTATTCAACGA
>CAMBDA010000015.1 GCA_945865175.1 uncultured Prevotellaceae bacterium | reverse complement strand
TGATGACCACAACCAAGAGCGAACGCACCACCCGCGTCATCGACTTCGACCAGGAGGCCAGCATGGAACAGAAAAAGCGCGAAGGCTACTTCTGACCCCTCCGTCCAAGAGACAGAAAGGACCAGCATCCCAAAACATTATCATTTGAATCTCAGCAAGAATAGAATATGGACAAATCATTGGATATAAAGGCTTTCCTTGATGCCGACGAAAAGAAGGACCTGTTACGTCTGCTCACGGCAGGAAGCGTGGACGACGGCAAGAGCACCCTCATCGGACGCCTGCTGTTCGACAGCAAAAAACTATATGAAGACCAGCTCACAGCCCTTGAGCGCGACAGCAAGCGCGTGGGTAATGCAGGAGCCGGACAAATCGACTATGCCCTCTTGCTCGACGGACTGAAAGCCGAGCGCGAAGAAGGTATCACCATCGATGTGGCCTACCGCTATTTCAGCACCAACGCACGCAAGTTTATCATCGCCGACACCCCCGGACACGAGCAATACACACGCAACATGATTACAGGCGGCTCCACAGCCAACCTGGCCATCATCCTGGTGGATGCCCGCACAGGAGTCATCACCCAGACCCGTCGCCACACCTATCTCGTAAGCCTGCTTGGCATCAAGCACATCGTACTGGCCGTGAACAAGATGGACCTGGTGGGCTTTGACGAGCAAGTGTTCAACCGCATCAAGGACGAATACCTGGATCTCACCACACGCCTGGGCATAGACGATGTCACCTGTTTCCCTCTCAGCGCCCTCGACGGAGACAACGTAGTGGAGCGCAGCACCCGCACGCCCTGGTACCAGGGGAAAGCCCTGCTCGACTTTCTGGAGACTGTACCCATCCATCAGGACCGCAACATGAACGATTTCCGCTATCCCGTGCAGTATGTGTTGCGTCCCAATCTTGACTTCCGTGGTTTCAGCGGCAAAATTGCCAGCGGTGTGGTGCATGAGGGTGACGAGATTGTGGCCCTGCCCAGCATGAAACGCTCTCATGTGAAGCAGATTGTCACCTACGAAGGCAACCTCAAGGAAGCCTTCTGTCCCCAGTGTGTAACCCTTACGCTGGAAGACGAGATAGACATATCCCGTGGAGAAATGCTCGTACACCCCGACAACCTGCCCCACATCGGACGCTGCATCGAGACCATGCTTGTGTGGATGGACGAAGAGCCCATGGACCGTGGCAAGCAGTTCTTCCTCAAGCACAACACCAACACCACACGAGCCACCATCGACAAGGTGTGCTACCGCGTGGACGTGAACACCATGGAGCATCTCCAGGGAACCGACTTCAAACTCAACGAGATTGGTCTGGTACAGATAACCACAGCCAAGACCCTCTTCTTTGACGACTATGCCACCAACCGCGCCACCGGCAGTTTTATCCTCATCGACCCCATCACCAACAACACCTGTGCCGTGGGTATGATTCGCAGGCCGATAGCCGAAGAGGGCCGTGAGCAGGAACAGTTGCCTGTCATCAACCTCACCCGTCTGGGCATCCGCCCGGAGGAGGAAGCCGTAGTGGAGAAAGTGGTGAAAGACCTCGCCCGCCAGGGACTGGAAATCAGAATAGTGAAATAACAAACAAGAAAACAGCCAATCAATATGGGACTTCTGGAATTCAGCAAATTGCCGGTCAACACCCTGGTGGGAGCCGACTGGCAGACATTCAAGGCTGTCACAAGCGGACAGCACATTGCCCCCGAAAAGCGCACCAAGTATCTGCTCACCAAGGCCGTGTGCCGGCTGCTCAGCGTATGTGTGCCTCTTCAGGAGCGCAAATACCGCAAACTGCTGGCTGAAAGCAAGCCTGCCCACGACCCGCTCTTCATTCTCGGCCACTGGCGGAGCGGCACCACCTTCCTCCACAACATCTTTGCCCAGGACAAGCATTTCGGCTACACTACCACCTATCAGACCGTCTTTCCCCACTATGTGATGGCGCTGCAGGGATTCTTCAAGCCCACCATGGGATGGCTCATGCCCGACCATCGGCCCACCGACAACATGGAGCTGGCCCCCGACCTGCCACAGGAGGAGGAGTTTGCCATCAACAATGCCTGCCCCATCAACTACTACAACTTCTGGTTCTTCCCCGAGAAGATGCAGGAATATGCCGACCGCTATCTCACTTTCAGCAAGATTACGCCCCAGGAAGAGGCGCTCTTCAAGCAGGAGTTCGACAAACTGGTACGCATCTCGCTGTGGAACACCGGAGGCACACAATACCTGAGCAAGAATCCGCCCCACACAGGCCGTGTGAAGGCACTCACCGAACTCTACCCCAATGCCAAGTTCGTCTATCTCATCCGCAACCCCTACACCGTGTTTGAGAGCACCCGCAACTTCTTTCTCAACACCATCAAGCCGCTGGAACTCCATTCCATCAGCCAGGAAGAGATGGAGCAGAACATCCTGCACATCTACATGGACCTCTACCATGCCTATCAGAAGCAGAAACGCTTTATCCCCGAAGGCAACCTCTTTGAAGTGCGCTTCGAGGACATCGAGCAGGACGCCCTGGGCATGACAGCGCGCATCTATCACGACCTTTCGCTCCCCGGATGGGAAGAAGCCCGGCCTGCCATTGAGAAATATATCGGCGGCAAAAAGGGATACAAGAAAAACAAGTATGCCTACGACCCCCGGACCGTGAGTCTGGTCAACGAGCACTGGGGCGAAGTGCTCGACGCATGGAGCTACCCCCGCCTGTAACCATCTCATCTTCCATCAGAAAACAATGACAAAGAAATTCTCCAAGCGCGGCATCGCCGTGCGCATGCTCCTGCTGGTACTGATACCCATGTTCTGGGGACTGCTGTTCTATTTTGCCGGACGTCCCGCCGATGTGCGCACACGCAACGGCATCACCATCACCATGGAAGAGCCCTTTGGCTCATGGCGCTACGATGAACGGCTGGCCAAGGACTGTCCCCATCTGGCCGACAGTCTTCGGGCCACCGTCACAGGCGACGTGGTCTACCGCATCCGCTCCACCTATTTCTACACCCTCGTGCAGAAACAGGTGAGCATGGTATGTATCGCCCTCATCGTACTGCTGCTGGCATACGAGCTCTTTGCATCCAGGTGCAAGAACCAGGAATAGCCAGAGAACCAGTTCGTGGAAAAAAGTGTATCTTTGCAGTCAAGAAGAGAAACGAAATAAATTTGGGCTGACACTTCTCACGAGGTATCAGCCCTTTTGGTTATTTTGGTGTTTGGCAAAAGACATTCTGCCCAAAGACTCCACTTTGGCGATTACAACGTATGCGCTGTCCGATATGGTTGGGTTTAGCGGAAAACATCCCCGCTCAATTCTTCCTGTGCTGACGGCTCACTTCAGGCAGATGCCGGAACAAGCATCTATAACATCCAGAGAATACTCGGACACAAGAATGTCGAGACCACTCAGATCTATGCCGACATGAGCGACGAGACCAAACGACAGAGCGTTGACCGTGTCACGCTGAAGTCAAGGCCACTATCTCTCAACGTTGTCAAGCCTATGGGAACGGAGTAACAAATGCATAGGAAGGATCTGATATGGCCCCCCTTATGCTCAGTAATAGCGTATTATTTGCTTCTTCCAAATCAAGGGAAATCCCTTGATTTATACAGATTAGACTCGAGAAAGAAGTGGCTCCGATAATAGACATGTGTTTTCCGGCCCCTCTCGCAACCCAGTATTTCATCCTGGAGCAGTTGTGTCCTAATTGTGGATACGGTATGCAGCGAGTTTCCTGAAGGTGTAAACGGGGATGTCTTTTACGGTCCCAATGTGCAGGCTTTGGTTGTGTATCTCTGTGAAGAGCACGCCGTATCATACCAATGAAGCAACGCAGAGAGAAGGCGTGGGATGTAATCGATCGAGATGGGTTGAGGAAGCGGCTGAATGAACTGCTTGACCGTCCTCTTGGTACAGATGACAAGGAGTTCACGAGAATGAAAAACGGGTTGTCCAACAAAAAAGACTATATCTTCACTTTCCTGGATAACCCGGATGTCCCATATGACAACAATTTGAGTTATCCCAACTTCGGGATAATGCAAGTGAACGGGCTTTCAGGCCGGCCAAGACCAAAATGAAGGTCGCCGGACTTTTCCGTACGTTCTCCGGAGCCGAAACATATGCCATGTTGCACTCTATCATAGACACTGCCAAAAAACAAGCAATGTCTCCATTCCTCGGGTTACAATTAATAGCACAAATCAAACCGAGTATGCTAAAATTATAAACTCATGTTTTATTTGAAAATCAACCTACTCTCGGTGCCATCAACGAGAGAGGCTACGTATGGGGATAATGGATAAAACTACCTGAGTAGTTACCAAAAAAACGAGTGTTTAGTCTTTACAAATTAAATTAAAACTCAGAATACCTACAGCAGATGGAACACCTTTGCCGACGTGTTCTACAGACATTGCCACAAGCCCAATATGGCCCACTATGAGCGGACCGACGATGACAAAAGTTTCTCTACACCCAGACCAGCCAGAAGGCGATAGACCTGCTCTACACCATGCTCTATGCCGGCTATTCTGTCCTGCAGGCATCCCACAGGCACAAGGACTGACATTTTTCCCTTTCGTGGTCCAATCCGCAGGTCCGCAACTTCATGACGGCCGAGACCGAACTGCTCAACTGTCACCTGTACAAGCTGTACCGTGGCTACAGCCGGGATACCGGAAACAGCCTTTCGCTCAATCTGTCGTGGCGCGTGAGCAGAGGCCGGAGGCATCAGGCTGTAGAGAAGACTATCCACCTGAAGGACACGGACAACGGCATCATCAAGCCATGAGCGGATAATTGAAAACCAGCGCTTGGTGACTCAGGGATTGGGCGCCCCCCAGGGATTGCATGGTGCCCAAAGAAGGGGCGGAATAGTTTCATATCGGGGTGTTTAGCCCCATCACTCCATCGCGCAGTGGATGTAGAACTGTGTCGCCCCTTACAGTGTGTGAGGGGGCATGCCATGTTTTTTTTTGTGTCAATTGTGCCCTTTTCGCTTGCCATGTCGGGGAAAAACCGTACATTTGCAGCAGAAAAAGGAAAAATGGTATGGACCAGTCGCTCTATCATCGGTCGTTACAGATTGCCTTGCCGCTGATGCTTTTCTTCGGCTTTCACATGCTCCTGGGCAGGGCTCCCGAGAAACGCATCTTCTCCACCTTCCTGCTCTCGCGCAGACTGATGGGGACGGCCTTGCTGCTGCTGTCGGCCAATTATGCGGTGCATCTTTTCCTTTCCATCCGGCTCACCCATGTGAACGCCACCATCCTGATGAATCTCTCCACCTATTTCCTTTGCTACTGGCTGTTCAGTTCGGCCATGACCGTGCTGCTCGACAAGCGCTATGTCACTCCGGTGCGTATGGGATGCCATGTGGCCCTGTGGATGGCCTTCTCGGCCGTGTCGGGGATGGTGTTGCTGTTGCCGGCCGGTGGGCAGCCGTGGGGCATGGGGGTGCTGGCCGGTGTGCTGGTGGTGTACGGGCTGTTGCTGTCGGTCCGGCTGCTGAGAACCTATGCCAGGGCCACCAGACGCTTCTGTGAAACCCATTCCGATGACATCGGCTCCTATGTGCGCTGGCTGCGGGTGTTCACCTTCTGGGCCATAGGGTTCGGCGTGAGCAGCGGGCTGCTCACCTTTCTGCCGGATGCGTATGTGTACGTGTGGATTCTGTCGTCCATCCCCTTCTATGTCTGTCTCTATTGTTCCTACCAGAACTACATCCTGTTTTTCGAACGGGTGGAGCGTGCCATACGCGAGGACGAGGGCCTTGTGGAGGCACAGACAGGCCCTGAAGGTGTGGCTGGCTCCGGCTCCGGCCATGCCGAGATTACGGACATGGTGAAAACGTGGGTGGACAGCGAGGGCTATCGCCGGCCCGGTATCACCCTGGGCGAACTGGCCCGGTTGTTGGGGACCAATCGCACCTACCTGTCGGACCACATCAGGAAGGTCTATGGAATGAGTTTCCGCGACTGGATTTCCGACCTCCGCATCGAGTATGCCAAGCGACTGATGAAGCAGCAGCCCCAGCTGAGGATGACGGAGGTGTGCGAGATGGCGGGTTTTCTGTCGGTAAGCCATTTCACCCGTACCTTCCGCGAAAAAGAGGGATGTCCGCCGTCGCGCTGGCTGGCAGGGGGCTCAAAATGTTCCGCCCCTTCAGGGCCGGGGATGGACGGGGCAAATCCTGAAGGGGCGGAATAGCTTGGCACAGGGTGGCTGGCCTACTCTTCGGGCTTCATGTTGGTGTAGACGGTCTGTACGTCGTCAAACTCCTCCATGCGCTCTATCATCTTGTTGATGGTTTCGCGCTGCTCGGGGGTGACATCCTTCAGGTCGTTGGGGATATAGGTGAACTCGCCGCCCACATCTTCGTAGCCGTCGCCTTCGAGTTTCTTCTGGATTTCGCTGTACGACTTGGGGTCGCCATAGATGGTGATGGTGCCTTCCTCCTCGTCCTCGTCAAACTCCTCGTCCACGCCATAGTCAATCATCTCCAGGATGAAGTCGTCCATGTCCACGCCGTCCTTCTTCTTGAAGGTGAACACACACTTGTGGTCGAAGAGGAATGACAGGGAGCCCATCGTGCCCATGTTGCCGTTGAACTTGTTGAAGACACTTCTCACGTCGGCCACCGTACGGGTGGGGTTGTCGGTGAGGGTGTCCACAAAAATGGCAATGCCATGGGGTCCGTACCCCTCGTAGGTCATGGTCTTGTAGTCGCTCTGGTCCTTGCCCAGGGCGTTCTTGATGGCACGCTCGATGTTGTCCTTAGGCATGTTCTCGCGCTTGCACACGGCAATGACAGAGCGGAGCGCAGGGTTCATGTCGGGTTCGGGACCGCCGGCCTTCACGGCAATGGCAATCTGCTTGCCCAGGCGGGTGAATGTCTTGGCCATGTGGCCCCATCTCTTCAGTTTGGCCGCTTTGCGGTATTCAAAAGCTCTTCCCATAATGGTGTATCTCTTATATTATATTTATTGTATATTGATTCTATCTGAGTTCGGCAGCCAGCTGCTTGGTGAGGGCGGCAATGAGCTTGTTCATGACGGCGTCTATGGCCTTGTCGCTCATGGTCTTGCTCTCGTCCTGGAGTATGAAGTTGACGGCATAGGACTTCTTGCCTGCCGGCAGGTTCTTGCCCTCGTATACATCAAAGAGGCTGACAGCCTTGAGAAGTTTCTTCTCGGTCTGGTAGGCAATGCGCTCGATAGCGGCAAACTCCACACTCTCGTCGAGGAGCAGGGCCAGGTCGCGACGCACGGCGGGGTACTTGGAAATCTCGCGATAGGTGACATGCTGGCTGCGTACGGCCTTCATGAGGTTGTTCCAATGGAAGTCGGCATAGTAGACAGGGGCCTGGATGTCAAACTTTTGCAGCTGGGCGGCCGCCACGGTTCCCATCTCCACCATCATCTTGCCACCACGGTTGGTGACGGCAATGCTCTTGCCGAACAGGTCGCTGCTGCCCTCGCCGAAGACAAGCATGCCAAAGGGCACACCGATGCGGGTGAGGATATTGAGGACATGGGCCTTGAGCTCGGCAAAGCAGGTCTGCTCGTCGGGATGGGCCCAACTGCCACACACGCGACGACCCGTAATCCACAGGCCCAGGTGGCACTCCTCGCTATAGGCGTCCAGCACGTGCTTGATTACCTCCGGGTCGCGGCTGGAACTCTCGCCGGGTATGATGGAGGGGCAGCGGCGCGAAGCATCGAAGTGGTAGCAGTTGCCGAACTCGAAGAGATGGAGGTCGGCGTTGCGGTGGTTGGTGTTGCGGGCGATGGTTTCCAGTCCGCCGAAAAGGAGGGTCTGGCGCATCACATTGAGGTCCTGGCTCAGGGCGTTCATCACACGCACCAGATGGTCGGGAGACAGGCTCTGAAGCCCCTCATAATAGGCTCCGCGCTGGAGGCTGTTGTTGAGAATCTCATTGAACCCTGCGCCCACGAGCTGCTCACCCACAAGGTTCTGCAGCTTGTGGCTGCGGTCGGGGTCGCCCTTCACGCTGAGGCTGCTCTTGACCGAGGTGGGGATTTCCACATTGTTGTAGCCATAGATGCGGAGAATGTCCTCCACCACATCGCAAGGACGCTGCACATCCACCCTGTAGGGAGGCACCGTAAGGGAAAGTCCCCGGGGAGTCTCCTCATCGATGTGCATTTCCAGGCTTTCCACGATACGCTTGACGGTGGCAGCAGGGATGTGCTTGCCAATGAGGGCATCCACATAGTCGTAGCTGAGGTCCACCTTGAAACCTTCGGGACGGGTGGCGCACACGTCTGCCACCTGCATGCTCACCTTGGCACCTGCCAGCTGGCGGGCCAGGATGGCGGCCTGCTTGAGGGCGTAGATCTGTCCGTCGGGGTCGATGCCGCGCTCAAAGCGGAAACTGGCATCGGTGTTCAGGCCATGGAGGCGTGCACTCTTGCGTATCCATGTGGGGTGGAAATATGCGCTCTCGAGCAGCACGTTGCGGGTGGTCTCATAAGTGCCGCTGCCCTTGCCGCCGAACACGCCCGCGATGCACATGGGCTCCTCGGCGTTACAGATGGCCAGGTCGCGGCTGCTGAGCTTGTGCTCCACACCATCGAGCGTGACAAAGGGGGTGCCCTCGGGCAGGGTCTTCACCACCACCTTCTGTCCCTTGATCATGTCCACGTCGAAACAATGGAGGGGCTGGCCATAGGCCATCATGATGTAGTTGGTGATGTCCACGATGTTGTTGATGGGACGCAGACCAATCACACGGAGCTTGTTCTGGAGCCACTCGGGGCTTTCCTTCACCTCACAGCCGGTGAGGGTGAGGGCACAATAGCGGGGGCAAGCCTCGGTCTGCTCCACCTGTATCTGGACAGGGAGCTCCTCGTTGTCCACCACAAAGTCGTCGGTCGAGGGGCGATGGAGCGATGTGGCGTGGCCGTTCTGCACGAGCCAGGCATAGAGGTCGCGCGCCACACCATAGTGGCTGCAGGCGTCCGCCCTGTTGGGGGTGATATCCACCTCAATCACATAGTCGCTCTCGATATGGTAATATTGGGCGGCGGGTATGCCCACGGGGGTGTCGGCGGGCAGCACAATGATACCGCTGTGGTCCTGTCCTATGCCAATCTCGTCCTCGGCACATATCATGCCCAGGCTCTCCACACCGCGCAGCTTGCTCCGCTTGATGGTGAAGCACTCGTCGCCGTCATAGAGCTTGGTGCCCACCACGGCCGCTATCACTTTCTGGCCGGCAGCCACATTGGGGGCGCCACACACTATCTGGAGCGGCTTTTCCTGTCCCACGTCCACAGTGCACACATGCATGTGGTCGCTGTCGGGATGGGGTTCGCAGGTGAGCACCTGTGCCGTCCACAGGCCTTCAAGCCCGCCCTTGACCGTCTGCACCTCCTCCACGCTGCCCACTTCCAGACCGATGCTGGTGAGGGCATCGGCCACTTCCTGTGCGCTGAGCGTGGTGTCTACGTATTCACGAAGCCATTTGTATGATATATTCATTTTTACTTATAGAGATAGGATAATATTGTTTCTGATTCTGCTTTCACACGCCCCAAAACAGGGACAGGCTCCTTTAGAGCCGCGCAAAATTACACTTTTTTGTGCAAATGACAAAGCAAATCGCACACTTTTAAGGGGTTCACCGAAAAAAAACGGACAGCGGGCCCGGTCAGAAGGGCACGTCGTCGGGATTCTGGCTGAAGCCGCGGCCGACATCCATGCGACTGGCCATGCCCTGTGCCTCGGCCATTTCCTCGGGCGTGATGCGCGAACTGATGATGCCGCCCGTGTCGCCGCTGCTGAAGGTTTCACCGGGAAGGGGCACATGCTCGTCAGGGTCGCTGAAGCGGGCAAACTCGCTGCGGAAGTTGAGGTTGATGTCGCCCACACTGCCGTTTCGGTGCTTGGCGATGATAAACTGTGCCACGCCATGCATGTCGCGGCCCTTCTCGTCCTGATAAATCTTGTAATATTCGGGACGGTGGATAAAACATACGATGTCGGCATCCTGCTCGATGGCGCCCGACTCGCGCAAGTCGCTCAGCTGAGGCCGCTTGCCTTCGTTGCCTTCGCGCGACTCCACACCACGGTTCAGCTGGCTCAGGGCGATGATGGGGATATTGAGTTCCTTGGCCAGTCCCTTGAGCGAACGGCTGATGGTGCTCACCTCCTCCTGGCGCGACCCAAAGCTCATGCCGCTGGCGTTCATGAGCTGGAGGTAGTCGATCATGATGATTTTCACCCCATGTTCGCGCACAAGGCGGCGGGCCTTGGTGCGCAGTTCAAAGATGGACAGGCTGGGGGTGTCGTCCACGTAGATGGGTGCGTCATAGAGCAGACTCACACGGGTGTCGAGCTGTCCCCATTCGTGGGGGGCCAGATTGCCGCTCCTCAGTTTCTCGCCGCTAATCTCACACACGTTCACCATCAGACGCTGTACCAGCTGCTCGTTGGCCATTTCCAGACTGAACATGGCCACAGGGGTCTTCATGTCCACAGCCATCTTGCGCACCATGGAGATGACAAAGGCGGTCTTTCCCATGGCCGGACGGGCCGCAATAATGATGAGGTCGCTGTTCTGCCAGCCGCTGGTCATGCGGTCGAGCTTCTCAAAGCCCGTGCTCAGGCCGCTCAGGCCATCGGTGCGGGCGGCGGCCTTCTTGAGCAGGTCATAGACGCGCCCGATTACGGGATTGATTTGGGTGTATTCCTTCTTCAGGTTGTTCTGGCTTATCTCGAACATACGGCCTTCCACGTCCTGCATCAGGTCGGCCACGTCTACGGTGGAATCGAAGGCCAGCTGCTGCATGTAGCTGCTCAGGGTGATGAGCTGGCGGGCCAGATACTTCTGTGCCACAATCTTGGCATGGTACTCGATGTGGGCGCTGCTCGATACGCCTGCGCTCAGCTGCATGATGTAGGCCTCACCGCCGGCCTCCTCCTTGGCACCGTCCCTGTCGAGCTGTTCGCCCACCGTGATGATGTCTACAGGCCGTTGCTCCACATTGAGCGACTGGATGGCCCGGTAGATGATTTGATGACGGTGGTCGTAGAAACTCTCGGGCTTCAGGATTTCGCACACCTGGGCATAGGCCTCCTGCTCAATCATCAGAGCGCCCAGGATGGCAGCCTCCATGTCGAGGTTCTGGGGCTGCTTGTGTCCGAAGGTGTCCGTCTGGGGCACCTCGATTATCTTTGTTTTGTTGCCTTTTGTTGTTGCCATTGCTGGTTGATTAGGTGTTCTGGTCTGCAAAGTTAAAAAAAATATTCCAAAGATGGGCCCGGGAGGGTTAAAAAAGGTTATTTGAAGGGTAGGAGATTGGACAAACGACATTTTTTGTATACTTTTGCAGAAAGTTATCAAGAATGCACAAAAAACAAGGAAATCCTATGAGGAAGTACATCATCGCCCTTGCGCTGCTGGCCATGGCCGGCTCCGCCACGCTGCAGGCACAGACTGCCAAGCAGACCGCACATATCAACTATGTACTCAAGAACATGAAGCTGGACAATGCCACCAAGACAAAGTTCCGTCCCATGCTGCTGAGCTACTATGAGGACATAGCTGCCGTAAAGAAGGACAACAAGGAACTGAAGGAAAAATACAGGGCAGCCGATGACGCCGGCAAGCTCACCGATGCCCAGTGCGACCTGCTCTTCAACAGCAAGCAGAAGCAGGAGGCCGACGAACTGGCCGTTCGCAAGAAGTACTATGCCCAGTTCAAGACCGTGCTCACCGTGCAGCAGGCCTACAAGGCTATCCGCCTGTGTAACGACAAGGTGGAATAGATGGCCGTGAACATAGCCACCAACTCGCCCGCTGCATGGCTGGCCGCCATCCGGGTGAAGACCCTTACGGGGGCAATGGTGCCTGTAGCCATCGCCCTGAGCAAGACCTATGCCGACGGGAGCCCGATACAATGGGTTCCCGCCGTGTTGTGTCTGGCCTTTGCCCTGCTCATGCAGACGGATGCCAACTTTGTGAACGACTATTTCGACTGCGTCAGGGGCATCGACCGCGCCGAACGCATGGGACCGCCCCGTGCTTGTGCCCAGGGATGGGTGACCCTCGGAGCCATGCGACGGGCCATTGCCCTGGTCACCACAATTGCCTGTCTCACAGGCCTTCCCCTTATTCTATGGGGCGGCATGGAGATGGTGGGCGTGGGGGTGGCCTGCGTAGTGTTCTGCTTTCTCTACACCACCCTGCTGGCCCAGCGTGCCATGGGGGATGTGCTGGTGGTGGTCTTCTTCGGTCTGGTGCCCGTGGGGGCCACCTACTACCTGCAGACACAGCAGTTCACAACCGACATCCTGCTGCTGGCGCTGGGGTGTGGACTGGTGACCGACTGCCTCCTCATCGTCAACAACTACAGGGACCGCCACACCGACCGTGCGTGCGGAAAGCGCACCCTGGTGACCCTGATCGGCGAAAAAGCCACCGAATGGCTCTATCTGGCCCTGGGCGCGGCAGCCTGTGCATGTGCCGTGTGCTGCCTGCCATGGCCCCGGGGATGTGCCCTTGCGGGATGGCTGCTGCTCTTTGCGGCCTTGCCCTGGCACAGGATGAAGGCCATTCACCACGGACGCGCACTCAACGGCGTGCTGGGGCTCACCAGCCTTTTCATCCTGGCCTATGGCATCGTGGTGAGCCTGGCGCTGCTGAGCATAAGGCTGATTCCCTAGAATCCGAATCATCATATCATAACATTATTTCATAAACCCTATAACAATACACAGAAGAGAATGCCAACAGTCGACGACAAAAAGATCATCTTCTCGATGGTAGGCGTGAGCAAGACCATCCAGCAAAACCAGAAACAAGTGCTCAAGAACATCTATCTGAGCTTCTTCTACGGAGCCAAGATAGGCATCATCGGCCTCAACGGTGCGGGAAAGTCCACCCTGATGAAAATCATCGCCGGCATCGACCAAAGCTATCAGGGCAACGTGGTGTGGAGCCCCGGCTACACGGTGGGCTACCTGGAGCAGGAGCCTCACCTCGACGACCGGAAAACCGTGCTGGAAGTGGTGAAGGAAGGTGTGCAGCCCATCGTGGACGCACTGGAAGAATACGAGCAAATCAACCAGAAGTTCGGACTCCCGGAATACTACGAAAACGAGGACAAGATGAACGAACTGTTTGCCCGGCAGGGCGAACTGCAGGACATCATCGACAGCACAGACGCCTGGAACCTGGACAGCAAGCTGGAGCGTGCGATGGCTGCGCTCAGATGCCCCGCAGGCGACACCCCCGTAGTGCACCTGAGTGGTGGCGAAAGACGAAGGGTGGCCCTGTGCAGACTGCTGTTGCAGAAACCCGACGTGCTGCTGCTCGACGAGCCCACCAACCATCTGGATGCCGAAAGCATCGACTGGCTGGAGCAGCACCTCAACCAGTATGAGGGCACCGTGATTGCCGTGACACACGACCGCTATTTCCTTGACGACGTGGCCGGATGGATTCTGGAACTGGACCGCGGCGAGGGCATTCCCTGGCAGGGAAACTACAGCAGCTGGCTGGAACAGAAGACCAAACGCATGGAACAGGAGGAGAAGGTGGCCAGCAAGCGCCGCAAGACCCTGGAGAGGGAGCTGGAATGGGTGCGCATGGCTCCCAAGGCACGACAGGCAAAGGGAAAGGCCCGACTCAACAGCTATGACAAGCTGCTCAACGAGGAGCAGAAGGAACGCGAGGAGAAACTGGAAATCTTCATCCCCAACGGACCGCGTCTGGGACACAAGGTGATAGAGGCTCACGGACTGTGCAAGGCCTTTGGCGAGAAGGTGCTCATCAAGGACCTCGACTTTATGCTCCCGCCAGGCGGTATCGTGGGGGTCATCGGTCCCAACGGTGCCGGCAAGACCACCCTCTTCCGCATGATTATGGGAATGGAACAGCCCGATGCAGGCACCTTTGAAGTGGGCGAAACCGTGAAACTGGCCTATGTGGACCAGAGCCACAAGGCCATACAGGCCGACCAGAGCGTGTACCAGGTGGTGAGCCAGGGCAACGAGCTCATCCGCATCGGCGGACGGGACGTGAACACACGTGCCTACCTGAGCCGTTTCAACTTCAGCGGAGCCGACCAGGAGAAGAAGTGCGGCGTACTCTCCGGCGGTGAGCGCAACAGGCTGCATCTGGCCATGGCCCTGAAGGAAGAAGGCAACGTGCTGCTGCTCGACGAGCCCACCAACGACATCGACGTAAACACCCTGCGGGCCCTGGAAGAGGGTCTGGAGAACTTTGCCGGATGTGCTGTGGTCATCAGTCATGACCGATGGTTCCTCGACCGCATCTGTACCCACATCCTGGCCTTTGAAGGCGACGGCAAGGTGTACTACTATGAAGGCAGCTACACCGACTATGAAGCCCACAAGCTGAAGCGGCTGGGACTGGAGGAGCCCAAGCGCATCCGCTACCGCAAACTCACCGATGATTGATGGGGATTATTGAGAGGAAAGACCTTCTGCTGGGCAGGATCCGCGACCACAAGCACCTGAGCTTGAAGGACGGATTCCTGCTCACACTCACATTGAGCATACCCTCCATGCTGGCACAGGCCAGCAGCGTCGTGATGCAATACATCGATGCAGCCATGGTGGGGGCGCTGGGGGCAGGTGCCAGCGCATCTGTGGGGCTGGTGTCCACCACCATCTGGCTCTTTAGCGGCCTGGCCACCTCGCTCTGCACGGGATTCTACGTGCAAGTGGCCCACCATATAGGAGGCTGCCGGTGGGGCGATGCGCGCGCTGTGCTGCGCCAGAGCTTCCCCGCCTGCCTGCTGCTGAGCGTGCTGCTGGGAGCCATCGGAGTGGCCATCAGCGGCCAATTGCCCGTGTGGCTGGGGGCCGAGGAGGCCATCCGGCGCGATGCCACCATCTACTTCCTGGTCTTCTCGCTGTGCATGCCCTTCATGCAGCTCAACGCCCTGTGTGGCGGCATGCTGCGGGCATCGGGCAACACCCAGACGCCCGGACGGCTGAATGTGTGGATGTGTGTGCTGGACGTGCTTTTCAATTTCCTGCTCATCTTTCCCACACGAAGCGTGCAGATGGGACCCTTCGCACTGCTTGTCCCAGGTGCAGGACTGGGTGTGACGGGAGCGGTGCTGGGCACAGCCCTCTCGTTTGTCGTGTGCTCGCTAGCCATGTTCCACGCGCTCACACGACGCTCGCTCGAACTCAACCTGCAGCAGGACTCGGGCAGCTACCTCCCCAGCATTTCTACCATCAGACGCTGCCTGCGCATTTCCCTTCCCTTGGGCGTGGAGCATTTCATCATGTGCTCGGCCCAGATTATGGCCACCATCATCGTGTCGCCCCTGGGCACACTGGCCATAGCGGCCAACGCCTTCGGCATCACACTGGAGAGCCTGTGCTACATGCCGGGTTACGGACTAGGCGATGCCGCCACCACCCTCGTAGGGCAGAGTCTGGGGGCCGGACGCCGCAGGCTGGCCCGTCAACTGGGATTCGTGAGCGTGGGGCTGGGCATGGCCATCATGAGCGTGATGGGCGCAGTCATCTATTTTGCTTCGCCCTGGCTCATGGCATTCATGACCCCTGACACCATGGTGCAGCAGCTCACCGTGGAGGTCATCCGCATCGAAGCCTTTGCAGAGCCCATGTTTGCCGCCAGCATCGTGGCCTACGGGGTGTTTGTGGGAGCAGGCGACACACTTCTGCCCTGCTGCATGAACCTGGTAAGCATCTGGATGGTGCGCATCCCCCTGGCTGCCATCATGGTGGGCACAATGGGACTCCACGGTGTATGGGTGGCCATGGCTGCCGAACTCACATTCCGCGGAGCCATCTTCCTGTGGCGGCTCTGGGGAAAGGGATGGATAGGCAAGAAGGTGACTGAATGAAGCCTCTCCCCCTGTCCTAGACGCTGAATACGATGCCTCTCCTGTGCAGGCCGTAAGCCACAGCCATGCACGCGGCCACATTGCATAGCGCATAGGCCAGGGAGGCCTGATAGTCGCCCATGAACGACTGGAAGAAGGCATATACGGGACCATGCAGGTTCCAATAGGACATGAAAAGCGCAATCAGGTCGGTCGTTACAAACATGAGCATGGGGTTCATGCCCATCACGCGCAGAGGCTCCGACAGACCGGCTGTACGTCCATTCCCATCCAGCCATTTCATCACCACAGCCAGCAGGCAGGCACAGGCACCACAGGTGACCATCACGAACGTGGGGCTCCATATCTTCTTGTTGATGGGCAGACCGTAGGACAGGAGCCAGGCGGATGCCATCAGCAGGAAACCGGGGAGCAGCAGGCGCAGCATGCGCTCGGGCAACGAAGGCCTGTCCAGCGCCCCATGGGCCAGCCATGCACCCAGCAGCACATGCGCCACGCTGGGTATCGTGCTGAGCAGCCCCTCGGGATCAAAGGCGAAGCCCTCACCATGGTACATGTGGGCTTCTCCCAGCAAGGCCAGGTCCACACGACACACGATATTCTGGGCAGACAGTTCATAGCCCTGCCCCAGAAGCAGCATCAGGGAATAGGCCGCCAGCAGCACCACAATGGCCCATGGGGCACGGCGGGGCTTGAGCCACAACAACAGCAATCCGGCTCCACCATAGGCCAGGGCCAGACGCTGCAGCACGCCCAGAATGCGCCATTCATGGGGATTGAAAGGGTGCCACATCGTGTGGCTCAGCGCGTTGATAAGCAGTCCGAACAGAAAAATGAGGGCTGTGCGGCGAAAAATGTGCCTTGTCTGTGTGGCTGTGTCCTGCTGTTTGCGCACAAGGCTCAGATACATGGACATGCCCATCAGACACATGAAAAAGGGAAACACGAGGTCGGTGGGGGTAAGTCCATTGAAATGGGCATGGCACAGGGGGGCATACACTGTCGACCATGAGCCGGGGTTGTTCACCAGTACCATGCAGGAAATAGTGAGGCCGCGGAGTACGTCCACGGCCACAATTCTATGATTGGATGCTTGCATCTTGTCCTTATACATTATAATTAATATACCCGTTGTCTGCTAAAACTTGAAGCCCAGCGTGCAGGTGATACTATGACGGTTGAGGTTCACGTCGACCGGGTCCAGTGTCTTGTTGGCAAGCGTGGGATTGTCCCGCACAAAATCTGCATTCGAGGTGAAACTGTCGTCAAAGGCATACACGTCGGCACGCTGCTGGCGGAACCGGTAGGCAAGGTCCACATAGAACTTCTTGTAGCGGTAGCCCAGGCCACAGGTGATGATGTTCACGTCGCTCAGGTTTGAGTAGGCCGTACCAGCCACATAGTCCATGGCATAGCTGTCGATGTCCTGCTGCAGGCGGGCGTTCTTCTTGTAGGGCGTGGTGATGTAGTTGTAGCCCAGCCGCAGGGCCAGCCTGTCGGTGAGGTTGAGCTCAGCACCAGCCTTTACGGTATGCTGTCCCTGGAAGGTGCGCCTGTTCAGCTTGTTCATCTCGCGGTCGGGAGTGGAAGAGGCCGAAAAACCGTCCCAGGTGTCGTAGCCGGGATAGCTCATGTGGTTCTTGCCATAGTTGGCATACTCATATTCCAGCCCCCAGGCAAAGAAACGGTCGATGGTGCTTCCCATGCTCACACGGGCACGCCAGGGTGTGCGCAGATTGTATTCCAGATAGTTGTCATCGCCCGAGTGCAACATGCTATAGCCGTCCTGGATGTAGTTTCCGTCCTTGTCATACTTGGAATAGATGTCGTAGAAGACCGTCGACTTGAGCTTGTACCACGTGGGGGTCTCCACCGTAAGGCCCACACGGAACGGACTGTCCTCGAAGGGACGGACAATGGCACCCAGTTTCACGTTCACGCCATAGCCGCTGATGTGGTGTTCCGAAGCCAGGGTGTAGTCCTGGATGGTTTCGTTGAAGGTGCGCTCCTCAGTGTATTCGGTGAATCGGTTATATTCCACATTGTCTATACCAATAGTGAGACCCAGATAATAGCGGTCGAGCACATTGGTGCTGAAGTTGATGTCGAAGGCCTGCACCGAGCCGGTGGTGTAGCTGGAGAAGCGGTTCTTGTCGGCACCCACGCCGTTATAGAATCCCTGCTCATCGTTATCATAAATCCAGGCATTATACATGGCACCGTAGAGGGTCTTGTCGAAGGTGTCTTCATTATAGAACTTGTTGGCCAGATCCGCCATCATGTCGGCCTGTGAAAGGCCGCCGGGGGTGTCGTTGTCGGCATAGTAGGCGTTAAAGAAGTTGTATTTCTTCTGATAATTGAATCCCACATTGAAATAGCGCACCTTGGGTGCATCAATCTTCCATGCGCCCACAATACCAAACTGGTCAAAGGTGCCACGCCCGGTGTTGTCCTCCTTGTATTGCTTGTTTTTCTGCCAAAGGCCGCCGGCCGTGAGGGCCACGTCGGCACGCCTGTAAAGTCCGATGGCCGCCGGATTGCTGCTGATGGCGCTGATGTCGGCACCCAGGGCACCCAGGGCACCACCCATGCCCACATAGCGGGCCGTTCCGATGACATCGGAGGTGGAAGACAACTCGGCATTGGTGTATGCGGTTTGGGCCAGCAGAGGAGTGGCTGTGGCACAAAAGAGTGTGGCAAAAAGTAGTCTGTTCATAATACGTCTGTTCTGTTTGTCCTTAAGTAATCATTTCAATTCTCACACATGTGCTATCCATCGCCAGCGATCAACGGCCTCCACGGCCTCCACGACTGGCTCCGCTACCGCCGCCCGAACTGCGACCACCGCCAAACGAACCGCCGCCAAACGAACCGCTGCCCATGCTGCCACGCGAAGAACTGCTCACCGTTGGCATGGAAGAACGGCTGGAACGCGAGGAGGAAGATGTGGTGGGGAGGGAAGAACGCGAGGAAGTGCCCACGCGTGCGCCACGGGAAGTGACGGTGCGGGAAGGCATGCGCACATTGGTGGCATCGGTAGCCACACGGGTGCTGTTGAGCATACGGCTGGAACGCAAGCCCGACATGGCCGATGAACGGCTGACGGTGCTGGTCGCGGTGCGTCCGCCCCTCACACTGCTGCCTCCTGCAAGGCCCGACCCTGCACGGTAGCCACGATTGGCCAGCGCGCTTCCGCCTGGCCGATAGGGCCGATGGGGAGTGGGCACCCATCCGTGGTGCCAGCCGGGTCCCCAGCCATGGCACCACCCGGGGTAATGATAACCCCAGCCCCAGCCCCAGCTGTCCCATGCACACCAGCCGAAACGGTAATAGGGCCCATACCATCCATACCAGGGATCGTACCAGGGGTCGTACCATCCGAAGCACACATCCCACAGGAAGGGGTCGCGGTAATAGAAGCCATGATAGCGATGCAGGCGCATGGCATAGTAATAGTCATCGCGGAATTCGCTGTCGGCATAATAGTCTTCATCCTGGTAGCGCACCAGGTATTCCTTATCGGGCAAAGTGTCGGCCTGCTGCACATACAGCGTGTCGCCGTCCAGGCGTGCCAGCACCTGTCTGCTGCCACGACGGTTGTATTCATCCACATCGCGCAGCGAACCGCTATGATAATCAGCCTCCTCGGCCTCGGTTTCAGGCGCAGGGTCCACCACACGCTCCACTACCTTCTTTTCTACCTTCTCTTCGGCCTTTTTTGCCTTGGAAGGAACAAAATACATGTCATCGGTTTGGGCATGTATGGCCATCGGCATTACGACGAGGGCCAGCATAAGCATGAATTTACGTGTCATAACCTTTGTTTTTTGAGTTTTACACCACAAAATTAGCATCTTTGCACGACACTTGCAAAGGGATTACCCTATTTTCATGGGAAAAAACCCTCTCATTAATTTTTTTTGGTATAATTTTGCAGGAAATTTCACGTTTTTCTATGAGATACTATTGTGTAACCTTCCATATTGAGCCCTTCAGCGAGGCTCTTGCCGATGTGCTGAGCGAAGAGATTGCCGCCATCGGATTCGACTCTTTTGCCTACACGGACAAGGGCGTGCAAGGCTTTATCCCCTGCACCCTGCTGGACACCGACAAGGTGGACCTGTGCCTGGCCGGTTTCCCCATCGAGGGCATCGAAATAGGCTACCGCGTGGAGGCCGTGCCCGACGAGAACTGGAATGCCACATGGGAACAGGAGGGATTCCGCCCCATCCGCATCGGCGACAACATACACATCCACGACACACGCACACCCGCCCTACAGGAGGTGGCCTACGACATCGTCATCAACGCCAGCATGACCTTCGGGACGGGAAGCCACGAAACCACCGGCATGATCCTGAAACTGATTGAGCAACTGCCAATCCAGGGGAAAAGGGTGATTGACGCCGGCACGGGCACGGGCATTCTGGCCATCCTGTGCCGAATGAAGGGGGCCAGCAGCGTGCTTGCCTATGACATTGACGAGCGGAGCGTGGCCAACACCCTGGACAACATGGCACTCAACCATTGTACGGCCATTAACGTGAAACTGGGCGACAGCCGCATCCTGGAGGACGAAGCTGCCGACTACGACCTGCTCATCGCCAACATCAACCGCAACATCCTGCTCCACGACATGCCCGTCTTCAGGCGTACGCTGAAAAGGGGAGGAAGGATGCTCCTGAGCGGTTTCTATCTGCAAGATGCCGATGCCATCTGCCACAGCGCAGAAGAACTGGGGCTGCACCCCGTGAAGCAGGACAGCCACAACCAATGGACAGCCATTCTATTCGAAACGGATGCTGCGGGCGGGATGGATGTGTGAAATCAGGTAGCTGGGCACCACCAAGGCCAGCATGCTCACCACGAGGGTACACACATCGATGAGCAGCAGATAGCCCGGGTGGACCGACATGGGCACCGTGTCCATATAGTATGACTGTGGGTCAAGGCTGACCACATGAAACTGCATCTGCGCCCCTATCAGCACAGCTGCCAGCAGATTGCCATAGAGCAGGCCACGCCCCACAATGAAGGCGGCAAAGCAAAGAAACACGCGCCGCATCTGGGCATTGGTGGCTCCCATGGCCTTCATCACTCCAATAAAGTTGGTACGCTCCAGAATGATGATAAGCAGACCGCTTATCATGGTGAAGCCTGCCACACACACCATGAGGATAAGAATGACCCACACATTGGTGTCGAGCAGTTCCAGCCACGAAAACACGCTGGGATAAAGGTCGCTGATGGTGGGTGAAGAGTAATAGGCTCCATAGGCATCGTGGGTGTGGTTGACCGCATCCTCTACACGCCCCGACACCTGGGCCAACTCATCAAAGCGTTCCAGCACCACCTCGGCACCTGCATACTGTAGGGGGTCCCATCCGCACAGGTGCTGCACGGTGGAAATATCGGTGAATGCCAGGTTATTGTCCATATCCGCCATATTGGTATTGAAAACGCCCGTCACCTTGAAACGCCGGGCGCGGATTTGCTGTTCAAAGAAATAGGCATACACCCTGTCGCCCACCTCCAGATGGAGCTGGGATGCCAAACGGCTGGAAATGAGCAGCTGGCCTGCGGAGGCCGTATCGGAAAAGGCGGGCAGACTGCCGGCCACCAGATGGCGATGGAGGAAGGTGGTGTCGTAGTCCTTTCCCACCCCGCGGAACATCACCCCGCGGAAGGACTCCTCGGTCTTCAGCATTCCCGGTTTGGCACAGAACCGTTGTACATGCCGCACACCCGGAATGCGGGAGAGTCTATTCAGCAGACTGTCGTCCACTACGATGGGCGATGCTTCTGTCTTGTAGAGGGTTTCGTAGTTGACCACCTGGATGTGCCCGCCCAGGCCAATCACCTTGCCACGTATCTCCTGCTGGAAGCCCCGCAGCACACACACGCTCACAATCATCACACACACACCAATGGCCACCCCCATTGTGGCAACAAGGATGGCCGGACGCGACACGCGCTTCACGTTATCGTTGTCGCGGAAAAGGCGTTTGGCGATGAACCAGGTGAACATGGGCTATAGGCGCAAAGAAGGCTGTCGGAAAGCGGAATGAGAACCTGCAAGAGCGGCCTCAGAGCTGAAGGCCCGGATAGGCTTCGAGGGCCTTGCGCAGGATAAACAGCGCACGTGTGAGGTCCTCCTTCTTCAGCACATAGGCCAGACGCACCTGGTCCTTGCCTGCACCAGGGGTCGTGTAGAAACCGGCTGCGGGAGCCATCATCACGGTCTCGCCCTCATACTGGAAATCGCTGAGACACCATGCACAGAAGCGCTCTGCGTCATCCACAGGCAGCTTGGCCACCGTATAGAACGCACCCATAGGAATGGGGCTATAGACACCGGGTATGCGGTTCAGGCCGTCAATCAGGCACTTCCTGCGCTCCACATATTCGTCATACACCTCGCGGGTGTACTCCTCCGGAGCATCCAGGCTGGCCTCTGCCGCAATCTGTCCTATCAACGGGGGACTCAGGCGGGCCTGGCAGAATTTCATTACAGCCTGACGCACCTCCACGTTCTTGGTGATGAGGGCACCAATGCGAATGCCGCACTCGCTGTAGCGCTTGCTCACCGAGTCGATAAGCACCACATTGTTCTCTATGCCTTCCAGATGGCAGGCGCTGATATAGGGGCTGCCCGTGTAGATAAACTCGCGGTACACCTCGTCGGAGAAAAGGTACAGGTCGTACTTCTTCACCATGTCGCGTATCTGGTTCATCTCCCTACGGGTGTACAGATAACCTGTGGGATTGTTGGGGTTGCAGATGAGGATGGCCCTGGTACGCTCGTTGATGAGCTCCTCAAACTTTTCCACCTTGGGCAGCGAAAAGCCCTCTTCGATGGTGGTGGCGATGGTGCGGATGACGGCTCCGGCCGAAATGGCAAACGCCATGTAATTGGCATAGGCAGGCTCGGGCACGATAATCTCGTCGCCGGGGTTCAGACATGCCAGGAACGAGAAGAGCACGGCCTCCGAACCGCCGCTGGTGATGATGATGTCATCGGGGGTGAGCTTAATGCCAAACTTATCATAGTAGCCCACCAGTTTCCTGCGGTAGCTGAGATAGCCCTGGCTAGGGCTGTATTCCAGAATACTGCGGTCGATATTGCGAATGGCATCCAATGCCTGCGGAGGCGTAGGCAGGTCGGGCTGTCCGATATTGAGATGATACACATGCACACCACGTTCCTTGGCAGCATAGGCCAGCGGAGCCAGTTTGCGGATGGGCGACTCCGGCATTTCAAACCCTCGTACAGATATCTTTGGCATTACAAATATTGTTCTTTATTATATGATGATTGATTCAATTAGTGTGCAAAGTTACGACATGTTGGAGAATATGGCAAGAAAAAACACAAAAACTTTGTATGGGAAGGGCATTTCGCCCTCCCCATACAGAAATGATGTGTGACATCAGTCTTTCACCACACGCAGCACGCAAGCAGTGCGAGCCGGCAAATAAAGTTTCAGCCATCCCTTGTTGGCACGGCTCAAAACGGGGTCGTAGTTGGTGAAATGCACCACGCTGTCGTCGTTGAATCCCATACCGCCATACTTCACGTCATCGGTATTGAGCACATACTTGTAGGCACCCTGATGCACCAGGAAACCATAGTCGGTAAACGACTTTGTGGGACTGAAGTTGAAGAAGAACAGGAGGTCGCCACGCTGATAGGCCAGCACCTGGTCACCGTCGTTGTGCCATATTTCCTGTACGCTCAGCCGCTGCATGCCACGCTGGCTCTTGATGAGCTCCAGCATGGCCCTGTCAAAGTCGCCCAGATAATGGTAGCACAGTTCCTTGTTGTCCACCAGGTTCCACTGGCGGCGTGCATACTTGTAGCTCCATCCGTTGCCTTCGCGGGGGAAATCGATCCATTCGGGATGACCGAACTCATTACCCATGAAGTTGAGATAGCCTCCGTTGATGGTGGTGGCCGTGAGCAGGCGTATCATCTTGTGAAGGGCGATGCCGCGGTTGACGATGCTGTTCTCATCCCCCTTCTTGAAATGCCAGTACATGTCGGCATCCACCAGCCGGAAGATGATGGTCTTGTCGCCCACCAGGGCCTGGTCGTGGCTTTCGGCATAGGAGATGGTCTTTTCGTCGTGACGGCGGTTGGTCACCTCCCACAGCAGGGAGCTGGGCTTCCAGTCCTCGTCACGCAGTTCCTTGATACACTTGATCCAGTAGTCGGGTATGTTCATGGCCATGCGGTAGTCAAATCCATAGCCGCCGTCCTCAAAGGGAGCAGCCAGGCCCGGCATGCCGCTCACCTCCTCTGCAATGGTGATGGCATTCTTGTTCACCTGATGAATGAGCACATTGGCCAGGGTGAGGTAGCAGATGGCGTTGTCATCCTGGTGGCCGTTGTAGTAGTCACCGTAGCTGCCGAATGCTTCGCCCAGCCCATGGCTGTAATAGAGCATCGAGGTGACCCCGTCGAAGCGGAAACCGTCGAAATGATACTCCTCCAGCCAGAACTTGCAGTTAGAGAGCAGGAAATGTATCACCTCGTTTTTGCCATAGTCGAAGCAGAGGCTGTCCCATGCCGGATGCTCGCGCCGCTCCCCCTGATTGAAATACTGGCAGGGATCGCCCGCAAAATTGCCCAGGCCTTCGTTCTCGTTCTTCACGGCATGGCTGTGTACGATGTCCATAATCACTGCAATGCCCATGCTGTGGGCCGTGTCGATGAGCGACTTCAGCTCCTCGGGTGTACCACACCGGCTGCTGGCGGCAAAGAAACTGCTCACATGGTAGCCGAAGCTGCCATAGTAGGGGTGCTCCTGAATGGCCATCATCTGGATGCAGTTGTATCCCTCCTTGGCGATGCGAGGCAGCACGTTGTCACGGAACTCCACATAGGTGCCCACTCGCTCAGCATCCTGTCCCATGCCCACATGGCACTCATAGATGAGCAGGGGATTGGTGTCGGGCTTGAAATGGGCTTTCTTCCACACATATTCTTCCTCGGGATTCCACACTTGCGCGCTGAAGATGTGGGTCTGCTCGTCCTGCACGACCCTGCGCACCCATGCCGGGATGCGTTCGCCTTCTCCGCCTTCCCAATGCACCTTCAGTTTGTACAGGTCGCCGTGCTTGATGGCATTGGGCGAAAGTTTGAGTTCCCAGTTGCCGGAATTGCGCAGACGCTTGAATGCATACTTGGGCTCCTCCTTCCAGCCATTGAAATCGCCCACCAGATAGATTTCCGTGGCATTGGGGGCCCACTCTCTAATCACCCATCCCTTTTCCGTACGGTGCAGCCCAAAATAGAGGTAACCGCTTGCAAATTCACTCAGGGTGGTTTTTCCCTTGTTGGTCAGTTCGTTGATTTTGTCCACAGCATGCTTGTGGCGACCGTCCACCGCAGCAGCATATTCCTGCAGGTAGACATCATTCTTCAGCAGTTTTAACATAGGCGGTGTCTTGGTGCGCTTGCTCTTTGTCGGGGCAGAGGCACATTTCCTGGTGGTAGACTTCTTTGCTGCAGCCTTCTTGGCTTTCGCTTTACCGCTGTCTGTCGATTCAGCTTTCTTTGTGGTTCTAGCCATAATATATTGTTTTGTTATTATTGTCGGTTGTCGTATATATAGTCGTATATATATATATTAATATGGTATAATTCCGCCCGGCTTTGTCTTCTTCCTTTTCGCTCGTCAGTTATGGGCCGTGTGCTTGGTTTGCTCGATACCCTTCACATAGGTCACTTCCCTTATCACATTGCCGCTCTTGTCGGTCTCCACAAAGAGACCGTCCTTCAGGTCGTTGTGGAATGTGCCTTCGTAGCGAATGCCCTCGGCATCCTCCATCACGCCCTTTCCTTCCTTCAGGCCGCCCTTGAAGCTGCCCTTGAACTTCACGCCGTCCGCCTGCCGGAGGATGCCCGTGCCGTCCATCAGCCCGCCTACCCATGAGCCTTCATACACATCACCATTGGCCCACACGTATTTGCCCTGGCCGTGTTGCTTGTTGTTCTTCCACCCGCCCGTATAGATGGCACCCGTGTGCCAGGTGAAGGTACCCTGTCCGTCCTGTTCTCCGTTCAGGAAATGGCCCACATACTTGTCACCGTTTGAGAAGGTATAGATGCCCTCGCCCGTGCGTTCACCCTTCACATAGTGGCCCTCATACCGGTTGCCGTCCTGAAACTTGTAGATGCCCTTGCCGTGCTGCTGGTCATTGAGCCATTCGCCGGTATAGCTGTCACCGCTGGCATAGGTGTATGTGCCATGGCCGTTGCGCTTGTTGTTCTTCCAGTTGCCTTCATACACGTTGCCGTCGTGCCAGTCGAAGATGCCGCTACCGTTTTTCTCGTCGTTCTTCCACTGTCCCTTGTAATAGGCTCCGTTGGCATAGGTGTATGTGCCATGGCCCTCACGCTTGTCCTCAAACCAGTTGCCCACGTATTTGTCACCATTGTAATAGTACATCGTGCCCTCGCCCTGCTGGAAGTCGCGGAACCAGAGTCCCTCGTAGCGGTTGTTGTTGGCAAAGTAATAGGTGCCCTGGCCATGCTGCTGGTCCTGGAACCATTCTCCCTCATACTTCTCGCCGTCGGCAAACTGGTATATGCCCTTTCCCTGACGTTTGCCCTTCACGTATTCGCCGGTGTGGCTGTCGCCATTGGGGAACGTGGTGGTGCCTGTGCCCGAGGGTTTGCCCTTGTACAGTTCCCCCTGGTACTCTCCGCCGCCCGGGAACTTGTAGTTCCCAATCTTCACCTGCTGTGCCGACACTGCCATTCCGCATGCAGCCACAGCGGCCAGCACTACCGTACGCACCATCCTCATCGGTCACCTCCTTTCTGCATCCGGGATGCCAGAAACGCCTCGGCACGCGCCAGGTCTTCAGGTGTGTCGATGCCCACCGTTTCCACGTCGGTCATGGCCACACGGATGGAGAAGCCATTTTCCAGCCATCGCAGCTGCTCCAGCGACTCGGCCTTCTCCAGCCGGCCCGGATTCAGCCGCGTAATCCTGTCCAGCACATCAGCACGGTAGGCATACAGGCCTATGTGCTTGTAGAACGTATGGCATCGGAGCCATTCCTGCCTGTCCACTCCCCGGAGATAGGGCACCACGCTGCGGCTGAAATACAGCGCACGCCCATCGGCCGAAAGCACCACCTTGGGGGTATTGGGGTTCTCCAGCATCTCCACACTGTCATTGGCCTGGAACGGCTTCACCAGCGTGGCGATGTCGGTGGAAGGGTCGGCAAAGCACGACTGCAGGGCCTTGATTTGTCCGGGATGGACAAAGGGCTCGTCGCCCTGGATATTGACAACCACATCAGCCGTGCTGCCTATGTTGAGATAGGCCTCCCTGCAACGGTCCGTGCCGCTGCGATGGCTGCTTGCCGTGAGTACGGCCTTTCCGCCAAACTGCCTTACCGCCTCCAGGATGCGCTCGTCATCGGTGCACACATACACCTCCTGCAGCACACCGCTGGCCTTTTCGTACACATGCTGGATGACAGGTTTTCCGCCCAGCAGGGCCAACGGCTTGCCTGGGAACCGTGTGCTGGCATACCTGGCCGGTATCAGTCCTATATATTTCAATGGTTTCATATTTCCGCTATTTTCTTTATGTTGTTATGCTGGTTGCTATGATGTTGTTGTCTGCTCAGTTCGCCATGTCATCCAGTGTGGTGGAGACTGGCATTTCCACCACCTCCTCGTCTTCATCGCCATACACGCTGCTGCAGGGGTCAAACCCCTGCGGGATGTCGAATTTCTCCTCAGGGCTGTAGCCCAGTTCGGGATGGGCATACACTTCGAGCAGGAATTTCGCCACGATGGGCAACGCGGCGTTGGCACCCTGGCCCAGGGCCATGCTGGCAAAGTGGATGTCGCGTTCGTCGCCGCCCACCCATGCGCCGAAGCTCAGGCTCGGGGTGTAGCCCACAAACCAGCCGTCCGAATTGTCGTTGGTGGTTCCGGTCTTGCCGGCCATGTCGGCCGTTATCTTGTAGCGGTTCCGCATGCGCGAGCCCGAGCCTCCATTCATCACGCCCTGCATCAGCACCACCATCTTGTAGGCGGCCTCTTCGGATATCACCTCACGCACCATAGGCGAAAACTCGCCCACCACATTGCCCGACCCGTCCTCGATGCGTGTCACCAGCATGGGGATCCGGCGCACGCCCTTTTCGGCAAAAGCCGTATAGGCGCTCACCATCTCGGCCACGGAAATGTCGCAAGGTCCCAGGCAGAGCGACATGGAGGGATGGATGTCTCGGTTGAGGATGCCGAACTCGTGAATCAGGCGCACCAGGGCTTCGGGCGACAACTGGCTCATCAGATAAGCCGAAATCCAGTTGTTGCTCTGCGCAAGGCCCCATTTCAGGGTCACCATCTCGCCATAATGTGAGCGGCTGCCGTTGCGGGGAGTCCATTGCTGGTCGCCGGCCACAGTATAGGTCTGTTGCACATTGGGGGCCACATCGCACGGGCTCCATCCGTTCTCCATGGCTAGTGCATACAGGTAGGGCTTGATGGTGGACCCCACCTGCCGGCGTCCTTGCATACACATGTCATACTGGAAATGGGTGAAGTCGGTACCGCCCACATAAGCCCTCACGTAGCCCGTCTCGTTTTCCATGCACATGAAGCCCGTACGCAGGAAACTCTTGTAATACTTGAGGCTGTCCATGGGGCTCATCACGGTGTCTATATCGCCTGCGGGCGAGTAGACGGTCATCTCCATGGGTGTGGCAAAGGCGTCCATAATCTCCTGGTGGGAATAGCCGTCGGCCTGCATTCTCACATAGCGTTCGCTCTGCCGCACGGCCCGCTGGAGGTCGGCCTTCACCTGTTCGGCCGAAAGTCCCTGGTAGTAGGGGCGGTTCTTGCTCTTGGCCAGTTCCCGGTTGAAAGCCGGCTGCAGCTCACCCACCACATGCTTCTGCACGGCCTCCTCGGCAAACCGCTGCATGCGGCTGTCCAGGGTGGTGTAGATTTTCAGTCCGTCGGTGTAGATGTTATAGGGTTTTCCCTCCCGGTTGAGATTCTTGTTGCACCAGCCGTACACAGGGTTGGTCTCCCAGGCCAGCGAGTCCTCGTAGAACAGCTGCTGCTGCCAGGAGGCATAGTTGCTTCTCACGGGCTTCTTGGCCATGAGCATGCGCCGCAGATAGTCGCGGAAATAGGTGCCGGCCCCCTGCTTGTGGTCCACGCGGTGGAAATCGAGGATGAGCGGGCGTATCTGCTCGGCCTGGTACTGCGCCTCCGTAAGGTAGCCGGCCCTCAGCATCTGCCCCAGCACCACATTCCGGCGTTCCCTGCACCGTTCGTTTTTCCGCACGGGATTGAAATAGCTGGGGTTCTTGCACATGCCCACCAGTGTGGCCGCCTCGCAGGTGTCCAGGTCGCGTGGTTCCTTGCCGAAATAGGTCTTGGCGGCCGTCTTGATGCCCACAGCGTTGTGGAGGAAGTCGAAATGGTTGAGATACATGGTGATGATTTCCTCCTTGGTGTAATAGCGTTCAATCTTGAGCGAAATCACCCATTCGATGGGTTTCTGCAGGGCACGTTCCCAGAGCGAGGAGGCCGTGCCGGAATAGAGTTGCTTGACGAGCTGCTGGGTGATGGTGCTTCCGCCGCCCGCACTCTTCTGCCGCAGGATGATGGTCTTCACGGCCACGCGCACGAGTGCCCTGAAATCGATGCCCGAATGGTCGAAGAAGCGCTCGTCCTCGGTGGCCACCAGGGCCTGCACCAGATGCGGGGGCAGGTCGTCATACCCCACAAAGATGCGGTTGGCCTTGCTGTAGCTCCATGTGCCCAGCAGCTTGCCGTCGGCCGATACGATCTGGCTGGCGTATTTGTCCACCGGATTCTCCAGTTGCTGCAAGTTGGGCATATAGCCAATGGCCCCCCGTTCTATTTCGTAAAAAACGTACGCCACTGCCACCACAGCCGCTATAAATATTACCCATAGGGTAAACATCAGTTTCTTTCTCATTCTTTCAATACATGAAATTTAGGTTACAAAGTTACGAAGAAACATTGGTTTACGCAACATAAAACGGAAAAAGTATGCAAACAGCAAGAAAAAGACCCCATATTCCTTGCCAAAGAAATGATTTATTTGTAATTTTGCCCAGTTATACACAATTAACACGCAAATTATGGAAAACAGAAGCTTGGTAACGATTGCCAACTACAGCAAGGAAAAAATCCTGTATCTGCTGGAAATGGCTCACGAGTTCGAGAAACATCCCAACCGGAAAATACTGGACGGAAAGGTGGTGGCCACCCTGTTCTTCGAGCCCAGCACCCGCACAAGGCTCAGCTTCGAGACAGCCGCGGGCAGGCTGGGAGCACGGGTGATTGGCTTTGCCGACCCCAAGGTGACCAGCGGCACCAAGGGGGAAACGCTGAAGGACACCATCATGATGGTTTCCAACTATGCCGATATCATCGTGATGCGCCATTATCTGGAAGGGGCCGCACAGTATGCCTCGGAAGTGGCCCCCGTACCCATCGTGAATGCCGGCGACGGAGCCAACCAGCACCCCAGCCAGACCATGCTCGACCTCTATTCCATACAGAAGACCCAGGGCACGCTCGACAACCTGAACATCTTCCTGGTGGGCGACCTCAAGTACGGGCGCACCGTCCACAGCCTGCTCACGGCCATGCGCCACTTCAACCCCACCTTCCACTTCATCGCCCCCGACGAGCTGGCCATGCCCGAGAGCTACAAGACGTATTGCCGGCAAAACGGCATACGCTTTGTGGAGACCAAGGAGTTCAACGCCGACGTGCTCTCGGATGCCGACATCATCTACATGACGCGTGTACAGCGCGAGCGCTTCACCGACCTCATGGAGTATGAGCGCGTGAAGGACTGCTACCTGCTCAAGGAGGACATGCTCTTCCGCGCACGCGCCAACATGAAAATCCTGCACCCGCTGCCCAGGGTGAACGAGATTGAATACAGCATCGACGACACACGCCATGCCTACTATTTCCAGCAGGCCCGGGGCGGCCTTTTCGCCCGTCAGGCGCTCATCTGCGATGCCCTGGGCATCACGCTCGAAGACATCAAGAACGACAAAACCATCATCTTGTAGAATCCCCCACACACCGATATGAAACGACAAGAACTACAGGTGGCCGCCCTGGAAAACGGCACCGTCATCGACCACATCCCCTCCTCCAAGATATTCGAGGTCATCAACCTGCTCCATCTGGAAAAAGCCGAGGCTTCCATCACCATCGGCTTCAATCTGAAGAGCAAGAAAATGGGTACCAAGGGCATCATCAAGGTGGCCGACAAGTTTTTCTCCGACGAGGAGCTCAACCAGCTTTCGGTCATCACGCCCAATGTCACGCTCTGCATCATCCACGACTATGAGGTGACGGAAAAGAAGACCGTGTGCATGCCCGATGAGCTGACCGACATCGTGCGCTGCCCCAACCCCAAATGTATCACCAACAACGAGCCCATGAAGACGCGCTTGCACGTCGTCGACAAGGAAGCCGGCCTTTTCCAATGTCACTATTGCAACAAGGTGCTTTCCATCGCCGACGCCAAACTGCTTTAATTCACTCATTACATAAACAGACAAACAAAAAAAGATTATCATGGACAAAGCCATCTTCGACCTGATTGAAAAGGAACATCAGCGTCAACTGCGGGGCATCGAACTGATTGCCAGCGAGAATTTTGTGAGCGACCAGGTGATGCAGGCCATGGGCTCATGCCTGACCAACAAATATGCCGAAGGCTATCCCGGCAAGCGCTACTACGGCGGCTGCCAGGTGGTGGATGAGGTGGAACAGCTGGCCATCGACCGCGTGAAGGAGCTCTTTGGCGCCGAGTATGCCAACGTGCAGCCCCACAGCGGAGCGCAGGCCAATGCAGCCGTGTTCCTGGCCGTGCTCAATCCCGGCGACACCTTCATGGGGCTCAACCTCGACCATGGAGGCCACCTCTCACACGGTTCGCTGGTAAACACCAGCGGTATCATCTACAACCCCATCGGCTACAACCTGTGCAAGGAGACCGGCCGCATCGACTATGACGAAATGGAGCAGCTGGCCCTGCAGCACCGCCCCAAGATGATCATCGGCGGCGGCTCGGCCTACAGCCGTGAATGGGACTACCGCCGCATGCGCGAGATTGCCGACAAGGTGGGCGCCATCCTCATGATCGACATGGCACATCCCGCTGGCCTCATTGCAGCCGGCCTGCTCGACAATCCCGTCAAGTATGCCCACATCGTCACCAGCACCACCCACAAGACCCTCCGCGGTCCGCGCGGTGGCATCATCCTCATGGGGCAGGACTTCCCCAACCCATGGGGCAAGACCACTCCCAAGGGTGAGGTGAAGATGATGTCGGCACTGCTCAACAGTGCTGTCTTCCCCGGCATCCAGGGCGGACCGCTGGAACATGTCATCGCGGCCAAGGCCGTTGCCTTCGGCGAAGCGCTGCAGCCCTCCTTCAAGGTGTGGGCCGCACAGGTGAAGGCCAACGCTGCCTGTCTGGCCGAATGCCTGATTGAAAGAGGATTCCACATCGTCAGCGGCGGCACCGACAACCACTCCATGCTGGTGGACCTCCGCACCAAGTACCCCAGCCTCACCGGAAAGGTGGCCGAAAAGGCGCTTGTGGCTGCCGACATCACCGTCAACAAGAACATGGTGCCCTTCGACTCGCGCAGTGCCTTCCAGACCAGCGGCATCCGCCTGGGTACGCCTGCCATCACCACCCGTGGTGCCAAGGAGGACCTGATGAAACAGATTGCCGCCTTCATCGAACGTGTGCTCGACAATCCTGAGGACGAAGCCACCATCGCACAGGTACGTGCCGAGGTGAACGAAATCATGAAGGGCTATCCCCTCTTCGCCTGGTAATCCCCCGTCAGGGGCATCTCCCCATAAAAAACGTTCCCGCCCGGTCCCCGCACATCTGCAGGTCCGGGCGGGATTTTCTTGACAGGAGTGAGGAACCAGGTGCGGTCCGTTTCTTCGGACTGGACAAGTCTTTAAAGGAAAAAAAGCGATGCGCCGGCAATCGCTATCGTGGCACCTGCCACTTCGCGCATTCTTACGGGCGTTCCGAAGAAGACATGCGAAGGCCACAGAATGAAGACGGGCGTGAGTGACATCAGTGTCTGTGCCACACCAGCGGATGTGAGATGGACGGCATGCAGGCTCAGGCTCACTCCGAAGAGCGGTCCCAGCAGGATGGCTCCCAGAGCCGGAAGGGCAGTCCTGCGGCTGGCCCATGCGGAGGCCAGCTGGCGAGTGCGTCCCTGCCAGAGGAGCATCAGCCCGAAGCCCAACAGCCCCATGAGGGCACGCATCATTGTGGCTGCAAAGGGGAGCATTGTCTGCGTGGCAGCTGCATCGGGAGGAAGCAGGCTCTCGTAGCATTGGATGCCTGCCTTGCTCAATACCAGCCCCACGCCCTGTCCCATGCCGGCCCCCAGTCCTAGCAGGATACCCTTGACGGGCAGACGCACTCGACGATGGCCTGCCTCATCACGTGCACAGATGGAAATACTTATGCCTGCCACGGTGACCACCATACCCAGGAGGGCAATCCACGACATGCTTTCGCCCAGCACCAGCCAGGAGGAGAGAGCGGCAAAAGGTCCGGCCAGTGTCATGAACAGCTGGCCGAAACGGCTGCCTATGAGCAGGTAGCTGCCAAAGAGGCAGTAGTCGCCAAACACGAATCCCATAAATCCGCTGGCCAGCATCCATGCCCATACGCGGCCGTCGGCATACTGCGGCCAGGGACTGCCTGCCGTGCACCACAGCAGCATCATGATGGCTGCGATGGTCACCGCCATGCGCCACACGTTGAGAGGCAGGGCACCCATGCGCCGGCTGGCCATTTCGGCAAAGATGGCTGTGAAGGTCCACATCACAGCCACTGTGAGCGACAGTATCTCGCCTGTAAGCATTAGAGGGGGTAGCAAAGGTTGGCCTGTGTGGCATGGGCAAGCACTTCCAGATAGCGGGCAGACTCCCATTGGGCCATGGGCAGGTCGTGGAGCAGATGGTTACCACAGTCGCGCGAGGCTGTGCCCGGCACCTCGCCCTCAAAGGTGGAGATGAAGCGGAATGTTTCCTGCATGAGGGGAAGGATGTCTGCTGGTTCGAGGTGGCCGCGCATGAGCAGATAGTTGCCTGTGAGGCATCCCATGGGCCCCCAGTAAATGATGCGGTCCTTCCATTGGGGATGGTTGCGCAGATAAGTGGCGGCCAGATGCTCGATGGTGTGGAGGGCTCCCGGATGGATGGCCGGCTCACGGCCGGGAGCTTTCATGCGGATGTCGAAGGTGGTGACCTCCTCATGACCCACGCTGTCGCGCCGGCTCACGTAAATGCCTGGCAGCAGTTTGTCGTGGTTGATGGTGAAACTGGGTATTTTTTCCATAATTTATGTAATAAATACAAATTCATTAAAACAGCGGTATGTTTGTCAACAGTGGTGGGACTGGGTCAGTAGGGAGGAAAGGAAGGCACGTGTCACGCTGAAACTCCTGTCGGCCATGGTCTGCCAGAAATTGAGGTACTGCTGAAAGTGGCCCTCGGCTCCCGGTGTGTCGCTGATGATGCGAATGCTCACGAAGGGCAGGCCATAGAGGTAGCATGCCTGTGCGATGGCTGCGCTTTCCATGTCCACGGCCAGCGCGTCGGGATAGGCCTGCTTGAGGCTCTGCTGTTCGCTGTGGCTGGTGATGAAACGGTCACCGGTGAGGATGAGGCCGGGCACAATGCGCACATCGGCCTGCAGGGCGGTGGCCTTGCGGAGCAGGACGGGGTCGCCCTCAAAGCGAGCGGGCAGGCCTTGCACCTGTCCGGGTTCGTAACCATCGCCACACCATACATCATGGTGGCAGGTGTGGGTGCCCACCACCACGTCCATCACTTCCAGATGGCTGTCTATGCCCCCGGCCACACCTGTGCTCACCACACATTGGGGCCGGTAGTGGAGGATGAGGTCCACCACGCCAGCGGTGGCGTTCACCTTGCCTATGCCGCATTGGAGCAGCACGATGCGGTTGGGGCCCAACAGGCCGATGCTGTAGGTGTAGGGGCCGTGCTGTTCCTCCCGGACATCCGAGAGCATGGCCAGAATCTGCCTATGTTCTACCGACATGGCAGTAAGGATTGCTATAGTCTTGTTCATTGATGTGCAAAGTTAGGGCCTTTTGCGAAATAATCCAAATTTTGCAACGCCATTGCACAAAAAAAACTGTAATTTTGCATTCGAAAACAAAAAAACATTCACACGTGTATATGGATTACATTTTGTCTGTGGCACAGGACACGGCATCGCTGTTCTTGGAGATGTCGCCTTTCCTTCTGCTGGGTTTCCTGCTGGCGGGAATCCTGCATGCCTTTGTCCCCAGCCAGTTCTTTGCCCGCTATCTGTCGGCCGATGGTATGCGCAGCGTGGTGATGGCAGCCTTGCTGGGTGTGCCGCTTCCCCTGTGCTCGTGCGGGGTCATCCCCACTGCTATGAGTCTTCGGCGCGAGGGTGCGTCGGGGAGCGCAACGGTGTCGTTTCTCATTGCCACACCCCAGACGGGAGTGGACAGCATCATGGCCACCTATAGCCTCATGGGGCTTCCCTTTGCCGTGGTGCGGCCGCTTGCGGCCTTGCTCACAGCACTGTGGGGAGGCTTCCTGACATCCCGTGTGGCCCGCTGTGGGGCAGAGGAGGCCTGTGGCCCCCAGGCTGCATGCTGCGGGTCGGAGGTTCCTGTTGCAGACTCTTCTATCGGCCGAAGGCTGGAGGAGGCTTTGCGGTTTGCCTTTGTAGAGATGATGGAGGACATCGGCAAATGGCTGGTAGTGGGGCTGCTGGTGGCCGGTCTCATCACCGCTCTGGTGCCCGAGAGCCTGTTCGATGCCTTTCGGGACAACACACTTCTGAGCATCCTGTTTGTGCTGTTGTTCAGCATTCCCATGTATCTGTGTGCCACAGGCAGCATCCCCATCGCCGTGGCGCTGATGATGAAGGGCATTACACCGGGAGCCGCGCTGGTGTTGCTGATGGCCGGTCCGGCCTGCAATGTAGCCAGCATGCTGGTCATCGGCAAGGTGATGGGCAAGCGCACGCTGTGGACCTATCTGGCGGCTATCGTCACGGGGTCGGTGGCCTTTGCCTTGGCTATGGACTGGCTGCTGCCCCGTGTCTGGTTTGACGGGAGGCTGCAGACGGTGGGCTGCTGCATGGAAGGAGGCGCTTCGTGGTGGCATGTGGCAGCTGCAGGCGTGCTGTTGTTGCTGCTGCTCAACGCGCTGGTGGTGAACCGTCTGAGGGGTCGCCTGCATGCCCATCATCATGCTCCTTGCCATGCCCGCACCGTGCTCCGTGTGGAGGGCATGAACTGCAACCATTGTGCCGCCAACGCCCGCAAGGCCCTGGAGTCTGTGGAGGGTGTGGAGAAGGCTGAGGTGGACCTGGCCTCGGGCACGGCCTTTGTGGAAGGCGGCCAGCCGGACGGGCAAAAGCTGGTGGAGGCCCTGGCCGCGTTGGGCTTTACGGCCCGGGTGGAGGCGTAAACAATCGAAGGATATAGAAACTGTCAAAAATATCAGAATATGGACAAGGAGATAATCAACGTGGCTATTCAGGCCCTGGACAAGGAGATTGCAAACAATCCCACAGCGCAGCTGCTGAAGGAACGTGGACGCTTGCGCATGATGGTGGGTGACCATGAGGGTGCCTTGGCCGACCTGCAGCAGGCTGCACGCATGGATCCGGATTTGTTGGCGGGCCTCAGCGGAGCGTTCAAGGCATAGGCAGGGATAATCCTTTTCAATAAAAAACGGAGGCGTAGATGGAACTGTTGTTGTGGGCCCTGTTTCTGGTCATTGTCTGGAACTGGCTTATGGGCGGAAAAAACAAGTAGGGATATTTTTTAATAAAAAAATGGGAAAATCCTTTGCTGTTTTCAGAAAAAGCGCTAATTTTGCATCAAAATGTTACAATAAACAATAAAAACAGAATAATATGATGCACCTGACAGGTACTTATTTTAACGGCTTTTATTATTACTTTTACTTTAGCAAATGAAGTGAAGCGGGTCGTTGTGTACATGAAAGGAACAGAAAAAGAACATACTTAGAACAAGGCATAAGGTCCCGCTTCCACACGAAGCGGGATTTTTTCTTGTGAAAAAGGACAGAGCAGAGAGAATACATTCAATATAATAAAGTAGAGAAAAGAAAAGGGAAAGAAACATGATACGCGTTGCGATACAGGGCATCAAGGGCAGTTTTCACGACATTGCCGCCCACCGCTACTTTGAAGGAGAGGACGTGGAACTCATCTGTTGCGACACCTTCGAGGAAGTGTTTGCAGCTGTGGAGGCCGATGATACAGTGGTGGCCATGGTGGCCATCGAGAACACCATTGCCGGCAGCCTGCTCCACAACTATGAGCTGCTGCGCGAGAGTGGACTCACCATCGTGGGGGAGCATAAGTTGCGCATCAGCCACAGCATCATGTGCCTGCCCGATGACTATTGGGCCGACATAGAGGAGGTGAACTCACACCCCGTGGCGCTGATGCAATGCCGCGAGTTCCTGGCCCGCCACGGCATGCTGAAGGTGGTGGAAGTGGCCGATACTGCCGGTGCGGCAGCCGACATCAGCCGCCGTCAGCTTCATGGACACGCCGCCATCTGCCATCGCGATGCAGCCCAGATATATGGCATGAAGGTGCTGCAGGAGGGCATCGAGACCAACAAGCACAATTTCACCCGCTTCCTGGTGCTGTGTAGCAGCCAGAGGGCCAGTATGATGCGTGATGTGTGCACCACCAACAAGGCCAGCCTGGTGTTCACCCTTCCCCACGAGGAGGGAAGCCTGAGTGCCATACTGAGCATCCTGTCGTTCTACAAGCTCAATCTTACCAAAATACAGTCGCTTCCCATCATCGGGAAGGAATGGCAATATATGTTCTACACCGATGTGTGCTTTACCAGCCATACCCATTACCAACAGGCCGTAAACGCCATCGCACCGCTCACACAAGAATTAAAACTACTAGGAGAATACGTCAATGGAAAACAAAGCATTTGAGATACGTCCGGCCGAGCGTCTGGCCTCGGTCAATGAATACTATTTCAGCCGCAAGGGAAAGGAGGTGGCACGCCTCAACGCCCAGGGCATGGACATCATCAGCCTGGCCATCGGAAGCCCCGACATGCCACCCAGCCCGCAGACTGTGGAAACGCTCTGCCGTGAGGCCATGAAGCCCACTAGCCATGGCTACCAGCCTACGGTGGGCATTCCGGAACTGAGGCAGGCCATGGCTGCATTCTATGACCGATGGTATGGCGTGACGCTTGACCCTACGGGAGAGATACAGCCCCTTATCGGCTCCAAGGAAGGCATCCTTCACATCACGCTGGCCTTTGTGAATCCGGGCGATGAAGTGCTGGTGCCCAACCCCGGCTATCCCACCTACACCAGCCTGAGTACCCTGCTGGGGGCCAAGGTGAGATATTACGACCTGAAGCCCGAGAACGGTTGGCAGCCCGACTTTGAGGCTATCGAACGGATGGACCTCTCGCGTGTGAAACTCTTGTGGACCAACTATCCCCACATGCCTACCGGAGCGCCCGCACGAAGGCACACCTATGAGCAGCTGGTGGGTCTGGCCCGTCGGCATGGACTGGTGGTGGTTAACGACAACCCCTACAGCTTTATCCTCAACAAGGGTGAGAAGCTGAGCATCCTGCAGGTGCCCGGAGCCAAGGACTGTTGCATAGAGCTCAATTCCATGTCCAAGAGTCATAACATGCCGGGATGGCGTGTGGGCATGCTGGCCACCAACGCTGCGTTTGTGGGCTGGATACTGAAGGTGAAGAGCAATATCGACAGCGGTACGTTCAGGGCCATGCAACTGGCTGCGGCCGAGGCCTATGCCAACGATGACCAGTGGCATGCCCAGGCCAATGTGGCCACCTATGCCCGTCGTAGGAAGTTGGCAGAGCAAATCATGGATGCGCTGGGCTGCGTCTATGACCAGGACCAGGTGGGCATGTTCCTGTGGGGACGCATCCCCGAGACGTATGCCGATGTGGAGCAGCTTACCGAACGCGTGCTCCACGAAGCCAGGGTGTTCATCACGCCGGGATTCATCTTCGGCAGCGGAGGCAGCCGCTATGTGCGCATCAGTCTCTGTGCCAAGGACGAAAAGATGGAGGAGGCGCTGGAGAGGATTCGCAAGGTCTTTGGGTGATACAATAATATATATAGAAAAAAACAGGAAATCAAGAAAACAGAAAAACAATATGGATTTTGAACTGAAGAAACTGGGCCTCAATGGCCTGGATGAGAAACGTCCGTTGGTGATTGCAGGTCCCTGCAGTGCCGAGACGGAAGAGCAGGTGATGGACACGGCACGCCAGTTGGCTGCCAAGGGGGTGAAGATATTCCGTGCGGGAGTGTGGAAGCCCCGCACCAAGCCCGGAGGCTTTGAGGGCCACGGCGAAACGGCCCTGCCATGGCTGCAGCGTGTGAAGCAGGAACTGGGCATGCTCATAACCACCGAGGTGGCTACGCCCAAACATGTGGAGGCTGCCCTGGGAGCTGGCGTGGACCTGTTGTGGGTGGGTGCCCGCACCACGGCCAATCCCTTTGCCATGCAGGAACTGGCCGACAGCCTCAAGGGAGTGGATGTGCCGGTGCTGGTGAAGAACCCAGTGAACCCCGACATTGAGTTGTGGATTGGTGCCCTGCAGCGCATCTATGGGGCTGGCATCAAGCGGCTGGGCGCTATTCACCGCGGTTTCAGCAGCGTGGACCAGAAACTCTATCGCAACGTGCCTCTCTGGCATATTCCTATCGAACTGCACCGTCGCTATCCCAATCTGCCCATCATCTGCGACCCCAGTCATATAGGTGGACGGCGCGACCTCATCGCACCCCTCTGCCAGCAGGCCATGGACATGGGATTCGAAGGCCTCATCGTGGAGAGCCATTGCAACCCCGATTGCGCATGGAGCGATGCCAAGCAGCAGGTGACCCCCGATGTGCTCGACTTCATTCTGGACCGTCTGGTCATCCGCGACAATATCGAACTCACCGAATCGCTCAGCAGCCTGCGCAAGCAGATTGACGTGATGGACGACCAGCTGCTCGACCTCCTTACCAAACGAATGCGCGTGAGCCGCGAGATTGCAAAGTACAAGAAGGAACACAACATGGGCGTGGTGCAGACCCAGCGCTATGCCGAGATTCTGGACAAGCGTTGCGCCCAGGGCAGCCTGTGTGGCATGAACCCCGACTTTGTGCGTCGCATCTATGAGTTCATCCATGAGGAGAGCGTGCGCCAGCAGATGGAGATTATCAACAAGTAACAGTCAAATTACCTCTTATAACCATGCGCATACTTATTCTGGGTGCCGGCAAGATGGGCATCTTTTTCACAGACGTGCTCTCCTTCCAACACGACTGTGCCGTGTATGAGATAGATCCCAAGCGGATGCGTTTCCTCTACAATACCCAGCGTTTCACCTCGATGCAGGAGATTGAAGACTTCAAGCCCGAGCTGGTCATCAACGCCGTGACGCTGAAGTATACCCTTTCGGTATTTGAGCAGGTGATTCCCCATCTGCCCCAGGAATGTATCATCAGCGATATCAGTTCGGTGAAGACGGGGTTCAAGGACTTTTACGAGCACACAGGGCTGCGCTATGTGAGCACCCACCCGATGTTCGGACCTACCTTTGCCAATCTGGGCCAGCTGAGTACGGAGAACGCCATTGTCATCAACGAGGGCGACTATATGGGCCGCATCTTTTTCCTCGACCTCTACAAGCGGCTGGGGCTCAATGTGCATGAGTACACCTTTGACGAGCACGACGAGGCCATGGCCTATTCCCTGTCCGTGCCTTTCGTGAGCACCTTCGTGTTCAGCGCGGTGATGAAGCATCAGGACGCGCCGGGCACCACTTTCAAGCGCCACCTCAGGATAGCCAGGGGCGTACTCTCGGAGGATGACACGCTGTTGAGGGAAATCCTCTTCAATCCGCGCACCAAGTCGCATGTGGAGGATATCCGGGCCGAGCTGAAGGAACTCATCCAAATCATCGACAATCGCGACGAGGAGGCACTGGGCGCCTATCTTTCCCGCATCCGCGAGCACATCAAGTAATGCCCGTCTCCTTGTTTGGCCTGCTGTTCCACAGACCGGCCTGCATCTGACTACCAACGGCCTGTGCCCATGTGTCAGCGCTTCTGCGGGAGGGCTTTTTTATACCCTCCTGCAAAAAAAAACGCAGATTCTTGTAGCAAACAATGGGGTTGCGCAGTCAAAGGTGTATAGAGAATTATCAGATAACCAATAAAAATTTTCAAAAACAAATGAAACAGTATTTCAAACCGATTCTTCTTGCCGTTGTCTTTCTGGTGATGCAGGGACTGGCAGGTGTTGTGATGACAGGTATTCTTCTTTTTGTAAACCCGGACTTCAAGGAGGCTACGCTTGCAGGTTCCCAGGAGGCTGCGATGGAGGCCCTGCCTGTCAGCTGGCTGGCCATGGCCACCGTCGTGGCGGGCATCCTCACGGTGCTTGTTGCCTCGGCTATGAAGCTCATCAGCTGGCGTGCCGCATTCCGTTGGTCCGGCCGGCAGACCGCTGGAGCATGGCTGCCGCTGCTGGCTGCCGTGGTGGGCATCTTTGCCATTGATGTGCTGGAGGAGCAGCTCCATCTGCCCAATCTTCTGGAAGCCCAGTTTGCCGACATGATGCACTCCACCCTTGGCATTCTCACCATCTGCCTGGTGGCTCCCGTGGTAGAGGAACTGTGTTTCCGCGAGGCTGTCACGGGAGGCCTGCTCAGAAGGGGTGCAGCGCCATGGACCGCCATCCTCATCTCCGCGTTGCTCTTCGGGCTGATTCATGCCAATCCCGTGCAGATAGTAGTGGCGGGCCTGATGGGCATCATGCTGGGCATCATCTATTACAAGTCCGGCAGCATTGTGCTCCCCACCGTCCTTCACATCCTCAACAATTCCGTGGCTACCTTCCTGACGGTCACCTTTGGACAGGATGCCTCCTTCACAGAGTGGGCGGACAGTGTAGTCTTGTCGGTACTGGCCGGCCTGCTGGCTGCAGTCGTAAGCATAGTCCTGTTTGTGAGGTATTGGCGGAGCCACTAGAAAAACGCCTTTTGGGGAGAAGATATACTTACATAAGAGAATCAAATTCCTAGGATTTGCAGTAAGTCAGCCTGGTGGCTATTAGGCTGGCCCGTTCCTGCGGTGTCTACTGGTCCATACCATTTTTCCTTTTTCTGCTGCAAATGTACGGTTTTTCCCCGACATGGCAAGCGAAAAGGGCACAATTAACACAAAAAAACAATGGCATGTCCCTCACACACCGTAAGGGGCGGCACAATTCCACATCCACTGCGCGGTGCTTAACTATTCCATCGTGATGCGCAGCATCAATTCCAACCTTCTCAACATCAACCAGGCCAAGAGCCGCATCAATGCCGCCAAGGCCGCCGGACAGACTCCCGCACAGGAGGACGTGGAGCTGGTGGCCACCGAAAAGAAGATGCCTCCGCCCGGCCAGATTCACGACAGTGTCCTCTACATCTTTGCACAAATCCTCATTTACTGTGGCTCCATCTTCGGCATCGATTCCTACATCAGCCGCAAGCTGCGTGACATGAACCCTCCAAACCACCCCAAACCATTATGACCCAAGAAAGCAAGAACCGCTGGAGCGTAATCATCAACATCGCGCTCACCACACTCACCGCCCTCCTCTCGGCCCTCGGATTCACCGTAGGGTGAGGGCACGCCCCCGGGGTGGACGGCCCACCCGAAGCCCCCCGGGGTGCGACACGCCGATGACGGCCGCACCGGCCCGGACCCTGCGCGGAAAGCATCATACACACGGCTATCACAAGCCATCGGACACTTTTTCGTCGAAAAGAGGGGCTCCTTCCAGAATATTTGCGTAACTTTGTGCACACGGAGCCAATATTCATATATAAATTACTAACACTAACACATGAAGACAATGGAAACAAGGAAGAAAAGACTGGTGATTGTGGGCGGTGTGGCAGGAGGTGCCACGGCCGCTGCCCGCATGAGGCGACTGACGGAAGAGGCCGAAATCATCCTCTTCGAGAAGGGACCATACATATCGTATGCCAACTGCGGACTGCCCTATTACATAGGCGGAGTGATAGAAGCGCGCGACCGCCTGTTCGTGCAGACGCCCGAGGCCTTCGGCCGCCGCTTCGGCATCGATGTGCGCACGGGCAGCGAGGTGACGGCCATCGACCCCAAGGCCCGCACGGTGAGCGTGAGGACCGCCGACGGACAGGCATACACCGAGCCCTACGACAAGCTGCTGCTTTCGCCCGGTGCCTCGCCCGTGCGTCCGCCGCTGAAGGGCATCGACAGCGAAGGCATCTTCACGCTGCGGAACGTGGCCGACACGGACAGGATAAAGGCATACATAGAGCAGCATCGGGTGAAGAGGGCGGTCATCGTGGGCGGCGGCTTCATCGGGCTGGAGATGGCGGAAAACCTTGTTCATGCCGGAGCGGAAGTGGCTGTCGTGGAGATGGCGCCACAGGTGATGGCACCCATCGACTTCTCGATGGCCTCCCTGGTGCACGAGCATCTGCTGCAGCATGGCGTAAGGCTGTATCTGCAGCAGGCCGTGGAATCGTTTTCCAGGGACGGGGACGAACTGACCGTCCATTTCAAGTCGGGGGTGGAACTGAAGGCCGACATGGTGCTCCTCTCCATCGGCGTGAGGGCGGAAACTGGACTGGCCGCAGCCGCCGGCCTGCGGCTGGGAGAGATGGGGGGCATATGGGTGAACCGGTATCTGCAGACCTCGGACGAGCACATCTATGCCGTGGGCGATGCCATTGAGTTCCCCCATCCCGTCACGGGAAAGCCCTGGCTCAATTTCCTGGCAGGACCCGCCAACCGGCAGGCACGCATCGTGGCAGACAACATGGTGCTGGGCGACACGGTGGAATACGAGGGTGCAATAGGCACGGCCATCGCCAAGGTGTTCGACATCACGGTGGCAGCCACCGGTCTGCCGGCCAAGCGGCTGAAGCAGATGGACATCCCCTACCTCACCGCCACCATCCATTCCGGCTCCCATGCGGGCTACTATCCCGGAGCCACCCAGATGGCCATCAAGATTACCTTCTCGCCCGCCGACGGCCGGCTCTACGGCGCACAGATAGTGGGCTATGACGGGGTGGACGCACGCATCAACCAGTATGCCATGGCCATCAAGCACCACTCCACGGTGGACGGCCTGGCCCGGATTGAGCATGCCTATGCGCCTCCCTTCTCCTCGGCCAAGGACCCCGTGGCCATTTCGGGCTATGTGGCCGGCAACATCCTCTCGGGGAAGATGGACCCGCTCTACTGGCGCGAGCTGAAGGACGCCGACCTCGCCGGGGTGACGCTCCTGGATGTGCGCACGCCCGACGAATATGCCCTGGGCACCATTCCGGGAGCCGTCAACATCCCTCTCGACGACATGCGCGGCCGCCTGGGCGAGATTCCCTCCGACAAGCCCGTATGGATCTTCTGCGGCGTGGGCCTGCGCGGCTATCTGGCCTCCAACATCCTCAAGGCAAACGGCTACAGGCACGTGCGCAACCTGATTGGCGGCATCAGGACCTATAAGGCTGCCACCGCCTGCCTGCCTGCTCCCCAGGGATTCAGCAGCGCTGCTGCAAAGACCGCGCCCTGCGGAGGTGCCCCCACCGGCGGGCAACCCGTTGTACGGCTGGACGCCTGCGGCCTGCAATGCCCCGGCCCCATCCTGAAACTCAAGCAGGCGATGGAGGGGCTCACGGCAGGCCAGCGGCTACAGGTGCGCGCCACCGATGCGGGCTTCCCCCGCGATGCCGAAGCATGGTGCCACACCACAGGCAACCGGTTCATCGCAGGGCATGCCGAGGGAGGCGTGCAGGTGGTGGAGATAGAGAAGGCCACCGCCTGCAGCCCGGAGGCAGGCCGCCCGCTGGCCACAGGCGGTGACGGCAAGACGCTCATCCTCTTCAGCGACGACCTGGACAAGGTGCTGGCCACCTTTGTGCTCGCAAACGGTGCAGCCGCCACGGGCAAAAAGGTGAGCATCTTCTTCACCTTCTGGGGGCTCAACGCCATCAAGAAGACCCGCAAACCCAAGGTGGAGAAGGACATCTGGGGAAGGATGTTCGGATGGATGCTGCCAGCCGACTCCACCCGTCTCGCGCTCTCCAAGATGAACATGATGGGCATAGGCGCGCGGATGATGCGCTTCCTGATGGCAAAGAAGGGCGTGGACGCGCTCGAAACGCTCCGCCAGCAGGCCATCGACAGCGGAGTGGAGTTCATTGCCTGCCAGATGTCGATGGACGTGATGGGCATCAAACGCGAAGAACTGCTCGACAATGTGACCGTGGGGGGCGTGGCCACCTATATGGCCCGTGCCGAGGAGGCCAATGTCAACCTCTTCATCTGACCCCTCCCCACCGGACTGGGTACTTCCCTTTTTGAAGCATTCCCCGTTCACCCCCCCGGCCCTGAGGGGGTGGCGGGGATGTTTTTTGCGCCCTCCGGAGGCACCTGCCGTTGCAGCTGTTGCAGTTGTTGCAGTTGTTGCAGTTATTTTGAAGCCCTAACTGCAACAGCACCGCGCAGTGGAGGCGGAGCTGTATCTCCCTTACATTCCCATAAGATTCCAGCGTATTTTTCCCGTTTACATAAAAAAAAGAAGGTTGTCATCACGACAACCAATCTTTTTGTAAACCTTAAAAAAAATCTAATACCATGAAAAACACGATGCAAAATTACTGCTTTTCTGCAATTCTGCAAACATCCGGGGAAAAACTTTCGTGTAAAATGCCTTTTTCTTGATGTAAATCAATCCGGAAGGGCCAAAATGAACAAAAAATCCGCAAGACGCGCCTTTTTGAGGCTATCTTGCGGATGGGCTATGTTACGGTAGAGAGAGGGCTGGAATCAGGCCTTGCACGCCACGGCCGCGCGCTCGATGTCGAGTCCACGGGTGAAGCTGGAGATGTAGGCATTGAAGCCTGCCACATCCTCGGGAGAGGGAGCAATCTCCACGCCCTTGCTGCCGGCAAAGACGGCGGAGTCGAGCCACTGGTCGAGCGGCTGGCCGCCACCCTTCACCATATAGCAGGCCAGCAGGGCGATGCCCCATGCCCCACCCTCGCCGGCCGTCTCCATCACGGAGATGGGCGAAGAGAGGGCTGCCGCCAGGATGCGCGCGCCCACACCGGGCGTCTTGAAGTAGCCGCCATGGCCGGTGATGCGGTCCACGGCAATCTTCTCCTCGTTGAAGAGGATGTCGTTGCCTATCTTGAGGCCACACACGGCTGCATAGAGATGGGAGCGCATGAGATTGGCCAGCGTGAAGCGGTCCTGCGGAGAACGCACCACCATGGGGCGGCCTTCGGAAAGGCCGGTCACGGGCTCGCCGGAGATGTAGTTGTAGGCCAGCACACCGCCGCAGTCGGCATCGCCCTCCAGGGCCACCTGGAACAGGCGGGTGAAGATGGTGCCCATGTCGGCCGGCTGCCCCATCAGCTGCTGGAACTGGGCGAACACCTGGGCCCAGGCATTGATGTCGGAGGTGCAGTTGTTGCAATGGACCATGGCCACGGGGTTGCCGTCGGGCGTGGTGACGATGTCGATGACCTCATAGGGGCGCGACAGGTTTTTCTCCAGCACGATCATGGAGAAGGAGGAGGTGCCGGCCGACACATTGCCCGTGCGGGGACGCACGGCATTGGTGGCTGCCATGCCCGTGCCTGCATCGCCTTCGGGCGGACAGAAGGGCACGCCCGGACGGAGATGGCCGGAGGGGTCGAGCAGGGCCGCACCTTCGGGCGTGAGGGTGCCGGCCGCCTCGCCGGCCTGGAGCACCCGCGGAAGGATGGCGGAAAGCGTCCAGCCATAACCCTTGGGGGCCACCAGGGCCTCGAACTTCTCCACCATGGCGGCATCGTACTGCCGGGTGGCGGGGTCCACGGGAATCATGCCCGAGGCGTCACCCACGCCCAGCACCTTCTCGCCCGTGAGCTGCCAGTGCACATAGCCGGCCAGTGTGGTGAGGAAGGCGATGTCGCCCACGTGCTGCTCCCCGTCGAGGATGCACTGGTAGAGATGGGAGATGCTCCACCGCAGGGGGATGTTGAAGCAGAAGAGGCTGGAGAGCTCGGCTGCGGCCTGGCCCGTATTGGTGTTTCGCCAGGTGCGGAAGGGCGCCAGCATGCGGCCGTCGGCCGCAAAGGGCATGTAGCCGTGCATCATGGCACTGATGCCGAGCGCGGCCAGCGAGGTGATTTCCTCGCCATACTGCTCCTTCACGTCCTTGCGGAGCGAGGCATAGCAGTCCTGGAGCCCCTTCCATACGGCATCGAGGCTGTAGGTCCAGAAGCCGTTTTCCAGCTGGTTCTCCCACGTGTGGCTGCCCTGGGCGATGGGGTGTCCCTCATCGTCGGTGAGGACGGCCTTGATGCGTGTGGAACCAAATTCTATACCCAGCACGGCCTGGCCCTGCTGGATGACGGTCTTGGCATCGGACATGGCTCAACGGAGGGCTTTGCTTAACATGTAGTACACCTCGTTGACGCGCAGGTCCTGACGGAAGCCTTCATAGGTGGTGTCGTTGTTGATGATGCAGCACTCGATGTCGGCAATCTCGGCATAGTCGCGCCAATACTCGTCGGTGAGGCCGAAGCTGAAGCAGGAATGGTGGGTGCCGCCTGCATTCATCCAGCATCCCACACCCACCTCGAAGCTGGGCTGCGGAATCCACAGGGCACTGGCCACGGGCAGCTTGGGCAGCGGCTGGCTCTTGATGAGGTCCACATCGTTCACGATGAGACGGAAGCGGTTGCCCAGGTCCACAACGGTGGCCGTGACGCCTGCTCCCTGCTTGGTGGTGAACACCAGGCGGGCAGTCTGTACCTTGCGCACGCCAATGCCCAGGAAGTGTACTTCCAGGCGGGGCTTCTCCTCTGCAATATCGGGATTGATTTCGAGCATGTGGGACTCCAGGATGGAGGTGTTGTCGCCGTCAAAGTTCAGGGTGTAGTCCTCCAGGAAGGAAGTGCCTCCGGGCAGGCCCTGGCTCATGAACCATGTGGTGCGGCAGAGTGCGGCGCTCTTCCAGTCGCCCTCGGCACCGAATCCGTAGCCGTCGCTCATGAGGCGCTGGCTGGCCAAGCCGGGAATCTGGTCGAATCCGCGGCCGGTGGTCTCCACGTTCACGTCGCCCAGGTCGTCAAAGTTGGTGGTGAATGCCTTGGCGCCATAGGCCTTCAGCAAGGCACGCAGCGTGAGTTCGGCCTTGGCGGAGTTCCAGATTCTGCGATAGCCCTCGCCGGCCTCGTCCTTGAGCGCGTCGGCCACCGCATACTCCTTGAAGTAGACGTCCTTGACGAGCGCGGTGACGTCCTCGTCCTTCACCTGGTCGAAAAAGCGCATCACCTCGGAGAAGGGGCAGTAGTCCACATGGTAGCCCAGCACCTGTTCGGCGGCCACCTTGTCGCCATCGGTAACGGCCACATTGTTCATCTGGTCGCCGAAGCGGAGAATGAGGCAGTCCTGTGCGTCGGCCCATCCGGCACACACGCGCTGCCACACGGCGATGTGGTCCTGTGTCTTCTGGTCCTTCCAGTAGCCCACCACCGTCTTGCGGGGCTTGCGCATACGGGTGAGGATGTGGGCATACTCGCGGTCTCCATGGGCACTCTGGTTGAGGTTCATGAAGTCCATGTCGATGGTGTCGTAGGGAATCTTCTCGTTGTATTGTGTGTGCAGATGGAGCAGGGGCTTGCGCAGGATCTGCAGGCCGTGAATCCACATCTTGGCAGGGGAGAAGGTGTGCATCCAGGTGATGACGCCGATACAGCGCTTGTCCGTATTGGCTGCGGCCATCACCTCGGCCACCTCATGGGTGTTGTTGGCGGTGCCCTTGTAGACCACCTTCACGGGCAGCCGGCCCGACTGGTTGAGGCCTTCCACCATTTCCTTGGAATGGCCGTCTACCTGCACTACGGCATCACCGCCATACAGGAGCTGTGCGCCCGTTACAAACCACACTTCGAATTGTTCAAATGCTTTCAACATAGTTTTAGAGTTTTTGATTGTTTAACGATTTTAAATGAATGAAATGAATCGGCTACTTTTTTTGCCCGTAATAGGCTCCCGGACCGTGCTTGCGCAGGAAATGCTTCTCCACCAGCAGGGGGTTCATGGTGGTGTGGGGATTGAGGGTGAGGGAGATGAAGGCCATCTTGGCCACCTGTTCCATCACGACTGCATTGTACACGGCCCCGGCGGCATCGCGGCCCCAGCTGAAGGGCCCGTGGTTCTTCACCAGCACGCCCGGTGTGTGCACAGGGTTGAGGCCCGCCTCCTGGAAACGGCGCACGATGACATGGCCCGTCTCCAGTTCGTAGGCTCCCTTCACCTCGGCTTCCGTCATGTCCTCCGTACAGGGGATGGAGGCTCTGAAATAGTCGGCATGCGTGGTGCCGATGTTGGGGATGTCGAGGCCTGCCTGCGCCCATGCGGTGGCATAGGTGGAATGGGTGTGCACCACACCGCCCACATCACCGAAGGCACGATAGATGGCCAGATGGGTGGGCGTGTCGGAAGAGGGGTTGAGGGTGCCCTCCACCACATTGCCTGTGGCCAGGTCCACCACCACCATGTCTTCCGGTGTGAGGCGGTCATACTCCACGCCCGAGGGCTTGATGACCACCAGTCCCTTTTCGCGGTCGATGCCGCTCACGTTGCCCCATGTAAAGACCACGAGGTTGTGCTTCACCAAATCCAGGTTGGCACGCCATACGGTTTCCTTGAGTTTTTCCAGCATAAGACGCTATTTTTTCTTGTTTAACGCTGCAAAGATAATATATTTATGGTATATGCACCAAGGCGGATATGTTATTTTTTGCAAAAGAGGGCCATCGCGCCTCCGGTCAGGATTTCCGCCTCCTGCCCCGGGGGGCGAACGTGAACTCCTGCTCCATCTTTCCCGTGCGGATGTTGTGGACCCTCATCAGCAGCCTGCCCTCCGAAACGAGTCCCTCCAGTACGGTGGGGTACGCCTCGTCGGGGCCTTCCATATCGGGACCGCCTCCCACCAGCTGTGCCCAGCCGTGCGCCTTGTCGGGTGCGTCGTAGCGGAAGCGATGCTGATGGGCAGTGACCACGAGCTGGCAGCCCGCCTTCTCGAGCAGGGGAGACCACAACTGGTAGCAGGTGCGTTGCCAGCTGGCAAAATCACTGTCATACTCGGGCGACTTGTCGGCAGGATAGAGGTCGCCGGGATTCTCCCTCGGCCTGGGGTCGAAGAGCGGGATGTGGCAAAAGGCCACCAGGAAGGGGGCCGAGGCAATGTCCTTGCGCCGGAGCGCGTCCTTGAGCCATGCTGCCTGTGCCTCCCGATAGGGGGTGCTTGCAAACAGGCCGGCCAAGAGGGGGTTGGTGTCGAGCTTGTCCTCGCCCGTGTCGAGTCCTATCAGGGCCACGTCGCCCATACGGACAGCAAAGTTGCGTCCCAGCTGCCAGTCGCGGGAGGCACGCTCCTCGGGCTGGCGCTTCATCCACACGCGCTCCAGCTGCCTGCCGGCCATACCCCGATAGTCATGGTTGCCCGCGCAAAAGAGATAGGGGATGCGCGCAGCATAGTCGGTGTGTGCAATCTTGGGCGAAAGGAAGATGGTCTTCTGGGAGGCAATGGTTTCTTCGCTATTGGTGGCGTCACCGTTCCACACCACACACTGGGGGGCCAGCTCCAGCACCTTGTCGACGATGGGGCCGAACGCGCGCCATTGGGCATGGGTGTCGTTGATGACACAGAAATGGGCGTCCGACTTGGGGCCGGCCGTGGTGAAACTGTAGACGGTGTCGTCCTGCTCGCTGCCAACGATGCGCATGGAATAACCGCCCTTGTACTGGATGCGGTCGGCTCCGATGCGGTAGTAATAGCGTGTGGAGGGCCTGAGCCCTGTCAGGCGCACCTGCATCACCTGGTCGTTCATGTCCGTGACCATCAGTCCGCCGCATTTCACCGTCTGCCCGTCGCTCAGGTCGGGCTTCCGGCCAAAGGTCACATAGCCGTTGGCCATGGCACTCACGGCGAAAGCCACGCCCACGCTGTCCTCGGCATAGTTCTGGAGCATGGGACGCGAAGTGATGAGACGGTCCCCGGCAGGAGCCTGTGCCTGCAGGCCGGCAGCCATCGGCTGCTGGGAAGCCCTGGCGATTTCCGGCATCTCGGCCGCAGCGGCCAACAGGGCCGAATTACGGATAAATTCTCTTCTGTTCATCATAATATCTGTTGTTTTTATAAAAGTCCTACAATATCCTGCACGCTGGCAAAGCCATGGCGGACCAGGTAATCGTCGATTCCACGGACCACCTTCACGCTCACAGAGGGGTCGATGAAATTGGCCGTGCCTATCTGTACGGCCGACGCTCCGGCCAGCAGGAACTCTACCGCATCCGTGGCCGAGGAGATGCCGCCGAGCCCTATCACAGGAATGTGCACGGCACGGGCCACCTGATACACCATACGCAGGGCCACGGGCTTTACGGCAGGGCCGCTGAGACCACCCGTACCGATGCTCAGCACCAGTTTGCGCCGTTCGGCATCGATGGCCATTCCCATAAGGGTGTTGATGAGACTCACTGCATCCGCACCGGCATCCTGTACGGCCAGCGCAATGTCGGTGATGCTGGTGACATTGGGCGACAGCTTCACGATGAGCGTCTTGTCGTAGGCCGCACGCACGGCCCGCACCACAGAGGCCGCCCCCTCGGGCGATGTGCCAAAGGCCATTCCGCCCTGTTTCACATTGGGACAGGAGATGTTGAGCTCAATGGCCGGAATGCCGGGGAGCTCGTTGATGCGGGCCGCACAAGCCGCATAGTCTTCCGGCGAATTGCCCGACACGTTTACGATCATGGCCGTGTCCACATCCTTGATCAGGGGGTAGATGTGGGTACAGAAATAGTCCACGCCCTTGTTCTGGAGGCCCACACAGTTGAGCATGCCCTGGGCCGTCTCCGCCATCCGGGGATAGGGATTGCCCTCGCGGGGATTCAGGGTGGTGCCCTTCACAATGATGCCTCCCAAATCGGCCAGGTTCACAAAATCGGCATATTCCAGTCCATATCCGAACGTGCCGCTCGCTGTCATCACGGGGTTCTTCAGCCGAAGATTCCCTATCTTTACGCTTAAATCTGCCATTTCAATTGATTGATGTTAAATACCGGTCCTTCCTTGCACACGCACACATGGCCGTGCTGCGTGTCCTCCACACAGCACAGGCAAGCGCCCAGTCCGCAAGCCATCATGTTCTCCAAACTCACCTCGCAGGCAATGTCCTGCCTGCGGGCGTACGCTGCCACGGCCTTCATCATGGGGCCCGGACCGCACACGCTGATATGCGCGAACCGCTGCGCCTGTAGCAGGGAATGCTGGGTGACAAATCCCTTTTCGCCCATCGACCCGTCCTCTGTCGTGACATGGACGGGGCCATACCGGCGGAAGAGGGGGAGCTCCACCAGGTCGGATGCCTTGCGTGCCCCCAGCAGGAACACCGGCTGCCCGCCCGACCGCTTCATGCATGCGCCCAGATAGAGCAGCGGGGCAATGCCCACGCCGCCTCCCACCAGCAGGCATGGTCCGTCATCGGGACTGGGGACGGTGAATCCGTTGCCCAGGGGGAGCAGGGTGTCGAGCACGTCGCCGGGCTTCATGGAAACAAGCCTGCGGGTGCCGTCGCCCACCACCTGTACCAGGAACCACACTTCGCCCTGCGCTTCGTCCACAAAGTGGATGCTGATGGGGCGGCGGAGGAATGTGGTGGCGCTCCCTTCTATCCTGAGCTGGGCAAACTGTCCGGGAACCATCTCGGGCAGCGGTCCCTCCTGCGGACGTGCCTTGATGAGCGCATAACGTTCGTTGAGGGGTTCTACCTGTGTAAGGACCAGGTTTAACTGATATTTCTTCATTGGTTTATATTATATATAGATGTAGGTTTGTCGTGTATGTATGGGCAAAGTTATAAAAAAAATGTGGATTTCCACATGGATTTGCCACAAAAACACAATCTTCGCCCACAAAACGAGAAAAACCTCCCTTCCTCGCAGACGACACACAGGAGGGAGGGAGAAGAAAGGAGAGGGGCAATCCGGGGAGGAGGATTCAGGTAAAAGTCTGGTAGGTGCCGTCATCAAAGAAGATGCGGATTTCGGTAATCTTCCTTTGTGGTTTGTCAATATACTTTACTCTTTCCCTAATCGCGGCCTGCACGGGGGCCTGCGTGGAAGGCACAGCAAAGAGGTCCTGCTGCACAACCGTGGCACCCTGCATGTCGGCCGGGGCGGAGGAACCGGCGGGCGCGGAACTGTCGGCAGGCACTGTATCCACAGCAGACACATACATGTCTCCCTCGCCAAACATGAGCCAAGGCACACTGATCTCCGGGAAACGCTCGTGAATAGAAGCCACGATGTTGGTGGAAGGCTTTGTAGTGCCCTTGAAAATTCCTGAAAGGGTGGCAGGGGCTACACACAGTTCGTCGGCAAACTCCTTTTGGTTCTTGCCGGTCCTTTTCATTAGTTGGAATATACGATCTTTCATACGCTTGTCAGGGGGTACCCCCCTTTTTGGGTTGTATTTACGGGTACAAAGGTACAAAATATGGTTTACATATCCAAATTTCAGGAACACAAATCTCAATTTTACTATTCTGAACCATTGAAAGTATCTGAATTCACGTTTTCAAATCACTGAAACGTTCAGATTCATGAATTCAAATATTCACCTTTCATAACCTGCTTCATGCGTGTTAAAGAATGAACTTTAAGGATGATAGCCACCCAGACTGGCTTTGATGGGATTATGGGTGAAGAAAGCACGTCAAAAGGGGGAATAAAAGGCATTTCTTGAGAAAATCATGCCATTTTCCTTGCTGTTTATTCATTCATTATTCTTTATGAAATCTCGCATTTTACTGAACTGCAAATAGTTATATTTATATGCAAAGTTGGAGATATTTATTCATCCGAAAGTTCGTCATCGTCAATTCGTGTTCATGAATTTGATTTCGGCTTTTCAAAGCTCCGGCATTCGCGGGTGTTCGGGATTCTGATTCATGAATTCCCGATTGGCGCATGGTCACACTTCTGAATACAGAATCGCGAACATGAATGTAAACAAAGGTTAACGGTGAATTTTCGGTGGAAAGGGCAGGAAAAACGTGTCATTTTTCTTTCTGGACGGACGAGCGTACAGCAAACGGATTCTGACGCGGTTCTGGGAGGCCGATTTTCGATTTAAGTGATTGTTTACCAACAAAAAAAGCCCACTTTTCAGTGGGCTCCAAAAAATGGATTCTAGCGCAAAACACTAATGGAGAATGATGAAAACAAGCTCCTGGAGCAAATCTCCCGGCGCAGTTCTGCACCCTCCTACCCCTTTTGAGGCACCATCTGTGCGCCTGATTTCGCCCAGAATCTGCATCACCTTCATCCCGCTGTAGTTTCTGGTTGCAGGGAGCACTTCCTGACTGATTTTCCATTCCGGCTTTCCCAGCCACTCCGCAAGCCCCCTACCCGAACGGTCGGGCGAATAGAACGCCATCATTACATCAGAAAAAAATGTAAAAATATTGGAAAGCGTCTGGGGCAGGGAAAACGACCGGGGATTGCCCTGGAAGAAGCGCACGATGCGGAAGGCCACAGCCACATCCTTCCGGGCAAGGGCACCCACCAGCTCGAAGCTGTTGAAGTCCTTGCTCACGCCCGTAAGCAGCTCCACCATCCCCGCGTCGATGACACGCCTTTCGCCCAGAAGTCCGGAGAGCAGCTTGTCAATTTCGGCCGACAGCCGGTTCAGGTCGTTGCCCACATGCTCACAAAGCATCTGCACGGCCTTGGGCTCAATCTGTGCGCCGGAGCGTTCCACATACCCCTTCACGAAGGACGGCAGCTCGCGGTCATAGAGCTTGCGGCTTTCAAAGAGCACGCCTTTCTGCTGAATGGCCTTGGCCACATTCCTGCGCGCATCCAGTTTGCCGTTCTTGTGGCAAAACACCAGCAAGGTGGTGGGCGAAGGCTGTTTCAGGTAAGCCTCCAGCAAGTCCAGATTGCGCAGCCCTTGGGCCTCGCGCACCACCACCACCCTGTTTTCGGCCATCATGGGATAGGTGCGCGCCCTTTCGACAATCGCATCCATGCCCACATCACCGGCATAGAGCACGTCCAGATTGAAATCACGCGCCTCGGGCTGCAGCACACTGTCCACAATGTACTGGCTGATGCGGTCGATGTAATAGGCCTCGTCCCCCATCAGATAATACACGGGGGCATAACGCCCGGCCTTGATGTCGCGCACGATTCCCTCATAGTTGTTTGCCTTTGCTGCCATGTTTCAATAGTCGAATTTCAGGTGTCTTACGGTTTTCTTGTCTTCCTTGATCATCTCCAGCGCCTGCACACCGATTTCCAGGTGCTTCCTCACATATCCGGCAGTCACCTGGCGGTCACTCTCCGCTGTCTTCACGCCTTCCGGTGTCATGGGATTGTCGCTCACGAGCAGCAGGGCCCCCGTGGGGATATGGTTGGCAAATCCGCATGTGAAGAGCGTGGCTGTCTCCATGTCCACTGCCATGGCGCGCGTCTTCACCAGATAGCACTTGAAGGCCTCGTCATGCTCCCATATCCTGCGGTTGGTGGTGTACACCGTGCCCGTCCAGTAGTCGCACCCCATGTCGCGCACCGCACTGGACACGGCCCGCTGCAGCATGAAGGCGGGAAGCGCAGGCACCTCGGGCGGGAAATAGTCGTTGCTGGTGCCCTCGCCCCGGATGCCCGCAATGGGCAATATCAGGTCGCCGAGCCTTGTCTTTCCGGAGATGCCTCCACACTTGCCCAAGAAGAGGCAGCCACGCGGACGCACCGCGCTCAGGAGGTCCATGATGATGGCCGCATTGGGGCTTCCCATGCCAAAATTGATAATGGTGAGGCCGTCGGCCGAAGCCATGCGCATATTGGCCCCATAGGATGGATGGGGAATGCCGAACCTGTCGCAGAACAGGTCCACATAATTGTTGAAATTGGTTAGCAGAATCAGGTCTCCGAAGTCTTCAAGCGCGTGAAGTGTGTATCTTGGAAGCCAATTTTCCACAATTTCTTGTTTCGTCTTCATGTTTTTCGTACATTTGCAGGCAAAGTTAACACATTTCCTTCAAATGCAAGCACTGAATCTGCCAAAAACCGAGCTGAAATTCGGAAAACAAGGCCAAAGGACCACCGTATATGACATTTTCCGCCGAAAATATGTGGTGCTGACACCCGAAGAATGGGTGCGCCAGCATTTTGCCCGCTACCTGGTGGAGCACAAGGGGTTTCCGGCAGCACGCATGGCCACCGAGGTGTCCCTACGGCTGGCAGGCATGCAAAAGAGATGTGACTGCGTGTGCTACGACCGGCACATGCGCCCCATGGTGATAGTGGAGCTGAAGGCGCCCTCCGTCACGCTCAGCCAGGAAGTGATGAACCAGATATGCCGCTACAACATGGCCCTGCACGTGCCCTATCTGATGCTCAGCAACGGCCTGTGCCATGTTTGCGCCCACATCGACTACGAAACAGGGGAATACCGCTATCTGCACGATATTCCCCTATGGAGTGAGATTTGCGGGGATTCCCCCCGCACAGTCTAGTTCCCGTCTCTGTCACTCGCCCTTCTTGCGCGTTACACGCCTGCGCTTGGGCTTGTCTTCGACCTTGGCCGTGGGTGAGATGCCTGCCAGCTCAGGGTCCACCATGATGCGCCCGCAATATTCACACACGATGATTTTCTTGCGCATGCGGATGTCCAGCTGACGCTGGGGCGGAATCTTGTTGAAGCATCCTCCACAGGCGTCACGCTCCACATACACCACGCCCAGTCCGTTGCGGCTGTTCTTGCGGATGCGCTTGAAGGCGCTCAGCAGTCGGGGCTCGATGCAGCACTCGAGGTTCTTGGCGTCCTCGCGCAGCTTTTCCTCCTCTGCCTTGGTTTCTGTGATAATCTCGTCCAGTTCGCTCTTCTTGATGTCCAGGTCGGTACGGCGTTCCTGCACCAGCAGGTTGCATTGTGCCACCTCGTGCGTTTTGGCTTCCACCTCTGCCTTGGCCTCGTTTATCTTCTTCTCGTTGAGCTGGTTGTCGAGTTCCGCATATTCTATCTGCTTGCTCAGGTTGTCATACTCACGGTTGTTGCGCACCGTTTCCGTCTGTTCCTTGAAACGTGCGATATTGGTATTGTTCACCTCTATGTTCCCCTTTCGCTCCGCAATCTGCTTCTGCAGGGAGACAATGTCCTTGTTGAGTTTCTCTATACGGGTGGCCAGGCCCTCAATCTCGTCTTCCAGGTCCTGCACCTCCAGCGGCAGCTCGCCACGGAGCGTGCGGATGTGGTCTATCTCAGACAGTTTTGTCTGTAACGAATAGAGGTTTCTGAGTTTCTGCTCCACCGACATTTCGGCTACGTCCTTTGTTTTTTCTCTTGCCATAATCTTATTGTATATTCTATATGTTGTATCATCCTTTTTCCTACAAGTACTTCACGGGGTTGGTGTCTGCCTGTGTCACGAACATGGGCAGCTCGGGGAACACACCGCCCAGCATCCTGCACAGGAGGTCGATGGTGAAACGCTCGCTCTGATAGTGTCCCAGCACGCCTATCTGTATCTCCTGCTCATGGCCGAAGAAACGATGGTAGTGCATCTCGCCCGTGAGGAAAGCATCGGCCTGCATCTTCAGGGCCTCCGGCAGCAGAAAATCCCCCGCTCCGCCACAGAACACCACGCTCTGCACTGGGCGTCCGAGCAGTTCGTTGTGCATGAGACACTCCACCTGGAACACCTGCTTCACACGCTGGAGGAAGGCCAGTGAGTCCTCCTCCTGTGCCAAATGGCCCACAATGCCACTGCCTGCGCGCACCTGCGTTTCGCGTCCGTCGATACACACGGTCACGCGGCGGGGAGCCACCAGCTCCACGTCCATCAGGCCCAGCCGTTCGGCCGCCTCATAGTTGACGCCGTCCTCGGCATTGTCCAGATTGGTGTGGGCCGAATAGACGGCTATGCCGTTCTCTATGGCCAGCCTCACACAACGCTCCACCTGGCTGGCATCACCCACGCGCTTGAGGCCCGAAAAGAGCAAGGGGTGGTGCGACACCACCAGGTTGCAATCCAGGTCGACAGCCTCCCGAAGCACTTCCTCAGTAACGTCAAGACACAATAATACCCCTGAAATATCCGTCCCTGTCAATCCTATCTGCAGGCCGGCATTGTCATAGCCTTCCTGCAGCGGCAAGGGCGCGATTCGTTCAAGGGCTTCGGTCACTTCCTCTAGTTTCACGCTCATATCGAGAAATATTTGGGCACAAAGGTAGGACTTTTTTGCGATAAAAACCAAATTTATTTTGTTTTTTTGCGGTTTAGCGGTATCTTTGTCTCGCTTTTGCGCAGTACCGCGGTTCCAGACGGGCATTTTGCATGCTTTCCGGCCTTCCACAGACTGCCGGAGCACGCCTGTTCGCACACAGGCTGCGCTATACATTATACATTAATATATATATAAGGACAAACCACCACAATATGGCACTACATTCTACCATCCCCACGCTCTCCGACAACGGGCTTACGCTGGAGCTGAAACTCGAAACCCCGCTCGACCCTGAGCACTACAGCATACAACAGCCTCATCTGCCTGCCGAGTGGGCACCCCAGAGTGGCATACAGCTCACATGGCCGCATGCCCACACCGACTGGGCACCCATCCTCCCCCAGGTGACCCGATGCTACCTGCGCATGGCCATGGAGATAGCCCTCAGGGAAAGGCTCGTCATCGTGTCGCCACAGGCCGATGCGCTGTGGGGCCTGCTTCGCGAGCAGCTGCCCGGCCAGGCGCTCCGGCAGATTTCCATCCTGGAAATACCCACCAACGACACGTGGGCGCGCGACCATGGCTTCATCACGCTGGCCGGCCCACAGGGTCCGCAGCTGGTGGACTTCAAGTTCAACGGATGGGGAGAAAAGTTCGAGGCCGCGCTCGACAACCAGATATGCCGGCGCATGATGGCCCTGCACGCCCTCCACGGCACCTATGTGGACCAGACTGACTTTGTGCTGGAGGGAGGAAGCATCGAGAGCGACGGCAGAGGCACCCTCCTCACCACCAGCCAATGCCTGCTGGCCCCCCACCGCAACCAACCCATGGGAAAGGCCGACATCGAACAGCGGCTGAAACAGGTGCTCCATGCCAAACGCGTGCTGTGGCTCGACCACGGATACCTGGCAGGCGACGACACGGACAGCCACATCGACACCCTTGCCCGCCTGTGCCCGGGCGACACCATCGCCTACGTCCAGTGTACCGACCCCTCCGACGAGCACTACACAGAGCTGCAGCTCATGCAGGAGCAGCTGGCCGGGCTGCGCACCGAGGAAGGCCGGCCCTACCGCCTGCTTCCGCTCCCCATGGCAGCACCGGCCTTCGACGACGAGGGCAACCGTCTGCCGGCCACCTATGCAAACTTCCTTGTCATCAACGGTGCCGTGCTGATGCCCACCTACGGCCAGCCCGCACTCGACACACAGGCACGGCAGCAGCTGCAGCACGCCTTCCCCAGGCACGAGATCATCGGCATCGACTGCCAGCCGCTCATCATCCAGCACGGAAGCCTCCACTGCTGCACCATGCAGTTCCCCCTGGGTGTCATCGGCCAGGAACCGCAAGAAAAGCAATAGCACAGCACATCAACAAAAGAAAAAAAAGAAAGGACCATACACAAATGAAAATCGGAATCGTACAACAGTCCTGTTCGGACAACATCGGCGAAAATCTGCAGAAACTGGAACACAACATCAGCCGGCTGGCCGCCGACGGCGCACAGCTGGTGATACTGCAGGAACTCCACAACACCCCCTACTTCTGCCAGACCGAAAACCCCGACCTCTTCGACCTGGCAGAAACCATCCCCGGGCCCAGCACGCAACGCTTCGGCCGGCTGGCCAGGAAACTGGGCGTGGTGCTGGTGACAAGCCTGTTCGAAAAAAGGAGCGCAGGCCTCTACCACAACACGGCCGTGGTGATTGACCGGGACGGCGAAATCGCCGGACGCCACCGCAAGATGCACATCCCCGACGACCCGGCCTACTACGAGAAATTCTATTTCACGCCCGGCGACCTGGGCTTCCGCCCCATCGCCACCAGTGTGGGCAAACTGGGCGTGCAGGTGTGCTGGGACCAGTGGTACCCCGAAGGCGCACGCCTGATGGCCCTGCAAGGGGCCGAGATGCTCATCTACCCCACAGCCATCGGCTTCGAAAGCACCGACACCCCCGAGGAGCAACAGCGGCAGCAGGAAGCATGGATGACCGTACAACGCGGCCACGCGATAGCCAACGGCCTGCCCGTGATTGCCGCCAACCGTGTGGGGCACGAGCCCGACCCCAGCGGACAGACCCACGGCATCCAGTTCTGGGGCAGCAGCTTTGCGGCAGGCCCCCAGGGCGAACTGCTGTGCCGCGCCTCGGCCAGCAAGGAGGAGAACCTGCTCGTGGACATCGACATGCAACGGTGCGAGAAGGTGCGGCGCTGGTGGCCCTTCCTGCGCGACCGCCGCATAGAGGAATTCGGCCCGCTCACCCGGCGGTTCATCGACTAGCCCCCCTTAAGCACAAGCACGATATGGACACATCCGCATTCATGCTCACCCCCTTCCTCATGGGCGCCATTCCCTGCTGCCTGGGCGCACTGGCCCTGGCACTGGCCTACAAGAACAAGCGGGACAGGCAGGAAATGACGCTCCGCATGGACCACGACAAACAGCTCCGGCAGGTGCACGACACGTACGGGCAACAGCTGAAGACACTGGAGATGGAGGCCGGCCGATGCCGCTACGAGGCACAGGCCGCCAAGGAGCTGCAGGCAAGGACGGAAGCCTCCTGCAAGGAAGCGATGGCACAGATGGAGCACCGTTTCGTGAGCCTCTCCGAGGAAGTGCTGCGCAAACGGCAGGACGAACTGGACAAGGCCAACCGGGAAACCCTCACGGCCATGGTGCGCCCCGTGCGCGAAGACCTGCAGAAGATGCAGCAGAGCATGGTGAACGCCCGCATGAGCAGCGCATCGCAGCACGCCACCCTCGACAAGACCATAGAGAGCCTCAGCCTCTTTGCCCACGACATGGCCCAGAAGACAGCCGACCTCACACGCGCCCTCCAGGCGGGCGGGAAGATGCAGGGCGACTGGGGCGAACAGCTGCTGGCGAGCATCCTGGAAGGCAGCGGACTCAGGCCCGGCGAAGAATTCGAAACACAAGCCAGCGTGAAAGACAACGAGGGGAACAACCTGCGCCCCGACGTGATTGTCCACTGCCCCGGCGGACGGAACATCATCATCGACAGCAAGGTGAGCCTCACGGCCTATCTCAACTACAATGCCGCCCACACGCCCGAAGAGGCGGAAGCCGCCAAGAAGGACAACCTCAGGAGCATCCGCACCCACATCGACGAGCTCGAACGCAAGCACTACGACCAGCTGGTGGCAGGCGCGCTGCCCCAGGTGCTCATGTTCATCCCCAACGAGGGAAGCTACATCCTGGCCCTCCGCACCGACCCCCAGATAGGCCAGTATGCCTACCGCAAGCACATCATCCTCATCAACCCCACCAACCTCATGCTCTCGCTGCAGATGATCTACAACCTGTGGCAGACCGAGAGGCAGAACAAGAACACCGAGCGCGTGATGAAGCAGGCCGCAGAACTCTACGACAAGTTTGCCGTATTCTGCGAAAAGTTCAACCGCATCCGGCAGGACATCGACGGCCTGCGCACCCATGCCGACGATGCACTGAACACACTCAGCGCCGGACGCGGCAACATCGTGAGGCGGCTGGAAAGCCTCAAACAGCTGGGCGTGACCCCCAAGAAGCAAATCGACGAAAACCTCACCGATGACTGACAAAACGGAAGCAAAGCACGGTTTTATGCCAACAAAATGCCACAAAGCAAGCATTTTTCCTGTTTTTATGTAAAAAAGTCACCAAAATATTATAATATATGGACAAATTGTTATACCTTTGCACCGAATTTAAGGCAAAAGGATAAATATGGCACAAAAAAGAAAGATACCATTCACCAAAATGCAGGGTGCAGGCAACGACTACATCTATGTGTACACCCCCAACGGGGAAATCCCCGACCCCTCCAGGACCAGCATCGAATGGAGCCGGCCCCACTTCGGAATCGGCAGCGACGGACTCATACTCATCTCCCCCAGCCCCATCCCTGAAGCAGACTTCAGCATGCGCATCTTCAACAACGACGGCAGCGAGGCCATGATGTGCGGCAACGGGGTGCGGTGCGTGGGAAAATACGTCTACGACCACCGGCTCACCGACCGCACCACCGTGGCCATCGACACGCTCAGCGGCATCAAGGTGATTGACCTGCTCGTGGACGACGGCGACAAGGTGAAGGAGGCCACCGTCAACATGGGCGCCCCCATACTGGCCAACCGCCGTCAGCTGGCCACCGCCGACGGCAGCATGAAGGCCGGCAAGGTGGCAGGCAGGGAAGGCACCTACGTGTGCATGGGCAACCCCCATTTCGTGGTCTTCGTGCCCGATGTGATGCGTATCGACCTGGCCAAGGAAGGCCCTGTGCTGGAGAACGACCCCGTCTTTCCCGAACGGTGCAACATCGAGTTTGCCACCATCCGCCCCGACGGCACCATCCGCATGAGAGTGTGGGAGCGCGGCAGCGGCATCACCATGGCCTGCGGCACAGGAGCGTGCGCCACAGCCGTGGCCGCCTATCTGAACGGACTGGCCACGCGCGAAAGCACCATCCAGATGGACGGCGGCACCCTCCACGTCCGCTGGTGCCAGGGCGACGGCTGTGTCTACATGACAGGGCCCGCCACCACGGTATTCGAAGGCGAAATCGAACTATAGGAAACAACCATACATATATTATATCCCCAACAGACAATGGCACTTGTAAACGAAAACTTCCTGAAGCTGCCGGTCAGCTACCTCTTCAGCGACATTGCCAAGAAGGTGAACGCCTTCAAGGTGTCCCACCCCACGGCCCGCGTCATCAGTCTGGGCATCGGCGACGTCACACGCCCGCTGGCCCCGGCCGTCATCGAGGCCATGCACAAGGCTGTCGACGAAATGTCCCGGACATCCACCTTCCGCGGTTACGGCCCTGAAGCAGGCTACGACTTCCTGCGGGAAGCCATCATCAAGAACGACTTCGCCCCCCGGGGCATCCACCTCGACCCCAAAGAGGTGTTTGTCAACGACGGTGCGAAAAGCGACACCGGAAACATCGGCGACATCCTGGGGCTCGACAACAGCATCTGCATGACCGACCCCATCTATCCCGTCTACGTGGACTCCAACGCCATGTGCGGCCGCGCAGGCAACCTCACCCCGGGCGGCGTGTGGTCCAACATCATCTACACGCCCTGCAACGCGGAGAACAACTTTGTCCCCGCCCTGCCCGACCAGAAGGTGGACGTCATCTACCTGTGCTATCCCAACAACCCCACAGGCACGGTCATCACACGCGCCGAGCTGAAGAAATGGGTCGACTATGCGCTCAAGAGCGACAGCATCATCATGTACGACGCCGCCTACGAGGCCTATATCCAGGACAAGGACATCCCCCACTCCATCTATGAGATAAAGGGAGCCAAGCGGTGCGCCATCGAGTTTCACAGCTACAGCAAGACGGCCGGATTCACCGGCGTGCGATGCGGCTACACCATCGTGCCGCGCGAGCTCACCGCCACCACCGTCACGGGCGAACGCGTGGAGCTGGGCGCCCTGTGGAACCGCCGCCAGTGCACCAAGTTCAACGGCACGGGCTACATCCAGCAGCGGGCCGCCGAAGCCACCTACACCCCCGAAGGCAAGGCACAGATACAGGAAACGATAGCCTACTATATGGAGAACGCCCGCATCATGCGCCAGGCCCTGACAAAGGTGGGGCTCAAGGTGTACGGAGGAGAGAACGCCCCCTACATCTGGCTCAAGACACCCTCCGGCACCACCAGCTGGCAGTTTTTCGACCAGCTGCTCCACGGCCCGCACATCGTGGGCACACCGGGCGTAGGCTTCGGCCCTGCCGGCGAAGGCTATTTCCGCCTCACGGCCTTCGGCACGCGTGAAGACTGCATCGAGGCCATGGACCGCCTCACCCAATGGCTGGGCTGACCTCCGTCCGCCCCCCGTAAAACAGACAACAATAGTCATCAACATAATAAAAAACCAAAAGATTATGTCTAGTACACTGCGATTTCAAGTTGTAGGCGAGGCCTTCACAAAGAAAGCCCTCGACGTACCCAACAGCAAGGAACGTCCCAGCGAGTTCTTTGGAAAGTATGTGTTCAACCGTCAGAAAATGTTCAAGTATCTTCCTGCCAAGGTGTACAGGAAGATGTGCGACGTGATCGACAACGGCACCACCCTGGACCTCCAGACGGCCAATGAAGTGGCCGCAGGCATGAAGCAATGGGCCATGGAGCTGGGCGTCACCCACTGCACCCACTGGTTCCAGCCCCTCACCGAGGGCACGGCCGAGAAGCACGACGGCTTTGTGGAACACGACTGGAAGGGAGGCATGGTGGAGGAATTCACCGGCAAGGAACTCATCCAGCAGGAACCCGATGCCTCCAGCTTCCCCAGCGGCGGCATCCGCAGCACCTTTGAGGCCCGCGGCTACAGCGCATGGGACCCCGCCAGCCCCGTCTTCGTGATTGGCGACACGCTGATGATTCCCACCGTCTTCATCTCCTACACGGGCGAAGCGCTCGACTACAAGGCACCCCTGAAGAAGGCCCTCCATGCCGTAGACCGGGCCGCCACCGAAGTGGCACGCTACTTCTACCCCGAGGTGAACAAGGTGGTGAGCAACCTGGGATGGGAGCAGGAATACTTCCTGGTGGACGAAGGCCTCTATGCCGCACGCCCCGACCTGCTCATGACAGGCCGCACCCTCATGGGCCACGACAGCGCCAAGAACCAGCAGATGGACGACCACTATTTCGGCAGCATCCCCAGCCGCGTGGCCGCATTCATGAAGGACCTGGAAATCCGCGCCCTGGAACTGGGCATCCCCTGCAAGACACGCCACAACGAGGTGGCGCCCAACCAGTTCGAGCTGGCACCCATCTTTGAGGAGACCAATCTGGCCGTCGACCACAACATGCTCATGATGAGCCTCATGAGAAAAGTGGCCCGCAAGCACGGCTTCCGCTGCCTGCTCCACGAAAAGCCCTTTGCAGGCATCAACGGTTCGGGCAAGCACAACAACTGGTCGCTGTCCACCGACACCGGCATCCTCCTCCACGGCCCCGGCAAGACTCCCATCGACAACCTGCGGTTCGTCACCTTCATCGTGGAGACCCTCATGGCCGTCTACCGCCACAACGGCCTGCTCAAGGCCAGCATCATCAGCGCCACCAACGCCCACCGTCTGGGCGCCAACGAGGCACCCCCGGCCATCATCTCCAGCTTCCTGGGCAAGCAGCTGTCCGACCTGCTCATCCATCTCGAGGAAAGCAGCGACGACGAAATCATCAACCTGGCCGGCAAGCAGTCGTTCACGCTCGACATCCCCCAGATTCCCGAACTGATGCTCGACAACACCGACCGCAACCGCACCAGCCCCTTCGCCTTCACCGGCAACCGCTTCGAGTTCCGCGCCGTAGGCTCCCAGGCCAACTGTGCCGCAGCCATGATCGTGCTCAACACAGCCGTGGCCGAAGCCCTGGCCGACTTCAAGGAGCGTGTGGACGCACGCATTGCCGCCGGCACCGAAAAGTTCAAGGCCATCCTGCAGACCGTACGCGAGGACATCAAGACCTGCAAGCCCATCCACTTCGACGGCAACGGCTACAGCGACGAATGGAAGGCCGAGGCCAAGGCGCGCGGCCTGGACGTGGAGAGCAGCGCCCCGCTCATGCTCGACCGCTATCTCGACCCCGAGACCGTGGCCATGTTCACCCGCATGCACGTCCTCTCCGAAGCCGAACTCGAGGCCCGCAGCGAAATCAAGTGGGAGACCTACACCAAGAAGATCCAGATTGAGGCCCGCATCTTCGGCGACCTCTGCCTCAACCACATCATCCCCGTGGCCACCCGCTACCAGAGCCAGCTCATCGACAACGTGCACAAGGTGAAGGAAATCTTCCCGCCCTCCACAGCCGCCAAGGTGAGTGCCAACAACCTCCAGCTCATCGAGCGCATCAGCGAGCACAGCAGCTTCATCACCGAAAACGTGGAGAAGCTCATCGACGCCCGCCGGGTGGCCAACAAGATCGAGAGCGAGCGCGAGAAGGCCATTGCCTATCACGACACCGTGGCACCCCTCCTGGAAGCCATCCGCTACCACGTGGACAAGCTGGAGCTCATCGTCGACAACGAGCTGTGGCCCCTCCCCAAATACCGCGAAATGCTCTTCATCCGCTAGTCCGGAAGAAGACTTCACTCCCCCGTCTTTCACAAATCCCCGTCCCCTGCCCGCTCAGGAGACGGGGATTTCCTTCCCGCCCCGGCCCTTCACCGGAGACGGCACCCGCACCCGTGCACCCGCTGGAAACCGGAAATGAATTTCTGTTCCACTGTTATCTGTTCCCTGTTCCGCCCCCGGCAATGCCAATCCGGCACCTCAGAAGTATTGATATATAAAGAATAAATATATATGTCATTTCTATTGTTCGTCTCGCAGATTCTTATTATCTTTGCAGGGACATCACCAAAAGGTGCTGCAAACAAACACCAAATGCGAAATGACAAGGCGTGAAATATCAAAACTGTTTGACGACAGAAAAATTCGTACCGTATGGGACGATAAGGAAGAGAAGTGGTATTTCTCTATCGTTGACGTTGTGGCTGTACTTACAGATAGTGCTGACCCCAAACAGTATATAAAAAGAATGAAAAGCAGGGACGAAGGTCTTAAGGCCAACTGGGGTACAATTTGTACCCTGGTTCCGTTGGTCAGCGAAGATGGCAAAAAACATAAGGAGATGACAGCTGACACTACAGGTATCTTCCGCGTTATCCAATCCATACCTTCCCATAAGGCAGAACCCATCAAGCAATGGATAGCCCATGTGGCAGCAGAACGCATCGACCAACTGCAAGACCCCGAGCTGAGCATCCAGCAAGCAATGATGGACTACAAGCGTCTCGGTTACTCTGACAATTGGATTAACCAACGCCTCAAGAGCATCGAGATTCGCAAGGACTTGTCCGACCAATGGAAGGATGTTATATAAATTAACTTGCTAACAATTGGATATTTATTTTGATATTTCGATAAAAAGTAGTATCTTTGCAGTAGAAATCATACAGTATCATGCAGAAATCTACTATATACCGCAAGCCGATGGGTGAAAACCTGGCAACTTGCC
>CAMBDA010000014.1 GCA_945865175.1 uncultured Prevotellaceae bacterium | reverse complement strand
TTTTTGTGCAGCATGGCAACGCCCTCGCGTGCGCGTAATATATTATGGTATATAAAGAACAAAGGGGAGGAAATGCCTGCGTCATAAACGCCATGGCAAATCCTCCCCTGCACTACGGGAACTTCAATGTTTACTTAACCAGATACTTCTTGCCGCCGATGATGTAAAGGCCGGCAGGCAGGTTGTGACGGTCGGTGCCCACACGGTACAGTCTTCCGTCGAGCGTATAGATGTTCTGTGGAGCAGGAGCAAGCGGGCTAGCCTCCTCAACACTTCCGATACCAGTTTCGAGATATTCCTTCTCGGCCTCGGTAATGTACTCCATGTAACGAATCTCAATGACAGGATAGCCATCCTGAACAGGGTCCCAGCGAACAAAATCACCAGCCTTACCCCAGTTGAGTTTCTTCTTGGGGGACTCTATGCTAATGAAGGCGCGTGTCCATTCCTCGGTAGCAGGCAGTGCATCGTACCATACATCGCGGCCAGCTGCAATGGGAGAATAGAAGAATTCGCCCCTGACATTCTGGTTGGCCTTGTATTCGAAGGTGATGTAGTTCTGCTCAGGAGTGATATCCTCCTCCAACGGACTCCAGGCAACATAGGGGTCACTGCCCTGGCATTCTACCAGATAGTCGAAGGGAGCAATCTTCGTGATGTTGATACTGTTGACCATAGCGGCAGGATTGAGCGTGGTGTAGAACTGGTATTCAGTCTCCAGGGCATTGACGAAGTCCTCGGCCTGCTGCTGGCTGAAGAGGCCCTCATAGCCTTCCCAAGCCTGTGCATTGCTGGCCTCCACCTTCTCCATGAGGGCAATCACCTCGGGGTCCTCGGTTTCAAAGCCTGTATATGCGTCGTACACGGCCTCCATCTTGTCAATCAACTTGGTGTAAATCTTCTTGCAGTCGTATACCTGCTGGAAAAGACCGGAGAACTGCTGTACCAGCGCATACTTCTCCTCAGCAGAGGATGCACTAGCCACGCCTGCAATGGCTGCGGTGAGACCATCGCGCAACTCGTTGCTGAAGTTGGGATACGCCTTATAGTCCTCACCGCTGCTGAACTCGTAGCTGAGCAGGGTATTGGCGCGTGCCACCATGCCAGCCAGTGTATTGTCAAGGTCTGCAGTAGCTTCCTCCAATGAGCCACAATAAGTGAGACGGATATTACCAAAGCCCGTCCAGTCATTAGCCAGGCCTGTGCCGGGACTGCAAATGCCCACTGTGAGCTTGCCGTCGGTCACATTGGCCAGAATGCGGTTCTGGTAGCGTCCGGCACCAAATGCATAGCAGCAACTCTGTACGCCATGGAGCACATAACCCAGCAGATTTTCTCCCAGGTCATCATAAATCTCCAGGTCGCGGATGGCTGCATTCTCGCCAATCCAGCAGTTGACAAGGTCCTCAGCCTGGTCGGCAGGAATCATATCCTCGATGTCGGCCTGTACATACACCTTGTTGTCGTTGGCATAAATCATGGCAGCATAGTTGGTGCTGCTAGGCATAGCGCAAGGACGGAAGGCTGCGTTCACCTGCAGTTCATACACACCGTCGGCCAGTCCTTCAAGCGTCTGGTACATGTCGAAGGTGGTTCCATAGCACTCGGCCGCACGCATCTCGCCATTGGTGCCATAGCCAGTGGCTACCTTACCCTGCCAGCCGTTGAAGCCATCGGTGAAGTCGCTGTTTACAAGAAGCGCCGTAAGGTCGGCACCCTTGGTGTAACCTTCAGAAAGGGCGGCATTGAGCAGGTCATCGACAAATTGGATTTCGGCACGGACCTGCTCCGTGGTGAGCACATGCTGCTCATAGATGTAGCTATAAGAACCATTGGGCAGTGCCACAGAGGGCTCGATTGTCTCCATCAGGTAAGACTCCAGCAACTGGCGACTGGGACCATCAAACGTAGTATTTACTTCCAGGAATTCGATGGTCTCCTCCACCTTGGCAAAATAGTCGGAATAGGCCCGTGCCGATTCCTGCAGGCTTTCCCTCAGGGGTTGTAAAGCAAAGTACTGCTCCAGATAAGCCTCACGTTCGGTAATGGCCTTGAGGGCAGTCATCGCCTCCTGGAACTCATCCAGCAGGCTCTTTGCGACCACCTTGGTAGTCATTTCCTCGGCATTCTCTGCCACTTCCTTGGTAAAGTTCTTGAAGGAAGCCTCATCGTGGATATCAGAATAGTTCTCACCATCGAGGGTGTACACCAGTCCGTGGGTGGGATCCAGGACAGGATAGTTGTCCTCGTCGAGGGTCTGATAGAATGCGGGATTGGCAAAAGAGTTTCCATTCAGCTTGTAGCACAGATCGCCGCTGGCCACGGCCTCTTCGCTGATAGAGTTAACCTGGCTGCCACGGAGCGAGTAGCAGTTTACATAGGATACGTTTTCACCACGTCCCACATAAACATTGTCACCACTGTGTCCCTCTACCTCAGCAATGGTCCAGCAGTTCACCAGACGTGAGCCCTGGTTGCCAAACCATCCGCCAAAGGCAGCTGCCTCGCGTGCACCCGTTACAGAACCGGTCACATAGCAGTTGGTGAGCAAGAACTTGCAGTTGCTGCCCTCGGTACATCCCACAATGCCACCGGGATTCTGGTCCATAGCCGTCACGATGCCCTCGTTGCCCACATTGGTGAAGCTGACAGTGCCAGCGGTACTCGTTCCGCCCAGCACACCCACGAAGGTCAAGCCCGTGATGCTACAGCTCTCGTCCAGCACAAAGTTGCGGAAGTCTGCGCCATCGGCAGCGCAGCCAAAGAGACCTACGAACTTCTGTTCGGGCATATTAATAAAGAGGTTGGAGATGCGGTGATTGCCACCGTCGAACGTTCCCACAAAAGGATCACTAGTAGTGCCAATAGGCGCTATCTCTGCATCTGCGAGGTCGATGTCGGCAGTCAGTCGTGCCTTGAGGCTAGTGTATCCCGCATCCACCATCTTGGCAAACCAGACAAAATCAGCCGTAGAGCCCAAGGGGAGGAATCCGTCCTCTCCGGGTTCCACCTGATGGAGGTTGAGCTGTCCGCACACCGTGCAGACACCATTCTCATAGTGATGGTCGGGCACGGAAACGGAGCCTGTGTTGCTATAGGTGAGTTCGCCCAGAGGCTGGCCGTCACAGCGGATTTCGCCCGCAGCATACACCTGCTGATGCGTAGTGAAGGGCACAGGGCACTCATCAGTGCCCAGCGTCTGTGTCCATGAGATAACGCTCTGGTCGCCATTGAGCAAGAAGCAGAGCGCACCGTTTGTCACCATCTCCCCTGAAACCTGCGTGCCAATATTTTCATTTACACCAGCATTGGTACTGTTCACGGGATTCACATAGAAGCAGTTACTGATTTTGCATGCACCAAAGTTACGTGCCCATACATTGAGGTCACTCTCCGGCAGCTGGATATCTGCCACCTGTGCACTGTTCTTGATGACAGTCGAGCTGCCAGACCATCCCACGAAGCCGCCGCAGTTGGTGGTCTCGTTACTGATGATGCTACCGGCAAAGATACAGTCCTCTATAGTGACCCCACTGGCATTGTTTCCCACGAAACCGCCATGTGTGCCATCGCCCTCGATAGTAGGGAGAATATCCACGTAAGACGCACAGTTACGAATGGTTGCACCCATTGTCCTACCTGCCACCGATGCACCATACTTACCTGCCGTGGCTATACGTCCCTTGACGATGAGGTTCTCCACCGTACCCTTGAGAACCTCTACCAATGCGGCATAGCTGCCCGGCACGTTGTAGTCTACGGTGATGGCGTGTCCGTTTCCATTGAGCGTCCCCTCCAGGCAAGCGATACGGGTGTTGTGTCCGGTAAAGTCAATATCGGATGTCAATTCGGCACTGATGCCATAGTGGCACTGGCTGTTCACCCTGTCCATGAAGGCCTGCAGCTCATCGGCTGTGCCAATCTTTACCACCTCTGTCCTGTCGTAGGAAAGAGAGGTGATGCGGATGCTGCGAATACGCAAGGTGAGTCCATCCTGGTTACCAAGGTCAAAACGGAAATAATCATCCTTGTCGCCCCATCCGAAACTCTTGCGGGAATCCGTGATGTCCATATATGCCACACGCCATTCATCACCCTCCGTGGCGGCAAAACCTGTATCGAAGTTCTGTTCGCGACCGCCGGCGATGGGCGAGAAGAAGAACTCTACGGCATCCGGCACACTCTTGCTTGCCTGATATTCCACCAGGACAATGTTCTCGTCATCCGCCAGCGGACGAGGCAATTTCGTCAGAGCCATAAAGGGGTCTCCACCTGAAGTTGTCACCGTGAGGATTCCCTCCTCATCCTCGGAGACTGTCACCTGATTGTCCATGCCTGGTTCATGCTTGAGGACGATGTCCTCCGCCCAGACGTTCAGCGAAGTGCCCATCAAGAGCACAGCCGCCGTCATCATCTTGAAAACACTGCGTAAGTTTGTTTTCATTGTTGTAATTAGTTTTTTTAAGCCGCTCCTCCCGCATATTCGATCTATCAGGAACCACCCCCGCATGGAGAAGCACAAATGCAAAAGCGGACCTGCACAAGGCAAAAAAATGAAGCAAAACAGCCCCATATTTCAGCCAAAGGCCACGTAAATATACACTTTTTTTGCCCCCACACAAAGGAAAAACGAGAAAAATTGAACGAAATTAGACGAAAAGATGAAAAAAATGTAATTTTGTAACATCAAAGAAATATAAATATGGCAAACAAGGCGTTTTTATTGATGACCGTCCTCTGCATGAGTCTGGCACTGGGCGCACAGGAGAAATGGTTTGACCCGATGGAAGGCAAAGAGCCCTTCCTTTGCGGACGTGGATGGAACAAGGAAACGGGAAAGAGCTACCAGCGGATTCCCGAACGGTTCAAGGGGAAGGTGCCCGATGCGGTATGGTACCTGTCGCAGAACAGTGCAGGCATGAGCATTCGCTTCGTGTCCGACTCCAAGCGTATCAAGGTGCGCTACCAGGTGGCCCAGAGCGTGGACGGACACCGCAACATGGCTCCGCTCAACCATTCAGGAGTGGACCTCTATGCCACCACCGTGTACGGTGAACAGCACTGGCTGGGTACCCACATGAAATGGCAATGGAAGAAAGACAGTGTGGAAATGACATGGGACGGCATCCAGTTTCCCTCGTTTGCCAACCGTGGCCTGGCCTACACGCTCTACCTCCCCAGCTACAACACGCTGAAGAAGGTGGAGATAGGCATAGACGAAGGATGCAGCCTCCAGTTTCTCCACCAGTCGGCCGAACGCCCCATCGTGGTCTATGGCAGCAGCATCATCCACGGGGCCTCGCCCTCGCGTCCCGGCATGGGCATCACCAACATCGTGGAGCGCCGCACGGGCTATCCCATCGTGAATCTAGGATTCTCTGGTTCAGCGCTGATGGAACCTGCAGTCTTTGACATGCTGAGCGAGATTAACGCACGAGCCTTCATTCTCGACCCCATTCCCAACAGTGTGAGCCTGCCCCGGGAAGAGATTGTAAAGCGTGCCATTGCTGGCGTTCGCAATCTACGCACCAAGACCAATGTGCCCATTCTGCTGGTAGAGAACCATCCCATCACAGACGGTTTCTTCCTGACGGGCACCCGCGACTTCTATGCCTCGGCCAATGCAAGCCTTCGCAAGGCCTATGAGCAACTGGTGGGCGAAGGGGTGAAGCAACTGTTCTACCTGAAATCGGAAGAGATTCCCATGCCCGAAGACGGCATGATTGAGGGGTCCCATCCCAACGACCTGGGCTGTGCGGCCTATGCTGATGCCTACTGCCAGAAGATTGGCGAGATGCTGCCCGAGGACAAACCCAACCCACGCTTCATGCCCGTGACACAGCGGCGCGATGCATCCCATGAATGGTTTGTGCGCCACAACGAGGTTATCGAACGCAACCACACCGCCAATCCGGAGATTCTACTCATCGGAAACTCCATCACCCACATGTGGGGCGGACTGCCGGCAAGCAGCATTGCGAAAGGCGAAAAATCGTGGGAGAAGACCTTTGGAAAACGCGCGGTCACCAACATGGGTTTCTCGAGCGACCGCATTGAAAACGTGTATTGGCGCATCTTCCATGGCGAACTGGAAGGTTGCACGCCACGCCACATCTGCCTGCTCATCGGCATCAACAACTGGAAGGACAAGCCAGAAGAGGTGGCACAAGGCGTGGTGGACCTGGCCGCTCTTATCCGTTCGCGACAGCCTCAGGCCAAACTGCACGTACTGAAAATCTATCCTGCCCGGAATCTGGAAGAATGGGCGGCAGATACCAACCGGCTGATTGAGGCCAAGCTCCACGTCGACGAGATGACAGAGCTGGTCGACCTCACCGACTGCCTCACCCTTCCTGATGGTTCTGGAAAGATAGATCCCGACAAGTTCCTCCCCGACGGAATCCACCCCAACGAGAAAGGATATGCCGCCCTGGGCAAGCAACTGAAGAAGCATTTGTAGCATCCCCCTTTTTGGGGCCTTTTTGCTGCCTAACTGGAAAAAAATTGCTACCCAGTTAGGCAGCAAAATTTCTCCAGTTAGGAAAAAAAACGAGGCTATTGGGCAAGGTATTCGAGAAGCACGTCCGCTGCCGTCACGGGCGCTATTCGTAAACAGGACTCGCGAAGGATATGAATACAAAAGATAGGGAGCGGATGCAGCAGGCGAGACCCGGTTGAACCACCCAAGTCTCGCCTGTTGTATGTACTGACGACAGCAATCCGGTTACAGGCTGTCGCCGAAGTCTTCACGGAACTTGGCCACGAGGTCTTCCTGCCAATGGCCAATCTCTTTCATGCGGCCAAAGAAGAAGCGCAGCACCTTGGGCTCTTCCACCCACTGCAGACCGCCAATAATGTCACGGTTGTCCCACATCCATTTTACACGGTCGGCACAGTACTTCACCTGGCTGAGGGTGAACACGCGACGAGGCATGGCCAGACGCTGGAGCTCCAGTTCGGCATAGCGTTCGGTGCCATCGGGCTCGCGCTGCTCGCTCACCGTACCACGCTCCATACCTCGGATACCGCCAGCAATGTAGAGCGCTGCACCCACAGCGGCTGCCGGGTACTGGTTGTGAGGCACATTGGGTACTATCTCGGAGCAATTGAGATGGGCGCCCAGACCGCCTGCAGGCTTGATGACAGGCACACCATAGTCGTCCAGTTCCTTCACCAGATAGGCAATGAACTCAGGCCCGTGGCTGATATAGTCCATATCGAGGCTCTCATACAAGCCCTCCGTGATGCTCTCGATGGTGCGGACATCGATACCGCCATAAGTGAGGAAGCCCTCATAAAGAGGAATATACTCCATCATGCTCTTGATGAGCTCGCTGTTGTGGCTGGTAATGGCGCCACCGCGTGCAAATCCCAATTTGCGTGCAGAGAAATAGATGAGGTCCACCTTGTCGGCCAGCAGATGATAGATTTCCTTTGTGCTCATATACTTGCACTGAGCCTCACGTGTCTTCATGAAATAGACATTGTCCTGAAGCAGAGACGCATCCAGCACACTCAGCACTCCGTAATCGTGACAGATGTCGGCCACTGCCAGCATATTGGCCAACGAAACGGGCTGCCCGCCAATGAGATTGGTACCAGCCTCGATGCGCACATAAGCCACCTTCTCAGGGCCATATTCCTCGATGGTCTTCTTCAGCGCCTCCAGGTCGAAGTCACCCTTGAAGGGGTCGTCGCTCTGGGGAAGGAGTCCCTTCTTGTCCACCAGCTCGAGCACTTCACCGCCGCATCGTGTCACATGTGCCTTGGTGGTGGTGAAATGGAAATTCATGATAGCCACCATACCGGGCTTTACAAATGCCTCTGCCAGGATGTTCTCGCAGGCACGTCCCTGATGGGCGGGAAGCACGTGGTCGGTGCCAAACACCTCCTTGATAGCCACCTTGAAACGGTTGAATGTCTCACTGCCGGCATACGAATCGTCAGCAATATGCATGGCCGCAGTCTGGCGGTCGGACATGGCATTGACACCGCTGTCGGTGAGCATATCCATATAGATGTCCTTGTTCTGGAGCAGGAAGGTGTTGTTACCGGCCTCCTGTATTTTCTTCAGACGCTCCTCCACAGGCAAGAGGGTGAGTTTCTGTACTACACGCACCTTGTGCATTTCCAAGGGCACCTGATTCTCTGATTGATAAAACTTAACCATTGTTCTTCTTTGTTTTTTATGATGTTATTTTGTGCTTGTTCAGGCATAAAACCTTTGTTTCGACGGCAAAGATATGGAAAATAAGAGAAGAATCCATGAACAGGATTACAGAAATAACTACCAAAATCACTGATTGTACAAATATTCCAGAGATAATATTACCAAAATTACTTTTTGTCTACCATTTTTCATATCTTTGCATCCACAAACATTCCACAAAACGATGAAGATTATCCAGAATTTGGACGAATACAATGCCTACTTCCATCAGGAGACACTCCACCCCTCAGTGGCAGTGGGCGAACTGTCGAGAGCCGACCTTACGCTCTTTGAGCCCATTGATTTCAATATGTACTGCATCGTGCTCATGGACAGCGATTTCGGTGAACTGGTGCGCAATGGCAAGTGCATCCGCTACCGGGCGGGCACTATCTTCTCCCTGCGACCGGGACAAGTGGTGTCGATGAATCTCGACTATACCGCCAAACCACAAGGGTGGATGCTGGCCTTCAAGGAAGACCTGCTCGAGAATTCCGGGCTGGGCAGGGATTTCTACATGTTCAATTTCTTCTATCACGATGTATACGAGGCCCTGGAACTGTCCGAGCAGGAGCGCGGAATCATTCGCAACAGTTTCGCCAATATCTTTGCCGAGCTCCATTCTCCCAAAGACTATCTCACCGGACACATGCTCCGCCTGGGCATCGGCCACCTGCTGAGCTACTGCAAACGGTTCTTCGAACGCCAGTTTACCATGCGCGCCAACAATACCGCCATGCTGCAGCACAAACTGGCAACGGTCATCGACAACTACCTGCTAAGCGGACTGCCCGAGCAAGAGGGGCCGCCCAACGTGGCCTGGTGTGCACGTCAGTTCAACCTTTCGCCCAACTATTTCGGAGACATGGTGAAGCGCGAACTCAACATCACGGCCCAACACTTCATCCAGGACAAGATTATCCAGGCAGCCAAGGACCTGCTCGACCGCACGAACATGACCATCAACGAGATAGCCGAGCAGCTGGGATTTGCCTATCCCAACCACTTCACACGCATGTTCCGCAGCAAGACGGGCATGTCACCTATCGCCTACAGGAAGCGGCCTACCTGAACGATAAGGCCCATGCCAGAGAATCACCTGTTGACATCAAACAGAAGATAGGGGGCAAGACGCTGGATGTGCTCGTCGGAAAAGCCCTCTATTTGCTTCAATTCCGACACGCCAGACAGCAGGCCATGCTTCTTCCGATGCTCCACCAGAGCCTTGGCCTGATAAAAAGAGAGATAGGGATGGCGCATGAGCTGGCGCACAGAAAGATGGTTCACATCCAGCTTCTTGAGAGGGACAGGGTGGAAAGAAAGCCATTCCAGCACCTCGTCGGGCAGCTGGCAGCTCTCCATCACCTGCTCCAGATGAGAAAAACCACCCAGTTTCTCACGATACTCCACTATCCTGTGTGCCCGCACAGAAGCAATGCCCGGAATGCGTTGCAGGAGCAAGGTGTCAGCCTCGTTGATGTCCACCCGCGTAGGTTCGGCAAATTTTTCCACCCTTTTCACCGTGTCTGCCACTACAGTTGCCACAGGAGTGGCAGACTGCACGCTATCCGCAGAGACAGTCGAGGAAGGGGAAGCCATAGGCTGGGGATGCTGCGGAGCATCCTGTATGCGGGCAGAAGGTTTCAGGTATTGGTATCTGGCATCAATCCTCACCATCGGCCCCAGCCGTTCCCACAATTCCAGGGTCATTCCCGGCACACGTTGGAAATCCTCGGGCGTGTGATAACGTCCGTGCTTGGCCCGATACCTGTAGATAGCCTGCACCTGCCAGGGAGCCAGCCCCAGCCTGAGCAGTTGGGCACTATCGGCCGTATTGGGGTCGAAAGGGAAAGTCTCCACAGGCTCCGTCTCCACCGCATAGGTGTACCGCTTCTCTGGCGCATGTTTCACGGTGCGGCCTTCCTGCCCTGCCACTGTAGCCATACCGGCCTCATCCGTATGGTACGACTGGCACAGGAACAGCCCGAACATAATGCCTATCAGCACCACCTCCAGAACTATCATAGCCCTGTATTGGCTGTTGGAAAAGGAAGGCCACCTGCGCATCACAGAAAGAGTTCGTTGACGAAGATGGCAGCGATGGCCACGGGCACCACATACCGCGTGAGGAAGATGTAAAGCCCAAAGAGGCGGAAGGTGAGGCTACCATTGTTGGTAATCTCGTTGCGCACAATGCGGCGGTCGAGATAGTAGCCCACAAACAGGCTGATGACGATACCACCCAAAGGGAGCAACACCTTGGACGCGAGAAAATCGAACAGGTCGAAGAAGGTGAGGCCGAAAAGCGTGTAGCCAGACAGTACACCGAATGAAAGGGTGCAAAGCACGCCCAACGTCATACAGGAGACCGACACCAGGCCCGAGGCACGCCCTCTGGGCAGATGAAAACGTTCCAGCAGATAGGCCGTCACCGACTCGTGGAGCGAGATGGAACTGGTGAGAGCAGCCAAGAGCAACAGCATGTAGAACAGCACCGTGAATACATAGCCGATGACAGGCACATTGTGGAAAGCCATTTCAAACACGTTGGGGAGGGTGATGAAAACCAGGCCCGGCCCCACATCGGCCTCCACACCATCCACACTAAATACAGCCGGGAAGATAATGAATCCGCTCAATACCGCCACTATCGTGTCAATGACACTCACATTGAGAGCCGTTTTCACCAGGTTAGTGTCGGGGCCGAAGTAGGAGGCATAGGTGCACAGGCACCCCATGGCCAGACTGAGCGAGAAGAAGGCCTGTCCCATGGCGCTGAGCACCACCGTAGGCGTCACCTTGCTGAAATCGGGTTTCAGGAGGAAGGTGAGACTCTCGGACGTGCCAGGCATACTGAACGAGCACACCATCAGCACACAGATGATAAGCAACAGCATGGGCATCATCACCTTGGAGAATCGTTCTATGCCGCTCTGCACACCCCGTGCTATCACCAGATGCGTCATCAGCATGAAAACCACCGCACAGAGCAACGGCTGCCAGGGGGAAGACACAAACTGGCTGAACACCTGCGTATAGTCCTGAGGCCCCGACAGACGGAATGCCAATGCCTGAACCAGATAATAGAGCGTCCAGCCGGCAATCACTATATAATAGGATAATATCATGAATGCCACAAACACTCCATTCACGCCCTGTATGCGCCACCACTTGCCAGGAGCCAGCTGCTGATAGGCAGAAATCGTATTGGCGTGCGTGTGACGGCCAATCACAAACTCGCCCAGCATCACGGGCAGGCCCACAAGGGCCACACACAACAGGTAGATGAGGATGAAGGCCGCACCGCCATTGTTTCCCACTTCTGTCGGGAAACGCCACACATTGCCCAGACCCACTGCGCTGCCCGCAGCAGCCATCACCACACCCAGTTTGCTTCCAAAATTCTTGCGTTCGTCCATATAGCCTTCCCCTCCCCTAGCTAGCCAATTCATTCAGGAACACTACGCCCACACCGATAGGCGCCACCCAACGGATAAGGAAAAGCAGCAGGCGCAAGCTGCGCACCCGCACGGTACCCTTGTTGGTAAGTTCGTTCACCACCAGCTTGCGGTCGAGATACCATTCCACAAACATCGTGAGAAGAATGCCTCCCAAGGGCATGATGAACTTGGCCGTGAGGAAATCGAACAGGGCAAAGAAGCCCATACCCATCACCTTGACCTCGCTCCACACGCCAAACGACAAGCTGCAGGCCGTACCCAGCACCACACATATCAGGGTGACGATGGTGGCTGCCGTGCGACGGCTCAGCCGATAGTTCTCCCGGAAGAAGGCGGTGGCTATCTCATGCATGGAGATGGTACTGGTGAGGGCCGCCAACAACAGCAACACATAGAAGAACACCGAGAACAGATAGCCCAGGAAGGGCACATCGCCAAAAGCCAGATTGAACACATTGGGGAGCGTGATGTAGACCAGACCCGGACCAGCATCCACCTGTACCCCCTGTACGGAAAAAACGGCCGGGAATATGATGAATCCGCTGAAAATGGCCACCAGCGAGTCGATGACACACACGCTGAAGGCCGAGTTGACCAGCCGGGTGTCTTCCTTAAAATAGGATGCGTAGGTAGCCAGACAACCAATACCCACACTCAAAGAGAAGAAGGCCTGCCCCATGGCACTGAGCACCACCTTCGTAGTGACCTTGCTGAAATCAGGCTTGAGCAGGAAGGTGAGACCGTCCCTGGCCCCTGGCATAGTCAACGAGCAGCATGCCAGCACCACAATGATTACCAACAGCATGGGCATCATGGCCTTGGAAAACCTTTCTATGCCCGACTCCACGCCCCTGGATACAATCACATGCGTGAGCAGAAGAAAAACGTACTGAAAGATGAGGGGTTTCCATGGATTGCTGACAAAATTATTGAACACGGCTGCAAAATCCTGGGGACCCATCAGGCGCAACCCGATGGAGTCGACCGTGTAGTGAAGTGTCCATCCTGCTACCACTGAGTAGAACGACAGCACCAATATGCCTGCCACCACACCCATGAAGCCCGCCACAATCCAGGGCTTTCCGGGAGCCAGCGTACGATAGGCTCCCACCGTATTGGCCCTGCTGCTGCGCCCAATCACAAACTCGGCCACCATCACAGGCATGGCCAGCAGGAACACAAAGGCCAGATACACCAGAATGAAGGCCGCACCTCCATTGCTGCCCACCTCTGTGGGGAAGCGCCAGATATTGCCCAGCCCCACGGCACTGCCCGCCGATGCGAGAATCACGCCCAGCCGACTCCCAAAATTACCTCTTCCAGATGATTGTTTCATATTTTTCTCCAAATTATGTACAAAATTATAAATATTCTGTGTATTTTTGCATAAAATTGGAAAGTAAAATGCAGAAAGACGTAACAATTCGACTAAAAGAGCATCCGCTGAGTATCACAATCGTGTGTTTAATCATCATTCTTTCGCTGATGAAGGTGCCGGAAATAGAAATGGCAGAGGACGTGCCTCTGTTCGACAAATGGGCCCACATGGTGATGTACGGCACCCTGAGCATCACCGTATGGGCAGAGCATGTGCGACACCACAGGAGGCAGGCCTCACATGCGTTCCTGTTCGTATGGTCGCTCATCGTCCCCATCCTCATCGGAGGCGCGATGGAACTGGCACAAGCCTACCTCACGACCGTCCGCAGCGGTGATTGGATGGATTTTCTGGCCAACAGCATCGGTGCAGGCATAGCCTATCTGCTGGGGGTTGTTCTTCTGAAAACTGCGTTCAGGAAATGAACAAGAGCAACTACACCTCCTGCGCATCCGTGCGCCACAGCGCATAGGGGTTCTTGCGCAGATGGGAATTGTAATACCTGCGGTCGCCCGTCACCTCACGCCCCAGAAAACCGGGCTTCTCAAACGGCTCGTCCTCTGACTGCAATTCCACTTCTGCAATCAGCAGGCCCTCGTTTTCGCCAAAAAACTCATCCACCTCGAACACATGGCCCGCATGGCGCACCAGATAGCGGTTCTTGTCGATGATGCCCGGCTCGCAAATGCGCATCAGGTCCTGCGCATCGGAAAGCGCAATCTCCGTTTCGAACTCATAGCGGGAAAGGCCGGCTTTACCTGACGGTCCCTTGATGGTGAGATAGCCCCTGTCATCGCGAATGCGTACCCTTACCGTGCGTCCGCCCGCCGAACTGATGTAGCCCTGCTGGATGTGCGTACAGTTATAAGCCTGGTCGCGGAACTCACCCGCGACCAGGAATTTCCTTTCAATCTCCAGATGCATGGTCCACTACAGTCCGGCCAGTGAATAGGCGGCCAAGGCCAACACCATCAAAAGGATCAAGGCGCCTCCTACATAGAAGGCCACGCGACGGCCCTGACTGGCCTCGCGGGCAGCACGGGCCTCAGCCCTCTTTGCCCTCTTTATACTTTTATTGCTCATAACTTGGATTGGTTATATATATATTAATTATTGTATATAAGGAATTCTTCGCTCAATCATGCGTCCTGTTGTCCAAACTCCATCAGGTAGGCCTTGATGAAGGCATCAATCTTGCCGTCCATCACACCGCCCACGTCGCTGGTCTGGTAGTTCGTACGGTGGTCCTTCACACGGCGGTCATCAAACACATAGCTCCTTATCTGGCTGCCCCACTCAATCTTCTTCTTGCCGGCCTCCACCTTGGCCTGCTCGGCCATGCGGTGCTGCAGTTCCTTGTCGTAGAGCATAGAGCGGAGGATACGCATGGCATTCTCCTTGTTCTTGGGCTGGTCGCGCGTCTCAGTGTTTTCAATGAGGATTTCCTCCTCCTCACCCGTATAGGGGTCCTTGTACTGGTAGCGCAGGCGCACGCCTGACTCCACCTTGTTCACATTCTGTCCTCCTGCACCACTGGAGCGGAAGGTGTCCCACGAAATGCGGGCCGGCTCGATGTTCACCTCGATAGAGTCGTCCACCAGCGGGGTGACAAAGACAGACGCAAACGAGGTCATGCGCTTGCCCTGTGCGTTGTAAGGACTCACGCGCACCAGCCGGTGCACCCCGTTCTCGCTCTTCAGGTAGCCATAGGCATATTCGCCCTGGATTTCCAGTGTACACGTCTTTATGCCCGCATCATCGCCGTCCTGCACATTGCTCACCACACACTTGTAGCCGTTGTTCTCGGCCCATCGCATGTACATGCGCATCAGCATCTGTGCCCAGTCCTGCGCCTCGGTGCCGCCTGCGCCCGAATTTATCTTCAGCACTGCGTCCATCGGGTCTTCCTCCCTGCGCAGCATGTTCTTCAGTTCCAGGTCCTCCACGGCCGTCATGGTCCGGGCATACAGTTCGTCCACCTCCTGTTCGGTGACAAGTTCTTCCTTGTAGAAGTCGAACGCCGTCTCCAGTTCGCCGGCCAGCGTCTGCACCTTTTCGTAGCCCTTGATCCATTTCTCCAGGCCCTTCACCAACTTCATCTGTGCCTCGGCACGCTTGGCATCGTCCCAAAAGCCAGGGTCCTGCGTGCGGATTTGCTCCTCTTCATACTGCATTTTCTTTCCTTCGATGTCCAGGTATCTGCACAGCGATTCCGTTCGTTCCTTTACTTCCTTGAGTTGTTCAATTGTTATCATTCCTCGTACATCTTTTCTATCTGTGCTGCGTAATTTTGGTAGAGCACAGGTCTTTTTACTTTCAATGTATCTGTCAATTCTCCTTTTTCCATGGAAAGCGCTTCGGGCAGCAGCGTAATCTTCTTCACCTGTTCATAGTGGGCAAATTCCTGCTGGAGGGTATCGATGCGGTACATCATGAACTTGTTCACCTCCGGGTTTTCACACAGCTCCCTACGGCTGGCAAAGTGAATCCCATGCTTGGCAAAGAAGTCCTCCAGCAGCTGATAATCGGGAATGACCAGGGCCGACACGAACTTGCGTCTGTCTGCCACCACCACTATCTGGTCGATAAAGCGGTCCACCACCAGTTTGCTCTCCAGCATCTGAGGAGCTATGTACTTGCCATTGCTGGTCTTGAACAGGTCCTTGATACGGTCGGTGAGATAGAGCTCCCCGTCCTTCATGTAGCCCGCGTCACCCGTATGGAACCAGCCGTCAGCATCAATGGACAAAGCCGTCACCTCGGCCTTTCGGTAATACCCCTTGGTGATAGTGTCGCCACGGAGCAGGATTTCATTGTTTTCACCGAAGGAAAGCTCCACACCGTCCAGCAAGCGGCCCACCGACCCCACGGAAATGCGCTGGTTCCAGCGGTCGCACGACACGGTGGCCGTACTCTCCGTCAGGCCGTAGCCCACAATCATCATCAGGCCCGCCGAGTGGATAAACTCCTCTACCACAGGACTCACCGCCGCACCGGCAGTGGGGAAGAAGTTGTGGTTCTCCAGTCCCAGGTTCTTGAGCAAGAGTGAGATGACCGTACGTTCATAAAAGAGGTAACGCATTTTCAGTGTCACGGGCGGCACCAGTCCCCGCATCCGGTAATCCACATTGTACGCCTTCCCTATACGGAGGGCGTCCTGCAACAGCATCCGCTGCACGGGACTGCTCTCTGCCATCTTGTTCTGCACAGCCGCATACACCTTTTCCCAGAATCTGGGCACGGCACACATGCAGGTAGGGTGCACCTCGGTCATGCTTTGCAGAATGTCGGCAGGATTCCTGTTGATTGCCAGCGTGCAGCCCGTGGCCAGGCAGAGATAGGACCATGCCCGCTCAAAGATATGGGTGAAAGGCAGGAAATCCATCACCACATCCTTCTCGCTCAGGTTGATGGCATGTTCGTGGGCTGCTATTCCGCTCCTGTACATGCGGTGGGTAATCATCACGCCCTTGCTCAGGCCCGTAGTACCACTGGTGTAAAGCACGTTTGCCAGTTCATCAATGTCGTACTGGGCACTGCGCCGTGCCACCTCCTCGGCATACGGCTGTCCCTCGCCCATCTTCAGGAACTCCTCAAACGAGAGGCTCATCTGGTCCTGGCTGTCCTTCTTCACCGAAGGGTCGAAGATGACAAGCCGCACCACATTGGGCGAGAGGCGCAGCACACGGTAGGCCGTGTCGTACTGGTACTGCTCGCCCACAAAGATGAAACGTATGTTGGCATCGCTTACCACATACTGTACCTGCCTCTCGCTGCTGGTTGCATAAAGCGGGATGGTGACAGCCCGGATTCCGTAGGCGCCAAAGTCCACAAACAGACACTGGGGCATGTTCTGCGAGAAGACGGCCACATTCTCCTGGATGCCTACGCCCAACGCCAGCAAAGCATTGCTGACGCAAGAGACCGTGCGGGAGAACGCGTTCCATGAAATGGGTTTCCACACCTTCTCCGCATCATCGCGAAACAGCAAAGCGTTCCGCTCACCATAGATTGCCGCCTGAGTATGTATCAGCACAGACAAAGGACTCTTACTCTGCATCGTTTTCCAGGTTTTTCACATACAAAGATAGGGTTTCTTGTGTTAAGAGCCAAATTTATTTGTGTTTTTCTAAAAAATAATCTACCTTTGCCCACCAAAATGCCGCAAAACAATGGATTTTACACATGCTACGCAAGAAATTGCCACGCTTCTGGCACGTCTGATTGAGATTCCGCGCACCAGCAGGCAGGAACAGGAAGCGTCTGACTTCCTCTTCCATGAGATGACCACCACCTATGGACTGGACACGCACCGCGACGGCTGTAACCTCTGGACCATCGCGCCCGACTACTCCCCGGCACGCCCCACCCTGCTGCTCAATGCACATATCGACACGGTGAAGCCTGCCGCCTCCTGGACATACAACCCCTACCGGGCCACCCTTTGCGAGGACAAGCTATACGGACTGGGCAGCAACGATGACGGTGCCAGCCTGCTCACGCTTCTGTTCGCCTTCCGCCACCTCCGCCACCAGCCCCGTGCCTATAATCTCATCTATCTGGCCTCTGCCGAAGAGGAGGTGAGCGGCAAGAACGGCATCGAGCATGCCCTTCCCCTACTGCCTCCCATCGATGTGGCACTGGTGGGCGAGCCCACGGGCATGCAGCCCGCCATCGCTGAGAAAGGGCTGATGGTGCTCGACGTAACTGCCCACGGAAAGTCCGGCCATGCAGCACGCAATGAAGGCGACAACGCCATCTACCATGCCATCGACGACATACAATGGTTCCGCACCTTCCAGTGGCCGCAGGTGTCACCCGTACTAGGAGCCGTGAAGATGAGCGTCACCATCGTGAATGCAGGCACACAGCACAATGTGGTGCCCGACACATGCACCTTCACCGTGGATGTGAGAAGCAACGAGTGCTACACCAACCGCCAGCTCTTCGACCTCATCTGTCAGCATGTAAAAAGCGAAGTGAAGCCCCGCTCGTTCCGCCTCAATTCGTCCAGCATTCCCCTGTCCCACCCTCTGGTCCGGCGGGCCGTCCAACTCCATCGCACTCCCTTCGGTTCGCCCACCCTCAGCGACCAGGCACTGATGTCCTTCCCCTCTATGAAAATGGGGCCGGGCAACAGTTCCCGCAGCCACACTGCCGACGAACACATCTGCCTGAGCGAAATTACCGAAGCACTCCGTCTCTACACGGAAATGCTCAACGGTCTCCAGCTCGATTCTCTCTCCAACCCCTAATGCAAAGGGGCACCCCACGCCTCCTCTACAACCGCATTGTCCAATACAGTGGGGGACATCCATGACCCCATCCCCGCACATCACATCGCAACGGTTCAGAACATTCAAGCCCCAAGAGGGGTGGCATAATTGAGTATGACAACATCATGCCACCCCTTCGGGTTCTTCGTCCAACCCCGAACCATGAAAGGAGAGGGGTTCAGCATCGGTTCTACAGCATGCCCGTCACTCCACACGGATGCTGTCCATGGGATTGGTCGTGGCCACACGCCAGCACTGGGCAGCCACAGTGAGAAGCACCACGCTGCTCACGGCAATGAAGGCCAACGGGAAGAGCCACCAGTAGATGGGCGTATGCTCGGCAAAACCTTCGAGCCACAGGGAGCCCATCCGGTAGGCCACAGGAGCGGCAATCAGCATCGACACCACAAGCGGCCAGGCATAGCGGCCCATGAAGAGTGCCAGCACCTCGCCCACTGTACTGCCCATCACCTTGCGGATGGCTACCTCACGGCGGCGATACTCCGTCTCGAACATCGTGAGGCAGAACACACCGATGAGCGTGATGAGGATGCAGAGCAGGGAACAGAGCTGTATCTGGCGGATGAAACCGTTTTCCTCCTCATAGGCGGTCTCCAGACACTTGTCGAAGAAATGGACATCGGGAACAGGACCCTCGGAGAAACGGGCCACTACCTCCTCCACCTGACGGCGCGTCTGCCGCATGTCCACACCCGGAGCCACGCGCACCGACATCTTCTTGCAGGCCGTCCATCCGGCATAGCGAGGACCGAACACCACGAAGGCCATAGGCGAATTGCTGTTGTCCATGCGGGTGGAGAAGATGCGCACATTCTTGCAGACACCCACTACGGGCAGGTCCCCGGATACAAGCAGCTGGTCCACCTTGACCCAAGGATAGGTCTGGATCATGGCCTCGTTGACGATATAGACATCGCCGTCCTGCTCGCGGAAGTCACGGCCTTCCACCACCTCTATGCCCCAGGTGCGCAAGAACTTCCAGTCCACGGGTATGGCGGTAAAGTTGCACTTCTGGTCCCGGGGGCCTCTGCCCCATCCCATGCACAGGTCACCTTCTCCGAGGAAATTCATTGAATAGGTCACAGAGGCCACACCTGGCAGTTTCTCCAGTTCCATGCGCAGCGAAGCGTGTTTCTCCACAGGCACCATGTCTGCCAGTTCAGCCACCAGGAGGCTGTCCTTGTCATAGCCGTAGGCGGAATGATAGATGTAGTGGCTCTGGCTGTAGATGATGCCAATGAAGGAAACCATCACCAGGGCCGCGCACAGTTGCAGGCCCACCAGCCATCCGCGCAACGTCCGTCCCTGCGGAGAGAGCCCTACACGCCCCCTCATGGCAGCGACAGGGGCAAACGAGGTGACATAGCGGGTACTGTAGGCTGTGGACAGGATGCCCACCACCACGGCCACACCCATCAGGACGGCCACAAGCAGCAAGTTGTCGGCCAGCTGGATGCTACCCTTGAAAAGAGGAACCACCGACCCCACCTTGCTGAACAGATGAACAAGGAAGAAGGCCAGCAATGCAGCCGCGAGGCTCACGGCCACCCCCTCGGCCAACAGCTGGACGCGCAGTCGCCAGAGTTTCTCGCCCATCACCTTGCGCAGGATGACGGAGCGGACCCGCATGGGAGCCTGTGCCATGGAGAAGTTGGCATAGTTGAGCACGCACACCACGAACAGCAGTACCAGTGTGAACTCCAGCATATAGAGTGCCTTGCGGTTGCCCTTGTCCATCTCCGGGTCATGTCCGCTGAAATAGGTCTCATTCAGAGGGATTGCCTCGGCATGAAATTTGGAAACTTCATCCCTGTCCTCATCCGAGAATTCCCTTCCGCCAGCAGAGGCCCAGAACTCATAGAAGCGCAACAGGCAATCATCCAGCAGGGTGGAAATCGACTCCACAGCCACATTTTCGCCCAGGCGGATGAAACAGTGATAGTTCCAGTTGCCAATCTCGTACTGGTTCTCCGTTCCCATGCCCCTGTAGACGGCATTCTTGAGGATACAGTTGTCGGGAAAATCGCGGTACACCCCCTTCACCGTGACCATGCGACGCCGTCCGCCGGAAAATGCCATCTCCTGGCCGGCCACGTCCTCGCGCCCATAATATTTCATGGCCAGCGAGGCCGGGATGACAATGCCTGTGTCGGAAGGCTCGAAGGTGAGAGTGCCATCCACGCGCTGTGCGCCGAAAACCTCCAGGGTATGTCCGTTTTCCGCATAACAGGGCACACTGATGACGCTTCCGTCCTTGTCAGCCATCATGCACCCGTCCATCCTCAGATAGGCCACTTTCTCCACCTGCGGCAGTTCCGCAAGGTATTCACAGATGGGGCGTGCCAGCGAGGGACACCATTTGCCCTCTCCGAATATGCCGCACACATCCACACGGCACACACGTCGGTAGTCCGGGATTCCGTGGTTGTACTGCGCACTGTAGATTACCTGCGTGAGCATGATATAGCCTCCCGCCACAGCCAGCACGATGCCCATGAAATTGAGCAGGCTGGCCACCATGTGGCGGCGTAACAAGTATAATAATGTCTTCATATCCTTCATGTGATTAGGGTTCATTACAGGACGGTATTCTCCACCACCTCGCCGTCGAAGAGATTGATGATACGGTCGGCATAGGCCGCATCGTGCTGCGAATGGGTCACCATCACGATGGTGCTGCCCTCGGCATGCAGGCTGGAGAGCAGTTCCATCACCTCCAGGCCGTTCTTGGAATCGAGGTTACCCGTAGGCTCGTCGGCCAGGATGAGCCTGGGTTTGCCCACCACGGCACGGGCAATGGCCACACGCTGCTGCTGGCCGCCCGAGAGCTGCTGTGGGTAATGTCCTGCACGCTGGCTCAGGTTCACCTTGCGCAGGATTTCCAACACACGCTCGCGGCGTTCCTTCCTGCCGATGCCCAGATAGCGCAGCTGCAGGTCGATGTTCTCCTCCACCGTGAGTTCCTCTATGAGGTTGAAACTCTGGAACACGAAGCCGATGCGTCCCTTGCGGAAACGCGTGCGGTCCTTCTCGCGCAGATGACCCACCTCCTCGCCATCAAGGAAATAGTTGCCGCCAGTGGGGTTGTCGAGCAGCCCCAGGATGCTGAGCAGTGTGGACTTGCCACAGCCGCTGGGTCCCATGATGGCCACAAATTCACCGTCCTTCACTTCAATGTTCACTCCGTTGAGTGCCGTGGTTTCCACCTCTTCCGTGCGGAATACCTTTGTCAAATTTTCAGTCCTTAGCATAATCGTTGGTTCTATATACATTAATTATTATTATATATTGCAGATGGAATGGGTGTCTCACCTGACCACCACTTTCTCGTTGTCGCCAAATGGCTCGTAGCCGCTGGTTATCACCTGTTCGTCCGGTTCCAGTCCGCTGAGCACCTCATAATACTGTGCGTTTTGGCGTCCGATGCTGATGGTGCGGCGGTAGGCCGTGTGGCCCTGCTTGTCGAACACGAAGATCCAGTTGCCGCCCGTGCTCTGGAAGAAGGTGCCGCGCGGCACCATGATGGCCGTCTCGGGCTTGCCCAGTTCCAGGTTGAGATAGAAGTTCTGGCCGATGCGCAGGTTGTCGGGGCGGTCGTCCTGGAAGACCAGGTCGGTGCGGAACTTGCCCTCCCTCACCTCGGGATACACCTTGCGCACCCGGAGGTTGTAGGTGGTGTCGCCGCGCTCCAGCGTGGCGGTGAGCCCCGTGCGCACACGGTCGATATAGTGTTCGTCGATATACGCCTCCACCTTGAAGTCGCTCAGGTCGTTGATCTGCCCCACCTTGAAGCCGGCGGCCACGTTCTGTCCCAGCTCCACGTCGAGCAGTCCCAGTTCGCCGTCGATGATGGAGCGCACCTCCAGCCGTTCCCTCCTTTCGCGCACCAACAGCACATTGCGCCGCATGTTCTCCAGGTTGTCCTCCATCTGGTCCATCTGCACCGAACGGTAGATGCTGTCCTGCTGCAGACGTTGCTGCACCAGGTCGTACTTCTGGCGTGCCAGTTCATAGTCCTCACGGCTCTGCAGATACTCCTCGCGGCTCATGAGCCGACTGGCATAGAGGCGTTCGCGCTGCTTCATGGCACGCTCCCTGCGCTGCATGTCAGTGGCCAGCGTTACCAGTTCGGTGCGGTTGGCGAGCCGGTCCTGCTGCATGGCCACCTGGGTGTTGCGCAGCAGGTTCTGCTTCTCGGCCAGTTCGGCCTCGGCATTCAGAATCTGCAGGTCGAGGTTGCTGTTCGACAGGCGCAGGATTACATCGCCCTTCTTCACCCGCGTGCCTTCCTCCACCACCTTTTCCCGGACAATGCCGCCCTCCTCGGGCGAGAGCTGCACCACCTGGATGGGAGCCACCCTTCCGCTCACACGCACATAGTCGAAAAACTGGCCTTCCACCACGGTACTCACCGTAATCTCGTCCTTTTCCACTCTCACCGTGCTGGCATGATTGCCCAGCACCAGCCACAGCAGCGACAGCAGCACCAGGCCGCCCACCACCACATAGGGCACATGTTTGGGGCGCAGCCCCTTCTTCTTTTCTATTCTTCTGTCCATAACGGCATACCTTTATAATAATTGAGAATTCTTGTCAGATAATAGTTCTGCAGGCGGCTCTGCAGCAGCTGGGCACGACTCTGCAGGAGCGTCACCGCCGCCGTCTGCACTTCGATGGCCGAGGCCAGCCCCTCTTCATACTTCTGCCGGGTGAGACACGAAGCCACGCTGTCGGCCTCCACGCGTGCGGCGGTCTTCTGCAGTTCCATGCAGCTGTTGCGCTGGTCGGACGCGGTCTGCTCGATGAGCACACGCAGGTCGTCCTGCCGCTGTCCCAGCGTTTCGCGTGCACGCTCCACATTGTTGCGCTGCCTGCGCAGGTTGGCCAGCAGGCCCAGGCGGTTGAAGACGGGGATGCTGAGCGTGGCATAGACGTGTTCGCCCCGGTTGTTGCGGAACTGACCGCCGAAGCCGGTGGTCCCCCTGGCACCAACCTGCCGATAGTAGCTGGTGGAGATGCCCGCGCCCACCGACAGCGAAGGGAAAAAGGCCCCGCGGGCCGAACGGAGGCCCAGGCGTGCCACCTTCAGGCTATACCCGGCCATCAGCACCGACGGGTTCCACCCACATGCCTGGGCATACAGTTCCCCGACCCGGCAGACGGTGAGGGGCGACGTAGGCACAGCGGCAGTGTCGAGTTGCAGCGGCTCGTCCACGGGATAGTTCATCAGCGTCTTCAGCGCAAGCAGGGCATTGGAGAGCAGGCCCTCCTGCCGTGTCACCTCGCAGTCGTCCGATGAGTAGGAGGCACGGATCTGTGCCGTGTCGGCCTCGCTGCGGAGCCCCACCTCAGCCATGGCACGCGACTGCACCAGCAGTGCCATGCTCTCCTCGCGTTTCTGTCGGGCCAGCCGGAGCGCACCCGTCTGGTAAACGGCATCTACATACTGCTTGAGCACCTGCTGAGCCACCTGCTCCTGCTGGGCCAGTACCCCCTGGCGTCCCAGGAGCACCGAGACACGTGCGGCATGAAGGTCATTGTAGCGCTGCAGGCCGTCAAACACGGGGATGGAAGCCGAAAGGCCGTAACTGTTGTAGAGCGTGCTCACAGTGGTGTAGGTATTGGTCTCGGGGTCGATGGCACGCCCGAAGTTCACCTGACCGCCCACACTTCCTCCCACCGAAGGCAGGAAAGCGCCTGCTGCCCGCATGCGTTCCGTTTCGTAGTCCGCTAGGGTGAGCTTGCTTGCACGCACGCTGCGGTTGTGCTCCACGGCATACTGCATGCACTGGTCGGCGGTCCACACGCGCTGTGCCGGGGCAGTGGCTACCAAAGAGGCCCACATCACAAATAGATTAAGTGTCCGTTTCATTGTCGTTTGTCCGTAGAATGATTGTTTTTGTACGGCAAAGTTACGCCTCCTCCTCTTCATCACCAAGAAAAAAACGGGTCTCAGACCTTCCCGCACAAAATAATTCTTCCATATTGTATGAAAATCATACACTCCCCCGTGCCGCTGTCCCGAATAATATGCGTAACTTTGCACCGCATACAAAAAACACAACGCCTATATATGGACAAATACGGAAAACTACTGGCAGTAGACGACAATCCAGCCATCCTCACCGCCCTGAGGCTGTGTCTGGGAGGTGCATTCGAGAGTGTGGTCGCCCTCAGCGACCCGGCGAAGATACTGTCCGTCATGGAGCGGGAGAACATCAGCGTGGTGCTGCTCGACATGAATTTCACGCTCGGCATGAACACCGGGCACGACGGACTGCTGTGGCTACGCACCATCCGAAAGAAATTTCCCCACATACCCGTAGTGCTGCTCACTGCCTACGGCGAAATCGGTCTGGCCGTAAAAGGGATGAAGGAGGGAGCGGCCGACTTTGTGACAAAACCGTGGGACAACAACAAGCTCCTCGGCATCCTGCGGGAGGCCGTCGAGCGTAGCCGCAAGGTAGCGCCCCTGGACGAGGTGACCATGGACTATGTGCACAAGGTGGTGGAGCGTTGCGACGGCAATATCAGCGAAGCCGCCAAACTGCTGGGCATCACACGGCAGACACTCTATGCAAAAATAAAAAGGACATGACCCTCACGCTCACACCTCTTCATCTAGGACTCCTGCTGGCCGCCGCCCTGGCTGCTGCAGGCTACCTCGCGCACCACCAGCGCAGACTTAAGCGCCGCGCCCACCTAATGCGCGAAGCTATGCGCAACCACGATTTCACCTTCAGCCTCCCCGTGGTGGGCTGGCTGCCGGGCGAGCGGGCCCTGCTGCGCACACTCAACGAGCTGGGGCAGGACATACGCATACTGGTGGCCCGCAACGAGGTGGAATCCTGGCAGCGCCTCACGCGCGTGCTCACCCATGAAATAATGAATGCCACAGCCCCCATCTGCAGCATCAGCCAGGCCCTGCTGGAGAATCCGCCCGCAAAGGCCTCGGACTACGGGGAAGGCATCCTCACCATCCACGACATGTCGAACCATCTCTTCACCTTCGTGGAGAACTACCGCAAGCTCACACAGATGCAACGACCCATGCGCACAGCCGTGGACCTCAGCACCTTTGCAGCCCGGATGCAGGCCACCCATCCCTCCCTCACGTGGAAGACAGAGATTCCCCGGGCCACCATGGTGCACACCGACGAGCAGATGCTCACCCAGGTGGTGCTCAACCTGGTGAAGAACGCCGTGGAAGCCGGTGCCACCGCCGTCTGCCTCCAATGGGCCGGCAGTTTCCTGCTGGTGAGTAACAACGGCCGGAACATCCCCGCCGAGGTGGCCCGCAACATCTTCATCCCCTTCTTCACCACCAAATCCCAAGGCTCAGGCATCGGCCTTCCCCTCTCGCGCCAGCTCATGATCCACCAAGGCGGCGACCTCACCCTCCTGGACACTCCCGTGGCAGGCTACCACGTCAGCTTCTGCATATCGTTTGGGGAACAGGGACCAACAGACCCCCTCAATCCCCCTGTTTAGGAGGAGGATTCACGCCCTGGAAGGGCAAAAGCCATCAGCCCAGGGCAAAGCGAAGCGGCACCCTGGGTTATCAAGCCCCACACACAAAAAAACCGTCGCCCTACAGGGGCAAAAGCCAGACTATCAGTAAGGTTATTGATATTGACCCCGACATGTAGTCCTGCTTTTGCCCCTGTAGGGCGTTTTTCAATTATCCATTTTGTTACCCAGGGTGCCATTCCGCTCCGCTCCATTCTGCCCTGGGCTGAGAGCAGGTTGCCCCTCCAGGGCGCACCATGGCGTAACCACGGATATGGGATTATGTCACCCCTTCGGGGTTTTACGATTACACCCCAACAAGAAAGGGCGGCATAATTCCATATCAGGGGGCGCGAATCCCCACATGATGCCCATTGCAGGCATGGATATGAAATCATGTCACCCCTTCTTTGAAGATAGGGAAGTCACTCCAAATGTCGGATGAACCATTAATTGGGGACATTGAAGTGTTTCCAATGTCCCCAATTGTGCTATAGGATGTGCCGGTTATTTTTTCTTACACAGTGTGTAGTTGAAGTTTGTGTTAATGAGTTTCCACGTCAGGTGGTAGGGGTCGTCATAGCCTTCCTTGTTGAAGAAGTCAAGAGGTACGATACCAAGCCGGTAGATTTTTTCCTCTTCGCTGTAGTTATTGTCAAGAATGCTATTGAGAGCACTGCACATATAAGGATTAAGGTCTTCGTCCCATGCATAGTCCCATGGAGTGCGGGCAGCAATGATTTTACATGAAATGGTGTTATATACGATATACAGGCGGTCCTTGTTCACAGATTCACATGCGCTCTTGAAGGCTGATTCTATGGAGTCACTCTTCTCCTTTGTATCATGTTCATTAAGTACTTTAAAGTAGAGGTCCTCGATATATATATTCTCGCCGTCTGGGTTAGTATATGAAGCTGTACCATTCTCCGGCCATCCGTTTTCCAGGTCTACACCATACGCATCGTTGGAATTGTTCTTGAAACGACGCAGCAGAACGATTTTTCCTCTGAGGTTCTCCAACTTTTCAGTGTTCTTTCCCGTATACAGGCGTTTCTTGAGGACATCATTCTTGCTGGCAAAATCCTTGAACTTCTCGGCCAGCTTACTTCCTCTCTCCTGTTTCACAGACATCAGGATGGTTTCCTTCTCGTGCTCCTTCAGGAAACGCTCCATCTGGTCTACGACATCCGAGAACGGGAGGTCCAGATTGTCATCCCCATGACAAAGTCCCAGGTCATCGTTCAGACGTATGTCAAGGAAGCGTATGCCACAACACAACTGCGTGTAGACATCAAAATTCTGGCAACGGGAGAAACCCGGGCTTGCTTTATATGTGCCGGTGTCATGAGTGCCGGGAATCGTGAGTTCGCGATAGTTCGTACTGCCGGGAATATACGACATCCAGTTGGCTACGGGATCATCATGATACGGCTCGAACACGAGCACTGTGGGCGCGCTTACATCTGTATTCGCCACATACACCTCATCTCCCTTGCAGCAATCGATAATGCAGTTTTCTTTAAGGCCCAGATACAGAATAGGGTCTGTGCCCGAATCATCACGCATTATCTTGAAGCCGATGGATTGGCCGGACACGTTAGTCACACGGTACCTTCCACATCCGTCCAGCCTGAAATTGTCGCTTGCACGATTACTCTGGCCATCCTTATGGCCCTTGGCACATTCAACAAAGATAGACCCAGAAGCATAATTGCCGCCATCGATGGCTTTACAGGTGACCGTAAACCCACTTGATGCGCCCTCCGGGTCAGAGATGTACAGATTGTCCAGCGGTCTGCTAAGTGTGATGCTTCCGTCGCGCAGGTTCTGGAAAATCACATCATCATCTGCCTTAGGAATGTCCTGCCATACATCAAACTCTGCCCCCTTGTCGGTACAGGTCCATAAATAGAATTGCTTGTCAACAAGTCCTTTTGTTGAGAAATTGTCACTTGAACGATGCGTCTGGAGGTGCTTATGATCCTTCTCGCTCTTGATGCTCACCGATTCGTTTGAAGCCCCATAAACAGGGGCATCCGGATTTACATCGTCATCATCGTCTGAGCAGGAACTCATCGCGAACGGTACCGTGGCCAACAAACAACACATCAGGCAGAACTGCCATAATGGGCCAAACACTTTTTCAACATTTTTTTTCATAATTCCTTGAGTTAAATTAATGGTTATAGATAAGTTTGAACAAAATATATACATTCATTTAATGTCAGCGGGAAAAGCAGGGTCAATTGCGGCAACCGGCCCGATGCCCTGCCGTGAACACGCCGTGCGGCCGGAGCGCCTTGTCAGTCGAAGGCCGGAGCATCACTGCCACTGTCGCTGCCGCCGGAGGACTCGCCGCCCGTGTCGCCGCCCGAACCGGTGTCACCACCACCCGTGCCCGTATTGTCGTCTTCCGTACCGCCGGTGGTGCCGCCGTCGTCGGGCGTTTCGCCGTCCGTGCCGGGAAGGGGCTGCGAGGAAGTGGCCTTACGGCTCATGGCGTTGCGCATGTACTGTGTGATTTCTGTGTTCACGTAGTTGATGAAGGAGGCATAGTCGGCTACGCTTTCGAGGATAGCCAGGGCATCAATGACCTCCACAAGGTCGTCGTAGGCATCGTCGGTGGCAAAGCGGGCGGTTCTGAGGGCACCCAGCACCTGCCCGCTACGGTCTTCGGTGCGCTGCAGCAGCATGTCGTTCACGCGTTCGTTGGTCTGCTTGAGGTTCTCCACCAGACGGGTCAGCCCCAGCGTCTCCACGTGCGTGGCAAGGGGTCCTTGCAGGTCGGCCACAAGGTTCAGGAGCAGTCCCGTCTCCTGCTGCAGGTTGCTCTTGGTGTCGATGTTGTAGTCCTTGATGCTCTGCCATAGGTACTTGGCGGCCTCGGCCTCCTCCTGCATGGGTATGTCGAGGAAACTCTTCACCATGGCGCGGAACTTGGCGTAGAGCGTGTCGCGGTCCTGATCGGCCTGCTTGATTTCGTCGCTCTTGAAATTCTTGCGGCTCAACGTGAGGCATTCGTCCTCCTTGGCCACAGCCGTTTCGAGGATACCCACCAGCTTGGCAGCCTTGTTCATCACTTTGGCGTCGCCCTTGGCTCTGTCGAGCACACTTTTCACGAAGAGGAAATGAACGCCGTTTCTCATACTCTTGAGATAAACAGATTTGAAATGTCTCATGACGATCATAATTTTGAGGTTATTCTATTGTCGCCAAGCGGAGTTTCCGCAAGACCGAGGTTGGTGAAACCGAATGCGAAGTTAAGGAAAATTTTCCAATACAACGCCATCTTCGGGCAAAGATTTGAACAAAAAGGGGGAAAAAACGTGCATTTGGCATGCGGCGGACCTGAAATGAATGATATGACAAGTTTCTGAGCAGAATCATGCCTGCAAAAATTTTGCAAGGCATTTCCCAGCCGGAATCATCTCTGCAAAAATTTTGCAAGGCATTTCCCGGCCAGAATCATCCTTGCAAAAATTTTGCAAGGCGTTTCCCCGCCGGAATCATCTCTGCAAAAATTTTGCAAGGCATTTCCCGGCCAGAATCATCTCTGCAAAAATTTTGCAAGGCATTTCCCGGCCGGATGCAACTAACGCCCTGAAGGGGCAACCTGCCATCAGCCCAGGGCAGAGCGAAGCGGCACCCTGGGTTATCAAGCCACACACACAAACCGTCGCCCTACAGGGGCAAAAGCCAGACTATCAGTAAGATTATTGATATTAACCCCGACATGTAGTCCTGCTTTTGCCCCTGTAGGGCGTTTTTCAATTTATCCGTTTTTATTACCCAGGGTGCCATTCCGCTTCGCTCCATTCTGCCCTGGGCTGGTGGCTTGTTGCCCCTCCAGGGCGTTTTTCTCCCCCCCCTAAACAGGAGGAGTGAGGGGGGGGGGAGAGGACTTTTTCCCTCGGCTAGAAGCATCCGTAGGCATCGCCCTTCATGGCGAGCTGGCAGGAAACGCCCTCGGTATAGCCGGGCTGTCCGCCACCCACGAAGATGCTGACATCGCCCGCCTGCTGAATGAGGTTGCCCTTGCGGTCACAGAGCGCCAAGTCCTCGGGGGTGAGGGTAAAGCGCACCTCACGCTCCTCGCCGGCCTGCAGATGCACACGACGGAAGCCCTTGAGCGAACGGATGGGACGGATAGTCTGGCCGTCCTGGGGATGGGCCACATAGAGCTGAACCACCTCGTCGCCCTCACGGCTGCCCGTGTTCTTCACTTTGACCGACACCTCCACCTTCTGACCCGTGGTCACCTCGGGCTGGCAGGCGAGGCCGCTATAGGCAAAGGTGGTGTAGCTGAGGCCGTAGCCGAAGGGATAGCGCACCTTGCCTTTGAAATAGCGATAGGTGCGGTTCTCCATCGAATAGCTGTCGAAGGGGGGCAGGTCGTCCACGCTGCAATAGGTGGTGAGCGGCATGCGCCCGCCAGGATTGTAGTCGCCAAAGAGTACATCCACGATGGCCTCGCCGGCCGACTGACCGCCATACCAGGCCTGCAGGATGGCCTCCACATTGCTGCTCTCCCATGCAAAGTCCATCACCGAGCCGGACATGTTCACGAGCACCAGCGGACGACGGGTAGCCTTGAGTGCCTTCAGCAGGTCGAGCTGTACCTGAGGCAGGGAAATGTTGGTGCGGTCACCGCTGGCAAAGCCCGAGAAGCCTGCTGCACCTGCATCGCCGGCCTCACCCTCATAGTCGGCACTGATGCCGCCCACAAAGATGATGACATCGGCCTTCTTGGCCGCAGCCACAATCTGCTGGGCGGAAGGGCCTTCCTTCAGCGGGCCGGCAATGTCGGTGCCCGCATAGTAGTCGATGGTGATGCGGTCGCCATAGCGTTCCTTCAGACACTGGAGGGGCGTGATGTTGCGCGATGGCACGCCGAAATAGTTGCCCAGCTGGGTGGACTGGTTGTCGGCATTGGGCCCGATAAGGGCAATGCGCTTGATCTTCTTTGCATTGAGGGGAAGGGTGGTGCGCTCGTTCTTGAGCAGCACCATCGACTCGCGTGCCATGAGCAGGGCATGCCGGCGGTGGGCCTCACACTCCACCACGTCGCGGCCGATGCGCGAATAGGGCACCATCTCCTGGGGGTCAAACATGCCCAGCTTCATCTGGATGGTGAACAGGCGGGAGAGCGAGGTGTTGATGTCGCGCTCGGAATGGAGCCCCTTCTCCACGCCCTGGGCCAAGAGCTGGTAGAGGTCGCCACACTCCAGGTCGGTGCCGGCCAGCATGGCATCACTGGCGGCCACGATGTTGTTGGGATGTGTCTTGTGATAACTGGCAAAGTCGGACACGGCCCAGCAGTCGGAGGTTACATAGCCCTGGAACTGCCACTGGTTGCGCAGGATGTCCACCAGCAGGGGGTCGTTGCCGCAGCAAGGCTGTCCGTCCACACGGTTGTAGGCACACATCACGCCATGCACACCGGCCTTGCACACAAGGTCGCGGAAGGCGGGCAAATAGGTGTCCCACAGGTCGTAGAGCGCCGGACGCGCATCGAAGGAATGACGCACACCCTCGGGACCGCTGTGCACGGCAAAATGCTTGGCACAGGCCACGGCCTTCAGGTAATGCGGGTCGTTGCCCTCCAGACCGTGCACCATGGCCATGCCCATCTGGCCTGTCAGGTAGGGATCCTCACCGTAGGTCTCCTGTCCGCGTCCCCAACGCGGGTCGCGGAAGATGTTGATGTTGGGGGTCCAGTAGGTGAGACCGTAGTACTGGGGCACGCCGCCCTTCTTCAAATACTCGTTGAAGAGGGCGCGGCCCTCGGTGCTGGTGACATCGCCCATGCGGCGAAGTGCCTCGGTGTCGAAGGTGGCGGCCATGCCGATGGCCTGCGGAAACACGGTGACCTTTTCCTTGGTGCGGGCCACACCGTGGAGCGCCTCGTTCCACCAGTTATAAGCCGGTATGCCCAACCGCTCAATGGCCGGGGCATTGTGCTTCATCAGTTTCACCTTTTCCTCCAGGGTGAGGCGGGCGATGAGGTCATCCACCCGCTCCTTGACGGAGAGTTTGGGGTTGCGGAAGGGATAATCGGTGGCCGACTCCTGCGCCACAGCACCCGTGTGGATGCAACCCAGCAGGACAAGGCCTGCAAACAGTTTCTTCTTTTTCATGATTCGGATTTCTACTTTAAGGTTTAATATAAGTATATTAGTATTACTCCATGCTTATCGTCTCTGTGCCATGGATGATGCCACTGGCATTGTAGGCATCCACGGCAAACCAGTACACGGGCTCTGCGTTCAGCCCCGTGAGCCTGAGTTCGTGACCCTCCAGCACCTGATGGCTGGAATAGAGTTTGTCGGGCGCAATGCCATAGCGCACCACATAGCCCTCGGCACCCCTTGCCGGCTGCCATGTGAGCGTGGCCTGGCAGCGGTCCTCGGGATTGCGCTCAGCCCTGAGCCCACGGGGTACGGAGGGAACCCGCCCCCTGCCCAGCCCGAACACGCGGAGGTCGCGCAGCGACACATTGGAGGAGAGGGTATACGCCACATTCTCCCACTTGATGTAGCGTGCCGAGAAGGGACGTTCAAACTCCACGTAGTCGTGGGGCGTGTCGGTGTACTTGTCGGAACGGTCGGCAATGAGGCTCCACCTCCTGCCGTCGTGCGAGGCATAGAGGCGGTACTGCTGATAGAGACTATCCGCCATGCCACGGGCCGTGGCTCCATACTCGTCATAGTTGACCTGAATGGCCTGGATGTCGCATTCGTCCATGAGGTCCACCTGCAGCCATTCCGCGCCATTGCCCTGGGCCACCCACGATGTGCGCGACTCCTCGTCCACAGCATTTGTGGCTGGCTGGTCTTCCAGGGAGGAAGAAGCCTGCACGGGCCGGTTGCACGACAGCAGCATCCACACGGGACCGCCGTCCTGGGCGGCGTTTTCCGTGCCGGGCAGGAAATGGGGATAGTCGCCTAGATAGGTATCGGTGTAGAGCTGTCCGTCGGCATCGAAAGCAGAGGGGTAAAACGAGAGCCTGCGCTCAAACATGTGGCGCACGCTGATGGCATTGGTGGCAGCCTTCCACCACTGGTCGCCGGCCTGGAACAGGCAACCATGGCCGGCTCCGCTCATGAAGCCAGCGGGCTTGGCCGACACAGGGCTGGCCATGTGGTAGCGGAAGGGGCCCATGGGCGAAGTGGAAGTGTAGAGCCCGTCGGCATAGGTCTTCCACTCCGTGCCCGGGGCGGCATACTGGAGGTAGTACATGCCGTCGTGTTCTGTCATCCAGGCGCCCTCGATATAGGGACGGCGCTCCAACTCGTTGTGCTCGCCCGTGCGTTCCCAGCCGTGCGATTCCTTGTCGCTGTTGAGGCAGTCCACCACCTCCGACACGTTTTCCAGCGTCTGCAGGTCGAGCCGGCGGGCATGGATGGGGTCGGCCGGCGAACAGCCATAATAAAGGAAGAGCTTATCGCCGTCCACCAGGAAAGCAGGGTCCCAGAAGGAGTCTATTATACGGACAGGTTCCCAGCGTCCCTCCTCGGGACAGTCGGAGCGGTATACCATGCCCTTGCCATGGGTGGAACCCACATAATACACCCATCCGTCGTGGACCATCACCGCCGGGGCGTAGTCCTCGATAGGGAGCACGCTGTCGGGAATCACCACATGGTGCCACGTCACGAAGTCGGGGGTCACCCAGTAGCCCGACGACTTGGAGGCAAAGAGCAGATACTGGTCCTTGAAGCGCACCACCACGGGGTCGGCGGCCTCACGGATACCCTCTCCGCCGTCGATCAGCATGAAACGGTAGTCGAGGTTCAGGGGGTTACAGAAGGTCTTGGGCTGTGTGGCCACCACAGCCTCTATGTCGGCCGACGGGCGGCAACCGCCAAGGATGCCTGCCAGGGCCAGAAGGGCAGTTGAACGTATATGTTTCATATCGGTCAAAAACTGGTTTATATGCGTATCTTTACAGTAGCGGAGCGGCCGGCCTTCACGCTCACCCGTCGCTGCCATCCCACGGCCAGCAGGGAGATTCCTGCACAGGCCAGATGCCATTGTTTGCTGAAAATACGTTTTTTCATTGTGTGTGTTGTGTATTTAGGTTTTTAGGTTATTTATAAAGGTCATTTTCCCACCCAGGCTTCTGGATTGAGTTTGGAGGTTTCCTTGCGAAGCTGGAAATGAAGCACACAGTTGCCCGATCCATCGTCGGCCACGGTGCCCAGTATGTCCTTTGTGCTCACCCTCTGCCCCTTCGACACGATAGTGGACGAGAGATTGCAATAGACCGAGATGTAGCTACCATGGCGCACCAGCACATTCTTGGTGCCGCCGAACTGGAACACAGCCGTCACCACACCGTCAAAGACAGAACGTGCACGCGCCCCTGGCTTGCCGATGTAATTAATGCCCTTGTTGTCGAGCTGCACATTCTTCAGCCCCTTCACATTGTACACGCCAAAATGGTTACCAATCATGTACTGGCCCGTGATGGGCACCGGCAGGCGGCCCTTGTTCTGCACAAAGGAGCCGTTGAGCTGTTTGTCCTGCGGGGTGAGCCACGAACCACGGCTGGAAGCAGTGCTGCCCGTCGAGGAGGACGATGACGAGGTGGCAGGTTTTTCGGCAGCAGCCGTCTTGCCGCCCGCTGTCGTCTTGCCCTTGGCTGCCTGCTGTCGCTTGCGGCGCGCCTCTTCCTCGGCGGCTTTCTTGCGGGCAGCCTCCTCAGCCCGCTTGCGTGCCTGTTCTATCTCGTAGGCTATGAGGTCGTCGATTTTCTTGTCGAGGGCAGCCAGTTGGCGCTGCTGGTCCTTCACTGTTCCGGCCAGGCCCTTCTCTTTCTTCCGAAGGCCCTCCACCACCTTACGCTGGGCCACCTGTTGCTCTCCTAGTTGCTTGCGCTGGGCCATTACCTCCCTGAGCAGGCCGTTCTTGCGGCTTTTCGACTCCAAAAGCTGGTTCTGCGCATTCAGCAGTTCTATCTGCTTGCCCAAAATCTGGTTGCCCAGGTCGCGCTGGTAAAGTGCATACTCACGTGCAAAACGTGCCCTGCGCAGAAGCTGAGTGAAGTTTTGTGCCGAGAACACAAACAGCATAGGACTTGTCAGCTGCTTGCAGGTACGGGCATAACGCACCGCATGACGGAACTTGCGTTTTTTCTCGTTGAGCTGGCCCGTGATGCGAGAGATGTTCTTCTGCAGACGTACGTTCTGCTTGTCCAGTTCTGCCATCTCCGTTTCAAGGCTGCGGATATGGGTGAGGCGGTCGTCGAGTTTACGGTCGATCACCTGTATGTCGCGCTGTCCGCTCTTTACCTTTTTTGTAGTCTCCTTCAATTCCTGTTGCGACTTGCGCAGTTTGTCCTGCAGTTCGGTTTTCTGACGCTTGAGCGCCTTCACCTTCTTGCTGTTCTGGGCCAGTGAGCCCATAGTGCACATTCCCACTATCAAACATGCCAGCCAACGGACGCAACAGACGTTTCTCATTTCGACAGATTCATTAGGATGTTCATGATTGACTCCACGGTAATCTCCGTGTACTTATTGCTCAGTTTCGTGCGCGTTTCCCAGTCGGCACTCACCTTGGGCGTGCCCAGCACAAAGGTTGCCTGCAAGGGTTTCTGGGAGACCTGGGCCGACAACTGCATCTGCCGGGGAAAGGGTGTATCACCAAAAGGCTCAAAGGACGCATATTTCCAGGTCAGGCCCTTATCGGCTGCTTCATCCGTTCCTCCGATGCGGGTGTGAGTGAGCTGCAGGTCAGTGTCCTTTACCACGAAGGAGAGGCTCACCTTTCCGCTCTTCTTCTGCGTAAGGAGCAGTTCGTCATTGAGCGACGTAGCGATGAAATCGGAGGATTCTGGTATTCTCTTGTCCTTGCCCAGACAAAAGAGTTCATTCCAGAACAAAGCCTGGAAAGTAAAAAAGTCCACCCCTGCATCCACAAAAAAGCGCACATCAGCATACGGGCGTTTCACATAGCGATGGTTCATACGGTCCACGAGCATGAAATAATCAGGTGTCAGTTCCAGACGACCCACCTCCATCAAGCCCAGCATGACCAAGGATAGCTGTATGCTCTCGTCGCGCTTCATGCGCAGCGTTCCCCCCACCGACACATCCTTGTCGCCCATCACCAATGTGACGTTCACCTTGCTTGTAAGTGCCGTCTCGGACCGTCTCATCGTATTCATGCGGGTCACCACCGTGGCGTCGGCTGGTGTGGTAGCAGATGGCAACGTGTCATCACCACCAGCCGTTACCTTGCGTGTGCTGCGGCAACCGGCAAGTGCCACTGTTATCAGGAGCATCATCCAGATGCGGTAGGTATACTTCTTTTTCATTTGCAATATTTTTTCTTACGTAGTTTTCTGGGCAAGGCCTCCGTGGCCGTGCCGTCGTTCTTCTCCCTGGCCAGCTTCCAATAATAAAGGGCCCTCTCTTCAAGTCCACATCTGGCATAGATATCGCCCGCATGTTCAATCACGTTGGCCGAAAGCATCTCATCCTGGAGCAGGCTGTCGGCAGGGGCCTCCGGGTCCACCACCCTGTCGATGTAGATTCTGGCCTCGGTGAAACGTTCTTTCATAAAAAGTATCCATGCGTACGTATCGAGATAGGTTTTGTTCTCCGGTTCCAGCCGAATGGTACGGTAGCTCATTTCCTCCGCCTTGTCGAGCTGCTCGCCCTGCAGCGACAGAAAATAGGCATAATTGTTGAGGCAGGCCACATTGTCATCCTTGTACACAAGCGAGGAGTCGTAGCAAGCAAAAGCCTCCTCCACCCGATTGTCCTCGTGATACAGGTCGCCTAGCAGCGAGAACATGTCGGACACCTGTCCTGGCTGGGCCGTATTGTCCCTGAGCCGCAGTCCGTGCAGGATAGCCTCTATGCTTTCCATGTTCTTGTCCTGCTCGTAGAGAGCCAGGCTGAGGTAGAAATAGAAGTCCAGCTGTTCGGGATAATAGTTGGCAGCTTGGCGGCATATCTTCTCCATGGACGGATAATCCTTCTTGCGGGCATAGTATTCCAGCAGGCTGGACAGGGCAAGCCTGTTGGACGGCTCAATGTCCAGTACCTTCCACATACCGTCCATCACCTCCTCTTCGGAGGCTTCCATCATCACCAGATAGGCCAGCCTGAGCTGCCATATCGTGGCATCGGGCTGGGGCATGGACAGGATGCGGTCGAACATGTCCTTCAAGCCTGCACGCTGGGTGGTATCGCGCTTGGCACGGGTGAGCATCTCCTTTACCAAGGCCGCACGCAATGCCTGCTGTGTACCCTTGTCGTAGAGCAGGGAGTCGCACAAATGGCGGAAGCCAATCGAGTCGCCCGTCTCCTCATAATAACCCAGCAATGCCAACTGAAGATTGGGATTGGTGGGTTCGGCCTGTGCCACGCGGTCATAGATGGCCTTGGCCTGCTGGGGCTGGCCGTTCTCCATATATTGGTTGGCCATAACAATCCGGCAGTTCTGGTCCTGAGGGAATTCGTTGCACAAATCCTCCATTTCACCGAAAGCCTGCTGGGGTTTCCCCAGGTCCATCAGCAGGCGGAACTTTTCAATCGAAAGCTGTGGAGTCTTCCCCTCAAGCACTTCTATGCGATCCAGCACACTGAGGGCATCCTCCGAGCGGCCCAGCGACTTGTATAATCCGGCCAGCTGCACCAACACATCGGAGCAGGATGACTGCAAACGGGAGAGACGCTCCAGCGCATCCACCGACTGCTGCATGTCCCCTTTCTCCAGATAGATGGAGGCCAACGACTCCAGGTACCAGGGATTCTCTGGTTCCAAATCCGAAGCCCTGCGAATGAGGTCGAGCCCAGTGGAGTCGCGAAGCATATAATACTTCATCACGCCCATACTGCGCAAGGCCTCTGGCGCATCGGGACAGAGGTCCAGGCAATGGGCATAGAGTTCCAATGCAGCCGACCATTCCCCGGAAAGCTGACATTTTTCAGCTTCCAAGTAGAAATAGTCGAACTTGGGTGTCTGGGCACAGGCGCCGCCAGCCACCGAGCAAATAAAGAACAGTACCAGCAGTCTCAACATCAACATCATCGTCTACTACTTGACACCACTATGTCCGAATCCGCCCGTCCCACGGGCTGTTTCGTCGAGCACCTCCACCTGTTCCAGTTCTGCCTGCTCGTGGCGCGCAATCACCATTTGGGCAATGCGTTCACCATCATTGATAAGGAAATTGTCCTCCGACAGGTTGATCAGAATCACCCCAATCTCACCCCTATAGTCTGCATCGATGGTGCCAGGGGCGTTGAGAACCGTAATACCGCGCTTCAAGGCCAGTCCGCTACGGGGTCTCACCTGTGCCTCATATCCCTGAGGAAGGGAGATATAGAGCCCGGTGGGCACCAGGCAGCGATGAAGAGGCTCCAGCAGGATGGGCGCATTGATATTGGCCCTGAGGTCCATGCCGGCCGCACATTCCGTTGCATAAGCCGGCAACGGATGATGGCTTTTGTTCACGATTTTCACTTTCATATCGGTATGTGTTTACATTGTTTATAATAGGTTTTTAAAGACTAGGTATCGACATTCCGTTGGTCTTGCGGTAGACATCCAGCGCATACACATCGGTCATGCCCGAGATATAGTCGAGCACCGCCATCACCCGTCCGTACAGGGTGGGGGCCTTGATGTCGTATTGGGTACTCACACGGTTGATGAGCAGTTGGGAGAATGCCTGGTTGGAATGAAGCGCAGCATGAATCATCATGTCCACCAGCTCGGTGATTACCTTGAAACCGGCTATTTCCACATCCACCACTTCCTTGCAATGGTAGATTTCCGTTTCGGCTGTATGGGCGCAGGTCTGATAGGCGTTGCGGGGAAGCGGAGCGATGTGCCCGATGAGGGTGCCAGCAAAGGTTCCCGACAAGATTTCCTCTTCATGTTCCACAAACACATTGACACACTCATTCTCCAGACAGTTGATGACACATGAGCGCAGGAACACAATCTGCTCGTTGGCATCATCCAGCTTGCTCATTCGCTCCAGGAAATAGGTTTTCTTGTCGTCGGGGAAGAATCCCAGCAGGAGTTGTTTTGTTTCCTGGGTGGTGAGTATCTTCAGTTTGTGGGCATCCTCGATGTCCATAATCTGGTAACAGATGTCATCAGCAGCCTCCACCAGATAGACCAGCGGATATCGGGCATAGCTGAAAGAGCCTCCAGGGGTAGAATGGCAGATAATCCCCAGTTCATCAGCAATACGTGTATAATATTCCTGCTCCTCGCGAAAAAAGCCGAATTTACGCTTGTCCCCTGCTAAATCCGATGAAAAGGGATATTTCACGATGCTGGCCAGCGTGCTATAGGTCATTACAAAGCCACCCTCACGACGTCCCTTGAAATGATGGGTGAGCAGGCGGAAGGCATTGGCATTGCCCTCAAAATGTATCAGGTCGTCCCATTGGGCATCGGTCAGGCTGTCACCTGTCTCTTCACACACATAGGTCTGCAGGAAACGGCCGTGTCCCTCGCTGAAATAGGTACCGATGGCTTTCTCGCCACTGTGGCCGAAAGGAGGATTGCCAAGGTCATGTGCCAGACAGGCTGTACTCACGATGGTGCCCAACTCGCTCAGATGGGAACTCTCGGCCAGTTCGGGATGGCGTTGCAGCAACAGCCGGCTCACATCATTGCCCAGGCTTCGGCCCACACTACTCACCTCCAGACTATGGGTAAGCCTGTTGTGCACAAAAATACTGCCAGGCAGCGGAAACACCTGTGTCTTGTTCTGCAACCTGCGGAAAGGGGCTGAAAAGATGATACGGTCATAGTCGCGCTGGAATTCCGTACGGTCATCCTTCCTGTGCGGCTGGTTCTCCTGGCCCAGTCGCTTGCTCGACAACAGTTGTTCCCATCTCATCCTTGCCATCGCTTTTTCGTGTTTTTATTCGCCCGACCCTGGTTTGAAGATAATTTTATTGGCACCACTTGTGAGCTTCACCTCCTCAGGATGGCTGGCGGCAAAGGTGTCGATATGGCGGATGCGCTTCTCGGCCAGAATCTCATCAATGGCTATCAGGATTCCGGTCTCCTCCACATCACCAAAACCATCATTAATGGCCGTCCCGAAAAGCCTCATCGTGGGTGAAAGACCCATGTAGGCATTCACCAGCGGAGGTATATTGTAGCCCAACTTGCGCACCTCGCGGTTGAGGATGCGGTAATCGGCCTTGAACTCGTCTTCCACAAAGAGCGTCTCGAAGATATGCTCGTCGTGCCACAGGCTCAGGGGGTGCTTGGGCAGAATCAATCCGTCGGAATCATGGAAATGCTTGCGCAGGAAGAACAGAATCATGTCGCGTGCCATACGGTCGTAGCTGGGATACATGGTGAACTTGCCAAAGAAATAACGCACATCCGGCATCACCACTGTGAGAGCCCCCAATCCGTCCCACAGGTTGTCCAGTGCAAAAAGTCCCTTGGTTCCCATGCGGCTGCTCTGATACTCCAGCGTCACGAAACTGCGGCCCAGCTCTATGGTATAGGGAAGGTACTCCTTGATGAAGCGCTCCGAAAAATGGAACATATGGCTTGTGGCCAGCACGGGCTGCCCTTGCTCGTCGAACTTGACATCGCGCCCCAGCAGATAGCGATAGCCTCCCAGTATTTCCTGTGCCTCAGGGTCCCACACCAATAGCTGCTTGTAGGGATGCTCCATGGTGTCGAATTCGTCGAGGTCCAGTTCCATGCCCGTTCCTCCTCCCGCAGCCCTAAAGGCAATCTCACGCAGTCTTCCCAATTCCCTCACCACATTGGGCGAATCCTGCCATGTCACTATATATATGTCATTGCCGCTCTTGTTGGTGCGCCTCAGTTTCTTGTCTTCGGTGAGTTCCTCGAGAAGCAGTTCGCGAGGCACCTTGGGGATGATTTCCTTCATATGTCTACCTTGTTATTCGTTCATTCTTTGTTCCTATTCATAAATCACAGTTCGTACACCCTGTCCTGCACCCACTGGGCCCATTGCTGCAAGGAACGGGAGCGGTCGAACATGGCATGGGGGATGGGCTTGCCAAACTTCACGATATAGCGTTTGCCCTGACTCCTGTACATCTCGTCGGGAAGGAGCGCCATGGCCAGATTGGGCAAATGCAGTTTCTTGCACCAGCTGGCCACCCGGTAGAACCGCGGGCTGTTGTAACCAATGAAATGGACAGGCACGATGTCGCGCTCAAACTGGATGCTTTTCTTGAGAAAACCCTTGTGCCATGTCAGGTCGCGGATGGACCCGTCAGGTTGGCGACGACTGCACAATCCGGCTGGGAACATGATGACATGGCAGTTGCCGCCAAAAGCCTCGTCTACCCTACGCGTAAAGTCGTGTCCCTGACGACCCAGCTTGTTCACAGGCACGCACAGGGGAGCCAGGCCGCGGAGATTCATCAGGAGGTCATTCACCAGATACTTCACCCGTCCGTCGAAGCGCGACCCTATCACCCACCCCAGCGTGACACCATCTATCGCGCCCAGCGGATGGTTGCTCACAAAGGTGTAGCGCCTGGTTTCGGCATCCTCGGGCAGGTTCTCCAACCCTTGCACCTCCACGTCCACACGCAAATACTCCACCACTCCACGGCAGAAATCCACTCCCTCGCGGTTCTGGCGCAGGTATTCATTGATGAAGTCCTGATGTATCAGGCGCTCCAGTCCCTTGATAAGAAAACGCGGGATGAAGCGTGCCTTGTCCTTGGCACGTGCACGCACAATAGCACCAATATCAATCGTGTTGACTACTCGCGCATCGGCGGATTTTGCTTGTTGTTCTGTCTCTAACATCAATTTTTATCACTTGTAGTATGCAAATTTACTACAAGTTTTCCAATATTTCAACTCCTGAAGGCAAAATTTACACTAGTTGATAGCTATCGGCCTATTATTTATGAAATATCGGCCTCTGGGAAGGCCGTTGAGCCAGTTCACGCCCTTATTAAGGCGCATTACCATGTAGAACGAACCGTTCTGCCGATAGATGGGAAGAATCTGGGAATGCTCGCTCTGGATACGCACCATTCCACGCATCACCTGCATCTGGACAGGATAGAGGCTCGTGCTCATTCTGTGACGCACTCCCATCTCCCCCACACGGTTGCGCACCGAAACGGTATCGGTGGAAGTATTGCCCAGCACATGATGCGCCGCACGGGTGGCACTGAGCACACCCGCAGTGGCCGTCAGGCAGGCAGCCATCAGGCACGCACCCATCCATTTCCTTGCATCAATTTTCATCTTTTCCACCTTTAAACGATGCAAAAATACAAAACATTCCCTAAACAGCCAAAAATATTCGTAAAATTTCACCCAAAAACGGTTTATTTTATGTTTCTCCAGCTTCCTTTTGGCTTTTTTCCACTTCTTTTTTCACATTCTGGGCCAAAAAATCATCCAACGTCATATCCTCACTGCGTTCAAAACAGCACCGGGCTGTCTTAGGGGTACCAAAGCCCACCAGGATGCAATCGTTTACCGTCTGAATCTGTCCGCTCTGCACCATCTGTTTCAGCGCCTCAATACGGTAGCTGTTGATATAGTCATGCACATTGTTGAAGCCCTGGCTGCGAATGCACTGCAGCACCAGGTGACGGTTGTATCCCAATTCCTCACACAAGCGGTCGCGCCCAAAGGTATTGTCCATCCATTCCTTGCGATGGTTCTGCATCCAATGGGTGATGCGGACAAAACGCTGCACATTGGCCTGATTGAAGTCCTCCTCCACTATCGGTTCCTGTTCCGCAATCGCACTGGGCAAGGGTTCCTCCAGCTCAATTACAGGCTTGGGCAACCCCATGGCCATGGTTTCCAACGTGCGGAATGCCAGATAAAGGTTCACTACGGTGAACATCATGATGTAAGCCATCAAGCCTACAGGGGTGTACCACACCGACACGGATACATAAAACAGCACCGTGACGCCCATGGCCGAGCAATAGCCCATCAGGTAGCGGGGTACATCGGCACTCTTGGCCAGATGATGGGGCAGGCGGAAGATGTTGATGATGTAATAGATACTCAGGCCCAGCGATGCCAGCCGCAAGACCATATCGCTCGTCAGCAGCAGGTGCCCCACCTCGTCCATCCCCGACAACACGGGAAGTGACGGACCCATATAGAGCAGGATGGGGATGTACACCACTATCAGTACAATGGCAGGCAAGGCATAGCGCCACATACGGCCCCATTGCAGGTAGCCCGGCATGGGGATGCTCAGCGGAAAGATGCTCTGAAGGAAGCAGGTCACCACCAGCGACAGCAACATCACAGGATGGAGCGCACCAGGTGCGCCCGCAGCAATCTTGCCTGAATAGAAGGCAGCCAGCATCAGAAAGGCAAAGAAGATGCCGTTCACCCATGCCAGACACAGATACTGTATCTTGTGGCGGGCATAGAGCGACATCACGCACGCAACCACAAAGTGAACCGTGGCGGCACAAGCCAGTGTGAGCAGCACAAAGTCCTTCATCCTTCCTTTATTATAATATAATATTGTTTATTCGGTTAACAATAACACACACTCATTTACGGGCGGCCTTGCTCCGCTGTTCCACCTTGGCATGGAGGATAACCACATCCTCGACGGGACGATCACGCTCATTGGTGGCCACCTTCTGGATGCAATCCACCACATCCATTCCCTTGATCACTTCGCCAAAAACCGTATAGCCTCCATCCAGATGGGGTGTACCGCCCTCCACCTCATACACATCTGCCATGCTACGCGTCATCTCCACGCCTTTTTCGGCCAATGAGGCCTGCATCTTGGACAGAGGCGCCGGAGCAAAGCGCTTGCCCCAAACGATATAGAACTGACAACCACTGCTATACTGGTCGGGGTTTACATCATCAGGCAGGCGGGCTGCCGCCACAGCGCCGCGGCGATGGAAGATATAGGGCAGGCATATCTCAGGCGGAACCACATAATTGACATCACCGTCGCCCAGCACCGAGTCGCGCGGGGCATTCTTGGAATTGGGGTCGCCCGTCTGTATCATGAAGTCCTTTATCACGCGGTGGAACAGCAAGCCGTCATAGAACCCCTCCGATACGAGGCGCAGAAAATTGTCGCGATGGATGGGGGTGTCGTCATAGAGGGCTATCCTTATCACTCCCATACTGGTCTCCAGACGCACTATCGAACGTCGGTCCTTAGCCACAGACGTAAGTGGGGCACACAACATCCACAAGGCCATTGTCAAAAGGGTTAATGTACGCATATTTGAGGCATTATATCCGGTCAATTTCACATAATTTCATGCAAACTTAATAAAAAAAATGCAATGACAGAAATATTTTCGTGTTTTTCTTTCAACACCGCCTTTGTTTTGTCTACCATGATTACATGTCCGCCACACCACCAGACACCAAGGACGTGAGCAAGGATGCGGAACACCTGGACCGTGAGAGTTTTTCCACGCAAATGCTGAACTGGGATAAGATTCCCTACATATTATTTTGGCATGTGGCCTTTTATTTGTAATTTTGCAGTTGGACAAACAAAAAAAGGATTCTTCATACCTTACAAAATGAACAAAAAACAATGGATAGGCACGATGGTGCTACTGCTCGCCAGCATGGCCATACAGGCTGCCGGCCTGTATGCTGAGACCGAGGGCAACAAGGACCCTTACCTGAATGAAGTGAGAAAACTTCGCATCAAAGTGGGTGCTGAATCACCGTTCTCCGCCCTGCACATTGCCGATTCCCACCTGACCCGGGTGGACGCACGCGAAGACGAAAGGAAACTGAAGCTGTCGGCCAGCCGTGGTCCGCATTTCGTACAGGCAGAGGCCTATTTCTCGGCAGCCATCCGTTACGCCCGGGAAAAGGACCTTCTGTTCCTTCATTCGGGAGATATCATAGATTTTGTCAGCGAGGCAAACCTGGAATATGTGGCAGAGCAATTGCAGACAGTAAAAAGCCTAGTATCGGCTGGCAACCATGAATTTTCGCAATATGTGGGAGAAGCGCGTGAGGACGAAGCCTATAAGGCACAAAGCTATGAACGTGTGCAAAAAGCCTATCCGAACAACCTGAAAATGGCGTCTCTGGTGATTCATGGCGTAAACTTCATTGCGCTGGACGATGTTTACTACAATGTCACAGCTGCACAGTTTAGCTGGATGAAAAAACAGGTGAAGAAAGGGCTGCCCATCGTGCTTATCTGCCATGTCCCCTTCTACACCGAAAAGCACTGCCAGGCAAACCTGAAGGAGAACAATGGAATGGCCGCCTACATGACAGGCGTACCCGAAGCAATCACCCGGACCTTCCAGACAGACGACTCCCTGCCTGCAGACGAACAATGGCGAAACCGCTCCGTACAGCAAAAGGCAGATGCGCTCACACTGGAATTCATCCAATGGCTGAAGAAGCAGCCTTTGCTGAAAGCCATCCTTGCAGGACACTGCCACAGCTTCTACGAGGAACAGTTCTCACCCACAGCCATACAATATACTGTGGGTGCAGGATATGAAGGCGCTGCCCACGAGATACTATTTGAATAATGGCAAAGACTGTCTTCCCCCACCGTTCAGCCTTGGCCGAACGGTGAGGGAAGATAACATAAATCCGCATCGAAGTTAACTTCTAAGACCGTTCAGCCTAGGCCGAACGAAAAGAGAAGAGGAATTGCATCATGAACAAAGTCCACTAGGGTACAGACCGAAGCTATCTACAGGACACACACACGACAAAACCGCATAATGGATATTCCCCACCAAAATTGAGGGGAAAGAGGAGGAGAGAGACAAAAAATTATCAACAGAAAACTTTATAGGAGAAAATGCTGTTTTTCCTCATTCCATCGGATGTTTCAGGGTACAGGACGGGTGGTTTCACGCTGTGCGGGAAACAATTTGTGGAAATGAGAGAAAAAAAAGATGGGGAAAGATGGTGGGGAATTGTGGGGAATTTTGTATCTTTGCCCCATAATTTAAATATAAGTGGTTAAGCATGAGATTTATAGGCAACATTGACGCCAAGGTGGACGAAAAAGGGCGCGTATTTGTGCCCAGCACGTTCCGGAAAATTCTGCAGCAGGAGCAAGTGGAGAAGCTCATCCTGCGGCGGGATGTATTCCAGCGTTGCCTGGTGCTTTTCCCGCTTGACATCTGGAATGCCCAGGTGGATGCCATCGCAGCCCGCACCAACCTGTTTGACCGTAGGGGACGGGAAGCCCTGCGCAGATTTGTGGCAGGTGCCGAGGTTATCACGCCCGACAGCGGCGGACGCATCCTCCTGCCCCGCAGGTATATGGACGAAGCCGACATACAGAACGAAGTGCGGTTTATCGGTATGGACAACACGATAGAGATATGGAGTCGAAAGGCTGCTGAGGCCCTGCAAAACGGAGGTGACGCACTGGGTGATGCACTGGAGTCCATGATGAACGGCACGAACAACCAACAAGACTGACAGCATGATGAATTACGATAGTTATCATATACCGGTGATGCTCCACGAAACAGTAGAGGGGCTCGGCATCCATCCCGATGGAGTGTATGTAGACCTCACATTCGGCGGCGGCGGTCACAGCCGTGAAATCATGCGCCATCTGGGGGAAAGAGGCCATCTGTATGGCTTCGACCAGGACCTGGATGCAATGAAGGGTGCGCTGGACGACCCTCGCTTCACCTTTGTACGCAGCAATTTCCGTTTCCTGAAGAACTGGATGCTGTACTACGGTCAGGAGCAGGTGGACGGCATCGTGGCAGACCTGGGCGTGAGCAGCCACCATCTGGACACGGCCGACCGCGGATTCAGTTTCCGATATGACGCACCGCTGGACATGCGGATGAACCAGAAGGCCACACTCACAGCCGAAGCCATCCTACAGACCTACAGCGAGCAGCAGCTGGCAGACGTACTCTACCTGTACGGAGAGCTGAAAAACAGCCGGCAGCTGGCTGCAGCCCTGGTGAAAGCCAGAGCCCAAAAGAATCTTCACACCACGGGTGACCTGGAACAGACATTGGCCCCGCTGATGAGAGGAGCCAGAGAGAAAAAAGACCTGGCCAAAGTGTTTCAAGCACTGCGCATAGAAGTGAACGGCGAATTGCGTGCCCTGCGCGAGATGCTGAACGCAGCGGCCGAACTGTTACGGCCCGGTGGACGGCTGGTGGTGCTCACCTATCATTCACTGGAAGACCGCATGGTAAAGAACATGGTGCGCACAGGCAACGTGGAAGGGAAGGCCGAGACCGACCTGTTTGGGCATGTGAACGCCCCCTTGCATGCCGTGACACGCAGTGTGGTGACACCCTCGGCCGAAGAACTGGCACAAAATCCCAGAAGCAGGTCGGCCAAGCTGCGCATAGCAGAAAAGACAAAAAAAGAAGATGACGATGATTGAGACGACAACCAACCAAGAGACACTGACTGAGCAGGACACCGCGCAAAAGCAGCCTGCTGCAGCGCAACATGCCGAGGAAACCAGCAAGGCCCGGCTGATACGTGCGTTCTTCGATGACGATGAGCAACATGCCGATGCCTTGAATGCTCCTAAATGGAGCGATGTGCTGAAGACGCTCGATACGGCATGGCTACGCAGACAGCTCTATGTGGTACTGCTGATGGTGGTGGGAGTCATCATATATATCACCAACCGCTATCAGGCACAGCAGCAGATTATCGAACTGGAAAAGCTGCAAAACGAGTTGAAGGACATGAAGTTCAGGGTACTCACACGCAGTAGCGAGCTCACGCTCCGCACACGCCAGAGCCAGCTGGAAGAGCAGCTGAAGGCCCTGGGCGACAGCACGCTGTTGCCCAGCAACGAGGCACCCTTCATCATTGAAAAAGAAGAAAGCGAATGAAGTCGAACAGCAACGGATCGAACAGGTTCAGGGTTTTATTCTTCGTGATGTGCGCCATTGGATGCTATATCTTGGGAACAGCACTCACGGTGATGCTGCCACCAGAGAGAGACTACTGGGTGGCAGTGAGCAAACAGTTTACCCGCACCAATATCAAACTGCCTGCCAACCGCGGCAACCTGCTGGCATGCGACGGACAACTGCTGGCAGGTTCGGTGCCCGAATACAGGTTGTATATGGACTATGTAGTGATAGACAAAGACAGTGCGGCAAGGGTAAAGGCCCAGGAATGGAGAGACTCTGCCTTCAAGGAGGATTTGGACAGCATGGCCACCGGCCTGGCGCGCATTTTCCCCGACAAGAGCGAGAAATGGTTCCGCGAACGACTGCTGAAAGGGAAGAAGGCTGGCAGCCATGCCTGGCGAATCTATCCCAAGCATGCCTCCTACATCCAGCTGCAGGAATGCAGGGAACTGCCTCTGCTGCGGGAAACCAGCCTAAAGGGCGGATTCTACTATGAGCCCATCATCCAACGCAAGAAGCCCTATGGTGCCCTGGCCTCACGCACACTGGGCGACCTGTTGCGCGACTCCTCGGGTTCAGCCAAATGTGGCCTGGAGCTGAGTTTCGACAGTATCCTACGCGGCACTCCCGGCATCGGCCACCGCACCAAGGTGAGGAACCAGCGTGTGAGCTTTGTGGACGTAGAGCCACAGGACGGCCACGACCTGCTCACCACCATCGACGTGAACATCCAGGACGTGGCAGACAAGGCCTTGCGCAAGAAACTGAAGGAGCCCGACGTGAACGGTGAGGTGGGCATAGCCATCGTGATGGAGGTGGCCACCGGCGACGTAAAAGCCATTGTGAACCTGACACGCGGAAGCAACGGCGAATACTACGAGGTGAAGAACAATGCCGTGAGCGACCTGATGGAACCCGGATCCACCTTCAAGACCGCCAGCATCATGGTGGGTCTGGAAGACGGCACCATCAAGAAGACCGACCGCGTGGACTGTACGGGAGGTATCTACCAGATGCACGGTCGCTTCATGAAAGATCATAACTGGCGCAAGGGCGGATACGGTTCGCTCACCGTGAGCGAGATACTGGAACAAAGCTCCAACATCGGCGTGAGCCGGCTCATCGACCAGGCCTACCACGACAATCCCCAGAAATATGTGGACGGACTGCGCAGGGAAGGCGTGGGCATTCCACTCGACCTGCCCTTTGTGGGCAAAGGAGAGCCCAAAGTGCCACGACCCAACGACCCCAAGCGCTACTGGAGCAAGACCGACCTGCCCTGGATGAGCATCGGCTACGTGACCATGCTGCCTCCCATCAGCACACTCACCTTCTACAATGCCATCGCCAACGGTGGAAAGATGGTGAAACCACGCTTTGTGACAGCCGAACTGTCAAACGGGAAAGTGGTGCGCAATTTCCCGACAGAAGTGATTAAGGAAAGCATCTGCAGCAAACAGACGCTCAACGACATACAGGAAATCCTGGAGAAAGTGGTGAGCAAGGGACTGGGGCGAAAGGCCGGCAACGGAGGCAAGTACTTCAAGGTGAGCGGAAAGACAGGAACGGCACAGATTGCCTCCTCGGGCGGAAGGGGCTACCACAGCGGCGTGACGCGCTACATGGTGAGCTTCTGCGGCTACTATCCGTCTGATGCGCCCAAGTACAGCACACTGGTGTGCATCGTCAAATCGGGTCTGCCGGCCTCGGGCGGTGGACAATGCGGTCCCGTATTCAGTGAGATTTCACAATACGTGATGTCGAAGGGCATCTTCCGCTCACCCAAGGACGCAGCCGACAGCACCTCGCTATTCGTCCCCATGATGGGAGCAGGAAGCAAAGAGGACGCGCACATGCTGACCCGTCAGATAGGGCTCAGCCCAGACAGCATATCCATCCAGTCCGCCGATTCGGTAAGCCTGAACAAGATGCCCGATGTCACAGGCATGGGCGCACGCACAGCCCTCTACGCCCTGCGCGAACGTGGCCTGCAGGTGACACTCAAGGGCCGTGGTCGCGTGACCGACCAGAGCAAGGAAGCCGGTACGCCCGTGAAACGGGGTGAGCAGGTGCAGCTGACACTGGAATGGAGCGACTGACGAGACAGAGTTATATATATATTAATTAATAGGTATATAAGCACATGAAACTGGAACAACTGATTGGTGCCACAAAGCCCCTGCAGGTGGTGGGCACTGAAGACAAAGAAATCACGGGAGTGGAGATAGATTCCCGGCAGATGGCAGACGGAAAGATGTTTGTGGCCATCCAGGGCACTCAAGCCGACGGACATACATATATAGAAAAAGCCATCGAGGCAGGAGCCACCGCTGTGGCCTGCCAGCAGATGCCCGAGCTGCTGCATGAGGGAGTCACCTACTTGCAGTATGCCGATACAGAAGCCGTCATAGGCCGGTTGGCCACCACCTTCTATGGCAACCCCACAGGAAGGATGAAACTGGTGGGCGTGACAGGCACCAACGGCAAAACCACCATCGCCACACTGCTCTACCGCATCTTCCGCCGCATGGGCTACAAGTGCGGTTTGTGCAGCACTGTGTGCAACTATATCAACGACGAGGCCGTACCCACCGAGTGTACCACGCCCGACCCCGTCACCCTGAACCGCCTGCTGGGACAAATGGCCGATGCAGGATGCGAATATGCCTTCATGGAAGTGAGCAGCCACAGTGTGGTGCAGCAGCGCATTGGCGGGCTCACCTTTGCCGGTGGCATCTTCACCAACCTTACGCGCGACCATCTCGACTATCACAAGACCTTCGAGAACTACCGCGATGCCAAAAAGGGATTCTTCGATGCCCTTCCCAAGAAAGCCTTTGCCGTAGTGAACGGCGATGACCGGAATGCCCTGTTCATGCTCCAGAACACACGGGCTGCAAAATATACCTACGCACTGAAGACTGCCGCCGACTACAAGGCCAAGATTCTGGAGGAAAGTTTTGAAGGAATGAATCTGGAAATGGACGGACGCGAGGTGTTTGTACAGTTTGTGGGCCGTTTCAACGCAAGCAACCTACTGGCCGTATATGCAGCCACCTGCCTGCTGGGCGTGGACAAGGAGCAGGCACTGGTGGAACTGAGTGCCATGACACCCGTGAACGGACGGTTTGAAACCATCCGCTCGCCCAAGGGTGTGACCGCCATTGTAGACTATGCCCACACGCCCGATGCCCTGGCCAACGTGCTCTCCACCATCAATGAGGTGTTGCAGCACAGAGGTGAATGCTGGACCGTGTGCGGAGCAGGCGGCAACCGGGACAAAGGCAAGCGTCCACTGATGGCACAGGAGGCATTCGCACAGAGCGACCACCTGATTATCACCAGCGATAATCCCCGTTTTGAGGATCCGCAGGCCATTATCAACGACATGCTCGACGGGCTCACCAGCGAACAGCGCAACCAGACCCTGGCCATTGTAGACCGCGAGCAGGCCATCAAGACGGCCTGCCTGATGGCCAAGCCGGGCGATGTGGTGCTAGTGGCCGGAAAGGGACATGAGGATTACCAGATTGTGCAAGGTGTAAAGCACCATTTCGATGACCACGAAGTGATATGTGCAGCCTTCGGCCTGTAAGGACAACTATTCAATCGACATAAAGAAAAGAAGTAAAGATGTTATATTATCTGTTTAGATACCTGGAAGAGTTTGGTGTCCCCGGAAGCGGCATGTGGCAATACATCTCGTTCCGTTCGCTGCTCACACTGATACTGAGCCTGCTCATATCCATGTGGTTCGGAGAGCGTTTCATCCAGTGGATGAAGGCACATGGCGGCAATGAGACACAGCGCGACGCCAGCATCGACCCATACGGCGTGGAAAAAAAGGGAGTGCCCACCATGGGCGGCATCATCATCATCGTGGCCATCGTGATACCCTGCCTGCTGTTTGGGCGACTGCGCAACGTGTACATGATTCTGATGATTGGCACCACCCTGTGGTTGGGCCTGCTGGGCCTGCTGGACGACTACATCAAGATGAAACACAGCAAGGACGGCCTGCGCCCAATCTGGAAACTGGCAGGACAGGCCCTGCTGGGTCTGGTGGTGGGCCTTACCCTGTGGCTGAGCCCCGATGCTGTGATACGCGAGAACGTGACCATGCAACGCAGAGGGGAGACCGAAGTGGTAGTGCACAAGAGCGAGCCGGTGAAAAGCACCATCACCACCATCCCGTTTGTGAAGAACAACAATTTCAACTATTCCAGCCTCGTGAGCTTCATGGGCCGCTACAAATCGGCCGCCGGATGGATTCTGTTTGTAATCATCACCACATTCGTAGTGATGGCGGTGAGCAACGGCAGCAACATGAACGACGGCATGGATGGCATGTGTGCCGGCAACTCGGCCATCATCGGCCTGGCACTGGGCATACTGGCCTATGTGAGCAGCCACATCCAAATGGCCAGCTATCTGAACATCATGTATGTGAGCGGCTCGGAAGAACTGGTCATCTTCCTGTGTGCCTTTGTGGGAGCACTGGTGGGCTTCCTTTGGTACAATGCCTATCCCGCCCAGGTATTCATGGGCGACACGGGCAGCCTCACCATCGGCGGCATCATCGCCGTCACAGCCATCATCATCCACAAGGAGCTGCTGCTCCCCATCCTGTGCTTCATCTTCTTTGTGGAGAGCGTGAGCGTCATCCTGCAGACACAGTATGCCAAGATGGGCAACAAGCGCGGCCAGAAATGGCGTGTATTCAAGCGGGCACCCATCCACGATGCCTTCCGCATCAAGCCCGGGCAGTTGCCTGCTGATTTCAAGATATTAATCAATTGGCCCAAGGGATGCTGGCTGGAATCCAAGATTACTACCAGATTCTGGATTGTGACCATCATATTGGCCGCATTGACCATCGTAACACTGAAGATAAGATAAAGGTATGGAAAGGAAAGAAAAGATTGTGGTTTTGGGAGCCGGAGAGAGCGGCGTGGGTGCTGCCGTGTTGGCTCTGAAAAAGGGCTACGACGTGTTTGTGAGTGACGGCGGACACGTGAAGCCTAAGTACAGGGAGATGCTGGATGTATACGGCATTGAATGGGAAGAGGGCGGACACACGAAGGAGCGTATCCTGCAAGCCAAGGAAATCATCAAGAGCCCTGGCATTCCCGAGGATGCACCGGTTGTGGTAGAAGGCAAGCAGGCAGGCATTCCCATCATCAGCGAGATTGAGTTTGCAGGCCGCTACACAAGGGCCAAGATGATTTGCATCACAGGTTCCAACGGCAAGACCACCACCACCAGCCTCATCTTTCACATCTTCAAGAACGCAGGCTACAAGGTGGGACTGGCCGGCAACATCGGCCGCAGCCTGGCCCTGCAGGTGGCCGAAGAAAAGGACTACGATTACTATGTGATTGAACTGAGCAGCTTCCAGCTCGACAACATGTACAAATTCAGGGCCAATATTGCCATCCTGCTCAACATCACGCCCGACCACCTGGACCGCTACGAGGGAAGCCTGCAGCACTATGCCGATGCCAAGATGCGCATTCTCCAGAACCAGACAGCCGACGATGCCTTTGTGTACTGGGCCGATGACCCCATGATACAGAAGGAACTCACCCACTATGGCATAAAGGCAAAGGCATGCCCCTTCAGTCTGCTGAAGAAGAGCGGAATGATTGGATATATCTCCGACGGTCACTATGTGATAGAGCGTCCCACGCCCTTCAATATGGAGCAGGAGGAACTGAGCCTCACAGGCAAGCACAACATGTACAACAGCCTGGCAGCCGGCATCACGGCCCACATCAGCGGCATCAGCGACGAAGACCTACGCAAGAGTCTGAGCGACTTTGAAGGCGTGGAACACAGGCTGGAGAAAGTGGCCAGTGTGGGAGGCGTACAGTATGTCAACGACTCCAAGGCTACCAATGTGGATGCATGCTGGTATGCACTGGACAGCATGCGTACGCCCACCGTACTTATCCTGGGAGGCAAGGACAAGGGCAACGACTACGCCCCCATCATCCCACTGGTGAAGCAGAAGTGCAGAGCACTGGTGTTCCTGGGTGTCGACAATGCCAAGCTCCACGCTGCTTTCGATGGCCTGGGACTCCCCATCGAGGACACACGTAGCATGAAGGACTGTGTGGCAGCCTGTGCGCGCATGGCACAGCCGGGCGACACGGTACTGCTGAGCCCCTGCTGTGCCAGCTTCGACCTCTTCAAGAACATGGAGGACCGCGGCGACCAGTTCAAGACATTGGTGCGCGCTCTCTGAGACGGCACACATGAGAGAGCATGACAGATACATTAATTAATATATAGGGAATAAATAGACGCAATGATAAATACCAGATTCGCAGAAGAGGGCTTCTTCAAGGGCGACGGCAAGGTGTGGATGGTGTTCACCTGTCTGTGCCTCATCTCTATTGTGGAGGTCTACAGCGCATGTAGCAGCATGACCTACAAGACAGGGCACTACTGGATGCCCGTGGTGGAACATGCAGCCTACGTGGGCATGGGTTTCATCCTCACGTGGCTTATTCACCTCATTCCCAGCAACTATTTCAAGATACTGTGCGCGGTGGGGCTCATACTGGCCCTCCCCATGCAAATTACCACGCTCTTCACCGAAAAGGTAAACGATGCCAGCCGATGGATAGAATTCGGAGGAAAAACCATCCAGCCCGCCGAGGTGGTGAAAATCAGCCTGGTGGGCACTGCAGCACTGTTCATGGCCACCATGCGCGACGAGAAAGGCATGCGCAGGAACACCTTCTTCTTCCTGCTGGGAGTCACAGCACTCTTCGTACTGCTCATCCTTCCGGAGAATGCCTCTACGGCAGGCATCATCACACTGGTGATGGGCGGCATGTTCATAGTGGGGAAAGCCCCCGCCAAATATATGTTGTGGCTCACAGGCATGTTGGCAGGTGTACTGATGACCGTGGGCGCATTCTTCATGCTGGTGACACCCGACCAACTGAGCGAGATGAAAGAGTCCCCCCTGCTCCACCGTGTGCCCACATGGGTGGAACGTGTAAAAGGCGAAGAACGCCCGGCCGACCCTGCACAATACAATGTGCATGAAAATCTGCAGGCCACACATGCCAAGATAGCGATTGCCACCTGTGGTGTGCTAGGCAAAGGGCCTGGCAATTCGGTGGAGCGCGATTTCCTGCCCCAGTCCTATTCCGACTTCATCTACACCATCATCCTTGAGGAAGGCGGTATAGCCTTCGGCGGATTTGTGATGCTGCTCTACCTGCTGCTGATGTGGCGGACCTACAAGATTGCCCGACAATGCAAGGCCCTCTTCCCGGCCTTTCTGGTCATGGGGCTGTCGATGATGATGGTGGTGCAGGCCATGGTGAACATGGCCGTGGCCGTGGGTGCCTTCCCTATCACAGGACAGCCGTTGCCGCTCATCAGCCGAGGCGGCACCTCCACGTTTATCAGCTGTGCCTATCTGGGCATGATTCTCAGCGTGAGCCATACAGCCAGAAAAAAAAAGACCGATGATGCCACGGCACCAGCGAACGACGAACACTCAAAACAAGTGTGAACATGAAACCATTGCACGTAATCATCAGCGGCGGCGGAACGGGTGGACACATCTTCCCCGCCATCAGTATTGCCAATGCCATCAAAGCACTGGAACCAGAAACGCAGTTCTTGTTTGTAGGTGCACAGGACCGCATGGAAATGAAACGGGTGCCTGCAGCAGGTTATGAAATCAAGGGGTTGCCTGTGAGAGGGCTCTACCGCCCCCTGTGGAAACCTGCCAATGTAGGTGTGTTGCTGGACTTCCTGAAGAGCAAGCGTATGGTACGCAAGATACTGCGCGAGTTCCGCCCCGACGTTGCAGTAGGAGTGGGGGGCTATGCCAGTGCAGCCACACTAAACGCAGCATGGGGCATGGGCGTGCCCTGCCTCATCCAGGAGCAGAACAGTTTTGCAGGACTCACCAACAAGTCACTGGCCCGCAAGGCAGAAGTGATATGCGTGGCCTATGAAGGCATGGAACGTTTTTTTCCAAAAGAGCGCATCCTGCTCACCGGTAATCCCGTGAGACAATCGTTGCTCCAGGTAAACAAGACAACCGCCCAGTGCAGGGAAGCATTTGGGCTGAAGGCCGACATACCCACCATTCTTCTTATCGGGGGCAGCCTGGGCGCACGCACACTCAACGAAAGCATCCTCCTGCACTACGACCAACTGGCGCAGGCCCCCATACAGTTCATCTGGCAGACTGGAGGCTACTATATCAATGACATACGCCAGCAGCTAGCCGGCAAGCAGGAGGCCCACAACATTGTGGTGACCGATTTTGTGCAGAACATGGATGAAGCCTATAAGGCTGCCGACCTGGTGATTTCTCGAGCCGGAGCCAGCAGCATCAGCGAGTTGTGCTTGCTGGGCAAGCCTTCTATCCTGGTGCCCAGCCCCAATGTGGCCGAAGACCACCAGACCCACAATGCCAATGCCCTTGTGAAACGCGGAGCGGCCCTGCTCGTAAAGGATGCTGATGCACGGCAACAACTGGTAGACCTGGCTGTGACAACGGTGAGCGATTCGTCACGCCTACAGCAACTGGGACAAAACGCGATGCAAATGGCACTCAAGGATTCGGCCGAGGTGATAGCCCGCGAGGCCATCCGTCTGGCCAGAAAGAACAACAAGTAAAAAAAGAAAAAGAACGAGAATGGAAGCAAAAGATATAAAAGCTGTATATTTCGTAGGAATAGGCGGCATAGGCATGAGTGCCATTGCCCGCTATTTCCTCCACACTGGTATTGCAGTGGGCGGCTACGACCGTACGTCCTGTGCCCTCACGGAGAAACTGCGTGAAGAGGGAGCCTGGGTTCACTATACCGACGACCCCAGCAGCATTCCCTCAGCATTTACCGACCCGCAGCGTTGTCTGGTGGTGTACACACCAGCCATCCCTGCAGAACATCAGGAGCTACAGTATTTCCGCAACCATGGATTTGAGGTGCAGAAGCGTGCCCAGGTGCTGGGCACACTCACACATGCCCTGAAGGGACTGTGTGTGGCCGGCACTCACGGCAAGACCACCACCAGCAGCATGGCCGCCCATATCCTGCACCAGAGCCATGTGGACTGCAATGCCTTTCTGGGCGGCATCACCAAAAACTATGGTACCAACTATATTCTGAGCAAGAAAAGCGAATATGTGGTGATAGAAGCAGATGAGTTTGACCGTTCATTCCATTGGCTGACACCCTACGCCACAGTCATCACGGCTACAGATGCCGACCACCTCGACATCTATGGCACAGAGGAGGCCTATCTGGAAAGCTTCACCAAGTACACTTCCCTGGTACGCCCCGAAGGCTATCTGATTCTGCATACGGGTCTGCGAATGAAACCAGCCCCCCAACCAGGAGTCACCACCTACACCTACAGTCGACAGTCGGGCGACTTCCATGCCACAAACGTGCAGATTGGAGACGGAGAAATCACCTTCGACTACCATTCGCCGCTGGGTGACATTCCCGGCATACGGCTGGGAGTGCCCGTGGCCATCAATATCGAGAACGGCATTGCAGCCATGGCGCTGGCCCAGATAGCCGGTGCCACAGCAGAGGAGATTCGCAATGCCATGGCATCGTTCAAGGGTGTGGACCGAAGGTTCGACTTCCACATCAAGACCGACCGTATGGTGTACCTGAGCGATTATGCCCATCATCCTGAAGAAATCAGGCAGAGCATCGTGAGCATCAAGCAACTCTATGAGGGACGCCGCATCAAGGCCATCTTCCAGCCACATCTCTACACCCGTACGCGCGATTTCTACCGTGAGTTTGCAGATGCGCTCTCGCTACTCGACGATGTGGCCATCGTGGACATCTATCCTGCCCGCGAAGCACCCATCCCAGGGGTTACCAGCGCACTCATCTATGACAACCTGCGCCCAGGCATTCACAAACAGATGTGCAGCAAGGACGAAATCCTGGACGTGGTGAAGGCCGGAGGCTACGATGTACTGGTGACGCTGGGTGCCGGTGACATCGACAACTATGCCGACCGCATTGCCGACCTGCTGAAAGAAACATGAAACAAATGACATAGAATGAAGACGATTATCAAGATTATGCTCATGCTGGCGGTACTTGCCTACCTGGCGGTGGCTGTCACGCTCTTCTACCGTCCTGTGGAGGACATCATTTGCCACAGGATGGAGATAGAGGTACTCGACACCACCACAGCCCAATTCGTGGACGAGGACTACGTGCGCGATGTGCTGGTAGCAGCTAAGATTGCGCCTGAGGGACAGAAGTTGAGCCGTGTGAACCTGCTCGAAATAGAGAAGGCACTACGGGAGAACCCCTATCTCATGTCGGCCAACTGTTACTACACCGATAAGGGTGTGCTCTGCATCGACGTGACGCCGCGCAAGCCCATCCTACTGGTAATGGCAAGCAACGGCCAACGGTATTATCTCGATGAAAAAGGCAGCACCATGCCTGCCAACCGATTCTGCCTGCCGCTGTGCGTGGCCACAGGCAACATCACCAAGGAATATGCCGCCACCGGCCTGCTGCCCCTGGCACGCGTTCTCTATGCCGACGAATTCTGGAACAGGCAGGTGGAACAGATATACGTGGAGGATGCCAACAATGTGATCCTCTATCCCAGGATGGGAAACCACAAAATTGTCCTGGGCAATACCGACCAGGTGGGCGACAAGCTCGCGCGCATGCTCCTTTTCTACAAGAAGGGGCTGCCCCAGGCAGGATGGAATCGCTATGAAAGCATCAACCTGGCTTACGAAGGACAAATTGTATGTAAAAAAAGAAAAGACAAAAAATAATACGATATGGGAGCAGAAAAGGAAATCATTGTTGCTGTAGAATTAGGTTCAACAGCCATCCGGGCCATCGCCGGCAAACGAGAGACAGATGGTATCATGCAAGTGTTGGCTATTGTGCAGGAGGAGGGAGTCAGCTGCATCCGCAATGGTGTGGTGGACAACATCGACAAGACAACAGCCGCCATCTCCAGAGTCGTGAAAAAGCTCAATGAAGCGCTCAATATCAATACTACCCGTGTTTACGTGGGAGTGTCGGGACAGTCGTTGCATGCAGTGAAGAACCATGTGACCAAGACCTTTGAGGGAAAGACACTCATTACCGCACAGATGGTGGAAAGCCTTCGCGAAACCAACCACGGTGTCATCTATCCCGATGCGCAAATCAAGGAAGTGGTGCCCCAGGAGTATGGACTGGGCACACGCACGATTACCGACCCCGTGGGCGTTCAGAGCGAACAGGTAGAAGGACGCTACCTCAACATCATCGCACGCAGCAGCCTGTCGGAAAACATCGAACGCTGCGTTCACAACGCAGGACTGGAAGTGGCAGGCATGCCCATCACACCAGTGTGTCTGGCCGATTTTCTGCTCACATCCAACGAGAAGCGTTCGGGGTGCGCGCTGGTAGACATAGGTGCCGAGACCACCACCATCATCGTGTACACCAATAAAATACTGCGCCAGCTGGTGGTGATTCCCGTGGGCGCAGCCGATGTAACCAACGACATTGCCAGCTACAATATCGACCCCGAGGAGGCCGAGATGCTCAAGCTCACCTACGGAAACGCATGGCAAGATGAAGAACAGGAAGACAAGAGTGCAAAAATCACACTGAGCCACAACCGCAGCATCGATGCAACCATGCTTCAGGAGATTGTGGAGGCCCGCTATGAGGAAATCATCCTCAATGTGTGGTCGCGCATCAAGGAGCACAACGACAAGATTCTCTCAGGCATCGTCTTCACAGGCGGCGGTTCAAAGATAAAGAACCTGCTGGAAGCCTTCAAGAAGCACACCGATGTGGACAAACAGCTACGGGTGGCCAAGGGCATGCCCGTGAATGTGACGCTTGCTCCCACCGTACAGACAGGCGACCGCAACATCTATTCGCTCATCGGTATCTTGCTCAAGGGCGACCAGAACTGCGTAGGCGAACCGCCCTCGGCTCCCCGTGAAGTGCAGACCGAACTGGACTTTGGCATGGGCAAGGAGGAAGATGTACAACCCAACAAACCTGCCACAACCGAAGAAGAGCCAGCACAGGAGACACCTACTGCCGACACCGACCCACAGCCTAAGGCCAAACAGCGCTCCCTTGGCAGTAGGCTGAAGAAATTCTGGGGCAAGGTAAGCGAAATGCTGTCAGAGCCCGAAGAATGAGCAACTATCCGAGACAGACAAACATATTCAGTAATCCCTACAAATCAGCATAAACGATATGAAACCAGAAGACAATTTTTCGGGCGGTATCGCATTTGACTTTCCCGCATCAAAGCCAAGCATCATCAAGGTGATTGGAGTGGGCGGTGGCGGAGGAAATGCCGTCAACCACATGTACCGGGAGGGCATTCACGATGTTACCTACGTACTGTGCAACACCGACAAGAAAGCACTCAACGACTCGCCAGTGCCCAATCATCTGCAGCTGGGAAAAGACGGTCTGGGAGCCGGCAACAGGCCGGAAAGAGCCAAGCAGGCAGCCCTGGAAAGCCTCGATGAAATCAAGCAGATGCTCGACGACGGTACACGCATGGTGTTCATCACGGCCGGCATGGGCGGAGGCACAGGCACGGGAGCAGCCCCCATCATCGCCCAGTGCGCCAAGGATGCAGGCATCCTGACAGTGGGAATTGTCACCATTCCCTTCAGGTTTGAGGGCAACAACAAAATAAAGCAGGCACTCGATGGCGTGGATGAGATTTCCAAGCATGTAGACGCCCTGCTTGTCATCAACAACGAACGCCTGCGCGAGGTGTACCCCGACCTCACCGTGCTCAATGCCTTTGCCAGAGCCGATGACACGCTGAGCGTGGCTGCACGCAGCATCGCAGAGATTATCACCATGCACGGAATCATGAACCTCGACTTCCAGGATGTGACCACCGTGCTCAAGGATGGAGGCGTTGCCATCATGAGCACAGGCTATGGCGAAGGAGAGAAACGCGTGACAAAAGCCATCAACGAGGCCCTGAACAGCCCGCTGCTCAACAACAACGACATTTTCAACAGCAAGAAGGTGCTGCTCAATATCAACTTCTGCGGCGACAAAGACCAGGACAATCTGCGCATGGAGGAGATGAACGAGGTGAACGACTTCATGAGCCGATTCAACCAGGACGTGGAAACCAAGTGGGGACTGGCCACCGACAGCAGTCTGGGAGGCAAAGTGAAGATTACCCTGCTGGCCACCGGTTTCGGTCTTCAGAACGTACCCGGCGTGGAAGACCTGAAAAAGGAAAAAGACATCGCGCGATCAATAGAGGACGCTGAGGAGAAGGACAAGCTGGAGGCACGCATCCTCACCTACTATGACCCCACATCCAAATCAGTACGCCGACGCCATCACAATGTGTTCATCTTCTCGGACGACGACCTCGACGACGAAAACGTCATTGCCATGGTAGACACCCTGCCTGCCTACAAACGTACGCTTGAAGACCTCAAGCGCATCAAGCAGCAGCTCCGCCAGCAATAATTAATAATGTATTAATAGTAAGACCATTCAAAAGACATATTATGCTATTTGAACAAATCAGCAGCGACATCGTGGCTGCAATGAAAGCCAAGGACAAAGTGCGCCTTCTGGCACTGAGAAATGTGAAGAAGTATTTCATCGAAGCCAAAACTGCCCCCGGAAGCAACGACGAGCTCACCGATGAGGCAGCCATGAAAGTGCTGGCCAAGCTGGCCAAGCAAGGACGCGACACCGCCCAAATCTATCTGAGCCAAAACAGAGCCGACCTAGCCGAGGAGGAGATGAAACAGGTGCGTGTGATAGAGGAATACCTGCCCAAGCAGATGGAAGACGACGAACTGCGCGCTGCGCTGTCAGAGATAATCGCAGAAGTGGGTGCCACCACTGCCAGGGATATGGGCAAGGTGATGGGTGTGGCCACCAAGCGGCTAGCCGGCAAGGCCGAGGGACGCGCCATCAGCGAAATGGTGAAAAGCCTGCTGCAATAGGCACCGCTAGGACAGAAGGTCGCGCAACACCTGCAGCGAACGCAACTCCGGGAAGTTGGGTATACGCTGCCGGTAGTAGGCCTCCAGTATGTCCAGGAAACGGTTACGCTGCTCCCTGCTCATGCGGAACAAATGCATGGAAGGAAAGTTGATACGCAACATCAAAGGCATCAGTCCGGCCTCTTCAGGTGTAAGAAACGCTCCATGAGGTGGCCGGACTGGTGTATATTGGCACGACTGCATGTCGAAATACAGGCCAGGCTCAGGCTTCTCCAACATCGGCCAGAATCCCAGGAAACGGGTAAGCCGGACCAGCAAAGTGAGATGAAAGTTGGCCAGTCCACGGTCACATGCATCAAGCCATTCCAGACTACTGCACAAGAAAGTGAAAAGCGGTCTGTTGCAAGTTTCGTTGCGCAGGCTGTAAAAAAGGAATTCACCCAAGAAAAGTGCGACAGTCTCCTTTACAGGATGATAAGGCAACGAACGGTAGGCAATGCCCACATGCAGGTCGTCGATGCGCTGGAGCGACTGATTGGGACGCAGGTCAAAGCTCAGTTCCACAATGCTCAGCGGACGCAAGAGATTGGCGTGAAGCCGCCGGCTCTTTGAACGGGAAGGCTTCACCACAAAAGCCACCGATCCACTTTCCTCCGTGAAAATGGTCACAACCAGATGGCCCATAGCGCCTCTGGTCTGATGCAAAACAATTCCGCGTGTCTTCTGAATCATGTTTTTTCTGTTTTATTGCCGCTAAGGTACAAAAAATGATGCAGAAAACATGCAAACGGAGGTAATTTGGGCATAAAAAGACATTTTTTCCTGAAAACATTTTGCCAATCCGCCAAAAAGGCGTACCTTTGCAACCGCAAAACGGCAAACATGCCGGATGCACAGGCTAAGGCCGAAGGTTTGGTCCCTTCGTCTATCGGTTAGGACGAGAGATTTTCATTCTCTAAAGAGGAGTTCGACTCTCCTAGGGACTACTAGTTAAAATAAAAAAGAATCACAAAGATGGCTAATCACAAATCGTCAGAAAAAAGAATCCGTCAGGAGGAGAAGAGAAGACTCCACAACAGATATTACGCAAAGACCATGCGTAATGCCGTACGCAAGTTGCGTGCAACAACCGACAAGAACGAAGCACTTGCTTTGTACCCCAGTGTACAGAAGGCTCTTGACAAGCTCGCCAAGACCAACATCATCCACAAGAACAAGGCTTCCAACCTCAAGTCGAAGCTGGCTATATATATCCAAAAACTGGGATAAAAGACGGATTTTCCATAGCGTACAAAACATAAGGCGTACTCTTTCAGCAGAGTGCGCCTTTTTTTCTTGCAATATACTTTCATATCTCGATTTTTCTTCGTAAATTTGTACCCAAATTTAAGGCTATTATTGTAATGGAAGAAACACAAACAAGTAGTGCGCAATACAGCGCTTCCAATATTCAGGTATTGGAAGGGCTTGAAGCTGTGCGCAAGCGTCCGGCCATGTACATTGGTGACATCAGCGAGAAGGGTCTCCACCACCTTGTCTACGAGACGGTGGACAACTCCATCGACGAGGCCCTGGCCGGCTACTGCACGCATATTGAGGTCACCATCAATCCCGACGAGAGCATCACCGTCCAGGACAACGGACGAGGCATCCCGGTTGACATGCACGAGAAGGAGCACAAGAGTGCTCTGGAGGTGGTCATGACGGTCCTGCATGCCGGAGGCAAGTTTGACAAGGGAAGCTACAAAGTGAGCGGTGGTCTGCACGGTGTGGGCGTTTCCTGTGTGAACGCACTGAGCACAAAGATGGTGTCCCAAGTGTTCCGCGACGGGAAAGTCTATCGTCAGGAATATGCCTGCGGCAAACCCGTCACCGGCGTGGACATTGTAGGAGAGACCGACCTGCGCGGCACACGCCAGCAGTTCTGGCCCGATGCCAGCATCTTCACCACCACCCACTACAAATACGACATACTGGCCAACCGTATGCGTGAACTGGCCTATCTGAACGCAGGCATCCATATCACCCTCACCGACCTGCGTCCCGACGACGAAGGCAACACACGCAAGGAGGTATTCCACAGCGAAGGTGGCCTCAAGGATTTTGTACGCTATATCGACAGCAGCCGCACCCATCTCTTCGATGATGTCATCTATCTCAATACGGAAAAGCAGGGCACGCCCATCGAGACTGCCATCATGTACAACACAGGCTACAGCGAAAACCTGCACTCCTATGTCAACAACATCAACACCATCGAGGGCGGCACCCATCTTCAGGGTTTCCGCATGGCACTCACACGCGTGCTCAAGAAATACGCCGAGGACCAGTTCCCCAAGGAAATGGAGAAACTGTCAAAGAACCATGTGGAGATTAGCGGAGAGGACTTCCGGGAAGGCCTGACAGCCGTTATCAGCATCAAGGTGGCAGAGCCCCAGTTTGAAGGCCAGACCAAGACCAAGCTGGGCAATAGCGAGGTGTCAGGTGCAGTGCAGCAAGCCGTGGGAGAAGCCTTGACCCTCTACCTGGAGGAGCATCCACGCGAAGCCAAACTCATTGTGGACAAAGTACTGCTTGCAGCCACAGCGCGTGTGGCTGCCCGCAAGGCACGTGAAAGCGTACAGCGGAAGAATCCCATGAGCGGTGGTGGTCTTCCCGGCAAACTGGCCGACTGCAGCGACAAGGATGCGGCCAACTGCGAGCTCTTCATTGTGGAGGGCGATTCAGCCGGTGGTTCGGCCAAGCAGGGACGCAGCCGCCAGTTTCAGGCCATCCTGCCCATCCGAGGCAAGATATTCAATGTGGAGCGTGTAATGTGGCACAAGGCCTTCGAGCATGAAGAGGTGAACAACATCATTCAGGCGCTGGGCGTACGCTTTGGTCTGGGCGAGGACAGCAAGGAAGCCAATTATGAAAAACTCCGCTATTACAAAGTGATTATCATGACCGATGCCGATGTCGATGGTTCGCACATCGACACTCTCCTGATGACACTCTTCTACCGCTATATGCCTGAGCTTATCCAGAACGGCCATCTCTATATCGCCACTCCTCCACTCTATCGCTGCCGTGCCGGCAAGAACGAGGAATACTGCTACACCGAGGCCGACCGCCTGCGCTTCCTCGACCGCTACAACAACGGACGCGAAGACGGAGTGGTGACCCAGCGCTACAAAGGTTTGGGTGAAATGAATCCCCAGCAGTTGTGGGAGACAACCATGAATCCCGAGACGCGCCTGCTCAAGCAGGTGACCATCGAGGATGCCGCTGGCGCCGATTATGTCTTCTCCATGCTGATGGGCGAGGATGTGGGCCCCCGTCGCGAGTTCATCGAGCAGAACGCCACATTTGCAAATATTGACGCCTGACAGCACACACGCTGTTACAGACACCATACAGATGTGCGCCACACGCAGGGAGGTTCCCGCATGTGGCGCACATCTGTATGTGATTACAACCCTTCGATGCGAACTCACAGCGATGCTTCCCGGTAGCCGGTTTCATGCCGGATGGCAATTATTTCACTTCCGGCCTTTTCTCCAGTGTCCCTCCTTCATTATAATGCTGGTTGTTGGGTAGTTCTCCTCTGCCCACACCCTTTCTCATCAGTTCCTTCAACTCCTCCAGATGGTAGCGGTAAACAGCCCTCGGCTGCACCTGATGTCGCTTGCAGATGGAGGCAGCCATGCCCACCACCTCACCCATCATGCCTGTGGTACGCATCACACGTACGGTTCCCAGCGCCACATGGGTGACACTGATGTCACGTCCGGCCATGAACAAATTGTCCACATTGCGTGAATACAGGCAACGGTACGGAATGGGATAGGGATGGATGTTCACATGCCGGGCAATGGACTTGAACTCCTGACCGGGAAAATGCGCCGTATTCTGAGGGTCGGGATAGTGCAGGTCGATGCTCCAGGTAGAGGCCGCCGTGCCGTCCTCGTGTACCACATGCCGCCGCAAGTCATCCTCCTTGAGTATATAATCGCCCAGCAGACGGCGGGATTCCCGTTTGCCCGACACATAGGCCACCCATGCCAGTTGCCTGGTGCGGTAGGGGTTATCCTTTCCCAGATGGTTCTTGAGGAAACTCCAGTTGGAGTAGACCACCAGCAGACCATAGTCGCGTATCTGTTCAAAATCCTGTATCTGGTGGCGGTTCATGCCTGTCTCCCAGGTCCACTCCCCCATAGTCACCCGTTCGCAGTTCTGTGTGTCAATCGCCATTCCATAGCTGAATTCCGGGAAAACAGATGCCCTGCCTATATCCTCTGAATACCATTGTACAGATGCTCCCATGGTCATTCCGTCGGCTTGCTCTGGTGCCAGGCTTTCACCATATTCCTCACGCGACTCACGCCCCATACGGTAATCCGCACCCGCCAGATAACCCACAGTGCCGTCACCTGTGCAGTCGCAGTAGAGAGGGGCCTCCAGGCTGACTTCCCTTCCTGTCTCTACATGCTTGACCACCACACCACTGATAGCCGATCCCCGCTTCCGTACGTCCACCGCTCTGTAACTGGCATAGAGGATGATATTCTCCTCCGCAGCCACAATAGCCGCCTTCTTGTCATCCTCATAAAAGTCGGCCGGCTGTGCGTTTCCGCCTCGTGCAGGACCAAACTCCTTCTGCAGATTGCCCAGTTCACGATAAGGACCAGCCTCTATGCGTCCCCCCAGATGTACCCGCACCTCCGAACTGTTGTTTCCTCCCAACACAGGACGGTCGTTTACAAGCGCCACCCTGCAGCCCAGCCGTGCGGCCGATACTGCTGCGCTGATGCCCGCCACACCACCGCCCACCACTACCAGGTCAAATCCACCCTGGCAAGGGGCTGTCTCGGGCAGCTGCAAGGCCTTGCGCCTGAATCCGGCCAATGCCTCTGCTTCTGAGGGTGGTAGCCGATGCGCATCCGTTGTGAAGAAGATCGCATCACAGCGACCATCAAAGCCTGTAAGGTCGTGCAGCCGCACCTCTGCATGTAACTGCTTCACAGCCACCCTTCCTGCAGGCTGCCACATCCACCGCTCCCCCTCTACTCCCAATTGGGCCGACAGTCTTTTTCCTCCCACACTCATACTGAAACATCCCGGCCCCGGCCCCTTCATCCAGGGAGATGTCCAGTTATAGGTACGCACATATACATAGTACGTCCCCTTCTCCGGGAAGACGACCACGGTGCGGGCATCCGCTACCGGCACTCCCATTCCATGCGCCAACAAGTAAGGAGAACCCATCAGGTCCATAAATTGCTGGTCCACCACCCACCCCCCTTTGTCGGAGAAGCTCTCTGCCTCTACAAACAGGTCTGCAGCACTGGCTAACGCATTTACCATCAGCCATGCCATGGTGGCTATCCATTGTCTCATGTTTACCTTGTATTGCATTAAACTATATATAGATGTATGAATTCACTACGTGTTTTGCACATATTACATTGCAAATTTACATAAAATTTCTGAATTACAAGCCAGACAGGGAAAAAAACGCCGGTTTTTCCGAAAAGAGGCATATAGGTCCTTTGCTGCCCTCGGGAGCAGTAAGAAAAGTGACATGCAGTAGAGATTCCGGACAACAAGTAGTCTATTTATATTTATCGTTCAGCCTAGGCTGAATGGTCTGAGAAGATAATATACTTTGCCCTTTAATTTACTATCTATGACCGTTCAGCCTAGGCTGAACGGAAAAGGGAAGTATCTTCTTCTTTTTAGGTACTTCCCTTTCATAATCATCTGTATAGTGTATCCTACACCCCGAAGAGGCAACAGCCAGACTACCAGTAGGAGATTGATGCTATCCCCAGCACATCGTGCCTCTTCCCCCTAAACAGGGGGATTGTGGGGGTCTTTGTCCCCCCAAAAAAGAGAGGAGACATGGCATGCCCAGATATTTTACCGAAATAGGTCCTTCTATTTGCCCCTCTGAGCGAAGAAGATTTTTCCTCTTGCCGTTCGGACGAATATGAGACAGGGTAAAAGAGGGCTGTTTTCACTCCCAGTCCGCTTCCTATTCTATAAATTTTTAATTGTATGTTTTTGAGTATGTTTTGTCAAGATTCTATTCCAGAATACGATGCCGGCTACCAGCGAACTCCTTCTCGGAGTATCTTTATGCCCTCCTGGCTCAGCATTTTTTTTCGTA
>CAMBDA010000013.1 GCA_945865175.1 uncultured Prevotellaceae bacterium | reverse complement strand
AAAAGTGAACGGATATCCCCGTTTTGGGTGGGTGGATATCATCCGTTTTCAGCAAGGGCTGACTCTTCAAACAGGAGTCAGCCCAAATTTTTATTTTTCGAGGCTTGTATGCGTATGCATGTGAGCGTACGCGAGGTTCTGAGTTTTAGCGGACAACAATAAAATAATAACTACAAACAATATGAGTCGTTTTTGTACGAAGCTGGTACAAATATGCAATATGAAAATCGGTCGCAAATAGCCACTGGTGGCTTTTGGCAAAAAAGCGGCTATTTATATTTGAGGTCGCAATTTGCAACTTCATGTCTGCTTTCACTTTCTTGAAATCACAATATGTGACATCAAGTTATACATATGTAAAAAGATTAAAAACAACAACTATGGCAGATAATAGAGATAATAAAGTGTATGCTACAGAGCTCATCAACTTCCTTTCCGTAATTATCACAACGAGGGTAAAGAATGAAATCGCAAAGAAGGAACTCAACAAGAAATACTCCTACAAGCAAATCTTCAGAATGCTCTCAAAATACAAGAAGGTGAGAATCGATAAAGATGCTCCGTGGGAGGATGTCACCAAACTCAAGTACATTGAGGAACTTACCAAGATTCTTGATGTATAGGGTTTAAAATACGGGATTCTTTATTGAAGTTCCCTCTGTCGAGAGCCTGTAACGTGCTGATAAGTTCCCTCGCATTGGAGAAGTTGGCACGATACTCCATGAAGTCTATGGCAGATTTGGCTGCATTGATACCGGCTTCAAAGTCGCTCATTGTGATAGAACTGGTAGCAAACAGCAATGCCACACGAGGGCGTTGATCTGTGAAGAGAAGTTGTTCAAGGACGGAATCCACATTCTTGAAACGGACTGAAGATTTCTTCTGTCGGAGTTCCATCCTCTTAATCTCGTCTTCATCGATGGCCTGTTCCTGGACAATCTCAATACGGCTAACATTCAAGATAATCTGTATTTGTCCTCTGTTGTTGACATTTCTGCCAAGTACACCACCAACATTGACGAGATTACCGTTCTTCAAATTCTCGCGTTGTTGTTGAGTAACATACATGGTTATCTCTTCCTGGCGGTCTTCATCCCGCAAAGTGTCATAGAAGTAGCCATTGTAACTTTGTCTGCCGCTTGCGAGATATACACCACGGAGATAGACCACCTGAGCATTAAGGATTGTTTTGCTAAGATGGAATTAAAGATGCCTATTATCTCAGACGGCTTGTAGATGGTTACAGGCACATTCTGATTTGCCTTAGTTATATCGTTCTCCATATTATCAAATCTCTGTTATACCCCAAAGACGAAGTTTATTCACCATACCTCTGGTTACATTATTTTCAGGATAACCCAGTGAAGTCTTCGGTCTTTCCAAAATTCCTTTGAAGTCTTCGATGTATTCACTTGGAATGACATCAAAGGCTAAGACCTCACTCAATAGCCCTTCATTGTAAGGGAGTTCTCCACTATCCATTAGTCTTCCTTCCTTAAAGTTAGACACACGATCCAGACGCATAAGGGTTTTCGGCTTTGTCTTATCTTCCTTTGAAATAGTAAGGACAGCGGCATCATCATTCGCTAATGAAGCGAAAATCAGCTTGCTCTCTGTGTTTCTGGAATAGTCCCTGTTTTGGTATTCAAGAAGTTCCTCTACCGAGACCTTTACGATGCAGCCATTCTCATAGCCTAATATCAGATACCCTTTTTCCTCACTTTCCTTTACGACCAATGTCAGCAATGAGTCTGTATCGTAATCATACGTATCTATCTTCTTGAATTTGCCGTTGCTGAGGAACTTGAAGAAACCTATGGGTTCGACATAGTTGTCAGAATCATCCCATTCAGCCAAGACGTTCTTTCTTATCCGGCTTGTCTTGATTTCGTCATCCTTGGAAGTGACAAGTTGTGTAGCGAGAGGGCGTTCAACGGACTGCTCAGGTTGTACTGGCACTACCTCCTCTGGCAAATCATTGACCTTTATCTGAGATAGATTACGATTGAATTTCTGATATTCCTCAAAATCCTCTTTTGTCAATTTGCGCTTCGTACTTCCGACGCGAACATACCAATAACCGTCATAGTCAACACCCTGTGCAAGGGGCTTTATCTTCACTACGACGACATCTTTGTCTTTATTATCAGCATCAAAGGCTATGCTTTCTATATAGGTGGCAATTTTATTGCCCCATTTTAGTGATACTGCATTGGAGATTGTGAGAAGATATTTATCTTTATCTCCATAATACAGAGGTGTATTGAGGTCTTCTTCAACGCCAACACCCAGTCCGAAATTGTTGACACCAATATAAAGGGTACCTCCAACAGTATTCAGGAAGGAGTTGATAACCTTCATAATCTCATTCATCTGCTTTTCCTGATTAGGCCCTTTCGATTGTTCGTCAGTAGGGAAGACAATACTGCTCTTGTATTCTTCATCTATTCCTTCTTCGCCTGTTCCATATTGTTTCAGACCGCTTTCAAACCCCTTCAGATTGAGCTGCTGCTTGATTCTGTTGTGGATATTGACAGCTGTCTTTTCCATACCGTCCTGCTGGGTGATGTTGTATGCCAGGCATAGAAGAGCAAGGTTCTTCAGCCAAGGATTGTCCGAAGCCAGCTTGTAAAGGTCATCATTATGGCTCGGGTTGCCCAAATAGCTGACAGTCTGAAGTTGCATGAAACGTTCACGCATCAGGACATTATTGCTGAACAATTCCGAATTTGCATTTTCCAGATTGCTCAGTCTTTCTTCATCGACCTTCTCGTTCTTGGCAAATTCATGAAGCATCGTGATAATGTCCATGCGGCCTTGATAATAGGCAGCCTGAGATTCCCATCCTATCAGCATACATAGAACTCGTGCAAAGGCCAGATAATTATATGCCTTGATATAATCCTTGTCAAGAATAGCTATCCTGTCAATGAAATAAATGACTTCGCGCACATAGGATTCATCAATCACCTTGTCCGTTTCGAGTATCTGCTCATCCTCCTGGTCTTCAAATGCCTCAGGGATTCTTCCGATAGACATGTCTTCCATGAGAATCTTGAATGCTGAGTTCAGGTCATAATCATAGGAAGTCAGCTCATTGATGTCACATTGAATATGGAACTGTCCTGCTGCTTTTCCAATCAGATGACAGGAAACGATATTGTTCTTTCCAATTCCTACAAACTCGGACGCATTCCTAAGAGTGACGCTGACACCTTCCTTCGATATAGCCGGTGCTTCCCCATGCGCATTGGGAACTGAACCTACAGAACAAATGATTTCTTCATCGTAAGAGTAATAACCATCAACGGCATCTTTGATAATTTCCAGCATTGAAAAGTGGAAATAATCATCCTCCCTATCAATGATCTGAGCTTCAAAAACGAAACGGCTTCCATCATTGGCAAAGAAATGGCGCAAAGATGTTGATATGGGATATGGAACTATATCTTCTACATAGATAAATCCCTGACCACCAATTTCATCCTCAATCTGACAATAGTATTTGTTTTTGTCATTCAAGTCCTGACTTACAAAAGTTATATTGACGTATTCGTCTATTCGGTGCTGTTTCTTTTTCTTTACAGAAGTCACCGTAGGTTTCTTGACTTGCGTATTAAACAGTTCACCTTCAATTTCTTTCCAGACTTCCAAATATGGCCTAATATCATTTGCCTTCACAGACGATAGGCTGGTTTCCGGCTTTGAATTGAGGTAAACCTGCAAACCTTGCCACAAGCTAAGTTCCTTTGGAAATACTGGATATGTATTTGCCCCTCCCTTTAATGGCTGAAGACTTATCCCATCTGAAGAAATCAATAATTTAGTATTGTTCTGCACAAATGAGTTGACGGTATCTATTTTCCCGCATGGGTACATGCTGGCAACATAATGCGGAATCATACCTATCGAATCAAAACCATAGGCTATTCTCTTTCCCACAGAGTGAAACAGGCAATAATATGCCATATCCACAAGATGAACAGGTGAGATATTATGCAGATATGATGATATCGTACACAATCTGGCTGTATTTAATCTGTAGTCGGCAATAGAGGTGTCCTTGCTGTTTTCCAACAGCAATAACTGTATTGCCAAAGCTACCATGTTGTTCATAATAAGCTCCTGGTTATCCTTGGTCTTGTCTATTCGACCATCACACTCGCGGATATATAATTCAAGAAGCTTAATAAGGGCACTCTTGAACGGTTCTTTCTCCCAAATGTTAATGTCTTTACCTTTTATGATGTCCAAAAGCTCCTTTATCCGGCTGTTCATCAGGTCTGGGCGACGAAGAAATAAACTCGAAAGTATATTAAAGTTCTTACCCGGATGATATACGAAACCTGAGACTTTTAATTTGTTGAACAGATTATCAATGAATAACATCGTAGTATCGGTCGAACCTTCAATGCCTTCATTCTCTATAAGTTCAGCTGCCCTGATATAGTAACCAAGTTGCTCTATTAACAGCGTCAGTCGATCTTGATAAAACTCCCTTTCTGCTGGGCTACATAAATTAAGTAGGTCTGAGAGTTCCAAAAGGTCAGAGCATTCCCTCCGAACCACTTTCAAATCTATCTTCTTGTTCAGCAAGCTCTGAATCCATCTGTGGCTCTGTGATTCAAAAGATTTCTCTTTTTCTTCCGTTAACAGCAATTTAACAAAGTCCTTTGTATTCCAGGATAAATCACGTTCTGATAACAGCCTGGATAGCTTTTCTTCAGTCAGGTTATCCGTACTTTGCTCAAACTCACTAATATCAACAAGTTCTATCTTTGGATGTTTTTCACTAACAGCCGTGACTCGACACTTGACGCTTTGGCCCTTGAAGAGCTTTAATTTGGCGGTGCCCTGCAGATAAGTCGTTATATCATTAGACTCGTCAATTAACTCACAATAAGTGGCATAAGGTCTTTTTACCTTAAACTCATATATTTCGCCTACCTTATAGGCATCCTTCGGTTGTAATTTTGTTTCGGTATTCATAAACTTGACAGATTAAGACATAGTTTCTTTGACACATTCAAGTGATTCTGACAAAGAAGCATATTCCTTGTCGATGTTGTATAGTATATGACGATAAATTCGCGAGAACTGAGTAGTGTATTTTTCTGCGCGTTTAGGATCAATATGTATCAGTTCTGTTAGTACACTTAACGAATTGAAAACAAAATGGGGGTCAAGTTTATTTTTTAATATTTGTTTCTTCAATAAAAACAGTTGCTCTCTTTGCTCAGAAATTATATTGTAATAGCGTCCAATATTATGTACAAATGTCAGCATCGACGCAATAAAACAAAATAGATATATACCTCCATAGTATTGTTCCTCTGTATCTGCCGGAATTATTATTTCATAACTAAATTCAAATAGAAATGCCAACATCATATTGAGCATAAAAATAAGTATGCACAAATAGAGTTGACGCTGAAGAGTAAAAACCTTAAAATATTGAAACTTATTGAACAAGTTTCCTAGCCACATACTCAAAGCTACGAACAAGCTGCAATATATAAGGTCAAAAAAATAAATTCCCCAATCGATTGTTCCCCATGTATGTATAATAAGAATATTCCATAACAGTTCATATATCGTAAACGTAAGAACCGAAGATATAAACCATTCCTTGACTTTAAAACTCTCTGTTATATTCATCTCAAATTATTAATATACAAAAGATTATAACATGTATATACAAGTACTCACTCAGACTTTTTCTTTTGGGTGCTACTTGTCTGAAATATACTCCTTACCAGAAAAAGTAAACAAATACTTAACCGACTTATTCAAGTACCTCATCTGGATTAAGTGCATATTATATCTTCGCAGTCGCTATGAGATCGGCAAAGCCAATAGCTGTGAGTAAGTGTTGTACATATTGTGTTGAACTAGCCATGAATTACATTATTTCTTCGCTTGTAATTAACTTCCACCCCCGGAACACAATGGCAAACATGTGGAGCTCCCAGCCACGGGCATTGGCACGCTGTCGAAGTTGCTTTGAGGCTTCGTACTGGTGGGCTTGAGCGATGGCTTCCTGACGTGTCTTCTCAACCTCGGCATCGGTGGCATCTGACTTGAGGTACTTGAGCTCGATGATGTAGGAATGGTTGGTCTTCTCCGTCCAAGGCTCCAGATAGAGGTCGGCATAGCCGTGGTTCATATCAGGCTCGGTCACGGAGATGAAGTAGCTGACCATACCGCCCAGCTTGGCAAGCATGTAACCCTTTATGAACGACTCTGCCTTGGAGTCGAAGTCGCGCGTGCTGCTGTTCTCACGTATCTGCTCGGCGATGAAACGGAGGAGTGCTTCGCCCTCTCCCTTCTTTGCCATTCTGGCACCAAGTTCAGAGTATTTCATGAATTCCATCTGCCATTCCAGATTACGGTCATAGCATTCATTCAAATATTTGTAGTATTGCTCACGCACAACAAGGTTTGGTACAACCAAGGCAGTATCTCCCTCTGGCATACAGCCATGCGTAAGCATTCCCATATAGTACATCAGGCTCGGCAACACGTTAGGCTCTTGCAATTCACTGACAGAGAATTCTGTTTTCAGTTCTGTGTCAATATATCCCTCCGCAGCAATCCTCTGTAGTGTCTGCGCCTTTTCACCAAACGTCTGCTCAAGGCGTATCATCTTACGCATTTTGCCGTAATCACTACGGACGTTGGTGTCAATCATGTTCGTAGGAATGTTGTAGCGCATCTGCATATATGTGCTGATGAAGTATAATACCATGTCAGAGTTATACATGTGCTGTTCTCCGACAAGCAGTTCTGAGAAACAGCTGTTATCATACCATGGGCGCATCACTTCGAGCAATTCGATAGGCGAATGGCGGAACTTCCCTGTGGCATCAGAATAGTATTGAAGCATATTTGTTACCTCTTTTTCGGTAAACCCAACCATTTCATTATAATCAGGCAGGGTTGAAAAGTTCTTGCCAATGTTGAATCCACTCGTCACATCGCTCAGTGTCAAAGGACTGACCCCCGAGATATATAGGCGGTCTATAACCGAATTGGCACCTGTTGTTGCAGCCTTCAGCGAATTAAAAAAGAGTCGGAAGAATCCATCGCCATGCGTAAGATTGCGATAAGCATTCTCGTCGTAGGACATAAGGGTATTGGCGAAGTTATCATATTCGTCAATGAAGATGTACATCTTGCGATCAGTCTCCATTACCCTATCACACAAACTATTGAAAGCTGCATTACTGTTTGTCTGGCTCTCCATCAGTCCTGCAGTTCCGTCTGGTAGATAATCCTTATATCTGCGGGCAAAAGACCTTAATGACAGTAACAGAATGTCATTGAACGACTCCTCAACCTTATCCTTGTCAGAATCAACCGCGCTGAAGTTTAGGCTCAGGACAAGATATGAGTTGCGCTTCTCGGTAGGATTCTTACCAATATATAAATCGCCGAAAATGCCTTCAAACCTTTCTGCATACTGCAAGCCATAGTAATACTCCAGCATGGCGATTGTCATGCTCTTGCCGTAGCGACGCGGACGGAGGAAGATGACATACCTTCCCTCGTCCTCCAACTTCGGTATAAAGCTGGTTTTATCTACATAGTAATACCCTTCCCGAATGATAGTTTCGAGATCGGTCATGCCGTATGGAATCTTCTTTATCTTGTTCATATATTTCTTAGTCGCGCACACTTGTGCGCAAAGATACACATTTTCTATCGATTTTTAGCATGTTTACCTTGCAAATTCTCAAAATGATACGGTTTTTAACTAAATATAGCCATTTATATTCACTATTTGCTATTGCTAACTTGCAATTACGATGAAAATCATACAATAAACTTCGTCTTTGTTAGTATGCTATTAGCTTGGAGTCGCAAAACACGACCTCAGGCAGGAGAAGATTACCGAGTTTGTCAATAACGGCCGCTTCATCAAAATCGGTACTGTTTAAGTTTGCCGAAGATTTCAGAACTTAATTTTCCCGAATTCGAGGGAATTAAAAACGAGGCAGCTCTCGACAGATTTGTTATTTCCGTATCATAGGCAACAGACCCATCCGGGCCCTGTCCCCGATTACGAGAAAGTGCAAATTTTCAAGGAAGTCAAAATGTGTTTCAAGGAAGTCACTTTGGGAAGGTCAACGCTACTTTCAACGTGTTGTAGAGAGCTTTTTCATCCGCCGTCCAGTCTTTAAATTGCTCAGGCACCAGGTTGAATATGCTGGTTTACCTTGTATGTGCATCCACGTATTTTCGTCATACCCTTTCTGCTTTATAGAACCTACCTTTAAGCTGTTACCGATATTACTTGATGGATCTGCTTGACGAAGTCTTTCAGATTGACGAAGTGATCTCCGAAGGTGACACGCCAGTTTAGAGCTTTGAGTGGGTACTCGGTAAAGTTCTTTGTCTGAATGTCACCATTCACACTGACGTAATCGAGGATGTTCTTCAAATAACGTTCCTGCTCTGATGTCAGATTATGTCCTTCTATGAAGTTCTGATAGATGTCGAGTGCCTTCTTGCGGTCAATGCCATTGATGACACGGATGAAGGCAGCCACATTCGACTTGTACGGATGACCTTCTACTAATTCGTTGTACTCGTCTCTTGTACCAAGTTCCTCAAAGAAGATTCGCTCCAATTCTGCGAAGTCGGCAGAAGTCAGCTGCTCAAAGTTCTGAATCTTACGGAGTGTAGCATTGTCGCTATGCGAAAGGCGCGAAGGCAGATGAAGGCATCGTTCTTCTTCACCTCCTGTGCTCCTGTGTGCGAAGCATAGTTACCTATCTTCTTTACCGTACGCATGTCGCGCTCAAACTCCCAGTCTTCATCGATGAAGGCATCTATCTCTGGGTGCTTCAGCATTTCGTTCAGTGTCTCTCGTGGTTCGAGCGTCACATTCGCCATGTGCAGGTGGTTTCTTACCAACCATTCCAATGCCTTGCGTGCATTGCTGGCACTTTCTTCCGGAAAGGTTTTCTGAAAGATTTCTGCCTTATCGCAGTATGCGTGCAACTGACTGAAGCTGGGTATTACCTCTGCCAGTCGTAGGATAAAGTCGAAATTCTTCATATCTCTTACTGTTTCATTATAGTGATAAAAGCTTCTTTTTAGGCCTTCTTAACGTAGGTTCTGTTCTTGTTTCCTCCATGTGCTTCCAAATAGCCGAATTCCGTCAACTGACGAAGATAACGTTTGGCAGTTGTTTCTGTAAATCCCAATTTGCCAACTATCATCTCTGTTCTGATTTCGTCTTTATCGGCCATAAACACAAGAATGTCGGCCAATTTATCGGCCAAATTTGGTTTTATCGACCATTTATCGACCAGTTCCTTTACAACGTCATGTTTATCGACCAGTTCTGGTGAGCTTGTCGAATCCATTTCTTTCGCTACCGAACTGATAAATGTGTCAATATCATATTTCAGATGCCTACAATGGAGGGACGCCATCGTGTTGAGGAAGATGTTTATATCCTCTTCCTCACGTGTATCAATGAGTGCCTGTATGTATTCGGCTTTATCCTCCTTCAGCACTTTTGTTGGCAATACACCATACTCCATTTGCAGAAGGTTCATCAACAGACGACAGGTTCTACCATTGCCGTCTGCCCATGGATGAATGGTAACGAGTTCAAAGTGTGCCCAGAAACTCAAATCATAGACAGCTGCTACATCATTAGGATCAATTGCTTTTCTACGCTTGTTCAGTTCCTCGCAGAATGTCTGTAGCTTCATTGGCACTTTCTGATAGTGCATATACGATTTACCTCCGGCACCTGCTGTTACATTCAACTTGCGTAGCTCGCCTCTTGCAGCTGAGAAATCTCCACCGAGGGATTTGTACTCCGAACCAGTGCGAGCCATCACCTTCGATGCCAGATACACAAGCCAGTCAACCGTAATATCCTCATGGTCACGAATCCACTTCGTGCCGTAGTCGTATGCTGCCTTTAGGTCAAGGTTCATCATCTGTTCGTTCATGGTGCGTTTGCTTGATGTGATGCCTTCGTCAAAAAGCAACTGGGCTTCCACTTCCGTTACGGTAGATCCCTCTATAGCTGTGGAATGGGTAATAATACTGTACAAATAGAACTTGTTGTAGTCAATCTGTTCAGATATGCCCAACTCCTTATGCTGGTTCAGCAAGTTGATAAGTATGTCTTTATTCTCGTTATTCATACGGTTTCTACACTTGTGATAATTTAATCAAACCAATACTGCATTCGGGATGCAAGGAGGGTTTCGAGGGTTTTAATCGTTTGTTGCACCTCCGCCTTCAGTTTCTCGATGAGTTCGATACGTTTGGCAAAGAGTTGCTGGAGGGGGAGAGGGGGGATAGGAAACCTTAGATTCTCCATAGTAGAAGAATTGAGATTCAACATTGTTGCTCCTTTTGCTTTAGACACAAGTTCCTTGATGAATGAAGTTGTTCGAACTACATACATGGTATAGACAGAGGATAACTTGCGTTCAAATCTTACGAATAAAGACCCCGTACCACACAAGTATCCTGCTTCTTTATCAGAAATAACCGCACACCTTCCAATGTCACCTCTTCTTGCAAATATAACATCGTTTATCTTTAGATGGTAGTTGCATAACTCCGCTGCTTTTTCCTTTGATATTGTAAAATTTCTATCTGGCACAGCCTTGAAGTTTTGTATGTGCATTGGATTAATCAAAGGTATTCCGCCAGTGATATAATCTTCCTTGTGAAGCATAGAACCAAAAGGCCCAGTTTTAATCATCGAAACCTCACCCAACTTTTTCACTTCCCATCCTTTTTCATTAACGACAGGGTCTCCGAACATCTCATAGAAGATGCTTTGCGCAAGGTTGTCATAGTCTTTCAGTTGCTCCTTCTTCAGGCGAATCAACTCGTTAATCTTGTCAAGTTCAGAGACGATAGTGTGCTGTGTGGAGAGGGGTGGGACGGGTAATTCAATTGACAGCAAAGATGATTTGACAAGATGTTTAATAGTTACTCCTTTGCTGTATTTTTGATCGATTTGACCATTGTTTTTAAGATGCCAAAGACAATACATTGCAAAACGTGCTTCCATTTCCGTTGTAAAACGAACTCGGTGAAGTGCGTTTTGGTATAGTACAGGTTCTTCTTTTTCCCAAATTGCAGAACGACCTGTATCACCACCTTCACAGACAAGTAAATCTCCTTTTCTAACAGAATAGCGATCTATTTCTTCTTTTTCGAAAAAAGCGTGCTTCAATATTGTTAAATCAATCATATCCCATAGTACATTAACTGCGCAGATATAGGGATATAATTTGCCTGTATCTTTTGATTTATTTAGAGTCTTTCCTAACTCCGAGGATGCCACCTCTCCCAACTTCTTATATTCCCAACCTTCTCTCATACCTCGTTCTTCTTTCCGTTTTGTCTTTGCGTAATAGCCTGTTTTCCAGAGCCAACCGCATTTGTATATTTGCTCACGTTTGCTTCCATTGCTTACACTATTATATGTTGTCATGCTTGCGAATCAGAGATGCCTGTACCTTTGCTTTCTCTTTCGCTTAACCCGCTATACAATCCTTTGCCCTTGATGGTCAGCAGATATTTCTGCCGTGGATGGCGTGGAGAGTCGGGATAGAGCATACGGACGTAACCCTCGGCTATGGCTGGCGAGAGATAGACATTCATAAATGAAGGACGGTCTTTCAGTCCCATGCGCTGCATCAAATCTTTTATGCTACATTCCTCATGACCGATTCCTTGCACTATTGTCAGAATATTCGGATTGTCCGTGCAGAGCTTGTTGGGTACTTGTTGGGTACTTGCTGGGTACTTGTTCGGTGCTTGTGGGGCATCGAGCCTTGGCTGCTCTGCATATTCTGCAGGTGGATTGATGATGAGGTAGCGATTCTTCAGTACCCATTGTTCGCCAAACAATAAGTTACGGAAGAAGCGTTCAAGGTATTTAGGCTCGTACATCACACCCTCGTTGTTCTTATAGACATAACGAACCAGGGCATTGCGGAAATACCACGAGTGATTCTTGAACATCTCGTTATCGACCTTGAAACCAAGCGAACGCAGATACTGAATGATGAATACGGCTGTTGTGCGGGTATTGCCCTCGGGGAAAGCATGTATCTGCCACAGGTATGCCACAAAGTGAGCTATGTGGCTGATTATCTCATCACGAGAAAGACCACCGTAATTGAACTGCCGCTCCTGTTCAAGGTCATACTCTATTGCCTGTTTCAACTCAAAAGCATAACCATAGCTTACGGTGTCGCCACGCAAGACCCATTCGCGCTTGCTGATTTCGTAATCGCGCAACTTGCCAGCAAACTTAAATACTCCCTCAAAAATCTGACGATGCACTTGAGTGTAACCGAAATATGTGAAATTGAGTGCCTTGGAACTGAGCAATCTTGCTATGTTGGCACTTACCCTGTCTGCTTCTTCGCTATCACTGTCATCAGGAGTATCACGTTTTTGTTTGCTGATGTAGTAATTGTGTATCAGCTTTTGGGTTTCATCAAGGGATATTTCACCCTCAATGTTTCGCTTTGCTGTTTCAACGAGATACTCCGATGGCTTCAAACCATCCACAGCCTGCAAGCCAATGGCAATGCTCCAGTTGGCAGCCTTCTCCTGCTGCTCTGGTTCACCAAGACGGATATACTCATCGAAATCCAGATACATTTGTCCGCTTCTTCCTGTCTTCATACCTTACTCCTCCAGCATCTTATACAGTTCGCTATAGCCCTTGACATACTCCGTTTCCGACTTGTCGAGGCGGGCGAGAATGGTTTCCACGCTGTCGTACACCACCTTCTCGCGCTCTATCTCCTTGTATTTGTTGATGGAGAGGTCGTAGTCATTGTTGCGGATTTCTTCTACAGGAACAAAGAAACTCTGCTCCTTGCGTGAACGAGATTCTTCTGCTTTGAGGTTGTGGAAGCGGTTGACAATATCAGGAATGTCATTGTCCTTGATTTCAGAACGCTTGTCATCGAGAGAGAAGCCGTCAGCCTTCATGTCGTAGAACCACACCTTATCTGTACCACCGCAGTTGGTCTTGGTGAAAATTAGTACTGCCGTTGATACGCCAGCGTATGGCTTGAATACTCCTGAAGGCATAGAGATGACTGCCTTCAACTGCTGGTGTTCTACAATCTCCTTACGGATAGCAACATGCGCTTTCGAGGTTCCAAAGAGCACACCATCAGGAACGATGCTTGCGCAACGTCCACCAAGTTCAAGGGAACGCACAAACTGAGCAAGGAACAGAAGTTCTGTCTTGCTGGTGTTGGCGTAGGCCAGGATGTTCTTGTTTACATTACCCTTGTCAAGGCTTCCTGCAAAAGGAGGATTTGCCATGATGAGCGTGTAGCAGCTCTGATCGTCATTCTGCTCAGAGAGTGAGTCGCGCCAAGCAAGTTCTGGGGCAGTAATGTCATGAAGCAGGAGATTCATGGCTCCGATACGAAGCATTGTCTGGTCGGTGTCATAACCATTGATCATGCTTGTCTTGATATGGTGAGCCTCTTCGCCAACATACATTGCCGTCTCGTAGTTCTCCTTGATGTACTTGACAGCTTCAACAAGGAAACCGGCAGAACCCATGGCAGGGTCGCAGATGTAATCCTGGGGAGTTGGTTCCATCATCTCTACAATCATGCGGATGATGTGGCGAGGAGTACGGAACTGACCATTTGTACCCGATGCTGCCATCTTGCCAAGGATATACTCATACACATCACCCATAGCATCACGGTTGTTCATGTCGAGAGCATCAACACCGTCAATAACCTTTGCCAGTGTACGAGCATTAGGAATCAGGAATATAGCTGACTTCATGTAACGGCTATAAGCAGATTCCTCACCTGTACCGATATGCTTGATAAACTCGAAGACGCTCTGTCGAACTATCTTGAACATGTTTTCAGCACCAAAGTTCTTGAACACATGCCAACGCAGGTTCTCGTATGGTACACCAGCTTTCTCCTCATCGCTCACAGCATCAGGATTCACCCAAAGCTGTCCTTCGAGAAATGTAGGGTTCTGTACCTCACTATCCCAATCGCGAGCATTCTCTTCTTCCTGAAGCTGCTTGTCATCGAGCATCTTCATGAAGAAGATATAGGTCATCTGCTCCAGTACTGTGATAGGATTCGTAATACCAGCCACAAAGAATGTGTCCCAAATCTGGTCAATCTTATTTTTTATCTCGCCTGTTACCATATATACTTTGATTTTGAGTCAGACATTCATAGCCTTCGTTAATCGTTAACGAATGCAAAAGTAAGAAATCTCCGCAATATAGACAAGTATTTGTCCGAAAAAGAAGGGGGGTGGAATGTATTTTCTACATTACAGCCCCTGCATCGAAAGCAAAAACATCATGTTGCGGGAATTTCTCACCAAGTGTTAACTGTTAACGCGTAACTCGCTAAAAAAATCGATTTGAGGGCCTCTTAGAGAAAAGTGTTAAAAATAGTAATATTATATATTATATATATTAATATATATAATATATAATATTAAACTTTTCCCTTAAAGTGAAAAACGTTTTTTAAATGCAGGTTACGCGTTAACAAGTTAACATTTCCCTATGAGGCCAATGTCCTTGATGCCATGTGGCGCTACAGGACTCTGTATCGATCTCCGCGAGGGAGATTTTTTTTTCTCACGAGGAAAAAAATGAGGTGAACCGGCCTAAGGTATCTGTTCCCCAAGGACACGGGACGGAAAGTGTTAACTTGTTAACGTTAATTTGACGTTTTTTTTGAGATGACAGTGCCGCATGTCACGCAATCCGGAACAAGGAGGCTCGCCAGACGGAACAACCCATTGCAGTATAAAAAAAGCAGTAATTTTGCACTGTCAAATGATACGAGCGAGTATGGTGACGCGCAGACCGGTATGCAGTGGCCGTTCGCAAGCGTATCAGTGACAAGTGTGAATTTACGTGTATCATTAACCCAAACTTATCTATCACTATGAGTATCAAAGTTAAAGCACAGGAACGAAACATCTCATTCCAGAAAGGCATAGAGAAATACGCATACGTACTGCAGGCCGACCTCTACAGCAAACTCTCCCAGGCTAAGGTCATCAACGAGGCATCCATGCGCAGCGGCATCAGCAAGGGCGCCATCAACGCTGCCTGGGACGCCATCGGCGAGGTCATCAAGGCATGGGCTACCGAAGGACACTCCGTGGCCATCCCCGGACTCGGCTCGATGCGCTTCGGCATCAACGCCACCTCCGTGGAGGATGTCAACATGGTGGCCAGCTCGCTCATCACCAGCCGCAGGGTGATCTTCACACCTAACACCGACATCAAGCAGGAGCTCAAGAACACGAGCATCTCCATCACCTGCTACGACCGCAACGGCAACATCGTGAAGCGCGTCACCTCCAGCGATGACGGCACCATCGAAGACCCCGAAAACCCCTCGGGCGGCACTCCCTCGGGCGGCTCCGGCAGCGGCAGCGGCTCCGACAGTGGCAGCGGCTCCGACAGTGGTAGCGGCTCCGACAGTGGCAGCGGCAGCGACAGCGGCGGCGCTCCGTCCTTCACCTGAACAACCGGGATAGGGGGGCCGTCCCCCCTATCCCGCACCCTCCTCCGCGCTCGCAGCCCCCGGTTCCTAACCCCTTAGCCCCCATCACCGCCTATGACCGCCTTCTACATCAACCTTTCCGTCAGCATCGTGCTGATTGTGGGCGGCTTCCTGCTCCCTCCGATGGGCATCATCGATGGCAGTGTCCTCACCGCAGTGGGCCTGCTCCTGATGTTCGGAGTCCTTGCCCAGGTGCCCGTCCTGATTTCAGCCGCCAAGAACGGCAAAAGCATCAAGCTGACCAAAGGCGACTTCACCGCCGAAGTCTCTTCATCGGAAGATGAATGATTGCACACACCCCCCAAGGATTACCCAATTCATAAATGCACAATATATTCCTATGGAAAGATACCATGAATCCGCTTGTAGGCATACAGATAGTATTCCGAAGGCTGCACTCCGGGGTAAAATTCGCTGAAGAGATGCTTGAGAATGGGGTAGCAGCTCTCGGTGCATTCCTTCAGTTCGGAGAGGAAAAGCTCGTCCTTGTGCTGCATCATGTGGATGTAGGCCAGATAAGCGTTGGATTCGTCCGACTTTTCGTCGGAGTACATTTTCTTCATGCCGGAGAAGATGTCTTCGGCCAGATCCAGAGCCTCCATCTGCATAAAGATGATGCCGATGCGGGTGAGGGTGGCTCTGCGGTCGGGAGAATACTTCATTGCATCCTTCAACGTCAGCATCGCATCCTCTGCCTGTCCGCTCTCCATCAGTATCTGTCCCTCCAGGAGGCTGGCCTCCACAAAGTGCTCGTCATCGGTGCATTGGCGCAGGCCCCTCACGGCTTCCAATGCCCTGTCGTAGTGCTGAAGTTGGCATTCGGTCATGGCCTGGTAGATATAGATGAAGGGCTGGTAGGCCGACATGCCGCCGCCCGTCTCGTTGGCCATCTCCAGTGCATGGGCCGCCTCTTCCAGACGTTGTGTATGGAAGAGGCACACACCGTGCATATAGTGGAAGACATCGTTGTCGGGGCTGTTCTGGAGAAGTTTTACGAAGATGGCATCGGCACGGTCGAATTGTTCCATCTGCACGAGGCTGTTAGCCTTGGTGCAGAGAGCTTTCTCGTTGTTCGTTTCGATGGCCAGCACATACTCACAGCATTCGATGGCCTGGTAGTGGTCGCCAATCATTTCGTAGGCATGGGCCTGCGTGTTCCACAGGTTCACGTTGAAGGGGTCATCGTCAATCAGCTCTCCCAGCAGCGGAATGGCCTTTCCGAATTCCTCCTTACCCATGTAGATGTCCACCAGCAGGGGCTTAATCTTCTGGTAATTGGGAAACTCCTGCTGCAGACGGTTGGCCCACAGTTCGGCCGTCTCCCACTGGGAATAGTCAATGAAAATGCCAGTGCAGTCATAGTAGAACATGTCCTTCTCGTCCGTCACCTTTTCGGCCTCCTTGAGTAGGAATTTGTGGGCGGCATGGTCGTCCTTTTTCCGCATCAGCAGTTCGGCTTTCAGAAAGGTAACTTCCCGGTCCTCCTGATTGGGGATGGCATTACAGATGCGTGTGGCCTTTTTCAGTTTGCCTTCAAACATTGCCTGTCTGGCCAGAAACACCTGGGGGTCCACACTGTCGGGATGTAGCGCAAGGGCAATACGGATGGCCTCCATTGCGTCTGTCGGCCGTCCGTTCATCATATAGTATTCGGCGATGTCGGTGAGGTCATCGGCGTCCATGTATACAGATTGTTCGTGAGAAACGGCGTCCTCATACTGATAAAGGATTTTTTGAAACTCTCTGTTCTCGAAATATGAATAGTCTTCTTCTTCTCGCATTGCAATCTGTTATTTGGTTTTTACTGTTTTGACGGATGGATGGCGGTTACTTGCGTTTGGCGGTGTCCCTCAGGCCCACGGTCCTGTTGAAGACCAGATGATCAGGGGTGGAAGAGGGATCGATATTGAAATAGCCGATACGCTGGAACTGGAGGTAGCTCAGGGGGGGCAGCTGTTTCACGTAGGTCTCCACCTGGCAGTTGCTGATGACCTTCAGACAGTCGGGATTGATGATTTCTTTCATGGCCTCTACGGCCTCACAGCCACGTTCCTCGCGGATGCGTGCCAGTTCGTCGCGGGGGTTCTCCACCTTCCACAGCCGGTCGTACAGACGTACCTCAGCGGTCATCGAATGGGCACAGCTTACCCAGTGGAGTGTCTTGCCTTTGATTTTGCGGTTGGCACCCGGCTGTCCGCTCTTGCTTTCGGGGTCGTAAGTACAGTAGACCTCTGTTACCTCTCCGGTATCGTTCTTCTTACATCCCGTACATTCCACGATATAGGCGTTCATCAGGCGCACCTCCTTGCCAGGAGCCATGCGCATGAATTTCTTGTCGGGCACTTCCATGAAGTCCTCCCGTTCAATCCACAGCTCACGGCTGAAGGTAATCGTGTGTGTGCCCTCTTCGGGCTTCTCGGGGTTGTTGACGGCAGTCAGTTCCTCGGTGGTGTCGGCGGGGTAGTTGGTGATGACCACCTTCAGTGGGTCGATCACGGCACTCACACGCGTGCTGCGGCTGTTGAGATCCTCGCGCACGGCACTTTCCATGAGCTCTATCTCATTGAGGGCATCAAAGGTGGTGTAGCCTATCTTGTTGATGAAGTTGAGGATGCTTTCAGGGCTGTAGCCGCGACGGCGGTAGCCGCAGATGGTAGGCATACGGGGGTCGTCCCATCCGTCCACCAGCCCCTCTTTCACCAAGGCCAGCAGGTTGCGCTTGCTCATGAGGGTGTAGCTGAGGTTGAGCTTATTGAATTCCGTCTGCCGGGTGCGGTTGTCCTCGATGTTCTCGGTTTCGCCGCGTACTTCCTTTAACCAAGTCACAAACAGGTCGTACAATGGCCTGTGCTCCACAAACTCCAGAGTGCACAGGCTGTGGGTGACACCTTCCAGATAGTCACACTGCCCGTGTGTGAAGTCGTACATGGGGTAAGCGTTCCATCTGTTTCCCGTACGGATATGGGGCATGTTGAGCACACGGTACAGGATGGGGTCACGGAAGAGCATGTTGGGGTGGGCCATGTCAATCTTGGCCCTGAGCACCATCCGTCCGGGGGCAATCTGCCCGCTGTTCATCTGTTCAAACAGGGACAGGCTTTCTTCCACGGGGCGGTCGCGATAGGGGCTGTTGGTGCCAGGCGTGGTGGTGGTGCCTTTCTGCTGTGCAATCTGCTCGGCCGACTGCTCGTCCACATAGGCACGTCCCTGCTTGATGAGTGCTACGGCAAAGTCCCACAGCTGTTCGAAATAGTCGCTGGCGTAATAGATGTTGTCCCATTTGAAACCCAGCCATCGGATGTCGTTCTCGATGCTGTCCATATATTCGGTGTCCTCCTTCTGGGGGTTGGTGTCGTCGAAACGCAGGTTGCAGATACCACCGTATTTCTTGGCCAGGCCAAAGTTGAGTGCAATGGCCTTGGCATGTCCGATATGCAGGTAGCCGTTGGGCTCGGGCGGGAAACGTGTTTGCAGGCGTCCTCCGTTCTTCCCCTCGGCCAGGTCACGTTCAATCTTTTGTTCAATGAAATTGAGGCTCTTCTTTTCTGTTGCCTCTGTCTTTACGTTTTCGTCCATACTTGAATGTAGGTATAGTATTGATGATTGTTGTTTATTTTCTGCAAAAGTACAAATCTTTTTTCATCCGCACGCTATCATCAGGCTTTTTTTTGACCTCGGGGCTCCAAAATGGCGTTCAGATACAACAGTTTGTAGCACTGGAACAGCGTCACGGATGGATGGTGGCCCGTCAGATGCCTTCTCAGTAGCGTGCCCCACAGCCTGTACGCCAGCCGCATACATCCGCTCATCCCCATCCGGCACAGGCGCTGTTGGAGATGCAACAGGCTGGAGTAGCCCTCCATCTCCCGATTCAGCATGGCCAGCGTGTGGAGGGCTTCCTCGGTCTTGGCCAAAAAACGTGGGTTGGTCTCCAGGTCTGTGTTCAGCAAGGGATTGTCGATGTGCAGCACCTGCACGTGGGCCCTGGCCATGTCGCGCCCCATGAGGGTGTCCTCGTAGCCGTAGCCGGTAATCCGTTCGTTGAAGGGAAAACGTTCTGCAATCGTGCGCGGCATGAACAGGTTGAAGCTACGCAACTGGGCATAGGGGTGACGGTTGCGGCATTCGGCCGTGAAGCGCTTCTCGCATTGTTTCTCATAGCGGTAGCGGAGGCTTACATCGGGCGAGGGCAGCGTGTCGGAGTGCACGATGCCGCCACACAGAACACACCTTCTCTGGGCTAGCGCCAGATAGCGTTCCAGGAATTTGGGGTCGTACACCTGTGCGTCACTGTCGACAAACAGCAGGTAGTCGCCCGTCGAAGTGGCTACCAACAGGTTTCTCACGCGTGCCCGCCCTTGGTTCTCCTTTAGGGTGACAAGCCTGCATCCGGCCAATTTCGGAATGGCCTTCAGGGCCTCGGCCACGGTGGCCGATGTGGAACCGTCATCAGCCACCACGATCTCGAACGGTTGCCCACTTTCCACGGCTTGTTTGTGCAGCGCGGCCACCAGCAGGGAGCAGTCATAATTGTATGTTGGGATAAGTATTGACAGTAACATGCTGCAAAAATAGCAAAAAAAATCCATAAACATGGCAGGATGCCGTTTTTTTTTGTATTTTTGCAGACGATTATGAGTGCACCATTAGCAGAACGCATGCGTCCGAAGACGCTCGACGAGTATATTGGCCAGCAACACCTGGTGGGACCAGGCGCTGTATTGCGCAACATGATAGAGAGCCGCCAGGTGAACAGCTTTATCCTGTGGGGGCCTCCTGGAGTGGGCAAAACCACTCTGGCCACCATCATTGCCCATCAGCTGGAAACGCCCTTCTTCACTCTGAGTGCCGTGACAAGCGGTGTGAAGGACGTGCGGGAGGTGATAGAGCGGGCCAAGGGCACCTCTTTTTTCAACGCATCCAGCCCCATCCTCTTCATCGACGAAATCCACCGGTTCAGCAAGTCGCAGCAGGACAGCCTTCTGGGAGCGGTGGAGCAGGGCATTGTGACGCTTGTGGGTGCCACCACCGAAAACCCCTCGTTCGAGGTGATAAGGCCGCTTCTGAGCCGGTGTCAGGTATATGTGCTCAAGAGTCTGGAAAAGGATGACTTGCTGCAGCTTATGGAGCGCGTCATCCATCAGGATGTCCTCCTCAGCCAGAAGCACTTCGATGTGCAGGAAACTACAGCCCTACTGCGCTACAGCGGCGGAGACGCACGCAAACTGCTCAACATCATGGAGCTCATCTACAACGCCAACTGCCATCTTGATACCATTATAATAAACGACCGACTGGTGAGCCAGCTGCTGCAGCAGAACCCGCTGGCCTATGACAAGGGGGGAGAAATGCACTACGACATCATCTCTGCCTTCATCAAGAGCATCCGCGGCAGCGACCCCGATGCAGCCGTCTACTGGCTTGCCCGCATGATAGAGGGTGGCGAGGACCCTGCCTTCATCGCGCGGAGGCTTGTGATTTCGGCCGCTGAGGACATAGGGCTGGCCAATCCCAACGCTCTCCTGTTGGCCAACGCGGCCTTTGATGCCGTGATGAAACTGGGCTTCCCTGAGGGGCGTATTCCGCTGGCCGAGGCCACCGTATACCTGGCCTCCAGTCCCAAGAGCAATTCGGCCTATATGGCCATCAATTCGGCCCTGGCACTGGTGAAGAAAAGTGGCAACCAGCCTGTACCGCTCCACCTCAGGAATGCGCCCACACAGTTGATGGAAGAACTGGGCTACGGTCAGGACTACAAGTATGCCCACGACTTTGAAGACCATTTTGTGGTGCAGCAGTATCTACCCGATGCGCTCCGGAACGAGCGTCTGTGGCATCCTCAGCGCAATGCGGCAGAGGACAAGCTTGCACAGCGCATGGAGCAGTTGTGGGGAGAGCGGTTCAAACCATAACGGATGCTTCCTGCATTATATATAATGAACAACTTAAACTAGAATAGTATATGAAAAAGAAAATCATGCTGTTAGGTTCTGGAGAACTAGGCAAGGAATTTGTGATTGCCTGCCAGCGTAAAGGACAATATGTGGTGGCTTGTGACAGCTATGCCGGAGCGCCTGCCATGCAGGTGGCCGACGAATGCCGTGTGTTCAATATGCTGGATGGCGACCAGCTGATGCAGGCCGTAGCCGAGGTGAACCCTGATATCATCGTGCCCGAGATAGAGGCCATCCGCACCGAGAAACTCTACGACTGCGAACGTCAGGGCATACAGGTGGTTCCCAGCGCAAAGGCGGTCAATTACACCATGAACCGCAAGTCGATTCGCGAACTCGCCCACACACAACTGGGGCTGAAGACTGCCGAGTACTGCTATGCCACTTCGCTTGACGAGCTGCGCAAGGCTGCCCAGAAAATAGGTTTCCCCTGTATCGTGAAGCCGCTCATGAGCAGTAGCGGACACGGCCAGAGCAAGGTGAACTGTGCCGACGAGCTGGCCGACGCATGGCAGTGTGCCTGCGGGGGTGCACGTGGTGACCTGCGCGAAGTGATAGTGGAGCAGTTCATTCCCTTCGATTACGAAATCACCCTCCTCACCGTTACCCAGAAGGACGGGCCCACGCTTTTCTGCCAGCCCATCGGACATGTGCAGAAGGGGGGTGACTATCGTGAGAGTTTCCAGCCCCGTGCCATGAGTCCCGAGCATCTGCAACAGGCGCGCAGCATGGCTGCCAAGGTGACCGAAGCGCTCACCGGTCAGGGCATCTGGGGTGTGGAGTTTTTTGTCAGCCAGACGGAAGGTGTCATCTTCAGCGAACTGAGCCCACGGCCCCACGACACGGGTATGGTCACACTGGCCGGCACACAGAACCTCAGCGAGTTTGAGCTCCATTGTCGTGCTGTCCTGGGTCTACCCATTCCTGAGGTTACGCAGGAGCGTCAGGGTGCATCGGCCGTGATTCTCTCTGAGGTGGAGAGCGAACACCCCGACTATGAAGGAATGGCCGACGTGTGCAGTGCCACCAATACCTATCTCCGCATCTTTGGCAAGCCCGTGGCGCATGTGGGCCGTCGCATGGGCGTGGTAGTGTGCTGGGACAAGTTGGATGCCGACCAGCAGCAACTGCGTGACAAATGTGTGCGACTGGCTTCAAAGGTGGTGGTGAAATAGCCGCAGCCGTTCCATAAAAAATGGATTGCAAGGCGGTAATTTTTGATCTCGACGGCACGCTCGTCGATTCGCTCCACGACCTCTGGCTGAGCACCAATCATGCCTTGTCGCGATGCGGACTACCCGTTCGCACACGCGACGAGGTGTGCACATTTGTAGGCAATGGGGTAGGGATGCTTATTCACAGGGCTGTCCCTGATGGTACGGATGCCTCCTTGGAAGCGCGTTGTCTGGAATATTTCAGGGCTCACTATGTGGAGCACTGTCGGGATCATACGGGGCTCTATGAGGGCGTGGCTGCCATGCTCGACAGCCTGCGTGCCCATGGCATTCGCACGGCTATTGTCAGCAACAAACTGCAGGCGGGCGTGGATGCTATCTTCCATTGGCTGTTCGAGGGTAGGGTGGATGTGGCGGTGGGCGAGCGTGAAAATGTGCGCAGGAAACCTTCCCCCGATATGCTGCTGGAGGCCATGCGACAGCTCCGTGTGGCACCCGATGAGGTGGTGTACGTGGGAGACAGCGAGGTGGACATCCAGACGGCAAGGGCCGCAGGCGTACCCTGCTTTTCCGTCCTCTGGGGATTCCGCAGCAGAGCGTTTCTTCTTGCCCATGGTGCCACCACACTGCTGTCCCATCCGCAGGAGGTGTGCAGCCTCCTGTTTTCGCCCGCAACCCCATAGGTGCTGACTACGGGAAGGAATTATACCAGGGTATCAATTCATCCAAAAAGCCATAACGCTCTACCTATAGGAACGGACGCATTTCAGTCGGCCAGCTCCAGGAGAAGGCTGTCAGCAGCGGTGGTGGGGATGATTTTTTGCCACTCGGCGGGAGCGAGGAGATAGGCGGTGATGACAACGAAAGCCACCACGGAGGCGATGATGGTGTACAGGAGGATGTGGGCCTTCAGGTAGTTCCATGCCGTACGGCGGCGGTTGGTGCCGAAAATGTGCATGAGTGTCCACAGGCGGAGCACGAGACATGCCATCTCTACGGTGCTGTCACCGAAGAGGCCGTCAGTGATCGGCCAGCGCGAGAAGAGGGCGTCGAGCGGTATCTGCACCACCCTGATAATGGTGCTTTGGCAGTTGAGGTAAAGCATGATGAAGAAAACCTCTGCTGCATTGAGTCTGCTGCCCGTGGGGCTATGGCGGAAGGCCCACTTGAGGGGCCACACCAGAAGGGTGACGGAGAGGATGGTGCGCCATGCCTCGTTCCAGTAGATGCGGTAGAGGATGCGGAACACGTGATCGGCGATGCTCCCTTCCTGACACCATCTGAGAGGACCTATGTTGTAGATGGAGGGGTTGAAGGGATGAGCGGTGTAGGTGTTGCACAGTTGCGACACGATGATGAACACCGAGGCCATCACGAAGAGCAGCGGCAACGGCTTGTAGTAACGCACGCGCTTGCCGTCCACAAAGTCCATAATCATGGTGCCGGGGCGGCGGAAGAGGTCCACGCAAGTGCGCATGAACTTGTTGTCGAGGTTGTAGATGTCAGGGAGCAGTTCTGTGGCCACGCGTCTGAGTGACAGCCGCCCTACGGTGTGCGACTGGCCGCAGCGGGAACAATAGTTGCCCTCGTACTCCATGCCGCAGTTGAGGCATGTGTGTCTGTTTTGTACATTCTTCTCTTCTAGTAGGTCCATTTGTTTTCTTTTGTGTTTGCCCATTTCAGGGGTAAAAGTACGCATTTATTTGCTTATACGGCCGTTTGTACCGTTTTTTCGGTGGGGCAGTTCTCTCGTAGGCCCCTGTAGGAGAATCAGGCAGAACTTATCGTCCGCCGAATTGCATTGGTCCTGTTTTATCATCACTTGAATCTTCCGCTCAGGATTCTTGAGCGGATGCTTTTCACAGCGGGAAGATAGAAGGTAGTGTCCATGGCCTCCAGGGTGCACCTGAGTTCGCACATGAGCGGTGGTCATGGCCAGAAGAATGAGATCGTCTGTGAGCGGCTGCAGCTGCAGAAGGTCGCGGCTGCCGGCCTTGGTGAGGACGCACAGGGCATTACGTGCCACCAAAGGGTCGGGGTGGCGCATGTAGCGGATGCAGAAGTCGGCGAATGCCTCCGTGGCATGGAGCTCCTGGCATATCGTGAGGGCCAGGACACGGCTATAGAGGGCAGTCAGCTGGTCGGCGGTAATCATGGATGAGAATGGGGGGATTTGAGGCTGTCTGTCCAGTCGTCGATAAGGCGGCGTGCGATGGAGGCCTTATCAGGGATGGGCGGCAGGTGGTCAGCAGTAAACCATCCGCCGTGGGAAAGCTCGGATTGCTGGAGCTGAAGGGTGCCGCTCTCATACTCAGCCGTGAAACCCACCATCATTCCGAAAGGGAAGGGCCAGGGCTGGCTCCCGAAATAGCGGAGGTGGCGGATGCAGATGCGGGTTTCCTCCCACAGTTCTCGGTGCACGCTCTCTTCGAGCGTTTCGCCCGTTTCCACGAATCCGGCAACAAGACCGTAGTGGCTACCGCGGAAATTACGCGCCCTCACCAGCAGTATTTCCTGACCGCGGGTGACTCTCACGATGATAGCCACGGAGGGGCTTGGCCACATTTCCTTGCCGCACTGGGTACATTGCTTGCTGATGGATGTCTGCCAGCGGGTGGGGCTTCCGCAGAGGCCGCAATAGCGCGTACTTGCATCCCAGTAGAGCAGTTCGGCGCCCTTACCGGCAAGACGGTACTCCTGGGGCGAAAGCCGGCCGAATGTGTGGCGTAGCTCCATCATCGTGTAGCCCTGGATGTCTGTGGCTGGTGTGGAGAGACGCACCACCTGGCAGTCGTTGCCCCGGAAGTCCTGAATGGTGGTGACCACCTGCCACGGCTGGAGCGGCATGGGGGGCCGTGAGCCGGAGGGCAGGTGGTCGTCGTGGGTGACGAGGATGCTGCCTGCGCAATAGCAGAGGTAGGTCATCGCGGTGCGTTTCGTGCTAGAGTGCAAGACTCTTCTTGATTTCCTCTATCTTCTGCAGGGCGGCGTTGCGTGCGGCTGTGTAGCATGCGGCGCATTCCATGGTGCCCTTCACCTCGCAGTAGAACTTAATTTTGGGCTCGGTGCCGCTGGGGCGGACGCTTATCTTGGTGCCATCGGCGCAGAACCACTGGAGCACGTTGCTGCGTGCAGGCATGTCGATGGCTGTAGTGTGTCCCTGTGCATCGGTGGCGGTGAGTGCCTGGAAGTCCTTGGTGAGCACGACGGGGCTTCCGGCAATGGCGGTGGGTGCCTTGCCAGCGCGGAAGTCGGCCATCATCCGTTTAATCTCATCGGCACCTGTCTTGCCGGGCTTCACCACATTGATGGTGTGCTCAAGGCTGAATCCGTATTCCAGATAAATCTGCATGAGCAGATCGTAGAGGGTGAGTCCCTGGTCCTTTGCCCATGCGGCTATCTCGCAAATGAGGCAGATGCTGGCGGGGGCGTCCTTGTCGCGCACCTTGTCGTAGGGCAGGAAGCCGAAGCTCTCCTCTCCGCCGCCGATGTACTTCTGTTTGCCTTCGCTGAGCGCTATCTCACGTGCAATCCATTTGAATCCCGTGTAGCAGTCGCGCAGCTCCACATTGTTCTTCCTGGCCATTTCGGCAATCACCTCGGTGGTGACGATGGTTTTCACGAGGAAGTCGGTGGGTTTGAGCTGCCCTAGGGCTTTCTTGTTCTTGATGATGTAGTAGCAGAACATCATGGCTGTCTGATTGCCGTTGACAATCATCCATTCGCCCTTGTTGTCGCGGCACACGATGGCCAGACGGTCGGCATCGGGGTCGGTGGCCACCACCAGGTCGGCACCCAGGCGTGTGCCCAGCTTTATGCCCAGGGTCATGGCTTCGGCATTCTCGGGGTTGGGGCTCACCACGGTGGGGAAGTTGCCGTCTACCACCATCTGCTCGGGCACCACGTGGATGTTCTGGAATCCCCAGCTGCGCAGACACAGGGGCACAATCACACGTCCTGTTCCGTGCATGGCGCTGTAGACGATGTTCAGGTCCTTCTGGCGGTTGATCACCTCCTGGTCGATGAGGGCCTCGTGTACGGCTGTCATGTAGTCGAAATCCATTTCGCCGCCGATGATTTCAATGAGCTCGGGGTCGGGGGTGAACTTCACGTCGTCCACGGTCACTTTGTTCACCTCCTCGATGATGCCCGTGTCGTGGGGCGAGAGCACTTGTGCGCCGTCGGCCCAGTAGGCCTTGTAGCCGTTGTATTCCTTGGGGTTGTGGCTGGCTGTGATGTTCACGCCTGCCTTGGCTCCCAGCTGGCGGATGGCGAAACTGATTTCGGGCGTGGGCCTCAGGCTCTCGAAGAGGTAAACCCTGATGCCGTTGGCCGAGAAGATGGCGGCCACGCTCTCGGCAAAGAGGCGGCTGTTGTTGCGGCAGTCGTGGCCCACCACAACGCTTGTCTGCTCTCCGGGGAATGCCTTGAGGATGTAGTTGGCAAACCCTTGTGTGGCCATGCCTACGATGTACTTGTTCATCCGGTTTGTGCCGGCACCCATGATGCCGCGCAGTCCGCCCGTTCCGAATTCCAGGCTCTGGTAGAAGGCGTCAATCAGCGGGGTCTTGTCGTCGTTGTCCAACAACGCTTTTACTTCGGCCTTTGTTTCGGCGTCGAAGACAGGGCTTTCCAGCCATTCCTGTGCCTTGGCTGTGCAAGACTTAATCAATTCCAAATCCATAATCTTCTTAAATGTGTTATTCTGTTGCTTTGTGAGTAATTGTAGTAGCAAAGGTAGGCATTTTTTTTTGTTTGTTGTTGTTTTATAAGGAATATTTGCCTATATTTGCAAAAAATACATGCAATTATGAGAAAAACAGTCTTCTTTTTGGCCTTCTTTTTGGCCTTTGGCGCATTTGCGCAGCAGACGTATGTGCCCACGGCGGAAAATCTGCGGTCGCGGCAGGAGTTTTCGGATTGCCGCTTCGGCATCTTCCTGCATTGGGGCATCTACAGCATTTTCGGGCAGGGGGAATGGTACATGCAGAATGCGGGCATCGACCGCGACGAGTATGCCATGGCGGCAGACGCCTTCTATCCCCACAGGTTCAATGCCTCGGAGTGGGTGAGCCTTTTCAAGGAGGCCGGAGCCGGCTACATCACTTTCACCACACGCCACCACGACGGGTTCAGCATGTGGGACACCGGCGAGAGCGACTACAATGTGGTGGACGCCACGCCCTTTGGCCGCGATGTGGTGGGCGAGCTGGCCGAGGCTTGCCACCAGCAGGGCCTGCGCCTGCACCTCTATTATTCCCATCTCGACTGGCGGCGCGATGACTATCCGATGGGGCGCACGGGACGCAACGTGGGCAAGGATCCCCAGGCTGCCGACTGGCCCTCGTATTACCGCTTCATGAACAACCAGCTCACGGAGCTGCTCACGCGCTATGGCAAGGTGGGGGCAATATGGTTTGACGGATGGTGGGATCACGACAGTGACAGCGTGCCTTTCGACTGGCAGCTGCCCGAGCAGTATGCGCTCATCCATCGCCTGCAGCCCGGGTGTCTGATTGGCAACAACCACCACCAGGATGTGGTGCCCGGCGAGGACATCCAGCTGTTTGAGCGTGACCTGCCGGGCGAGAACTCTGCCGGCTTCGTGAAGGAGGCTGCCCAGGTGAGCCGTCTGCCGCTGGAAACATGCAACACGATGAACGGCATGTGGGGGTACAAGGTGAGCGACACCAACTACAAGTCGGCCACCGAGCTGCTCCACTATCTTATCCGCACGGCCGGAAAGGGCGCCAATCTACTGCTCAACATCGGCCCGTTGCCTAACGGTGAGCTGCCGGCACAATCGGTGACGCGACTGAAGGAGATGGGGCAGTGGATGGCCGAGTACGGTGCCACCATCAAGGCCACCGAGGCGGGCGACGTGAAGCCCTGCGAATGGGGAGCCACCACGCGCAAAGGTGACCACCTGTACGTGCATGTGCTGGACACAGCAGCCACTGAGGTGGTGCTGCCGCCCACGGTAAAGGTGAAGCGCGCCGTGGAGTATAAGACGGAGCTGCCACTGAAAGTGGTGCGTGACAAGGAGGGCACCACGCTGAAGCTGCATTCCCACCGCGACTATGTGGATTATGTGATTGACGTGGTCACGAAAAAGTAACGGGGGAGGAAACGAGGGAAGTCAATAGAAGAGAAGGAGAGAGGACGGTGAAGGGCTATTGTTGCGCTGCGCCGTCCTCTTCCTCTTCTTCCTCTTCCTGAAGGGTGAGGGAGGTGAGCTGCTTGAGCGTACCGTTGAATATGTTGCAATCCACGTGGCCCTTGATGCCGTCGACGGTGCCGCAGTCGGTATGTTGCCAGAAGGCCCAGGGACCCTTGTATGCCAGCTTGGACACGTAGTAGTGGGCAATCCAGTAGGGGTAGGCATCAAACTCGGGGGTGGAGAGGTATTTCTCGCGAAACTTGTGGCTGGTGTAGAGGATGGGCTTCACGCCGTAGCGGCGCTCCACGATGCGGAGCCATGTGAGCACTCTTTTCTGCAGCTCGTCGGGCGACAGGCTTCCGCTCTTCTCCACGTCGAGGACGGGGGGCAGGTCGCCGGGTTCGAGGTGAACCTGATGGAGGAAGAAGCGTGCCTGGGCAGTAGGGTCAGCATCGGGCACGAAAAAATGGTAGGCACCGCGGATAAAATCGTTCTGGCGTGCTTGATAGAAATTGTCGTTGAAGTTGTCGTCGAGCAAGGTGGTTCCCTCGGTGGCCTTGATGAAGATGAAGCGGATGGGGTCGTTCTGGATGCTGGCATTGCGCAGCTTCTCCCATTGGATGGAGGTCTGATAGTGGCTGATGTCCAGTCCCCGGATGTCGTAACCTTCGGGATAAACGGGTTCGCCATAGATGGCTTTCCATCGGAAACTGAATGGACTCACGAAGAACACGTAGAAAAGCGTGGCGTATACCATCGACACCAGTACGGCGCCTGTCCACAGCGTCCATGCAGGGATGTGGATGAGCCTTCCCCAAAACCCGCGGCTCTTTTTCCTGACTGTGCGCGGGGCACGCTGGGAGGACTTGCGCTTGGGGGTAGGAGAAGGGTTGGCCTTCCTGGGCCGGCCGGAGGGATTGTGGGCAGTCATAGGCTTTGTGCAGTGGCTGAAAACTGAACCCGCACGAACGGGTGACATTCGTGCGGGTAGGAGAAAATGAATGGGATTAGTTCTGCTCCAGGGAAAGTGTCTTGGTGCACTGGTCGCACACTTCGCTGGGTCCCCAGTACTGGATGGGGCCGGGATAAACGTAGGAAGTGGTCTTTGCCCACTCCTCACGATGAGCGGCGAAATAGCGGAAGGGGGCACCGTCGAGCTCTACCAGGGCCTTGCGGATAACAGGCTTCATGGCACCGTTGCGGCGTTCCATGTTCATCATCATGGTGATGGGCACACCGCCGGCAATCCATTGGGCAGCGGGAGCCGTGGTGTTCTTGATGATGGACATATAGCCTGTCTTGCCGGCGGCAATGAGGCGGCTGGCGTTGTAGCCAAGACTGTAGCAGTAGTCGGCATCATAGTTGGAGGGGGCAGCGCAGCGTCCCTCGTAGCCGAAGAAGTGGTGCTGTGCAGAGAACTTGCCGGCATACTTGCCTTCCTGCTTCCACTGTGCCAGCTTGGTGGCCACCATGCGGCTGAGGAGCTTCTCCGTCTCGATGAGCGATACCTGCACGTTGCCGTGGGGGTCGCGATCCAGGCAAAGCTGACGCGCCACATCGGCTGGCAGCGAGTTGAGGATGGCCAGGTTTTCGGGTGCGATGTTGCCCTTGACAAAGGCAATCTGTTCCTCTGCACCGGCAAACTCGCGTGACTCGCCCGTAGCGGGATCGGTAAGCACTTCGTTGAGCTCGGCGATGAGTTTCTTGATGGCGGGGATGAACTCGATGAGTCCCTCAGGGATGAGCACGGTGCCGAAGTTGTCGCCGGAAGCTGCACGGTCGGCTACAATCTGTGCCAGATAGGTCACCACGTCGTCGAGCGACATCTCCTTCTGCTCCACCTCTTCGGAGATGAGGCAGGCGTTGGGCTGTGTCTGCAAGGCGCACTCCAGAGCGATGTGGCTGGCCGAGCGGCCCATGAGCTTGATGAAATGCCAGTACTTGCGTGCGCTGTTGCAGTCGCGCTGGATGTTGCCGATGAGCTCGCTGTAGGTCTTGCATGCGGTGTCGAATCCGAAACTGGTTTCAATCTGCTCGTTCTTGAGGTCACCATCGATGGTCTTGGGGCAGCCAATCACCTGTACGCCGTAGTTCTTGGCCGCATAGTACTCGGCCAGCACACAGGCATTGGTATTGGAGTCGTCTCCGCCGATGATTACCAGTGCCTTGATGCCCAGCTCACGGAGAATCTGGATGCCGCTCTCAAACTGGGCTTCCTTCTCCAGCTTGGTGCGACCCGAACCAATGATGTCGAAGCCGCCGGTGTTGCGATACTCGTTGATGAACTCGTCGGTAAACTCGACATACTTGTGGTCAACCAGGCCGCCGGGACCCATCAGGAAGCCGTAAAGCTTGCATTGGGGATTGAGGCTCTTGACGCCATCGTAGAGTCCGCTGATTACATTGTGTCCGCCGGGTGCCTGTCCGCCGGAGAGGATGATGCCCACGCCAAAGGGCTCCACGGCTTGTGCCTCGCCTGCCTCAAAGGTGATGACGGGCATGCCATAGGTGTTGGGGAACATGGCTTTGATCTCTTCCTGGTTACCCACGCTCTGTGTGGCAGCACCTGCCACGGCCTTCACGGGACCCTGGAGTGCCTGGGGTAACTTTGGCTGATAGGCCGCACGGGCCACTTGCAATGCACTTTTCTTCATAATGTCGTTTTCTTTTTAGTGTTTGAAACTTATAAGATTTTTATTCCTTAATTATAAAAATGTGTGCAAATGTACGAAAATGTGGACAATTGTTGAAGAAAAAGGTGAAAAATATGCTGATATTTGATTTTTTTACCCCAAAAAGTTGGCTGTCAGAAAAAAAAATCATAATTTTGAACACTTGTTCGGCCTTCTCAAATGCCGGCCAAATGAAATCAAAGACAACAATAAAAAGAATGACAACGTCTTATGAAAAGAAGGGAATTGAAAAAAAACATCAAGTTCATGACCAATGAACTGCTCTCGGAATGTCTGTGGCTCAAGCTCACCCAAACCGGAGTGTCGGACGATGATATAAACAATGTGATTGACAGCATTTGCATGATGCACGACGAGTTTGTCTCGCGCCTGAGCCATGTGGATTCCACGCAGACACGCCTGTTCTTCCGCAAGATGAAGAAGGACCTCATGAGCCAAGCCAACGACATTGTTGCCCAAATCAGTTCGATGGCATGATAGCAAGACTATCGTCCGTAGTGCTGTACCGCTGGATGGGCTATCAGAAACAGGTGACCGAGACGGTGCCGCGCAAGTGCATCATTGCTCTGGCACCCCACACCAGCAACTGGGATTTCATCATGGGGATCCTGTACAGCAGAGCAGAAGGGCTGGAAAGCCGTTTCCTCATCAAGAAGGACTGGTTCTTCTGGCCGATGGGCCCCATCATGCGAAGGCTGGGCGGCATACCCGTGTACCGCGACAAGAAGTCACGTACCACCGACCGCATTGCCCGTCAGGCCCTCGATGCCTCCAGCTTCCGCCTGTGCATCACCCCTGAGGGCACCCGGAAGGCTAATGCCCAGTGGAAGTTGGGATTCTACTATATCGCGCTCAAGAGCAAGATGCCCATCCTCTTGTACGGGCTTGATTATGAAAGCAAAAAGATTGTATGTACCAGGACCTTCCATCCCACAGGCGACGTGGAGGCCGACATGCAGGAGATAAAACAGTATTACAGGAACTTCAGGGGGAAACACCCCCGTCGATTTGCATTATGACAAACACTTGTATCAGCTGCCCACCTAGAATGGGCAGCATGCTTGTCAGGATGATGCTGATGTGGCTGGTGATGTGCATGGCACCCCAATGGCTGCATGCACAACCCGCTCGGATAAAGGCGGCCCTGACACCCTATTTCAAGAACTATTCCAACCCTAACTACACCAGCAAGGACAAAATCGCCATCACCGACGTGAAGGTGGACGAGGCGAACCGTTGGGTGGGCGTGTATGTGAACGAGGGTTTCGTGAGCCAGCCGTTCACTCCCGCACTCACGGAACAGATTTATACCGACGTGCGTGCCCTGCTGCCGTCGGCTTATCAGAGCTGGACGCTCACCATCCATGCCCTGGGAAAGCCCATCGAGCGGCTGGTACCCATCTCGCTGGCATTGGACCACGATTCGTTGCGGTATTATGCGCGCAAGAACCTGCACAAGGGTAATCCTTGGGTGACACCCATGAGTCTGCCTTACAAGGTGACCCAAGGCCTGCAAGGACGCCACCTGTGCATCTGGGCAAGCCACGGCCGCTATTTCAGCCACAAAAAGCAGGAATGGATATGGCAGCGCCCCAATCTATTCTGCACCAATGAAGACCTTTTCACCCAAACCATCGTGGTACCCTATCTGATGCCTATGCTCGAAAGGGCAGGTGCCGTGGTGGTGTCGCCCAGAGAGCGCGACTGGAACCGCTTTGAATGTATAGTAGATAACGACACGCCCCAGAACGACGGCACCTATACCGAAGCCGTCGGGCGCTACGGATGGCAGGACGCTGGCATGGGGTTTGCCCATCTGCGCCAATGGTATTTCGACGGTCAGAATCCTTTTGAGGAAGGTACGGCACGTATGGCCGAGACACAGAGCGGCAAGCGTGACCTGAGTTCCATCCTGTGGACACCCTCACTGCCCCAGGCGGGCATGTATGCCGTGTATGTCTCCTACAAGACCTTGCCTGCAAGCGTCAGCGACGCCCTTTATACCGTACGCCACCGCGGTGTGAACACGCTCTTCCGTGTGAACCAGCAGATGGGCGGTGGCACATGGGTGTACCTGGGCACTTTTGACTTTGCTGCTGACAACCCCTATGACAACTGTGTGATGCTCACCAATCAGAGCAACTACCGTGGCCTTGTGACGGGAGATGCCGTGCGCTTCGGCGGCGGAATGGGTAACGTAGCGCGCATGGGAGGACGCATGCAACAGGCAGTGGGAAGTGGATTGCCGCGCTTTCTGGAGGCCGCCCGCTACTATGCCCAGTGGGCGGGTGCCCCCTATCAGGTGTATTCCCCCTTCGAGGGGACCGATGACTACAGCGATGATATCCGATGTCGCCCATGGATGGTGAACTATCTGGCACGCGGCAGCGAGTATCTGCCTGGCGACAGCGGCTTGTGTGTGCCCATCGAACTGAGTATGGGCCTGCACAGCGATGCCGGCTTCCGCGATGGAAGGGAGCACATAGGCACCCTGGGTATCTATACTACCGACTGGAACGAGGGTTTTACGGCCGTAGGCCTGGATCGCCTTACCAGCCGCGACCTGGCCGATGTGGTGATGTCCACTATCTACACCGACCTCACACGCACCTTCGGGCAATGGACGCGCCGGCAAATGTATGACCGCAACTATGGCGAAAGTCGTGAACCCATGGTGCCGGGCATGATACTGGAAATGCTCAGCCATCAGAACTGGTGGGACCTGTACCGTGGTCACGACCCCTATTTCAAGTTCATGCTGGCGCGTTCTATATATAAAGGTATACTGCGCTATCTGTCGCTGGTGCACGAGGTGGACAAGTATGCGGTGGCACCTCTGCCCGTGAGGGAGGTGTCGGCCCATGTGGACCCAATCAATTCGACGGTCACCCTGGAGTGGCTGCCCACCTATGATCCCGATGACCCCAGTTCCGACCCTGAGGACTACATCGTGTACCGCAAGGTGGGTCAGGAGGGATACGACAACGGCACCCTGGTTCGTGGCAAGACAAGTGTGCGCATCGACCTGCTGCCCGAACAGCTCCACCAGTTCCGCGTGACGGCCGTAAACGCCGGTGGCGAGAGCATGCCCAGCACCGAGGTGTGTGCCCTGTGTATGGGCAACGATGCGCCCCGTCTGCTCATCGTGGACGGATTCCAGCGCGTGGCGGGGCCCAGGCCCGTGGAAACACCCACACAACAGGGCTTCGACATGCTGGCCGACCCCGGCGTGACGGATGTGCGCATGCCCGGCTACTGCGGCATCCAGACGGTCTTCGACAAGCAGTACCTTGGCCGCAGCCTTGGCCAGAGCGGACAGGAGATGGAGGGCATGATAGTGGCCGGCAACACGCACGACTATTCCACCCGACATGCCATGGATATCTGCCAGATGATGCGCTGCAACATCGGATCGGCTACCGTAGGCGCTGTGGATCGTGTGCCCATCACCCAATACCAGCTGATGGATATCGTGATGGGTGCGCAGCGTGACGATGGCTACAGCGCCTTGCGCTACAAGACCTTTACCCCCGCCCTAATGCAGACGATCCAGCACTTTACCATCAGCGGTGGCTGCGTGATGGTGAGCGGTTCCTATATAGCCAGTGACATGCTCACAGCCGAGGAACGCCGGTTCACGGCCGACGTTTTCAAATATGAGAATGGCGGATGCCAGCCAAACGACAGCCTCACCCAGGTGAGCGGCATGAACACCCAGGTGAATGTGTATCGCTTGCCCTGCGAAGCCCATTACAGCGTGCCTTCGATGGACGTGCTGGTGCCTGTGGGGAATGCCTTCCCCTCGATGGCATACCGACCCAGCGGATTGCCGGCTGCCGTGGCTTATCCCGGACAGGATTACCGTTGCATGGCGTGGGGCTTCCCTTTGGAGTGCATCACCGACGACCAGACACGCAGGAGCATTCTTTATGCCTCGCTCCAGTTCTTGCTGGGAAGATGACCCCCCGAAAAAAGTAAGGCATGAAGAAGAATATAACAGAACCAACCAAACCAAACATACAAGCAACATGTACAAGATAATATGTAACTACAGGGCTTCCCGCCAGCTTGACATCACTGAAACACAGCTTCAGACGATGGCTCGCTACAACCTTTTTTCCGACCTCCTTGACAGCAATGGCATCGTGTCGGAAAGCGTGCTCGAGAAACTGCGCCTCAACCTACGCTCCTTGCTTGAGGCCAACCATGAGGATGCCGACCTCCTCGACTTGTGCCACAGCGTAATATTCCACGACAACATGAAGGCCTTTGGCCTGCACCAGCTCATCCTCCTCTATATCGACTGGGAAAAGAGCCTCTCCCCTGATGATGAACAATCCGACAGCGAATCCTAGTACGGCCACAGGGCACGTGCTCTCCCATTGGCTTCCCACCACCCGCAAGGAAATGGACCTCCGCGGATGGGAACAAGCTGATGTCATCCTCTTCAGCGCGGATGCCTATGTGGACCATCCTAGCTTCGGGGTGGCTGTGATAGGGCGTGTACTGGAGGCTGAAGGGTTGCGTGTGGCCATTGTGCCCCAGCCCTCCTGGCATGGCGACTTGCGTGACTTCAAGCGGTTGGGTCGCCCCCGGCTGTGGTTCGGCGTGGCACCGGGATGTATGGACAGTATGGTCAACAAGTATACGGCCGCCCGCAGGCTTAGGAGCGAAGATGCCTATAGCCCTGACGGCCGCCACGACATGCGTCCCGAATACCCCACCATCGTCTACACCCGCATCCTCAAGCAACTCTTTCCCGATGTGCCTGTGGTGCTTGGCGGCATAGAGGCCAGCCTTCGCCGTCTAGCCCACTACGATTACTGGCAAGATTGCATTCTCCCTGGCATATTGGCTCTGAGCGGTGCCGACATGGTCACCTATGGCATGGGCGAGAAGGCCACCCTGGCCATTAGCCGTCTACTGATGGAGGCCGTCGAATCGTGCCATCCCACCCTTCATTATGACGAAAGGGGCGAGGCATGCGCCACCACTGCCACTTTCCGGGAGGTGGTACAGTCGGCACATGCAGTGCCGCAAACAGTATCGGCTTATCCGCTGGATGACATTCCCGGAGGTCTGCAACCCGACGACATTGTGCTTCATAGCTATGAGGAGGTGCTGCGCGACGGGAAACTGCATGCTGCCAATTTCCGCCACATCGAGGAGGAAAGCAACAAGATGCATGCCCATCGCCTGCTGCAGCAGACGGGTGGGGTGTGGATGGTGGTGAATCCCCCATACCCGCCGCTCAGTCAGGAAGAACTTGACGCATCATACGACCTGCCCTATACGCGCCTGCCTCATCCTAAGTACAAGGGCAAGCGCATCCCCGCCTATGAGATGATTCGCCACAGTGTATGCCTCCACAGAGGCTGTTTCGGCGGCTGCGCATTCTGCACCATCAGCGCCCATCAGGGCAAGTTTATCGTGAGCCGGAGCAAGGAGAGCATCCTCCGCGAAGTGGAACAGATTACCCGCATGCCCGATTTCAAGGGCTACATCAGCGACCTGGGTGGCCCCAGTGCCAACATGTACCGTATGGGAGGACGCAACCCCAAGGCTTGCCAGTCCTGCAAGAAACCCAGCTGTCTGCATCCCCAGGTGTGCCCCAATCTCTTGGTTGACCACCGCCCTCTGCTCGACATCTACCGTGCCGTGGATGCCGTGCCAGGGGTGAAGAAGAGTTTTATTGGCAGCGGTGTGCGATACGACCTGCTGCTTCACGACAACGGCGACCCGGTCCTCAATGAGGCCTCATACCAATATACCCGCGAACTTATTCTCAATCATGTGAGTGGACGGCTCAAGGTGGCACCCGAGCATACGAGCGACCGCGTGCTCAATCTCATGCGCAAGCCTTCGTTCCGGTTGTTCCGCACATTCAGCCGCATGTTTCATGATATATGCCGCCAGGCGGGCATACGCCAGCAAATCATACCCTATTTTATCAGCAGCCATCCTGGCTGCACAGCCACTGACATGGCAGAGCTGGCTGTGGCCACACGCGAGCTAGATTTTCAGTTGGAACAGGTGCAGGACTTTACACCCACGCCCATGACAGTGAGTACTGAGGCTTGGGCCACAGGGTATCATCCCTACACACTGGAACCCGTCTTCAGCGCACGCACTCCTCAGGAAAAGGCCGTCCAGCGCATGTTCTTCTTCTGGTATAAGCCTGAGGAGCGTAGGCGCATAGAGCAGGAACTGCAGCGCATGGGACGCCCCGACCTGCTGCGCAAGCTCTTCGGCCGGAAGCGGTGATATCAGGAGGAGGGTAGAATTGAGAAAACAATACGAATTTTTATAACAACATTAAAAAAAAGGCATTATGAATACAGAATGGTTTGAATGCAAGGTGAGATACGACAAGACAATGGAAAATGGCCAGATAAAGAAGGTGACTGAAGCCTATCTGGTGGACGCACTTAGCTTTACCGAGGCAGAAAAGCGATTCCTGGAGGAGATAGAGCCGTTCATGAGCGGCGAATTCACTGTCACCGATATCAAGCGTGCCCGCATTGCTGAACTGGTGGAGAGCATTGACAGCCAGGACGATCGGTGGTTTAAGACTAAGGTGGCCTTCATCTCCCTCGATGAGAAGACGGGTGTGGAGAAGCGTACGACCCAAACCATCCTGGTGCAGGCCGCCGAGCTCCGCGAGGCGGTGAAGAACCTGGATGAATGGATGAAGGGCACGCTGGGGGACTATGTGATAGTGTCCGTGGCCGAAACACCGCTCATCGACGTGTATCGCTACAAAGCGCCAGCGCAACAGAAGGCATAACACTGGGAGGAGCAATCACAATGAGCATAGTAGACAATTATCATCTGGTGAGAAGCCAGCTGCCCCAGGGCACTCGGCTGGTGGCCGTGTCCAAGTATCATCCTGTGGAGGCCCTCCGAGAGGTCTATGATGCGGGATGCCGCTGTTTTGGTGAAAGCCACGTACAGGAACTACAGGTGAAGCGCCCACAACTGCCTGCCGACATTGAATGGCACTTCATCGGACACCTACAAACCAACAAGGTGAAATACATCGCTCCCTACATCTCCATGATTCATGCCGTGGACACCCCTCGTCTCCTGCAGGAGATTCACAAGCAGGCCCGGCGATACCAGCGCGAGATACCCTGTTTGCTGGAACTGCATGTGGCACAGGAAGCCACCAAGTACGGATTTGAACCTGAGGTCTGCATGCAGTTTCTTGCCGAAGGTGAATGGCGCCAATGGCAAGGGGCACGCATCTGTGGCATCATGTGCATGGCCAGCAATGTAGACAACGAAAGTCGTATAGAGGCCGACTTTGAGCAGGCACGCACTTTCTTCCTTGAAGCCAAGAAGCGCTTCTTTGCCGATGACCCTGCCTTTTGCGAATGTTCCTGGGGAATGAGCCACGATTACACCCTTGCCATCCGTCATGGAAGCACGTTGGTAAGGGTGGGAAGCAAAATTTTTGGCGAGCGCGTATATTAAATAGAAAAAAATTTGGTGAATTGAAATAATTATCCTAATTTTGCACAAAAATCAAATAAATGTGCAATGAAGACCAATAATATTCCCTCCTACAACGAATCGCTGCAAGTCGCTATCCGCAACTATTGGGAGCTTCCCTCCATGTCGGATTATGGCATCAACACCTTCCGCTATAAGGATGTGGCACGCGTGATAGAAAAACTACATATCCTTTTTGAGCAGAGTGGGCTGAAGAAGGGTGATCGTGTGGCATTGTGTGGCAAGAACTGCTCCCGTTGGGGCATGGCCTTTTTCGCTACACTCACCTACGGAGCTGTGGCTGTGCCCATTCTTCATGAATTTCATCCTTCTCAGGTGCAGGACATCGTCAACCATAGCGAAAGCAAACTGCTCTTCGTGGGAGATAAGGAATGGAGTTCGCTCCAAGCCGAACAAATGCCAGGGCTGGTGGGTGCGCTGGGGCTCACCGACTATCAGGTGCTCCACGCAAACGACGAAAAGTTGCGCGACACCCGCAATAATCTCAATCGCCTCTTCGGTGAGAAGTTCCCCAGTAGCTTCCGTCCCGAGCACGTTAACTACCATGTGGACAGCCCTGATGAAATGGCCCTCATCAACTACACCAGCGGTACCACTAGCAACAGCAAGGGCGTGATGATTCCCTATCGCGCCTTGTGGAGTAACCTTGACTTTGCCATCAAAGAGGTGGGGCCTTTTGCCAAAGCCGGCGACCGTGTGCTCAGCATGCTGCCCATGGCCCACATGTATGGCATGGCTTTCGAGTTTACCTTCGAGTTCCACTTCGGCATCCACATCCATTTCCTTACCAAGATGGCTTCGCCCACCATTCTGCTCAGGGCATTGGCCGAAGTGAAGCCTGTGATTCTTATCGTTGTGCCGCTCATCATCGAGAAAATCGTGAGGGGGAAAATCATGCCCAAACTTCAGGATCCCAAGGTGAAGATGTTGATGCGTGTGCCCGTGATTGGCAATCGTATCCGCGCAAAGGTGTGCGACGGCCTCACCCAGGCGCTGGGCGGCAACTTCTACGAGGTAATTATTGGAGGGGCCGCATTGAACAAGGATGTGGAGCAGGTGCTCAGCGACATAGGCTTCCGCTACACGGTGGGTTATGGCGCCACCGAATGTGCCCCCATCATTTCCTATACCCCCTTTGACCAAATGGTATTGGGCACTTGCGGACGCAATGTGGTACATCAAGAACTGCGCATCGACAGCCCTGACCCTGAGCATATTCCTGGTGAAATCCTCACCCGGGGTTTGAACGTGATGCTCGGCTACTATAAGAACGAGGAGGCCACGGCTGCAGCCCTGGACAAGGACGGATGGTACCACACGGGCGACCTGGGCGTAATGGACAAGCAGGGTTTCCTTTTCATTAAGGGACGTTGCAAGACCATGCTTCTGGGAGCCAACGGACAGAACATTTATCCCGAGGAAATTGAAGACAAACTCTCCGGCAAGACCTTGGTGGCCGAATGTCTGGTGGTGCAGCGGGGTGAGAAGATTCATGGTTTGGTGTACCCCGACCTGGAACAGGCCCGCAAGTTGGGTCTCTCGTCTTCCGATATCCAAGCTGTGATGGAGCAAAACCGCAAGGAACTGAATACCGAAATTCCTGGCTATGCCCAGCTGGTGGCCATCCATGTGATGGACAAGGAGTTTGAAAAAACTCCCAAGAAAAGCATCAAGCGCTTCCTGTATCAAGAGAAGAAGTAAGGGACGAGCGAATCCTCAGGTCTTATCCAGACACCAATCTCCCCCTTTGGTATACCTATATCATTGGGTACCAAAGGGGGAGAAATGTATTTGATTGCGTTTTATTTCTTGTAACCGCATTTAGGACATACACCCTTCTCGTTGAGGGCAATGCCGCAAAGCGGACAACGGTCGATGCTGGTGTGTGAGGGATATTCCTGAGTGGCCGCGTTGACTCCACTGGTGAAGGTCAGTTTCACAATGTTGAGTTTGTCCTTCAGAAGGTCATATACAATCTTTATCATGCCTTCGACTGTCATTGTTTCCTTCGTTACCACCAGACGGCAGTCGGGGAATGCCTCACAGAGGTCTGTTTTGAACGCTTCTCCCTTCATCTTGTTCTGGGGCGTACCGTTCTTGATGCCCGTCTGTTCGTAGACATTGAGGATTGCAGGAAGCAGTGGGTCGTCCTGACGAAGAACCAATGCATGGTCGAAGTTTTTGAGCACACTCCATGCAACCTTCTGAATCTCGTTGCATGGATAAGCCATGTTCACTCCCTCATTGATGGGTTCTTCCACCTCAATGGTGAGTACGCCTGTGTGACCGTGCAGATACTGTGCCTCACCCTTGAATCCATAAAAACGGTGGGCATACTGAAGATCTAATTTTGCAATACTTCTCATAATGTTTAAATTTGATGAGTTAATGAATTATTGATATTGTCGCTGCAAAGGTAGAGTTTTTTTTGCAAGACTACAAATCATTCTGTCTATATCCATATAGAAACATTCTATCCCGCTCCCTTTTTCCCTCCATATATATATAGAATGTCCGGCTGTGACATGAATCTACACAGCCGGACACCCATGGTTTTCTTTCTTGCAGGAGGCCCTACTTGAATCGGCTGTAGATGACCTGCATCTGGATGGGATTTTCGCTGCCACCCACCAGACGAATGCTATTCATGTCCAGGTCGTGAGTGACGCTGGTTTGGTAGGAATTGCCATAGGCATCAGAGGTGGTACTTGTCTTTACCGGGATAAGTACACACTTGTTCCACTCGGGATGGGCGGCCTTCCACTGTTCCTCGCTCAGATTCTCAGCGGCCATGCCAGCTTTCTTCTCACGCTGCAGATAAGTAAGCAAGCGGCAGATGTTGCTGAAGGTGTATGTATTGTAGGTCGCATCGAAGCTGGTGGTGTAGGACGTGAGGTTGTTGATTACTTCCTTATTGTCGAAAAACGACTGCACATCCTGCTTCCTCAGCAGCAGTACGGTTTGAGGTGTGCCCAAGGCATAGGAGTCATCGGCCTTGTTGTAGCGGGTGAATGTAAGCTGGGCTTTGCTTACGCTGTCACTTTCGTGGTGAAGGAAAACATCGTCAACCGGAAGTGTCACCTCTGTGCATATTCCTGCTGGTGTTTTCAGATATGTGCAGCTGTTGTCCTGTACAAGTGGTTGCATGTCATCGTTGACAAAGCGTGTGCTCTGTATCACCTCGGGGGTAGATGCAAAGCGTCCCATGGCTGCAATCGCGCTGTCGGGATGCTCGGCTGTGTAGTAGGAGAAGAACACGTTCACGGTGCTCACACTCACGTAAATCATATTGCCCTGACCGCTCTTGAGCTTGAAGTAGAAGCCGGGAAATACATTGCGTACAAACGAATAGGCATCCTTAAAGGCTTGTGGTTGCCTGTAGTATTGCTGCATGATACGTGTGCCGAAAGTGTCGGGCAGCACAATACGCACGTTGTTGGAATGGGTGGCACTGTTCAACTCACTCTCAGAGAGGTTGTAGTCGATGGGGCTGAACACCTTGGTGGCAATAGGTTGTGTGCCGGCATCCACAAACCTGTTGAGGTCGATGTCGCTGTAGAAAATGCTATCCTCTTCCATAATGGTGTTGAAGGACATAGGGTACACCTCCAGCTTCATGGGATTGCTGCCATCGCCATAGTATGAGTCGAAATAGAGCCGCACTTCCACAGAGTCGCAGCGAATGCTGTCGATGGGGTGAGCGGGCTGCTGAGTGAGCATTGTATCTATGGGGAACATGTATTTGAGGGCAGGAAAACTGTAGTTTTCAGAGCAGAAGTACTGGGCAGCAAATTCCGACCGGATGCTTGTGCCGGTTTCCGGGTCTTCGATTTCCCCCAGATAGTTGATGTCGCTGGCTGTACGCACGGCTCCCATCTCAAGAGAGCGTGTGAGCACACTGTATACGGAATGGGAATTGATGATGTTGTCACCATCGGGATAGAGGCCCATTGTGTCCGTGTCTTCGGTACAGGAAGCCACGCACAGTAATGCCAGAAGGGGTAGTGCCGTGCGCCTGGAAAGGGATTGTAGGGATTTTCTCATGTGGGTTGTGTACATTGATGGTTCAGTCTTCATGCTCCTTGGTACTCCATACGGTATCGTAGAAGGCAGGGAAGAGAGTCATCAGCTCCTCTGCACCGTCTGCCTCGGTATATGGTTTTCCCAGCTGTTTGGCCAACTGCATCAGGCAATCGTTTTTCTCGTATGCGGCCACTCCATCGGCCCACTTTACACCCATACGATTGAGCAACTGCATGTCGGCGGGTTCGTCGATGCCCTGTACGATCTGGGGCAGTGAGGGTGTTTCGAAAGTGAGAATGCCATTAATATTATCGGGTAGGGGAGCGTTCATCCTGGTATGTGAGGGGGTGAACACGGTCATACAGTTTCGGTAAGACGGGTCGTTGGCATATTCGCCCTTTACGAAGAGGGGGATGAAGGCGCTCATCCATCCCTGGCAATGGATAATGTCAGGTGCCCAACGCAGTTTCTTTAATGTTTCCAGCACGCCACGGGCATAGAAGCATGCACGTTCAGGATTAGTGGAATAGGGCATACCGTTCTCATCGTATGACATCAGATGTTTCTGGAAGAATTCGTCGTTGTCGATGAAGTAGATTTGCAGGCGTGCTGCCTGGATGCTGGCCACTTTGATGATAAGTGGATGGTCCGTATCGTCCACCTCCAGGTTCATGCCGCTCAGGCGGATGACTTCATGCAGCTGGTTCCTACGTTCATTGATGATGCCCCATTTGGGCATAAACGTTCTTATTTCCCTGCTGTTCTCCTGGGTCAGTTGGGGCAGTTTCCGACCCAGTAGTGAGAGTCCGCTCTCGGGTACATATGGAGTCATCTCCTGATTCACAAATAGAATTTTCTTTGCCTTCATGCTCTTGTTTTTGATGAAATGATTTGCAAATTTACAACATTTTTTTGGTTTGGGAGGCCTCACCAGGGGAAAAGCGGCGGTTTTATCTTTTTTTAAATATGGAATTTACAAAAAAGTTTCTTTATTTGCGGAAAACTATGTTACTTTGCATCGTTTTTTGAACAAATGTAAAGCATGAAAGTAATTCATAGCATCATCGAATTGAAAGAAACCCTTTGCACTTGTAGGAGCAAAGGACAGACCGTAGGACTGGTGCCTACAATGGGTGCCTTGCACGACGGACATGCGTCGCTGGTGAAGCGCAGCGTGGCTGAGAACGACGTGACCGTGGTGAGCATTTTTCTCAACCCTACACAGTTCAACGACCCCAAGGATTTGGAACGCTATCCTCGTACTCTGGAGGCCGACTGCGACTTGCTGGCAGCCTGTGGTGCACAGATTGCCTTTGCGCCCTCGGTGAAGGAGGTTTATCCTGAACCTGACACCCGTGTGTTTAGCTATCCACCCACCGACACTGTGATGGAGGGGGCTTTCCGCCCGGGCCATTTCAATGGTGTGTGCCAGATTGTAAGCAAGCTGTTCTCCTATGTAGAGCCTGACAAGGCTTATTTCGGAGAGAAGGACTACCAGCAGATTTGTGTCATACGGCGCATGGTAGAGGATTTGGGACTTCAGCTGGAGATTGTGCCGTGTCCGGTAGTCCGTGAGGAAAGTGGCTTGGCACGCAGCAGCAGGAACACCTTGCTTTCCGAACAAGAACGCACCATTGCAGCCAACATCCACCGTGTGCTCAATGAAAGTCGCCATTTGGTGGCCAGCGTACAGGCTGTTCACGATTTTGTGGTGACAAAGATCAATGCCATCCCCGGCCTTGAAGTACAGTATTTCAATATTGTGGACGGCATCACGCTGGCCGACATCAACGATTGGAAGGAAGCCAGTTCGGTGGTAGGGTGTATCACGGTGTTTTGTGGGAATGTCCCCATCCGGTTAATCGACCATATCAGATATAAATAAGGAATAAGGTATGATGATAGAAGTACTAAAGTCAAAACTGCATTGTGTGCAGGTGACTGAGGCCAATCTGAACTACATGGGCAGCATCACTATCGATGAGGACATGATGGATGCTGCGGGTATGATTGCTGGAGAGAAGGTACAGGTGGTGGACAACAACAACGGAGAACGCCTTGAAACCTATGTTATCCGAGGGGAAAGGGGATCGGGATGCATCTGCCTCAACGGTGCTGCCGCCCGCAAGGTACAGGTGGGTGACACGCTAATCATTATCTCGTATGCCCTGATGGATTTTGAGGAAGCAAAGACCTTCCAGCCCAGGGTCGTGTTTCCACACAACAATAGGGTGTGACCATCCTCATAGTCAGCAACCTCAGAGAAAAGGAAAACCCTGGAATCATATATATTATATAAAGGGGAAGCAACGGTATTTTGCTTCCCCTTCTTGCATGTTGGATACGAGGGGATTAGTCGGCAGTTTGTCCAATCAGCTCGCTTCTCTCAGAAAAGACACACGCTGATGGAAAATATGAGCGGATTATTTACAACTAAACATAATCAGCATTAGCATTTTTATGCTCATAACCGCGAGAGAAGGTATGTTTCGCTAGCATTGGTTTGAATGTCGTACTCATATACTGTACGCAAATCTGTTTTTTTCGGATGAACTTGTTTGCTTACGAGCGGCTGTTTCACTGGTGGCAGACTAAAGAGAGGATTGCGATTGCTGCCACGTGCCTTGAGTAGTCCCTTTCCCTGAAGTGGTACATAAGAGCGGATACGCAACAAGCCGCCCAAGGGCGAATGAATGGCAGCCGTTTTTAATTCACCGTTTTCCCATTCCATGTTCTTTATCACGAATCCTCCACGTGCCACCAGGCCGCCCACTTCGCCCTTATTCCATACATCAGGCAGTGCTGGCAGCAGATGAAGGGCTCCGTCGTGGCTTTGCATCAGCATTTCGGCCACGCCAGCGGTGAAACCAAAGTTGCCGTCAATCTGGAATGGCGGATGCGCATCGAAGAGGTTTGGATAAATACGTTCAGAAAGCATGTGCTTGATGATTTTGTAAGCATGGTTACCATCGAGCAAACGTGCCCACAGGTTGATTTTCCATCCGGCCGACCATCCTGTAGCTTCGTCGCCACGTTGGATGAGTGTTGTTTTAACAGCCTCGAACAGTGCCGGTTGGCGATAAGGAGAAATCTGATTGCTGGGATACAGACCATAAGCATGAGAGATGTGACGATGCTTGTCGTTGGGATTGTCGGCATCCTCCAGCCATTCCTGCAGTTGTCCGTGGCGGCCTATCTGCATAGGCGGTAGCTTGGTGAACATCTGCTTCAATGAGTCGGCATATGCTTTGTAGTCCTTCCCCAATACCTGGCAAGCCTGCCAGGTATTATATAGGATGTCGAAGGCCAGCTGGTTGTCCATGGTGGAGCCAGCAATGGTGGACACGCCTGCACCTGATTCGTCTCCCTCAGGCCCGTGCTCGGGCGAGTTGGACGGGCATGAAACCATCCATCCATATTTTGGATGGCGCACGAGAAAATCGAGGAAGAAATCTGCCGATCCCTTCAGTACGGGCATTACATCGGCCAGGAACTTTGCGTCGCCCGTATACAGATAATGCTGCCACAGATGCTGGCAAAGCCATGCACCTCCGTTGGGCCACATGCCATAGAAGGCAGGGTCCACCATGCCCGTACAGCGCCAGATATCAGTATTGTGATGGAGTACCCAGCCCCTGCATCCATACATGCTCCGGGCCGTCTGCCTTCCTGTAACCGACAGTTCCTTGAGCATCCTGACGAGTGGCTCGTTGCATGCTCCTAGGCCCGTGTTGTTGGCTGGCCAGTAGTTCATCTGCAGGTTGATATTGACGGTATACTTTCCATCCCAGGGAGCGAGCACCTCATTGTTCCAGATGCCTTGCAGATTGGCGGGCTGGCCACCGGGCTGCGATGAGCAAATCAGCAGGTAACGCCCGAACTGGAAGAGCAGGCTGGCAAGCGAGGGGTCATCCGTTGTGTCAGCCTGACGCAGTCGCTGGTCGGTGGGCAAGGAAGAAGAGGCAGTCTGGCCCAGATGGAGATGCACGCCCCCGAATTGGGCCGTATAGCGAGCCTTGTGCGCATCTAGCGCCGAATCAAATGCTTTGCCAGTAGCACGTTCCAGGCGTGAGAGTACACGCTCGCGTATGTCCCCGCTCACATCGTGGTAGTTGACAAAATTGGTGGCAGCCGAAAGGAAAATGGTGACAGCTGTGGCACGCTCTACACGCATTACACTGCCTGTAACCGATACACGTCCTCCTTCGGCAGAGGCCTTCATCCAGGTCTCTGCCTTGATGGCTCCTGCTACGCCTTCATGACTGGAGCCGTCGGTCTGGAGCATCAGGCACTCTCCTTCCGCCTTCACGGCATACTGCATGGGGCTGGTAAAAGTGGCGTTGAAAGTGAGACTGTTGGGCTGGTCGGCTGTGAGGCGGATTATCACCACATCGTCTGCAAAGGAGGTGATGGTCTGACGTGTGAAGATGGTCTTCCCCACCCTGTACTGCACCCCTGCCACAGCCTCACTGATATTCAGCCACCGGCGGTAATCGGTAGCCTTTTCGTGACCTGGAAAAGTGAGGAACAGGCTGCCCAGTGTCTGGTAGGGCATACCGTTTCTGGGTGTCTGGAAGTTTTGTCCGATCAGATGCTGCGCCTCGCCGCGCTTGCCGGCAAAAATCAATTCTCTCACCTGAGGCAGCACCTTCAGGGCATTTAGATTGTCATTCCGGTAGGGACTTCCTCCCCACATGGTTTCCTCGTTGAGCTGGATTTCCTCATGGGCGGTGCCACCGTAAACCATAGCACCCAGGCGCGAATTGCCCAGCGGAAGAGCTTCTGTCCAAGTGGTGGCAGGATGGTCATACCATAGGGTGAGTGGTTCGCCGGCTCTCAGTGATGTGGCAATGAACAACAGTATAGCAGTCAACAGTTTTATTTGCTTCATGTGCGTTTTTTAGGGTTTTATTTTACCAGTATTTTCTTGCCGTTACGGACATACACGCCACGGGCGGGCTTGTCCACTGGGGTGCCATTGAGGTCGTACCATTGGCCATCGCTTCTGCCGTCTGCCTTCACCTCATGAATGGCATTCGTGCCTCCGCAGAAAGTGAAGCTGATGCGTCCGTTTTCCGACTCGGTGATGTCCTCGATGGGCTTACCCATGTAATAGCGACCGTCCGGACCTGCATTGAGGAGACGGGCTGCTGGAACAGAAGTGTCAGTGAGTGAGGTGTTGCCCGAGGTGCCGGGATATACATCGCCCTGAATGCTCGGCACACTGAAATCCTCGTTGTTGTCGGCCAGGAAGATGGTACAACGCTGGTGGTTGACGTTGTTGTTGACCGTATTACTTTCCCAGACCGATTCGTCATAGTCGACATGCAGAATCAGCAGGCCATGGCCATAAATGTGTTTGTCCCAGCCTATAAGCTGACGATTTTCCAGCATATAGACTTCGGATTTGCGGGCATCGTTGTAGATGATATACGACTGTCCGCCCTCCGAAAGGGACGCCATATCCTCCACTCTGCAGGGCGATACCAGCGTCACAGGCGTGTCCCATCCACAGAAGTACCTTTCGAATGACGTGTAGTTGACAGGTGTCTCTCCTCGCATGTTCTTGCCGCAATAGCAGCCCCAATCCATCAAACTCCACACAGAGAAGCCATACACGCTGCCTCCTTTGGTCTTGTACAGGTCGGCCAGTCCCAGACAGTGGCTGAACTCATGACAGAAAGTGCCGATTCCGTCGGGTATGGTACCCTTGTCGCCATACAGCTCACAGCTGCAGGCATATTGGCTCACCTTCACCCCATCCAGAGTAAGGTTCCTTACATAGTAGGCATGCGGCCACACACAGTCTTTACCACCGCCTCCGGCCTCACCATGGCCTGCATACACTACAAACACCTGTTCCACGGTGCCGTCCTGGTCCCAGTCGTAAGTCGAGAAATCCACATCGGGATTCACCATGCGACATGCTTCTTCCACCATATATTCGGCACGCTGGTCGTTGCCGTATATGTCGTTTGCGCCATAGTAGGAGCGATTGTTGCTCATGGTCACGGGTCCCACCACGTCAAAGGTGAGATTGAAGAGTCCGTTGCTCTGGTCCAGGAAGTAGCGGTTCACGCTGGCGTGTACATCGTTCTCGGGAGCCCCTTCGCCATTGAGTAGTCGATCGTAGTAGGCCTGGACGTTGTCACGCGCAAATTTCACGTCGGCATATTCCACCAGGATTACCAGTCCTTTGCGCTCACCTGCAATGGGCTGGCTGGGGCGGGCACGACGAATGTCGGATGTTGCGGCGCGTGTCTTTCGCATGGCAGTGCCGATTAGCTCCTGACCGTCTCCCCGCAGGCTTAGAAACTGATTTTCGATATCCCCGCGGCTGTCTGCATCGTGGGCCAACACAGACGACGGGCGCATCAGGCCGAGCACGTCGGTGGTGGCATGATAGAAGCTCCCGTCCTCAGCCTGTAGTACGGGCTGGGCATCATCGGTAAGATAGTAATGGAGGTTTTCATCACCGTGGAGTGTGACGGCCACGGTAGAACCGTCTTTCTGAGTGGCCTGGAAACGTATTCGTAAGGCAGGTACAGCCATTGCACACAAGGTGGCTTGCAGAGCCAGTGTGAAGAGAAATATTCTTTTCATGAGTTTTATAAGTTAATTATGTAACAGTATCAGGGTCTTGGCATCGCGTTGAAGGCCGCGGAAATACAGGTCATTGCCCCCACCCCATCGTTCCGGAAATCTCCGCCCGCGGAGAAACAGAATGTGTCGGGGGTCTTGGTCACCCATGCACTCATGCTCACGCCTTTGGCATTACGGTTGTTATAGGCATGCCAGGCATTGGCTGCCATCCATTGCAACCATTTGGTTTGTCCCGTGAGCACGGCATAGTTCCTCACATAGCGCATCAGTATGCCCTTGAATCCCGTGAGGTCACCCCTCACTGTCTGGCATACATTAATAATACCATGGCCGTCAGTCAGGTGGCTGGCTGTCCATTCCATCAGGGCATCGGCATCCTGCCTGAACAGCGAATCCCCGAAATGGGCATAGAGCATGCACGCGGCTCCCAGGCAGGTGCCCTGGTTATAGGTGGAGGACCAGTGGTTGGCAATCTTGCGGGTGTGCGGGTCGTAGCAGTCGTACACCTGTCCGTTGAAGTGTCCGTCGGCGATGTTGTAGAGGATGGCACGCTCTCCCATGTAGGTGGCCTTTGCCTTGTGGTAGTAAGCGTTGTTGCCCGTAGCCTGGGCCAGATAACAGGCAGCCACGGCAGCAGGACCGTTGATGCAACTGTTGGTGGTGGGCTGCCCCATGCACCATATCAATGTATGGTCGCCATGCTTGTCGGCCCTCGCATACATCAGGTCAAAGTTTGCCTTTGCCGTACGAAGGTACTCCTTCCGTCCTGTGAGCAGGTAAGCCCGTGTGCAGGCAATGCACATCCAGGCAATATCATCGTTGTAGTTGTTCTTGCGCCAGTCGGTACCATTGCGGTGACAGAAGTTGCGGAACAGCTCGTCAAACATGGAGGCATAGCAGGTGTCTCCTGTCGTTTCAAGGGCATCCACCACAATCTCCATCATTTCTGCATCTTCCCACCATCCGCCCTTTCCGATGATGTGACCCACCTGGGCCGGGTGGTAATACTGACGCTTCCAGCAGTTCATCATTTCATCGCGTACGGCAGGCGTGAGGCCTGTGGGGATAGAAGCATCCTCCGTCACACGCCATTGGATGCGGCATGCCGGCACCTTATAGTCTTCACCAGCAAGTGCCAGCTGTACGCCATCGCGGTTGCCGGGTGCGGCTGTCAGGAACATATTTGGATGCTCTTTTGGTCGTAGGGTGAAAGTATGGGGCTTGGATGCCACAGGCTCCATCACCCATATCCCCTTTGTTGGTGATTGGGTAAGGCTGGAATGCAGATACAGTCCCGTATAAGCATTGCGCAGGGCTATGCCCTCTTCATCCTGTGTTTTTTCCACCTGCCATCTTTGGGCAGGCACATGGGTTTCACTCCATGTCATCACCTTGCTGCCGGCAGCGAGCGAGGAATTCTCTGCGGTGAGCACATGTCCTTGTTCATCCAGTGCAATGCGGATGGTTTTCCCGGCAAAAGGCTGAGCGCTTCCATTCAAGGAAGCCAGACTCATGAAGGCTGCAAACCACATGTGCTTGACAATCATTTTCTTCATAAACGTGAATGTTGGTCTTTAAGGGTTCGTAGGCTAGTAGGAGGAACGGCTGTGTTTTCCGTGCCACAGCGTGTACATTTTCCCGGTCCGTGCATCTTGGCTCCGCATCGGCCGCATCGACAGTGCGGAGCAAAATGGCGTACGTAGCGGCAGACTGCCCACACAGCATAAATGATGAAGAGCACGTAGTTCAGTTCGATGCGGGACGTTAGGCTGAGCAGGAGGTAGCCCACCATGAAAAGGCCCACAAGCGACACACCATAGCGGATAGCCTGAATGGGTGGCAACATGCTGAGCACATCATCTGCGGCTGCCACCAGACACACCAGCGCCAGCCATACAGCAGACAGGAACAGGCTTAATATCAAGGGTAGTCCAAAGGGATTGAGTGTAGGGTGGAAATAGAAGACCTCCCAGGTCTGGGGCACGTACTGCTGAATGCTCCCGTACAACAGAACGGCGGAAAAGAACAGCAGGGCGGAAGCCGTGGGATAGAATGAAGGGATGTCGTGATAATGGGGCAGATGCAGCTGGCTGTGCCTGTTTCGCCACAAAAGCTGCACCACCGCCAGACAGCCCACAAAGATAAGGAAGACTACCAAGTGACGCTGGCTGAAGAAATAGATAGACTGACTGATGGGGTCGTTGGGCACAACATGGGTCAGCAAATCCTGCTCGTGCACCCATCCCTGGGTAAGCTGGTCGTGGGCCACCTTCACCCACACACTGTCTATGCTGTCTTCCGGGATGATGGCAAACGCAGCCACCACCAGTTCGTCGCCACGGAATATGACGGGCTGGAAGGAGGTATCTACAGGCTGATTGTGAAGAGGCCGCCCCGCTTGCAGTGTCATGCTGTCCGAGATGCAGACGAAGTTATAATTCACTCCATAGCAGCGGCCTGCAGCCTGCGGTGGATAGTGGCAGGCCTGCAGGGCGACGGACAGAAGGGGCAGGAGCAGCAACAGTCTAGTCTTCATGGACAACAGTCATTTGACATTGGTTACAGTCGAAGCGCAGACGAAAACGGCGACCGTCCATCGAACGCAGGTAAAGCGGTTCGGGCAGTGGCTGACTGGGTGGCCTTTGACGGAGACACTGTCCCAGCTGGAATCGCAAGCAATAGCGGCAGGTCATCAATATTTGCGAGTGCCCACGTGCCGGGGCTGTCTCCAGGGCTTCGGCCAGACGGCTGCATCCCATTTCCTGATAAAGCCTGCGCGACAGGCGATTGCTCACATTGAAGGCTTCTACGCCCTGTGGAGCCGGGTGCGGTGACACATCGGTTCGCTGGGGTTGGCGCACGGGTGGCAGTCCGTCCAGCCTGCCCGTGATGGTACGCCTCCATTCGGCCAACACGCTACGTGGCAAGAACCAATCGTGCGAGAAACGCATGTGCAATCCCATACTGTAATAGGGGGTGTCACCCAGGCGACCCAGTGTCTCTTCCATCTGTGCAGTCTGCGGTGTACGGGCTACCGTGTGGCTGCAGGGAAAGCTTTGCTCCACGCTCACGCCATCTTCTCTGACAGCCGATAGGGAGAAGCCATCTGCGTTCTCGCTGAGTGTCCACTGAATGCCCATTGTCCGGCGCGCTGTGGGGCGCGACATCAGACGGTCCCATTGTACATCGGCATTCCTGTAGAGGGTGGCACGCAGGGGTATCTGTGGCATCACAGCAGGATAAAGTCTGTTGCCTTCTGCGCGATTTACACGAAAACCGGTGAGTTCACCGTCTTTGCCCACAAAGCACAGTCCGTCCCCATTGGAGAAAGAAGCTGTGCCAGCCACCACTATACAGTCGGGACGCACGTCCTTCACAGTGCCCACACATTTGCCCAGGCTCTTGGGCGTGTGGATGGAGGCCATGTCTGGCATGCGGCCGTGCAGGAAATAGTCGGTGAAGCCACGGGAGAAGCTGCGTGTCGGGTCCGGACTGAACATCAGTTCCACCCTACCCCACGATGACCGCACATATTCGGGCCGGCGGCGTAGTACATTGTCTATCTGCTGGCGATAGAAGGCCGTGATGTTGCGCACATAGCTTTCATCCTTGAGCCTTCCTTCAATCTTGAACGACCGCACGCCTGCATCCATCATTTCCTCCAGATGACGGTGGCGGTCCATATCACGGAGTGAAAGCAGGTACTTGTGGGTCATCAGTTTGTGCCCGGCCTTGTCCTCAAGGTCAAACGGGAGACGGCAGAACTGGGCACACTGTCCCCGGTTGGCCGACCGCCCGAAACAGAATTGGGAGGCCTGACACCTGCCGCTGTACGATACGCACAGCGCACCGTGGACAAACGCCTCCAGGGGCATCTCAGGAACGGCACGGTGAAGGGCTGCAATATCGCTGACCCCACACTCGCGTGCCAGTACCGCCTGGCTGAACCCCATTTGATGGAGCCATCTGAGCTGGCCGGCCGAGCGGTTGTCCATCTGGGTGCTGGCATGAAGCGGAATGGGTGGCAGGTGCATGCCCAGCAGGGCCATATCCTGCACGATGAGTGCATCCACCCCTGCCTCATGAAGCCGCCACGTGAGGCGTTCCACCTCCTCCAGTTCATGATCGTAGAGGATAGTATTGAGTGTCACATAGATGCGTACACCAAATCGGTGGGCATAGCTGCAAAGCTCAGCAATGTCCTCCACACTGTTGCCGGCTGCCGCACGGGCGCCAAAGCTGGGGGCACCCAGATACACGGCATCCGCACCGTGGTCCACGGCGGCCTTTCCGCAGGCGAGGTTGCGGGCAGGGGCTAGCAGTTCAATGGATGTCATCTATGTTGTAGGGCGTTTCCTGATATACGTAATAGTTGAGCCAATTGGTGAAGAGCAGGTTGCCATGAGCACGCCATGTCACCAGAGGACCCTGCTGGGGGTCGTCATTGCGATAGTAGTTGACAGGCTTCTGTATGGGCAATCCTTTTGCGAGGTCGCGCCGGTACTCTGTGTCCAGTGTCATGGGCGAGTACTCGGAGTGTCCGGTTACAAATATCTCACGTCCGCCGCGTGCCATCACCATGGACACACCGCTCTGTTCGCTCTCGGCAATAATCTCCAGTGCAGGCACCTTTTCAATATCCTCACGCCTCACCTCTGTGTGGCGGCTGTGTGGCATATAGAAAACATCGTCGAATCCTCGGAAAATAGGGATCCGTGGACTGAGCGGCACTTGCGGGAAGATGCCGAACATCTTCTGGGAAAGCGGATGCTTGGGCACACCATAGTGATAGTACAGCCCGGCCTGCGCGGCCCAGCAGATATACATCACACTGGTGACATGCGTGCGTGCCCAGTCGAATATCTCTGTCATCTCCTGCCAGTAGGTCACCTCGGGATAGTCGAGGTGCTCCACAGGTGCGCCCGTGATAATCATTCCGTCAAACTTCTCATGACGCATCTTCTCAAAGTCGCGGTAGAAGGCCTTCATGTGCTCCACGGGTGTGTTCTTGCTGGTGTGGGCCTTCACCTTCATCAGATGGATGTCGAGCTGCAGAGGGGTGTTGGAGAGCAGACGGATGAGGTCGGTCTCGGTGGTTATCTTCAGGGGCATCAGGTTGAGGATGACGATGCGCAGCGGACGTATGTCCTGGCTGTTGGCTCGTTCGGTGCCCAGCACAAAGATGTTCTCATCTTTGAGAAAATCGATGGCCGGGAGCTTGTCTGGAAGTCGTAATGGCATATTTTTTCAGGAGGTTATTCAATTATTACTCATTACCACACCTGTACCCTTTTCTCCTTGGGCAGATACATGGGGTCGCTCTCGGTAATGCCGAAGGCCTCGTACCACGCATCCAGATGAGGCATCTGTCCGTTCACACGCCATTCACCCAACTGATGGGGGTCGCCTTTCACTCTGCGGCGGATTTCCTCCTCACGGATGTTCTGGCCCCACACGTTGGCGTATGCCAGCAGGAACCGTTGCTGGGGCGTGAATCCGTCCACATCGTCCAGCGGATTATCCTTGAGGGCATTGCAGAAGGCCTGGAACGACACCATCAGGCCGCCATGGTCGGCAATGTTCTCGCCCAGGGTGAGGCTGCCGTTGGCATGCAGGCCTGGAAGCACTTCGATAGAATCGTGATAGGTGCGCATCACGGCAATGCGTTCTTCAAAGCGTTCGCGGTCTTCCTGGGTCCACCATTGGCGCAGGTTGCCGTCCTTGTCGTACATGCTGCCCTTGTCGTCGAATCCATGGGTCATCTCATGGCCAATCACTACACCGATGGCACCGTAGTTGAAGGCATCGTCGGCATTCATGTCGAAGAAGGGCGGCTGCAGGATGCCTGCGGGGAAGCAGATTTCGTTGGTGGTGGGGTTATAGTAGGCATTCACCGTTTGCGGGGTCATGTACCATTCGTTGATGTCTACAGGCTTATTCAGATGAGAATCAATCATATCCTTTATTGCCCATTCGTTGCATGCGAGCACATTCTGCAGATAGGAATGGCCTATCTTCAGCGTAGAATAGTCTTTCCACTGGTCGGGATAGCCCACCTTCACATAGAAGGCATCCAGCTTCTCGTGGGCCAGCACACGGGTGGAATCGCTCATCCAGTCTTGCTGGTCGATGCGTTCACCAAGTGCCACCTGCAAGTTGGCAATAAGTTTTTGCATACGTTCTTTGGCTTCGGGCGGGAAATACTTGGCCACATACAGTTGGCCAAGGGCTTCTCCAAGTCCGCCCTCCACACTGGCCACCGCACGTTTCCATCGGGGACGGTCCTCGGTGCGTCCGCTCATTACCGTGCCCCAGAAACCGAAGCTCAGGGCCCGGCTCTGGTCGTCTACATAGGCCGATGCCGACTCGATGGCATGCCACAGGTATACGTTCTGCAGGGCCTCGGCAGGTTCCTCGTTCATGATACGTCCGGCCTCCAGAATGGCTTCCGGCTGACCCACAATCACGTCCTTCAGGCCGCTGATGCCAAAATAGCCGAAATAGGTGTCCCAGTCAATATCGGCAAAGGTGGTCTTCAGGCTGTCATAGGTAAACTTGTTGTAGTTGGCCTCCACATCGCGCAGCTCGGTCATGGTGCGGCATTTTGTGGCCAACCGTGTCTCGATGCGCATCACGTCGGCTGCAATACGGGCGGCATCCGCCTCCGAAAATCCCACGTGCATGCATTGGTCATTCATATATTTGGTATAGGCCGTGCGAATGTGCTGGGCGGTCTCGTCGGTGTCGGTATAGTAGTCCTTCTGCCCCAGCGACAGCCCCCCCTGACCGATGGTGAGGATATTGTTCTTGGAGTCTTTCTCGTCGGCACCGATGTAGAAGCCGAACAGGCCGCTCACACCCTGGCGGAGCATGGTGGGCCACACCTCCTTCAGCCACTGGGCAGTCACCTCGGGCGAACTGCGGTAGCCGTCTACGCGCAGGAAAGCCTGCATCTCGTCCAGTCCGTGCTCCTGCAGGGCAGCCGAGTCCATGGCGGAGTTGTAGAGGTCGGCTATCTTCTGTTCGATTGAGCCCGGGGCATTGTCCAGGGTTGCCACGCTGTCGATGAGTGAGCGCAGGATGGCATTGTTGTTTTCCGACAGCACGTCAAAACTGCCATAGCGGCTGTATTCAGGTGTAAGCGGATGAGCCTTCTGCCAGCCGCCGGTGGCATACTGGTAAAAGTCGGTTCCGGGCAGTGCGGTTGTGTCAAGATTGGCCAGATTGATACCCGATTTCAGGGGCTGATGGCCCGTGGTGCATGCTGCTGTCATGGCAGCCAATGTCAGTGCAGACATCCAGTTCTTCATTCTTTTCATTATGTTGCAAATGTTATGTTTTTGTATTTCTCAGTTCATCCTTCCATTTCCATCATGGCAGTCTCCCATTCTTCCTCGGCAGCAGACAACTGGCGTTTCAGCTGGGCATGTTTTTCATAGAGCGACATATCCGTACTTCCATCCGGGGTGGCCATTTGGTCTTCCAGAATACGAATGGCAGCTTCCAGCTGGCTTACTTTCTCTTCGGCTTCCTTCACGGCTGTCTCCAACTTGCGTCTGCGACGGGCCTGTGCCTTCTGTTCCTCATAACTGAGGGCACCTGTGGAAGGTGCCTGTGGCTGGCTTGCTTCTTCGGCTTGCTGGACGGTGTTGGCCGATGGGCCTCCGGTGGCACTCAGCTGGTGGAGGCTTTCGATGTTGCGATTACGCAAGAAGTCGTAGATGCCTCCGATGTGCTCCCTCACCTGTCCGCCGCCAAACTCGTAGACCTTGGTCACCAGGCCATCGAGGAACTCACGGTCGTGACTCACCACAATCACTGTGCCGTCAAAATCGCGTATCGCCTCCTTGAGCACATCCTTCGAGCGCATGTCCAGGTGGTTGGTGGGTTCGTCCAGTATCAGGCAGTTCACGGGCTCCAGCAGCAGTTTGATCATGGCCAGACGGGTACGCTCGCCGCCAGAGAGAAACTTCACCTTTCTTTCCGACGGCTCACCGCCGAACATGAAGGCTCCCAGGATGTCGCGTATCTTCAGGCGGATGTCGCCCCGTGCCACACGGTCGATGGTGTCAAAGACTGTAATTTCTCCGTCGAGCAGCTGGGCCTGGTTCTGGGCAAAATAGCCAATCTGCACGTTATGTCCCACCTTGAGATGACCCTCAAAGGGAATCTCTCCCAGGATGCACTTCACCAGTGTAGATTTTCCCTCGCCATTGCGGCCCACAAAGGCCACTTTCTCGCCCCTGCGGATGGTGAGGTTCACGTCGTGGAACACACAGTGGTCGCCATAGCGCTTGGCCACATCCTCGCAGATGACCGGAAAATCACCACTGCGCTGGCTGCAGGTAAACTTCAGGTGAAGGGCGCTGTTGTCCACTTCGTCCACCTCGATGGGTACCATCTTTTCCAGCTGTTTCAGGCGGCTCTGCACCTGGATGGCCTTGGTGGCCTGGTAGCGGAAACGGTCCACAAAGGCGCGTATGTCGGCTATCTCCTTCTGCTGGTTCTCATAGGCCCGCAGCTGTTGTTCCCGCCTTTCAGCCCGCAGTTTCACATATTCGTCGTAGCCCACCTTGTAGTCGTACACCTTGCCGCAGGAAATCTCCAGCGTGCGGTTGGTGACATTGTTGATAAAGGCACGGTCGTGACTCACCAGCACCACTGCCCCTGCCTTGGTAGCCAGGAACTGTTCCAGCCACTGGATGCTTTCAATGTCCAGATGGTTGGTGGGCTCGTCGAGCAGGAGCACGTCGGGATGCTGCAGCAGCAATTTGGCCAGTTCGATGCGCATGCGCCATCCGCCGCTGAACTCGCTGGTGGGACGGTCAAAATCCTTGCGGTCGAAGCCCAGACCTTGCAGCGTGCGTTCCAGTTCCGACTGGTAGTTGAGCCCTCCCATCATCTGCAGGCGTTCGTTGTCGTGGGTAAAGCGTTCCACTAGCTGCATGTAAGATTCGCTCTCGTAATCAGTTCGTTGACTCAATTGCCTGTGCATCTCCTGAATCTTCTCTTCCAGTGCATGCAGGGCACTGAAGGCTGTTTCGGCCTCCTCTCTCACCGTACGTCCGTCCGAGAGCACCATCACCTGGGGCAGATAGGCTACTGTGGCATCGCGGGGCACCGATACCGTGCCGGTGGTGGGCTGTTGCAGACCGGCTATGATTTTGAGCATGGTGCTCTTTCCGGCCCCGTTTTTCCCCACCAGGGCTATCCTGTCCTTGTCGCCCACGACGAAACTCACGTCGCTGAATAAGGGGCGTGCGCTGAATTCCACGCCCAGATTGTCTATGCTAATCACGTCTGATATGATTTCTCTTGTTTGTCCGTAGTATATATATAGTACCGAATTTGGTTGTTGGCTGTGCAAAATTACAACATTTTCTTGGTTTTATAATGATTTTTACATAAATTTGCCATCAATAATGCACAAATAGGCCATAAACCGCATGACAAAACATGATGATAAAACAAAAAACAAGTATGAAACATTTTTTTAGCAAAGCCCTTTCGGGTACAGCCAAGGCCTGCCTGGCCCTGGCCTTATGTATGGCTTCGCCCCAGGTGCTTCAGGCCAGTTCTGAAGCCGGTCATTTCGAAGCCGGAAAAGGTTCCTTTATGCTCAATGGAAAGCCCTTTGTGGTGAAAGCCGCGGAGATGCACTACCCGCGCATTCCCCGCCCCTATTGGGAACACCGCATCCAGATGTGCAAGGCATTGGGAATGAATACCGTGTGCCTGTATGTCTTCTGGAACATCCATGAGCAAGAGGAAGGCAAGTTCGACTTTACGGGCAACAATGATGTGGCCGAATTCTGCCGGCTGGCCCAGAAAAACGGCATGTACGTGATTGTACGCCCCGGCCCATACGTGTGTGCCGAATGGGAAATGGGTGGTCTGCCCTGGTGGCTACTCAAGAAGAAGGACATCAACCTGCGCCACCAGGACCCCTATTTCATGGAGCGTGTGCGCATCTTCGAGCAGGAGGTGGGCAAGCAGTTGGCTCCCCTTACGATCCAGAATGGTGGCCCCATCATCATGGTACAGGTGGAGAACGAATATGGCAGCTACGGCAACGACAAACCCTATGTGATGGCCATACGCGACTGCCTGCGCGAAATCTACGGCAAGGAATTGGCACTCTTCCAGTGCGACTGGAGCAGCAATTTTGAAGTGAACGGTCTGGAAGACCTTACCTGGACCATGAACTTCGGCACGGGTGCCGACATTGACCAACAGTTCAAGCGACTGGGCGAGGTGCGCCCCGATGCGCCCAAGATGTGTTCCGAGTTCTGGAGCGGATGGTTCGACAAATGGGGTGCTCAGCACGAAACGCGCAATGCCAAGGACATGGTGGACGGCATGGAGGCCATGCTCAAGCGGGGCATCAGCTTCTCGCTCTACATGACCCACGGCGGTACATCCTTCGGCCACTGGGCAGGCGCCAACTCACCTGGTTTTGCACCCGACGTCACCTCCTACGACTATGATGCCCCCATCAACGAATATGGAAAGGCCACGGAGAAATTCTACGAGCTGCGCACCATGATGGCCCGCTACAACGATGGCAAGAAACTGCCGTCCGTGCCCAAGCTTCCCATGCCCATCATCACGGTTCCACGCTTTGAGTTGACACAGTTCACACCCCTCTTCAGCGGCACGGACAGCAAGACCAAAGTGGAAAAGAACAGGCCTCTGCTCACTTTTGAGGAAATGGACCTGGGATGGGGTATGCTCTATTATGCCACCCGTCTGCCCAGGATTGACGGTCCCAGCGTGCTCACAGCTCAGATGCACGACTATGCACAGGTGTTCATCAACGGCCGTTTCATCGGCAAACTGGACCGCGTGAAAAGTGAACGCACACTCAACCTGCCTCCCGTAAAGGAAGGCGATGAACTGGAAATTCTTGTGGAGGGAATGGGCCGCGTCAACTTTGGGCAGGCCATCAAGGACTACAAGGGCATTGTCAGCGACGTAGTCATCACTGCACAAACGCCCCAGATGGAAACTGTCTTCAAGCCCCGCCAGTGGAACATTGTCACCCTTTCAGACTCCTACGAGCGTGCCAAGGATGCCTTTGCCCATCCTGCCGACCTGGATAAGCACGTAATGCGCATGGGCGGTCCTGCCATGTGGACCAAGGACGGCAAGGATCTCCTCCAGGGCCGTGGCTACTACCGTGGCACCTTCAACCTGAAGAAAGTGGGCGACACGTTCCTCAACTTTCAGACGTGGGGCAAGGGACAAGTGTATGTCAACGGACATGAACTGGGCCGCATCTGGAGCATCGGTCCGCAGCAAACGCTCTATTGCCCTGGCTGCTGGCTGAAGAAGGGCGAGAACGAGGTGATTGTGCTCGACATCATCGGACCCAAGGAGGCTGTCGTATGGGGTCAGGACACGCCCGAACTGAACATGCTGCAAATCGACAAGCCGCAGACCCATCGCCTGGAGGGGCAGAAGCTGGACCTCAGCGGCGAAAAGGCTGTGATGGAAGGCACGCTGAAGGCCGGGAACGGCTGGCAGGAGGTGAAATTCTCCAGGCCCGTGAGCGGACGCTACTTCTGCATCGAAGCGCTCAACAGCCATTGGGACCGCGAATACTGCTGCATCTCAGAGCTCTATCTGCTCGATGAGAAGGGCAATCGCCTTAGCCGTGAGCCCTGGAGCGTGGCATATGCCGACGACGAGGACGTGAGCACCGGCAACAAGAACGGCACCAAGGTGTTCGACCTCCAGGAGAGCACCTACTGGAGCACCAACAAGGGTGTACCCTTCCCCCATCACATCATCATCGACCTGAATCAGGACCAGACCATCTCTGGCTTCCAGATTCTTCCCCGCATGGAGGAAAATGCCCCCGAAAGCATCAAGGACTACCGCATCTATGTGAAGTCGGGAGCCTTTAAGATGTAGACACAGTGAATGAATTGGCCTGGAGCGCTGTACCCTGCCCCGTTCTATGGTGGGAAGGTACAGCCCTCCAGGCCTTTTTTTGTTGCCTAACTGGAGATTTTTTGCTACCCAACTGGGTAACAAAATTTCTCCAGTTGGGTAGCAAAATGCCCTCATCTGGTAATATCAAGAAAAAAAAACATCAGATAGCGGTAGCATTAAGGCATGCTTGTCGTATATAGCGTATGGATTGTCAAACCTACATATCACTTGCAGATGAACTTCGTCGTGTGGCTGCGGCAGAAGCACACCAGTATTTGCCTGACGCAGATGATGTGGAGGATGTGGCTCAGGAGGTAATGCTCCGCACCTGGGAAAGGCATCAGGCACTGGAGGCTAACAAACGGATGCTCAGTGCCTACGTGGCCAAGCTGTCCAGAAATCTCTGCAAGGACAGGCTGAAGGCGCAACACAGACATCCCATCCTGAGATTCCTGCGGAGAAACAGGGATGCCGATGAAGAGCCCTACGAACCTCCCTCGCTCGACACGCCACAGAGAAGGATGGAGTGGGCAGAATCCGAACGGGCGTACAGGCGGGCCATGGAAAGGTTGCCCTACAACTGGCAGCGCATCCTGCTGATGAGAGGCGAAGAAGAGATGAGCTGTTTACAGATTGCTCAGATACTGGGCACCACCGAATCGTCCGTCCGCGGCACGCTGTCCAAGGCCAAGAAAAGAATGCTGGTGCTGATAAAGCAGGAGATTGAAAGATAATAGAAACAAAGAACGTAGATATAATTTCGACATGGAGATGAATGACAAGAAATACATACAAGCGCTGCTTGACAAATTCATGGACAGCAACACTTCACGCGAAGAGGAGCGTATCCTGAAGGAGTATTTCTCCACCACAGAAGACATTCCTGAGGAATGGCTGGGTTTTGCAGTGCTCCTGGGCGGAATGGCCAGAAAAGCGTATACCACAAGAAGCAAGCGAAGCACCACTGTATTTCCATGGGTGGCCGTTGTGGCTGCTTCGGTCATTTGCATACTGCTTATCAGGATGGCCGGCAACACCGATGACAAATTGGACATCCAGCCTCTGGCCGCTGTAGAACAGCCCCTGGACAGCGTCCACCGTAGCATCGTGTCACAGCCGGCAGCTGGTACGGGTGTCATTACCTGTCAGACATCATCCACCCCTCGGCTAGAGGCAGTCAGGCAGTCCGTTCAAGCATCGGCCCGTGCCCGCAAGCAAAACATCCGGAAAAGCAGGCCAAAGGTGGAGAACAAGCCCACACAGGAAGAGATGATGAGAGCATATGTGGAGGAGAACTTTACCACGCTGATGGAACACAGCGCAAGAGAAGCTACAGAGGAGGTAATAGCGCAGTACAGAGATGAGCAGCAGGAACTGCGGGTGTGCATGAACGGAATTGGTAGAATGGTAAACATAGAGAGTTATGAATAACAAGGCAATACACTTTTTCACGCTCTGCCTGCTACTGTCCCTTTCACATAGCAGGGTCATGGCACAGGAGGCCACACGCGTGGTCCCCATGAAGGAAATCATGGGTGTCTATGCAATGCTGGACAGCCTGTTCCCTTTCAGCGATTATGTACTGTGCCGACAATCGGAAGTGGCTTACTGGGTCAACCGCAAGCTACCCCCTGAATACGACATGATGGAAGGAATCAAAAAGATACAGCCCTGCATAGACATCCTGGATGCGCTGCCTGCCACAGGCCAGCAGATGGTAAAGAAAAACAGTGCTGACGGCGGTCTGATTTATGCATGCTTCCCAAGCTTCAGGGACGATGAGCAGGAAAACTTTGTAGAGATTGTCTTCAAGAAGGGACACATACATTTTGCATACAATTCCCGCAAAAAGCACATTATAGACTGCCATCAGGCCAACGATTTGATAGCCAATGAAATGGAGGGACTCTTCAAACCCTACATTTCCAAGCCGGATGCCATATGCTCCCCAGTTGCTTATGACGGACCCACCTATCAGTATCAGATGGTTACCTTCAACAACACCCAAAAGGTGAAGCAGCATGCCAAAGGGACCCTCTATGACATTCCGGGCTGCAAGGAAGCCGACTGGCAACGCATCTTCAGCAAAATCAAGTCATACGCCAACACGGACCATGTGGAAGTGGCATGGAACGAAGTGTATCGCCACTATGAATGTGCCCAGATTCTGATAGACAGAGCCTCCACTGTCCCCATTGTCTATGCCGCTGCCTGGAAAGAAGGGGTACTGAAACTGCTTCGACTCGAAGGTACGGCCGACTATAATATCGTTTTGCCGCGTATCTGGCCGGAGGATTCGCCCATATTCGACCCTTCAAAGAATACAGACATTCCAAAACCCTAAAAAATAATTTAACATGATGAAGAAAATGATTACATGGGCCATCATCACCATGGCCATGGTACAGGGCATACATGCCCAGACTGCCAACACAGTTGAAAACAAAAGCCAGACTAAGGCTGTGGAAGAAAAAGACATCGTTGCCAATCCTACCAAGGAGCAGCTTGTGGGAATATGGCAAATACTTGACCATAACGCGGAAGAGCGGAAATATGGCCCTTACTTCAAAATTCTGGATGCCAACGGCAGATTCAGGAGTGTTTCACTCATCAACAGACAAACGTTCAGATGTGGGGTGGTAACGAGAGGCATTTGGACGGTGGAAGATGGTGCCTTGATAGAAACCATTGATTCGGATTGCAAGAACATATTTGCCGGTAAGAAGAACGCCATGGAAATGACATTGAGCGACGGTGGAAACACGATGCACATCATCTGGGTAAATATCAAAACCGGAATCCGCACAGACGAGTATTGGGAAAAAGTACAATAGCATAAAGGGGTCTAAAAGGGGTCAAGGAGACAGGTACCTGACCTTCCCCACCCATCGCCAATGCTTAGGCTGGAAGCCTATACTCTGAGTAACCGGGGACGAAGTCCTCGGATAGTGATATCAGCAAAAAAGCTGGCTGGAGCTCGTGACCCGTAGGCAAATGCTGATGCATTTCCCCACGTGTTCCTTGCAAAGATTGGACTGTAAAAAAAAATAGAAATAAGGTACCACAATGCCTGAGCAGGCTAGCACTCAGGAAGCAGACCACACTGTGATAAAGGAAGGCGGACACCGGCCCGCTGTTTGTGCCGGGTTTATGTATTAAATTAAACGAATGAAATTAGATGAGTTAAAAGTAATTGCCTTGGAAGAGGCCATGCTGATGAAAAAAAATTTGCTGGAATCGCTTTTTGGAGGTTATGGAGGAGACTCCGGATGCTTCTATGATTGTCTTTCCTATTTGTCAAGCCAGTACGGAAGGAGGAACAGAATGAAAACCATGTTTTTTTTAACTCTATTATTTATAATGAATACAGGCTCCCAGATGGTACATGCCAGCAATGATTGTGCTGGAACAGAAGATGTACTGTATGTTATTGACAACAAATATGCAACAAGTAGTATAGCTGGAGTCGACATGTCAAAATTCACACAGGCTCGGGTTCTGGCAGATCCTGATTCGAAATTCACTCTTAAATGTAGTCAAATAGAATCCGATTCTATCGTTGTCAATCATTTGCCATTTAAACTGAATGGGTATACATTCAAGAAGGTATGCTTCCTGCAAACAAAACGTTCTGCGAATCTGACCGTTCTTGCTGATATTGGCAAGAAAAATAAACAGCAGAATGCAGAGAGTCCGTGCATATACATAATAGATGGGACAGTCATCAAGGGTAATCCCAATTATGTCATGGTAGACAGAGATTTCATCAGAGAAACAGAGTTCATACCATCATCAGAAATATGCAGCCTTGACAATGCACCAGTTTCCGTTATTAAGATCAGTATAAAGAAACAAACCACGAATGTAATGCGCATACGATAGTCTTATTTAATGTCCAAGCGAGATGTTCAACATGTCGCTTGGATAACACAAGACCAAGGGAAAACTCAATTTCTCAACACCAAGAGAGTGCTTTTACGAAAAAATCGTAAATTTGCACTTGCTAGTTGAATCCGCGTACATTATTTTGCTTTACCTTTGCAATTGCAAAAATATTAATAAACAAATAAAAACAATGAAGACTATTAATAGAATATCTTTGGACAGCGTTTCATCTATATGCTCTAGAATGAAATTTAGTGAAATGGCATCCTGCTGGGGCGGAGGAAACAACTATTCGGTTGATACAATGGTACATAGCCATACAAAAAATGGATTTAATGGAGCTACAGATGAGGAATTCCCCAGCTTTATGAGATATTTTCTTTTACTAATGTTCTGCATCAGCATTCCCTTGTATGGACAACCAACTGCTGCAAAGATAAGTCAATTGCGTGAAGGCTTCCACAGCCAGTATATCCGTCAGGAGAAAGTGAAGGCACTAGACTCTTGTGATAATTTTTATCTTTTCAAAGAAGAAGAAGGAAGCCTGAATGATGCCCAAAAGTTGCGTATACCCTACAATGCATTACTGCATCAGGTAGAAGGCAGTCAGTTGCCACCATCACGATTCGTTGTTGTTCAGGATAAGATGATAGGTAGCCAGTCTATTTCTGGTTCGCTGTTCTGGGCCGGTTTTTTGGAAGATGAGGACAGCAAGGACAATGCTTGTTTGTCTAGGAAACTTCAGAAGAAATATGGATGCATTCGACTCGAATATGGGCAGATATTGGTTCCGGCCAAATGGTATACAGGCGTTTTGCAAGTACTTGCTTCGCCTTTTGCATACGGGGGCCACATGGTATCCGGACAGGGCTTTTCCTATGAGGTAAAAGAAGGGATGATATGCTCAACCCCCAAAGGGGATCTATGCGAATCCCATTTCACCTATCATGATGCAGAAAGGGTGGCATCCACACTATGCAGTATGCAAAAAGACGGAAAAATTGAGTTTAGGTTGGACGGAAAATCTGATGAGAGGGCAAACGAATTGAGTTCACGTCGCGGGCTGTATATTTTGTCCACAATGGTAAATTCACAGATAAACCAGGACTTTCTTCCCGCCGATATGGAGTGTACGCTGCCTGTGATGCTTTATTTGGACTCATGGAAGCATGTGCACCTCTATGCTCTGTCAGACAAACTTTCCACATATGAGAACCTCCTTCTGACATTGCTTTCAACAGCCATGTCATCTCAGACTGTCAGCCTTTTTCAACCGTATTGGTGTGAAGATGGAGAATTCCCTTTCATCTTTTTGGAGGCAAAATTAAGGAATCGAAAATGGACCTTCGTAGATTATCGATTCAAACTTGTTCCTTGATGCAGGTTACGAATCAGCGGGGTGCGGCTCCGCTGGAAATCGGAAATGAATTTCTGTTCCACTGTTATCTGTTCCCTGTTCCGCTTGTCTTTCGCCGGTGCCGGCCTCGGGCGGGGTGCGGCTCCGCCGGAAACCGGAAATGAATTTCTGTTCCACTGTTATCTGTTCCCTGTTCCGCTCCCGCACAATGCCAATCCGAAGCGTGAAGGCAAGGATAATAATGGGATGTGGATTTTTGCCAAAATCAGCTCGAAAAGTAGGATTTTCAGTTTGTTCAACTAAGAAAAATCGCATAAAACTATTGAATCTCAGAAAATATGAGTACCTTTGCAAGGTAAAGTATTATCAAGAAAAAGGATATGGCACTACCGATAGCATCCATACCAGTACTGACTGGTGAAGTGGCTCAGCGATTCGAAGCTGAGGCGCAAGCAAACTATGAGTGGTATATGAACCGCTCGGAGGAAGAGAAGAAAGCAGACGAGGCTATTCTTGAAAAGAAGTTTGCCGAGCTGTATAGCATGTTGTCAAAAGCCCATTTAGGAAGAAGATGAGTTTCTTGAAAGAACACGGCTCGCTGTTTTCCGTCAATGAGCCAAAGGAACTTGAAGGCTTCAATTGTGGAGACCTTGACATAGACGAGTTCTTTGCCAAAGATTGTTTTGGCTTTACCAAGCAGTTGTTGGGCAAGACTTGGGAGTTTCTTCCGAATTCCGTTCAAAGCATATCGGCAGTGATGTTCTCGATTTCATTAAGATATGGTTCATAGAACCTCTAAACAAGACTGGATGCCGATTTGTGATTGTTGACGCATATTGAACGGATATGACCGGAATTGGTGAACGGGTATCGACCGGAATACGCAACTACAACAATGAGAAAAAAAATAATATGATCACTACAACAATGAGGAAAAAAATAATATGGATGGCGGCACTCATGCTGGCTACCACATCTGCAGCAGCAGATGACTACCATATGCTATATACCGTAAGCATGGACACAGCCAAGCACTACCTAAACGTGAACCTGACCTATACAGGAGAGGACGAACAGCTAAAGCTGAAAATGCCCGTTTGGGCACCTGGCTACTACTCTATACTCGATTTTCCCAAACACCTGTGCGACTTTAGCGCAACTGACAGAAAAGGTGAAAGACTAAGTTGGCACAAAGAAAGCAAGAACACATGGGTTATTGACACCAAGGGTAAAAAGACCATCAATGTGAGTTACCGTATCTTCGCCAACGAGCGCGACGTCGCCTCAAGCCGTGTGGATGCCAACGTGGCTTTCATCGCCCCAAACGGTGTATTCATGTATAAAGACACGGACACATCCCATCCTCTCACACTGACCTACGACCTTCCATCCAACTGGAAGAATATTTCATCGGGACTAAAGGCGGACACAGACAATCCGCACTCATTCACAGTACCGTCATTCGACATACTTTTCGACAGTCCGTTCCTCATCGGCAATCATTATACCAAGTCCTTCACACACGAAGGTCACGACTACGAGTTTGCCATCGAGACACCTCAAGGGCTGGAAGAGTCACGATTTGAATCCTCCTTCCGCGCCATTGTGTCAACATGCACTGACATCATCGGCGATGTACCGTACGACAACTATTGCCTCATTCACCTTGGCGAGGGACAGGGAGGGCTGGAGCACCTGAACTCGCAGGCTTGCTATACCGACGGAACATACGAATTTCACGACGAGCGTAGCCGATGGATTAAATTCCTTTCCTTTGTGGCTCACGAATATTTCCACCTCTATAATGTAAAGACAATAAGACCCATAGAACTCGGTCCGTTCGACTACGACCGCGAAGCCTACTGTCCCTTGATATGGTTCTGCGAAGGCATAACCTGCTACTATGAGACACTCATACTCGAACGCGCCGGACTGTGCACCGAGGAGGAGAAACTCCTCTTGCTATCCAACTACATGAGGATGGACGAACGCTACGACGGCAAATATCACCAAAGCCTGCGCATGGCAAGCTATGACATCTGGTTAAACTTCATGAACGATGATGCCAACTCGAAAGACGTGCGAATAAATTACTACTTCCGCGGACCGTCAGTAGGACTTATCATGGACATTGAGATACAACGCCTGTCCAACAACAGACACTCGCTCGACGACCTCATGCGTCTGCTATACAACAGATATCACAAGGAGGCTGGCAGAGGATTCACCGAGGAGGAATTCTGGAACGCTGTCGATGAAGTGGCTGGTGCCTCGATGTCACACGTTCGTGACATGGTGGACAAGCCAGGAGAGATTGACTACGAACGTTATCTCACCCCTGCGGGCATCAAACTCGACAGGGAGAAATGGATAATGACCCTTCCCAAAAACGAAGAAACCTTCAGAGGCTTATGAAGATACCCCATTGTTTTCAGGTTAATTCTGTTCTTTCCCACCTGAAAGGCTATGCTGTCATCGCCTCATCCGCCGCCCTGTGTCTCAGAGTCCGTAGAAGAACCTCCCGACTTGGGAGAGACATAGCTGCGGTCACGGTGAGCGATGCGAGCGTAATACTTTCCGAAGGCAGATGTGGCCTGCAGCATTGATTGATAAAGCTGATACACCAAACATAACAAAAGTTGTCCCCGTTGTCGTCAAGAAAATGAACACGGGACTGGTGCCGTTCATCAATAAAGGGTCAGAGGTCACATCGACCCGAGAGTGAACTGATGTACTGAAGTGAAACGATTTACCTGTCCCTAAGACCCTATTCAATGTTGCCCCTTCTGAGCTTAATGTGGCTGAAGGCATAACAGCCCTGCGGGAATTTTTGCTCTTAAGATATTTTTGGGCAAACGAAAGAAAAGCAAGGTAAAAATTTTGTTGTTTTGGAAACTTTGCCTATCTTTGCCCAAAATATAAGGATTATCATGGCAAAACGTTATCTCGACCCAAAGGCAGACCTCACCTTCAAAAGGGTGTTTGGCGAGCATCCTGACCTCGTAATCAGCCTGCTCAACGCGCTTCTCCCCTTCCAAACCAAGGAGGAGGAGATACAAAGCGTGGAGTATCTGACACCCGAAATGGTGCCGGAAAATCCTTTGCGCAAGTTCAGCATCGTCGATGTGAGGTGCAAGGACAACCGTGGGAGGCAGTTCATTGTGGAGATGCAGATGGTATGGTCGCCTGAGTTCATGCAGAGGGTGATGTTCAACTCCGCCAAGGCATACGTTCGCCAGCTCGACAAGAAGGAGGACTACAGCCTTCTGGAGCCTGTGTATTCGCTGAATCTCGTCAACGATGTCTTTCTGAAGGACGTTCCCGAATACTATCACTACTACCGCATGGTGCATGAGAAGCATACCGAAAAGGTGATTGACGGACTCCACCTTGTGTTTGTGGAGCTGCCCAAGTTCACGCCTCACACTATGGAAGAGAAACGTATGCAAGTCCTTTGGCTGCGCTATCTCACAGAGATCGACGGATATATGGAGACCGTGCCGCAGGAATTGCTCGACATTCCTGAGATAAACAAGGCGATGGAGGTTGTTGAGGAGTCAGCCTACACTCCCGAACAGCTTCTCGGCTACGACAAGTTCTGGGACATCATCCGCACGGAAAACACGCTTTACAGCAGTGGAGTAAGGCAGGGTCGTGCGGAAGGAATGGAGCGAGGTCGCAAGGAAGGACGCGAGGAAGGACGATTGGAAGGACGATTGGAAGGTCGTGCGGAAGGTATAAGACAAACTGCCCTAAATCTGAAATCCATGGGCCTGGGTATTGCCGACATACAGAAGGCGACGGGACTCAGCGAGGAGGAGATTCGTGATTTGTAAATATCACGCATGAGCTATCCCGACAGCGAGAGTACGCTCAACGCTGAGAATTGGAGCGAGGCCGTCTCCCGCCTGCAAGACGGGACGAACAATCGCTACTCCCGGATGTATTGGGACGCTCGTAAGAGCACGTATGACCATCCCGCTAACAAATAGAATGATTATTTACTTGTAAAAATGAAGCAAATGAAGAAGTTTATGAAATGGGTTTTGGTCCTTGTGGTGACCTTATCCGTC
>CAMBDA010000012.1 GCA_945865175.1 uncultured Prevotellaceae bacterium | reverse complement strand
CCACAGTTGACGAATTTAACCGTACCTGCGGCATCGCCCCTCACCTCACCGGCAATACCTCCCACATAGTTCTGGCCCTTTATACTACTACTGTTGTCGAAAATGAGGTTGGCAATGACGCATCCTGCCGTCACTGTGCCGAATACACCTTGAGCGTTCCAGTTCCTGCTGGCGTTATCTATATTGAAGTTCCTGATGCGGTGTCCACCTCCATCGAAGTGTCCACAGTAAGGATTGTTTCCTGCCCTGCCGCCGATGGGTTCCCAATAAGTCACCTCCGAGAAGTCAATGTCGTTCATGAGCATACCGTTGGCATTGGTTTCACCATCGGCTACCAATTTGCCGAACTCATTTAGTTCAGTGGCATTGTGGATGCAATACACATTGCCAATCTTGTCAAGAGCCTTCACCTGCAAGGTGGCCAGCAGGAGACACAGCATCAGCCATGTCTCGCGCGTATTATATATATGTATAGTCGTCTTCATCATTCTCTGATAATATAAATTCGTCTGTCGTATATTTGGTCGGTGACTCCTGTGCGGCTCACCGTTATCTCCACATCTACATAGGCTGTGCCCGTGTTTGTGCTTAGCTCACCCAGCATCTCGCCTGTGGATGTGACAGTGGGCTTAGTGGTGAAGATTTGCGAAGGGTCGCTAATCGCCGTGATGCGATAGGTGAACTTCGGGTCGCCCGTACCGTAGAGCAAGGCATAGCCATTGTAGGAGTCTTCCACCTTGGGATATATCTCGAAGTCGCCTTCAGTGCCGAACTTGCAATAGAAGCCCTCGTCGCTCTCCCCGGTGATGACGGCAGGATAGCCACCGATGGGAGGATAGAAGTTGACGTCGAGGCTCACCTGATAGTCGCTCAGAATGATGGGGATGACGATATGGTCGTTGCGGTAGATGGAGCGCAGGTCTTTTGTCAGGGCAAAGAGCAGGTCTTTGGGATGTCCTCCCTCGCGGGTGATGTTCACTGCCATCAGGTATCGGCCCGTCACGTTGTAGTTGGCCTGCGACTCACGCACATAGAATATGTCATCGTATCCCTTAGGGGAACCACCAGTGTATGCGTCTAACACGGGAGCGGCAGCCAACAGCGAGGCATACGAGCGCACATAGTCCCTTGCATTGCAGGGAACATCGCTGTCCCATCCCGATTCCAAATAAGTGTAGTTGGGCTGCAGTGGCACGTTGTCGGTCTCCGACTGCGACAACTTCAGACTGTTGATGGTTATCTTCTTGCGCGACTCATTGGTGTACCTCACCTCCATCTTCGCCAGCATGCGCACCACCTCAATGGAGAACACCTCGTTGGTGCGCCCGGTCACCCTCACCTCCTGCCAGCCCGACATGGGCAGTTCCTTGTCTGGTGCCCAGGGCATGGCAATCGCATATCCTACAGTCTTTACGGCTGATGGATATGCGCTCCCCTCCACGAATTCAACGCCTGTTTTCGATTTCAGTTCCTCCTGACTGATGTTGGCAAAGGCATAGAGGGTGTAAGTGCCCGTAGGCAGATTCATCTCCACGCGCTCTTCCTCCACATACGAGGTGAGCCCGGCAGGGCGACTCTCCACATGGCGCACGATGCCGTTCTTATCTACAAATGCCACCCACCAGGTGTGTATCTTCTCCACATCTGCCTGGGCGGCTTCGGGCGTGCCTGTCGCACGTGTGCTGATTACCATTTCCACTGCCACTGTCCTGCCTTCGCTGTCCTGGTTGTCGGTGTTGTCCTCCGAACAGGATGCGGCAATGACAGTCGTGAGAAATGCCAGCATGAGGTGCTTTATGGTGTTTCTTCTCATGATTGTATGTCGTTATGATCTTATGCCGTTATGGATTGTATCATAGTCTAATAGTCGGTTGCTCCCTGAGATTCCATTCGCGCACGAAGATGCGCAGATAGAGATGGTCGGGAGCCTTCAGGTCGGGTGTCGGCGTGCCCACACCCGTCACCTTGCTCAGTCCCACACGATAGATATTATTCCTGACAATGTCATATTCCATGGGGAAGGTGAGATGCGGGTCGCTATCGACATTGGCATGGCGCAGCCAGACATTATAGTAGCAGATGCCATTGGTGAACTCCGTTATCTCCGCCATGTCGGAGGGATGCGCTGCCTTATAGCCCTCGGCTGCCGCCTGATTGGAGAAGTAGATGCAATCGGCCTCCTTCATCTCCGTGCGGGTGGGACTGTAGCGCCAGAAGGTGTGCCCCGTGGCGTAGTCGGTCATGGGAGTGTATTCGGTGGTGCAGTCCTTGTCGGTATATACCTTTGCAGGCTCATACACCGCCCTGAGCAGCAGTCCCGTGATGAAGTCGGTGCTTTGATTGTCCTTGTCCTGCGTGTTCTCGTTGGTATATGCTAATGTCATGATGTGCGTGAAATTGTCGCCCAGTCCCGACTTGGCTGTCTCCGTTCCGCTGTATGACGCGATGCCTGTGGCTGAGAGATAGGGCGTGGGGTCTGTATATATATTCTTAGCACGGGTATTGCCATACCAGTCATTAAGTTGCTCATCGGTGACGGTCCCCCTTTTGTCTAAAGTATGCGACTCCACCACATAGTTCACTGGAGTGCCGTCGGCAGCAGTCAGTTCCTTGGCTCCATACCGGACAGTGGATGTGATGTCAGCATCAGAGGTCACGCGCTTTATCATATAGCTGCTCTGCTGCATCAGGTTGACGGGTATGATGTTTTGCAGGTGCATCTTTGCCAACACCGTGCTTGATGGGTTGTTTGGGGCGGTATATACCTTATATATTAGTTCTTTTCCGGAGGAGGATGAGGACAGGTTTTCCGCATGGTTGTACATCAGGTCGATGCGGGCTGCGGTACGCTGTATATGCAGGTCGCTCACGAAAGGATCTTCTTTTGTTCCTGCTTTAGAAGTGGTGATTATCTTTCCTTCTTTCGGGTCGTTGAGGGCGGATGACATCACGAAGCGGGTGCCGTCTGCCCTGTTCCATGCCGCATAAGCAGTCTGGTTGCGCAGTTCTCCGAGGTTGGCGGGGTGGGGCAACAAGGCTCCGGCATTGCATACGGCAATCACGCGGTCTCCCTCATGGATATTGTAGCCGTCGATAGAAAACTTTATTTCCGCACCGTCTCCCAGCGTTGTCCATTCCTCGGTGTCGGCATCGTTAAACCATTTTGTATATAGCAGCGGAGTGTTGTCTGGCGCATCCATGCCGGCAGGATGCCGCAGGATATAGATCCATGCGTCTGTCACCTTGTTCTCTGCGTCGGTGCCGTCCTCACGTCCGTCGCCCTCCTCTCCTCCTTGCGGGACAGCACGCGTGGCTGCATACGGCAGCTTCAGGGTAAGGCTCACGTATGCCTCGCCCCGGCTCATTTCTTCTTCATACTCCGTGTGGCAAGCCGTCATGCCGACGGTTGCCATCAGTATGGTAAGAATATTGAGTATGCGTGTTATCCTACTAATATTCATTTTGTTGCGTGTTATCCTATAGTTCCTCGTTCTGCTTGCGTACAGACCATGGCATGGCGTGTATGACGATGGAGCAATACTTCCATTTGTCGCCTTGCAAGAAGAAGTTGAGTTCGTAGTCGTATTCCCGGTCTAAGTATTCCTGCGGCGAATAGTTCCACAGGGGCGAAATGCGACATTCGGCAAGATACCGGGCGAGGTCGATTTTCACCACCGTCTTGCCCGTTGACTTGTGGTGTATGTACAGTTGTGCCGAGGTATTGTCGGCTGTGGGGTACATGATGCGGTTGAACATAATATTGTAGTGGCCCATGGCTTCGGTAGTGTTAGGTGACGATGTCCATTGGGCGTATGGGGTATAGAGGAGCGAGTCGCCCGGCTCCACGCTGTTGTCGCTTGTGAGTGTGGCGTTGTCATCTACAATGCCCACCTCATAGTCGTTGGCATCCATCTCCGAGGGGTTGTCTGTCTGGAAGAGTGTGAGGTTAAGATGCTTGGTGTCGCGTATGAGCGACAGTGTGGCATAGGTGGCATAGCCTTCGTTCACTGTCACCATCTGTTCCTCCACGGGATAGATGGAATAGGGTTTCTCGGTGGCAGCTAAAGAGGGCGACTGCCTGCCATAGGTAGGGTCGAGGGCAGTAACCTTCAGGGTGTGCCAGAGGGTGTCGAGCGGAGCTTTGTTATCTACGGCGTGTAGTTTGCCAACCTGTGAACTAGGTATGGCAGTTGAGGCATGGTCGAGGGTGATGCGTAGCGATGCCGTGTCGTTCACCTCCGTGCGCCTGTATTTGGCACCGGGTGTAAGCAGGGTTTCGTCCCACTGTCGTTGCATGGCTATGGCTTGCAACCGGTAGCGTCGGCCGGTAGGCAGCTCGTTGGTGCCGAAGTGCAAGGCATAGCCGTACATCGAGAGAGGAGCGGAACCATAGGTGTTGGCCACGCTTCGCTCAGCCACCTTGTTTCCATCCTCGTCATAAACATAAACGTTGACATAGCCCACATGGTCCTTGAACATATCGGCACGCTGTGTGTTGTAGTCATAGACGAATCGCACGTAGAGTCCTGTGGGGCAGTCCGAACGGTCTTCCTCCATCATCGAGCATCCTATTGCCGCAAGGGTCAGGCTGGCGATGAGCACACCTGTCATGAGTTGATGAAAACGTTTCATTATAGACATTATTCTGATGTATTCTTCTTTTGTTTGGTGGGTTCTATTCATTTCCACCTTTCATGTTTTTTTAAATTTTGAAAAATGGCAGTAAAGAGGGCACGATGAAGAGATAGGACTTTCCACCGTATCCCTCTTTCCTGCATATCATTCTTAAGCATCCATGCGTTAGAGTTCGACTTCCTGCTTGCGCACAGCCCATGGGGTGATGTGAATTTTCACGCTCAGATAGTTGTCCACATTGTCATCGGGGTTGTCTCCACCAGTACCCGTTCCTGGGTTAATTGTAGTGGGGCTACCAATCTGACGAATACCGGTAAGTTCAATCTTATACCAGTTGTTGCGGACTACGCCATAGCGACCAAGGTAGAGTTGCTCGCTCTTAGCAGGAATATCTGTACCATTGAGTCTCTCGTATACACCCTCTACGCTATTCTCTGAGTGGTTTGCACGTGTCCAGGGTGTCTCATCATCTCCGAAGTGCTTGATAAGCACGTTGTAGTAAGCCACACCATTTTTATAGTATTGGAATTTAATAAGGCTATTTACATTAGCAGGAGTAGCTGATGAAGGAAGAGGATTTGTGGAAGTTGTCGTTATTGTATTTACTACTGCAGTTCCATCTGCGTCGTTATTTGTCATTGTGACATTAATCCTGTTGGTTCCATCAGCATCATACCATGTCTTGAATTCTGTATTATTGTTGCAGAGGTATTTCATGATATATTCTTCAATCTTTTCGCCAGTTCCTGCTCCGGGAACCTGCAGAATATTGTTTGCTCCATAGGTGTTGGCTGTATAGAAGTCATGACCACCATTGAATGTGGCAGAAACGGCTATTCCCGTTGAGTTTCTTACGATTTGGTTCTTTACATTGAAAGTGTTCTCGTATGTATAAACACTTTTGCCATCCTCAGCCTTCTTGTCTAGAGTGCCAGGTGCAGATATAAGACCTGTGTTGCCAGTATAGTTTACATCCTCACCCCAATATGTACGATATACTTGGTCATGTATGGCAGCGCCACTGATAAAGCGATATTTAGAGGCGGAAATTAGTGCGCCATCTGAGCCATCTGCATAATAGCGAAGCCATGAGTTGTTCATCTGGCGTGTATTGTAATACGTGCTATTTACATTGCTCAAAGTCCACTTGATACTGCCCTTGTCAAACTTGACGTTTGGGTCAGCAGAGATGCCTGGATTTGGAACTGCTGCCATAGAAGAGCTAAGAGCAACCGTAACCTTGGCAGCGGCACGCTCCATATATATTTCTGCTGCAGGAGTAGCCTGCGCGGCGGCTTCTGTGGTAAAGATTTTATTTTGATCAAGAAATGAAAGCGTTGTAGTGGTGACTGATTCACCTGGGTCGGAAGCACCTCCTGCAAAGTTTGCAACTGGAGCATTGGTCATGACAAATCCATTGGTTTTATTGCCTATGTTATCCAATACGATTTTACTAAAGGTAGGAAATGTAGTAGTTGTTGTGTAGGCTGTCCCACCTAACTTATTATTTGCGATGTCAGTCAAGCCATTGTCATTGATGATAACGTATGCAAATAGTTTCTGGGAACCTGTCAGTGTAGGCTTCGTAACCTTAGAAGAGACTATACCCTCGGTTGTACATTGGTCACCTGATACCGTATTGAAAGTCGTCACATTCATCTTGTAGGCAGACTCATACGTCGCAGATGTCTCATTTTCTCCCTTGAAGATGAACAAGGTGGCATTGTAAACCCTGTACTCGTCTGGCTGAGGAGTACCATCGTCAAAAACGTCGTTGGCACGCGTGCCTGGCGTAGTGGGCAGCTGGATGCTGAATCCCACATAACCTTCACCTCCAGGCTGGACCTCGGGATTGGTGTCCACCTCATCACTGTTGCTGCACCCACTTAGTGCGGCAGCAACCATTGCAAATAAAAATAACTTTTTCATAATAATGTTAGAAAATAATGATTTACAATATAATTGTCAATTTGATAAATGTTTCTTTGTTCGCCTATTCAAGCATCTCCTTGTTTTTCTGCGCCTCGGGCAGCAAGGATGCTGCGGCAAAATGGAGCAGGGCAGATTCGTAGTCGCCACGTAAGGTGGCAAGCACACCACGGGCGTTTTCTGCCTCGGGCAGGTTGCCAGCCTTCAGCAACAGACCGTCGGCTTCGTTCAAACGTCCTTCCTTGATGGCGGTTATCGCGGCATTGGTGTTGGCAATGGGGTCCTCGGCATAATAGCGCAAGGCTATGCCGATGGTCTTGTTGAACGCTTCAGAGCCTTCAGGATAGAGCCGGGCCACACGGAACATCTGGTTGAGCGACAACAGCTGAGGTGTGCTGAGGATAATCTGCGCCAACTTCTCGTCGGGCATGGGACGCAGACGGGTGTTGATGACAAACTTGGTGCATCGCAACTGCGGGAACCACGCAGGCAGTATCTTCTCCCTGTAAAGCCGTGAGAACTGCTTCGACGACTTGAGTTCACGTTCCTTGGCATCATAGTCCGACGGACCATATACTGGACGGTCTATCAGCTGCAGCAATGCCTCACGCTGTGTGGCGGAGAGTTCCTGTGCATCCACCACTATTTGGCGAAACTCCTCCCAGTTCTCAGGCACGGCATTGTAGGTGCAGCGTTCGGCAGGCAGGTTGTAGCGTTGGCTCAGATAGAGCGACAGGGCGCGCGAACGGCCTGTGGCGAGATAGTCGTTGTGAACGTATGGCGATTCGGGCGAGGCATATCCGCACACACTGATGGCAGCAATCTCCACATTGGGGTCGCTGAGTGCATAGCTGATGGAATCGTCGATGACGCGAAGTTGGGCGCGGTTGTCGATACGTTGCCCGTTGCGGCAGGTGTAGGGCGAGGTGTGTAGGGTGATACTATCCACCTCAAACTGCACGCGGGCCATGCCCTCATGCGCCACCACCGGTTGTTCTGTAACGGGCGGAGTGACATATACCAAGCGCATCAGCGTGGCAGGATTCATATTCATCGAAGCAAGGGGGGCCGACAAACCATTGCCCACCGTCACACCGCAACCGCAGGTATCTACCGACAGGCGGAGTGTCACCTCGTTTCTGCGCATCCATGGTTCGATGCCTACCGAGGCAAGATAGTCGATGCTCTGACTTGTACCGTTCTGGCGTTTCACCACCTTATTTATATTATTATATGTCTCCCTTGCCTTTTCCGTCAGACCGCTGCGCTCATAAACGTATTGCATGTTGCGCCCGTTGATGAGCAGGGTGGGAAGAAGGGCGGTCTGATGGTTGGCCCCCTCCAAATAGGGAGTGACAAAAAGTTGGCGGTTGCTGCCCAACTGAAGGCTGTCGAGCGAGATGTCCATTGATACTGTCATCTGACCGCCACTGCCGGTGAGATTTACAATGTGAACGCCAATATGACCGGTGTCCACCCTGGATACGGCACATGCCGAAAGGATGAAAAGCGTAATCGCTAGGAAAATGGTCTTCTGTATCATCATGTATTCCTCCTGATTGCTAAAACAGATAAATCACGGAAAAGCCCAGCTTGGTGATACCCAGATAGTGGGTGTTCCCGTCGGAAAGGCGCGGACCACATTCGCCACAGGCATACTGGTTGAACCAGGCATGGCAGTACCCCAGGCCGGCTTCGGCCTCAAGATTGAAGTGGCGCGAAAGAATCCACTGGTAACCATAGGTGGCACCAAGGCCGGCAAAACCGCCCTCCAGACTGCTGTGACGCACTTGCTTGCGCAGGTTGGCCCCGCCGAAAAAGACTCCTGGTACGGGAATGTCGGCCGAGGCCGCATTGAACTGTCCGCCCATGGCATGAAGGCCCACAAAATGTCCGTTGAAGCGCGTACAGGTCCACCAGCGGTATTCGGGCATCACCACCCAGTGGCGCACCATACGTGTACCATGGGTCTGGCTGTGGAACTTCCAGGGGTTGAGCCCGTACACCAGCTGCACAGTGGAACGGTGTGCCATGCCCACTTCAATGCCCAGGTTGGGCGTGGTGGCGGCATCGTATAGTAGGTTGGTTTTCACTGCCACCTGAGCTGTCGCATGATTCCCCATGGCAGCTCCTCCCAGCAAAGCGGACAGGGCAAGGCACATCAACCTTAAAACAAAAAACCTATTCATTGGCATCTCTTCTTACATTTATCCAATATCTATATAGGCAGACGACGAGCAGAAGTTCAGTTGTGGCACAAAAAAAAGCGCGGGAACTGTCCTGTTGCCTGTCCCGCGGTTCGAGGCCTTCGCATTGCCTATCTTGCAGAGACAAGCAACGCAGAGCCCACGCCGATATGAATATATTGCATCTCCCTATGTCCGCCCAACGCTCAAGGGGCGTATGCTCCCTAGTGTATGTAGCGCACAAAAGGGATGCGAACGATTCACACCCCGTAGCATCTACTGTTGCCCTGTCTTTAGCAAGATGATGGAGTTTGCGAAGTTCCGAACCGCCAAGACAAGACGTCGTGTAAACGCCTTTGTTTGTAAAAATCCCCGACTGCCCACCCAGCCTCCTAATAGCACACTTGCTGTAGGCACGGCGTGAACTCCACATTCCAGACGTGAGGTTTTGTGGGTGATACCACTCTGCCAAACGCTGAGACAATGCGAAAAACGGGAATCCATATGCAAAGTTATTCTTTTTTTTCTGAACCACCAAGCGATGAAGCTTCTTTCTTCCTTCTTTTTGTAAAATATGTTATAGACGAGGTTTGTCAGAGCGTTGGCCGCTTTGGCTCGCATCATTCCGATGCTGCGAACAAGTGAGCCGTTCATTGCTCCCTCTACGAATCCGAAGATGTGCTCAATGCGGCATCTGTCCTTAGACTTGATGCAAATCCACAGATGCTAAACAGAATTCAAACAGAATAATCCGTATAACATCTGTCTCACATCTGCGGATAAAACATATCTTCTCTAAAAAAGCGGATATGTCCTTTCGATGGATTGTCCCAGCTACCGATACACAACTAAAAAGGGGAGCATCCTGTTTTTCAACTGAATGCCCCGGCTTTTACTAATTCGTCATACTATAAAGTGAATACTTGCGAAACTTGAATCAACAATGAGAAAGCCACCTTTTCTGTCCCGAACAATTGTTTTAGGACAAGAAAAACGTATGTTCTTGAATGAAAACGGTCTATCCGTTTGGCTATGTCAAAAATTTACTATACATTTGTGGCAAAATTACAGAAAAATGGCAGCGCAACCTAACAATAAAAACATCACACAAATGAAAAGAACGTACAGTAAAAAAATTGCAAGCCGGATTCCCGCCACATGCATCTACGCACTGCTAGGGATGATATGGCTGGCATCCGTGTCCAATCCTGTTCTGGCCGCCCGCTGGAAAGCCAGGCATGTGGTGGTGATAGGACTGGACGGATGGGGTTCCTACAGCGTGGAGAAAGCAGAGATGCCCCATGTGAAGCAACTGATGAAGGACGGAGCCTACACGCTCACCAAACGGTCGGTGCTGCCCTCGTCAAGTGCCGTGAACTGGGCCTCCATGTTTATGGGAGCAGGCCCCGAACTGCACGGCTACACAGAATGGGGGTCCAAGGTGCCCGAACTCCCCTCGCGTACAGTGGACGAGGATGGCATCTTCCCCACAGTCTTCGGTCTGCTACACAGAGCTGCGCCTGAAGCCGAGATTGGATGTATCTATGAATGGGAAGGCATCAAGTATGTGGTGGACACGCTGGCGCTGTCGCACAACTGCCATGTGGCCGAGTATGAATCCCACCCCGAGGCAACGGCACTGCGCGCAGCAGACTATATCAGGCAGAAGCAGCCGAACCTGTGTGCCGTCATCTTTGACGAGCCCGACCATGTGGGGCACGCTATCGGACACGACACACCCGAATACTATGACAAACTCAGCTATATGGACAGTCAAGTGGGGGTGATACTGGACGCCATCCGTGAAGCCGGCATGTGGGACGATACCATCATCATCGTCACAGCCGACCACGGAGGCATCAACCAGGGACATGGAGGCAAGACCATGCGCGAGATGGAAACGCCCTTCATCATCTGTGGAAAAGGAATCAGAGCCGGCTATCAGGACACACTGAGCATGATGCAGTTCGACTGTGCCGCTACCCTCGCCTATATCTTCGGGCTGGAACAGCCTCAGGTGTGGATTGGCAGGCCCATGACACAATTCTTCGGCGGCAAGCAGAAGAGATGATAACACGGCATCGGGAGATACGACCACCGTTCCGGCTGAAGAAAAGAAAAGAAGGGTGCCCCATGGGAGAGCTGTTCTCCGGGGCACCCTTTTTTCCTTATTAAGGTGGGATGACGGCCTACATCAGTCCATCACCTTCACGCGTACATTGCGATACCAAACGTCATCGCCATGGTCCTGAAGGCCGATGTAGCCCTCATGCTTGTCACCGCCCATATTCTTGAGCAACTCATAGGCAATGGGGAAATCGCCGTTCTTGCAGAACTTGCTATCAGCCAGCATCTCTTCCCATTTGGGAGTCCAGAGGTGATACTCCAACACCTTCTCGTCGTTCTGGAAGTGGATGACAGTACCCTTGAAGACTACAATCTTCACCTTGTTCCATTCACCGAAAGGATGAGCATTCTGAGGCTTGGCAGGAATCATGTCGTAGAGAGAAGCTGACTGGCGGTTGCCATCGACACCCAGCTGTGCATCCACATGATTCTCGTTGTCGAGCACCTGGTACTCGGAGCTGCTCTGCCATATGGGCAGATATTCGCCACCCGACTTCACTTCCTGTGCCATGTAGAAGATACCGCTGTTGCCACCCTTGCTAATCTTATATTCCAGTTCCAGGGTGAAATTGCCGAACTTGTGGGCAAAGATGAGGTCACCACCGCCCTCGGCCTGAGCTTCGCCCGTGCCCGACCCCTTGAGGTGGATAGCACCGTCTGCGCTCTCCCAGCTTGCAGGTACATCGGCCTGGCCATAGCCACGCCATCCCTTCAGCGAGGTGCCGTCGTAAAGCACATAATAGCCGTCCTCATCCTGGGCATACTCGGAGAGGTCCACCTGGGTATTCTCTACAATTTCATACTCGGGCACGGCTGTTTCAGCCTCAGCCGTAGCGTCTTGTTTGTACTCGCAGTTCTGACAGCTGCTGCAGTCACACTGGCACTTCTTCTGGTTGCAGGAAGCCAGTAGCATGGCCACACAAGAGGCCAACAATAATGTTTTTTTCATCTTTTTTTGGTGTTATTTAATGAAGAAATACGTTTTCTGCTGCAAATATACGAAGAAATCCGCAATAGACGAACTGTTTCCGAGATAAATCTCATTTTTTTTCATTTCTGCCTCTCAGCAATACACGCTGCAGCCACCTGCGAACGGGTTCGTCGTAGCCCACAGCAATCACCAGCGCCAATACCACGCACCCCACAAACAATGCCACAGCCACCGTCCAATCGGAACAGCCGAAAGGCATCCGTCCCTGGTTTATCCAATGGATATACAGATAAATGAAAGGATAATGAATGGCATACAGGGGATAGGAAAGCCGACCCAGCCAGTTGCAGGCCGAGGCCATAAGGGCAGACACCTGTCCGTGTGCCCCGCGCCATACGAGTAGCGGAAAGGCAATCCACACACACAGCAGCTGGAACAGCAGATTGAAATGGGTCACATCGAAATGGGGCACACAAACCAGCAGCAACAACACAAGTCCGCACACGGGCAACGACCAACCGCTGGAACCGGCAACCGTGACACGGCTGTGATAGAGGCGTGCCATCAGCAATCCCATGGAATAGCCATAAAGCATACGCAGAAGTCCGCCTGTGGCATTCGCAGGACTGGACGACCACCCTGTGGCAATCGACCCGTCTGCCATCGCCACAGCCCATCCGCACATGGCCAGTGCAGCACAAATGGTGAAGGCTGACAGCTGACGTGTGGAAAGCCTGTGGAGGGTGAGGGCATACAGGAGGCTGCCGATATATTCAAAGAAAAGGCTCCAGTGAGGGCCGTTGAGCGGGAAGAGCTCGGTATTGCCCCGCACATCCAACCGCCCCATCGAAGGGAGAATGAAGAGCGACAGCAGCAGACAGGCGAGCAGGTCGCAGGCGGGCACCTGTGTGCCGTCCCATCTGACACATCCCTGCAGACAAAAGGCTGCCAGGCCAATCAGCACACCCATCACCACCATGGGGTGAAGACGGATGAGACGGACGGTGAGGAAACGCTTCACCCCCATGCGCGGCCATCGGGCATCGTAGGCATGGCCCATCACAAAGCCCGACAGGATGAAGAAGAAGTCGACACACAGAAAACCATGGTACATCTGCTGGAAAGCATCACCTGCCGCAAAGGCAATGGCCTCGAACAGATGGTATACGAGCACGGCACAGGCTGCCACTCCACGCAGCCCGTCAAGAATAAGATAGTGCGGTGTGGAATTTCCACCGCCAGAAAGCGTTTTCGTCATGTTGATTAAATGTTAATCAATGAATTTAGGCTACAAAGATACAGAAAATAATCCGTTCCTGCTAAATATTCAGCAAGAAACCTATACCTTTGCAGCAAATTTGACTAAAACGCTATTCCTAAAGAGAAAAAAAGATGTTAGGCACAATCGTAAACGTATGCACCATCGTGACAGGGTCGATGGTGGGAAGCGCACTGAAGACGCGCATCAATCCAGCCTGCCAGAAGGTAATGTACAATGCAATGGGGCTGGCATCACTGGCGCTCGGACTGAATGCCGTGTGCAAGTATATGCCCCAAAGCCAGTATCCCATCCTGTTCATCCTGAGCCTGAGCATTGGCGGCCTTCTGGGCACCGTCATTGACCTGGACGCCCGTTTCAAACGGCTGGTGGACAAGATGAAGAAGCAGCCCAGGCAGGATGATGCCCCCAGGCTGGCACAGGGGCTCAGTACAGGCATTCTGCTCTATTGCATAGGCACACTCAGCATCCTGGGTCCCATCAACAGCGCACTGCTGGGCGACCACACATTTCTCTTCACCAATGCCACACTCGACCTTGTCACCTCGGCCGTACTGGCAGCCACCTACGGCATAGGCATGGCCCTGGCCGCCCCTGTGCTGTTTTGCTGGCAGGGAAGCATCTACTGCATTGCCCTCTATTGCGGCAATATCATCTCCCCCGCCCTCCTGTGTGAGATGAGCATCGTGGGCGGTGTGCTCATCTGTGCATCGGGTCTGGCCATTCTGGACATCAAGGATTGCAAGACACTCAATTTCCTGCCCAGCCTGCTGGTGCCTGTGGCCTTTTTCCTGCTACGTGCGTTGCTAGGTCTGGCATAGTTTCTTCCTCACCCCCCTCAAAAACAGCAACAGGCGCATCTGCGAATTGCCGCGATGCGCCTGTATTGTATGCAGGGATAAGAGAGTTTACCCACCGAAATTGTCGAATCGGATCATGTCGTCCTCCACACCTAAGCTGTGGAGCAGGTCGAGCACGGTCTTGGCCATCATTGGAGGACCGCACAGGTAGTACTCGCAATCCTCGGGAGCCTCATGCTGCTTGAGATAGGTGTCGCCCATCACAGGAGCCACAAATCCGGGCGTGTACTTGATGCCTGCTGCATCGGCCTTGGGATCGGGACGGTCCAGAGCCAGATGGAAGTGGAAGTTGGGGAAGTCCTTCTCCAGCTGCAGGAAGTCGTCGAGGAAGGGAATTTCCTCCAGCGCACGGGCACCATAGAAGTAGTGCATGGGACGCTTGCGGTCCTCGTCCTTCACGCCATGTCCCTTGAGCATGTGCATAATCTGTGCACGCAGAGGAGCCATACCGGCACCACCGCCCACCCAAATCATCTCGCGTCCGGAGCCGTAGACGGGACGGAACTCGCCGTAGGGGCCGCTCATCGTCACCTTGTCGCCGGGCTTGAGGCTGAAGATGTAGGAAGAAGCGATACCGGGGTTGACATCCATGAAACCAGGACCCTGGTCCTTGGGTTTGAAAGGAGGTGTGGCAATACGCACATTGAGCGTGATGATGTCGCCCTCATCAGGATAGTTGGCCATTGAATAGGCACGGATGGTAGCCGTGGGGTTCTGGCACTTGAGGCCAAAGAGGCCGAACTTCTCCCATGCGGGCAGATAGGTGTCGCCAATGAGACTCTTGTCGAAATCCTTGTCATAGTCGATGCAGTCGAAGGCAGGAATCTTGATTTGAGCGTACGAACCAGGTTCGAAATCCATGTGCTCGCCTGGAGGCAGCGCCACCTTGTATTCCTTGATGAACGTGGCCACGTTGCGGTTACCGATGACGGTGCATTCCCATTCCTTCACGCCCATCACAGAATCGTCGACATGGATGCCCAGATCACCCTTCACCTTGCACTGGCATCCCAGACGCCAGTGATCCTTCACCTGCTTACGGGTGAAATGGCCCTTTTCGGAATCCAGAATCTCACCACCGCCCACAGGCACCTGCACCTTGCACTGGCCGCAAGAACCCTTGCCACCGCATGCGCTGGGCAGGTATACGCCCTGCTCGGCCAAGGTGCTCAGCAACGAAGCGCCCTGAGGCACGGAAAGTGTGTCCTTGCCGTTGATGGTGATATTTACATTGCCACTGGGTGACAAATACTTCTTGGCAACAAGCAGGATGACAACCAGTATCAATATGATGCCCAGAAACACTGCTATGCTGGCAATAATCAAATTCATATCCATTGTATGTTTCCTCCTACTTTTAAATATCCAAACCACTAAAGCACATGAATGCCATAGCCATCAGACCCACAGTGATGAAGGTGATTCCCAATCCCTGCAGGGGCTTAGGTACATCGGTGTAGGCCATTTTCTCGCGAATGGCAGCCAAGCCCACAATGGCCAGCAACCATCCGATACCGCTTCCCAGCGCGTATGCCACTGCATCACCCACACCGCCGATATACTGGGCGTTGGTGGGTTCCATGCCTATACGCTGCTGCATGAACAGACTGGCACCCATGATGGCACAGTTGACGGCAATCAGGGGAAGGAAGATACCCAGCGAAGCATAGAGAGAGGGGCTGAAACGCTCCACAATCATCTCTACCAGCTGCACGATACCGGCAATCACGGCAATGAAAAGGATAAATGCCAGGAAACTGAGGTCGACGCCCTCCACCAGACAGTCGGGACCCAGCAGACGAGTCTGCAGCAGGTAGTCCACGGGAACGGTGACCAACAGCACGAAGGTGACGGCGATACCCAGTCCGAGGGCCGTCTTCACATTCTTGGAAACGGCCAGATAAGAGCACATACCCAAGAAGAAAGCGAAAATCATGTTGTCCACAAAGATGGAGCGGACAAACAAACTAATCATGTGTTCCATAAATTCTTATACTAAGCCTCCTTGTTTATTGAGCGGTGTGCCCAGATTACACATCCTACGATTATCAGACTCATGGCGGGCATCACCATCATACCGTTGTTCATGTACCATCCACCGTTTTCGGCATACCAGGATGCGGGGATGATATTGAAACCGAAGAGGGTGCCGAAGCCAAAGAGCTCACGCACAAAGCCCACAATCACCAGCACCAGGGCATAGCCCAGTCCGTTGCCAATGCCATCGAGGAACGAGGGCCAAGGCGCATTCTGCATGGCAAAAGCCTCCAGACGGCCCATCAGAATGCAGTTGGTGATGATAAGACCCACGTAGACGCTCAACTGTACGCTCACGTCATACGCAAAAGCCTTGAGCACCTGGCTTACTATAGTAACCAGCGCAGCCACCACCACAAGCTGTACGATGATACGGATGCGGTTGGGGATGGTCTTGCGCAGGAGTGAGATAATCACATTGGCGAAAGCTGTGATCACGGTCACGGACAATCCCATCACAATGGCTGGCTCCAGCTGGCTGGTGACGGCCAAAGCAGAACAGATGCCCAGCACCTGCACAGTGACAGGGTTGTTCAGATTGATCGGACCAGAGAATGCAGCTTTATTCTCATCAGAAAACAATTTACTCATATTCTATTCTCCTTCCTTAATTTTGTTCTACTTCGTTGTTCTGACAGCAAGCCGAAGTGCCCTGCTTGGGGCATTCAGCACAGTTGCCCTGGCCACACTGGCCATCTCCGCACTGGCACTGGTCTCCGCACTTACCCGGGCACTGACCCTGACCACACTGGCCCTGACCACACTGGCCCTGACCACACTGACCCTTGCCACAATGTCCGCGGCAGGGAGCGCAGGTCATAGCCGTGTCATCAGAAGCACCACCCATGATAAAGCTGGAATAGGCTCCCAAGCCGTCCTTGATCATAGCGTTCACACCATTGCTGGTGAGGGTGGCACCTGTAATGCCGTTTACCTCCAGTTCGTTCTGGGCGGCACCGCTCTTCACCACAGCAAGGTCGACCGTCTGGCTACCGGGCTGTGCAAAGAGAGGGCGTCCGTTGAACAGTTCCTGGAAGCTGCGCTCGCCGATGCGTGCGCCCAGACCTGCAGTTTCGCTCTCATGATAGAAATAGGTGCCATAGACCGTCTGCTTGTCCTCGTTGAGGGCGATGTAGCCCCAGAGGCCGCCCCAAAGGCCACGGCCCGTGACGGGAATCACATACTTCACGCCATCCTCAGTCTGTGCCACAAACACGTGCAGGATGCCCTCCTTGATGAGGCCGCCATAGGTGCTGTTGAAAGCGCCTTCATAGGGAACCAGTTGGGTGCCGTCCCACACCATGTCCTGCACCTTCTCGCTGAAGGCAGCCGACACATCGATGCCGTTGATGTCGATATTGAGGGAAGTGAGGATTTGCCCCTTGGTATCATTCTCCACATTGGCATCCTGGATGGGCTTGAGCGAGCTGGAAACAAAAGCCAGCAGGAAAGCCACAATCACCACCATGACGGAGGCATATACGATGGTGTAGACATTGCTGTTAGTGTCGAGACCCTTCTTGGCAGGTGCGCCACCGCCTTCGGTTACTTCCTCAAACTCCGTGGAAGGAGCCTGGCATACGGGGCACTTTTCGGGAGCCTTGTCTCCCTCGTGGACATAGCCACATACCTTACATTTAAATTTCTTTGTAGCCATAATCCTTACTTTTTAATTGCGCGACGCGCACGTTTGTTGATATTGCTCTGCACGAAGCAGTAGTCGATGGCTGGTGCAAACAGGTTGAGGAGCAGGATAGCCAACATCATGCCTTCGGGGAAACCGGGGTTGAGCACACGCACAAGCACGGCCACTACACCGATAAGGAAGCCATAGATATACTGGCCACAGGAGGTGCGGGCACTGGTGACAGGGTCGGTGGCCATGAAGACAGCACCGAAGCAGAAGCCGCCCACTACCAACTGGTCCACACAACTCAAGGGGCTCACACCCGTCTGATGGAAGAGGCATGCCGTGAGGGCGCCTCCCACAAACACGCTGCCCATGGTACGCCATGAGGCAATGCCGGTCCACAGCAGGATAACTGCACCGATGGCAATGGCCACCACGCTGGTTTCTCCGATGGAACCGGGAATGAGGCCGATGAAGGCCGACCACTGGTCGGTCAGCCCGTTGCCCAGGGCAGCCTCGCCAAGAGGAGTGGCTGCGGTGAAGGTGTCGGGCAGGTCGTTGCCCAGTCCGAAGATGGTGTGCTGTGCCACCCACACATTGTCGTCGCCAGTCATCACAGAAGGATAGCTGAAGAAGAGGAAGGCACGCGTCACAAGGGCGGGATTGAAGATGTTCATACCCGTACCGCCAAAGATTTCCTTGGCAAAGATGACGCTGAATGCCACAGCCAGAGCCAGCATCCACAACGGAGTGTTTACAGGAATAATCATGGGAATGATGATACCGCTCACCAGGAAGCCCTCCTGGATTTCCTCACCCTTCCACTGGGCCACCACAAACTCTATGCCCAGACCCACGATGTAGCTGACAATAATCTTGGGCAATACGGCCAGCAGGCCGAAACCGAAGATGTCGCAGAAACTGGCATCGCCGAGGGTGCCGGCAGCCAAATAGTTCTGGTAACCCACATTGTACATGCCAAACAGCAAAGCGGGCAGGAGCGCAATCACCACAAAACTCATGATGCGCTTGCTGTCGATAGCATCGTGGATGTTCACGCTGCCTGTACGGCTGGTCTGGTTGGGCACGAACGCAAAGGTCTCGAATCCGTCCACCAGGCTCCGGAAGGCATGGAACTTTCCGCCCTCCTCAACCATCGGCTTTATGTTATCGAAAAGTTTTCTTAATGCTTTCATTGTGTTTCACTAATAATACATTAATATATGCGCTATGCGTTCTCCTTTCTCAGGATGTCCAGTCCCTGACGGACGATGCGCTGAAGTTCCAGCTTGCTGCTGTCCACAAACTCTGCAATGGCGAAGTCCTCAGGAGCCACCTCGTAGATGCCCAGGGCCTCCTGACGGTCGATGTCGCCCGTGATGATGGCCTTGATGAGGTAGCCGGCATAGATGTCCATGGGGAACACCTTGTCATACTCTCCGCTCATAATCATGTGGCGCTCGCCACCCTTCACACGGGCATCGAACACATAGTCCTTCTTGCCGCAAAGCCAGCTGAAATAGCTGCGATGGGTGCTGAAGGTGCCGAAGCGAGGCATGATCCATCCCATGAACTCGTCGGCATGATCGCCCTCGGGAATCACGTTCACCTCGGTGGCATGGGCACCCAGATAACCGCCTGCTGTGGTCTTGACACCCGTCATCACGTTACCGTTGATGATGCGGATGCCGGCAGAAAGGTCCACCTGACCCTGCAGCAGGGTGTCCAGTCTCTGACCCACGAGCATCTTGGCATAGCACGGCTTTTTCACTTCCGAGCCGGCCAGGGCCACGGTACGGGTGAGGTCCACACGGCCAGTGGTGAGCAGACGGCCGATAAAGAGAACTTCCTCGGCACCCAGTGTCCACACCACTTCGCCCTTGTTGATGGGGTCCACGTGATTGATTTGCACACCCACATTGCCTGCGGGAGCAGGACCGTCGAACACCGTCACTTCGCAACCGGTGGCACCGGTGAGTGCTGCACTGGTCTGACGCGCGCTCACGCCCAGATGCACCTTGGCCAGCTTGGACAGCGCGGTGATACCAGCCTGGAAAGCCTTCTCCTCTCCCTTGAGCGCATACTCGAAATCCTGACTCAGCGGCATACTGTTGAAGGCACTCACGAAGATAGCCTTGGGCTTGTCCTCGGGATTGGCCACCACATCGTAGGGGCGCTGGCGCAGGAACGCAAACATACCACTTTCCAGCAACAGCGCCTTGATGTCCTGCTTGGTGTCGAACGTACGTGCCGACTGCTTGCCATCGCTCTTCACACGAATGCTGAGCAGCTTGCGACGGTCGCCACGCTCCACCATTGAGACAGTACCGCTGACTGGAGATACAAACTTCACTTCAGGATGCAGTTTGTCCACAAACAATGCATCCCCGATCAGGACATTGTCACCTTCCTTGACCACTACCTTGGGCTTGACACCTGTGAAATCGTCGGGAACGAGTGCATACTCGCCCGGGCACTTCACGCTGGTTGTCTCCAATGCAGCCTTGCCTTTCAGATTAATGTCCAGACCTTTACGCAATTTGATAACTTTTGCCATATACTGGATAAATAAACCTATTACACAATATGCAACGCAAAATTACAGAAAATTTGGTTAAAATTGCCGCTTTTTCAAAAAAAGATTGTACTTTTGATGCGATTTTTGAAGCAAAGGCCGCCAAAAGCCCCTCCTTGAAGCCAAAAGTGGCCCATAAAACAGAAAAAAGACCCAGCCTATCAAGACGCTAAAATACATACTCCGATGGTTGGCGGCAACCTCACTCACGCTCTACCTACTGTTGCTGGCCATGGGCTCCATTCCTGCCATGCAGCGATGGAGCGCAAGACAGTTGTCGGCATGGCTCACGCAGAAGGTACAGGCCAAGGTGGAAATCGAGAACCTGCGGCTGGGACTGCTCAACCGCATCGTGGTCGACGGCATCTGCATCCATGACCAGAACGACTCCCTGATGCTGGATATTGCCAGAATAGCCGCCAAGATTGAACTCCTGCCGCTGGCCCACCAGGCCATCAGGATAGAGAACGCACAGCTCTTTGGAGCGCACGCACGGCTATACAGGGAAACGGCCGGCGCCAAGCCCAACTGCCAGTTCCTGCTGGATGCCTTCAGCAGCAACGACACCACATCGACGCCCATCGACCTGAAGCTGGGCAAACTGCTGGTGAGGGGCATGAGCGTGCAGTATGACGTGGAGGACCAGGCCGAGACACCCGGCAAGCTCAATCCCAACCACCTGCATCTGAAGGAACTCCGGCTCAATGCCATCATCCATCATCTCACCCCCGACAGCATCAAGGTGGAGCTGGAGAAACTGGCCTTCGAGGAGAAAAGCGGACTGCGGCTGGAACAGATGGACATGGAGGCAAGCCTCACGACTCAGGAGACGAGCATCCAGCAGCTGTGGATAAAGATGCCCCACTCCACCCTATCGGTGCCCCGGCTACAATGCACCTATGATGCCCTGCCCCGAAAAGGGCACATCAGGCAATGGCTGGCACGTATGGGCTGTGAAGGGCAGATGGAGGTTTCCCTCTCACCAGGCGACATCGGAAGCATCGTGCCCAGACTGCAGCATTTCACCGACTCCATCCAGGCCTCCCTCACGTTTGCAGGCGCAGAAGGCAAGGTGAAAGTGAACGACCTGCATATTCAGGACCAGGGAAAAAACATCCTCCTGTGGATGGACGGATGGGTGCAGGCAGATACCGCCGGCTGGCAGGCAAGCGGAAACATCCGACAAATGGAGGCGGGAGAGCACCTGCTGTCCTGGCTCAAACGCAACCTGCAGGGGCAGGAGACCGAGGAAACCGCCATTCTGCGACGGATCGGGCGCATCGCTGCCAGCGGTCCGCTCCACTATGCCCACAACACCCTGAACACCGATATCGAACTTCATACACAAATAGGCACGGCACATGTGAGGAGTACGCTGCACCAGATGCAGGACCTGGATGCCCATGTGGAGGTGGACAGGCTAGAAGCCAACCGCCTGCTGGCAGACGACGGACACGCACCGCTAGAAGACGTGAGCGCATCCATCCACCTGACGGGAAGGCTCAAGGGAGAGGACGGCAAGCCACAATGGAGAATGGCAGGAACCCTGGACCAACTGGTATTCAAGCATTACCCATACCACAACATACAAGTGTCTGCATCGCAAGAGAAAAGCATATTGCAGGCTACTGTAAATCATGAGGATATCAACGGAAAGTTAAATCTTGACTTCACACTCTCTCAGGCTACACCAGACAAGGAGCTGCAATGCCTGCTGGAGCTGGAGGATGTCAATCTGCAGGCGCTGAATCTGGCCCCGAAGATGGAAGACGAAAGGATGAGCCTGCACATAGAGACCCGCCTGAAAGGCCAGTCGGCCAACCTGCTGCAAGGGACGCTCCAGTGCAAGGGACTGAAGCTGGAGTCCGAGGCCCTGGGCATCCACCAGCCGGGCGACCTCACCATGGACCTCCGCCTGGGCAGCCAGCGCAAGGAGATAGACATCGTGAGCCCCTTCCTGAACGCCAACGTCCGGGGCACCTTTGAATGGCAGCATCTCTACCCGGGCATACGGCGGATGGTGCATGCCCACCTGCCTGAGCTCGTCGGCACTGACAGCCAAGGCCCCTACAACGAGGAGATGACACTGCAGCTCACCCTGCAGGATACCATGCTGCTGAGACGGCTGGCCGGCATCCATCTGAAAACGCCCCTCCCCACCCGCCTGAACGCAAGGCTCAACACAGCGCTCAGCATCCTGGAAGTGGAGGCCGAAAGCCCCGAAATCCTCTATGGAGGTGAAACCCTGAAAAACATCCGCCTGCACATCGACAACAAGCCCGAGATGATGCAGCAACAGCTCACCCTGCAGCGTATCATCAAGCAACGGCCCATCGAGGTGACAATGGAGAACTTTGCCGGCTACAACCGCCTGAGAAGCGTGCTCAAATGGGACAACAAACGGCAGCCGGCACAAACGGGAACGCTGGATGTGGCAGCCACATTCATGCGAGACGAAGCAGGACAGACAATGGTACAGGCCAGCATGTCGCCCACACAGATTACCATCAGCGATACCCTGTGGAACGTGCACCCCGCCACCATCATCCACCGCAAAGGGGCAACCAGCATCCAGCAGGCAGGCATCAGCCAGGGCAAGAGACACCTGATGGTGAACGGCATCGTGTCGAAGAGGGAGGACGACTCCATATCGGTGAATCTCAACGATATCAACCTCGACTATATCTTTCAGATGATAAACTTCAAGGCGCTGGAGTTTACGGGCAGTGCCACAGGGCTCATCTATGCCAAGAACCTGCTGGAAGCGCCCGTAGCGGATGCCTTTCTCCACGTGAAGGACTTCTGCATCAACCAGGGCCTGATGGGAGAGATGGACGTGCATGCCGGATGGGGGAACCGGGGAAAAAGCATCCAACTGGAAGCAGACATGCGTGACAGCAAGACCCGCCACCATACCCAGCTCCAAGGCACCATTACCCCCGGACATGACCCTGGGAGCGGACTGGACCTGCACATCCATACCAAACGCATCAACCTGTTCTTCCTGAACAAGTTCACCTCCTCCATCTTCACCAATCTGCAAGGACGGGCCACAGGGTACGCCCGCGTGTTCGGCCCCTTCAAGCAAATCGACCTGGAAGGCGACCTCATCGCCGAAGAAGCCTCGATGAAGGTGAACATGCTGGGCACATCCTACCGCCTGTATGGCGACAGCGTGGTGCTTCGCCCGGGCAACATCTGGATAAAGAACGCCACGGCCTACGACAACTTCGGCAGCAAGGGAGACAAGGAGCACTGCGCGCTGGTGGACGGCCACCTCGCCCATAACCATCTGAGCAATCTGCGCTACGATTTCAGCATCCAGGCCAAGAACGTGCTTGCCTATGACTTCCACGACTTTGGCGACCAGTCGTTCTACGGCACCTTCTTTGCCGACGGCGACGTGCACCTGAGCGGGCAACCCGGAGAACTGACGGTCGACGTGAACGCCAAGCCGCTCTCGGGCTCCATCCTCACTTACAACGTGGGCAGCCCCGAAACGCTCACCGAGGCCAGTTTCATCACCTACACACAGCCCGCGGACAGCCTCCACACGGGCACTGGAGGACAGGCCCAGGACAGGGAAGAGGAGGAGGCCAACGACATCCACCTGAACATGGACCTGGACATCACGCCCGATGCCTCCATCAAACTGCTGATGGACCGCAAATCGGGCGACCACATCCTGCTGGGCGGCTACGGCCGCATCAGGGCCCACTACTACAACAAAGGCAAATTCCAGATGTACGGTGTTTACCGTGTGGACAACGGCATCTACAAGCTCTCGCTCCAGGACTTCATCCGCAAGGATTTCCTCTTCAGGGAAGGCGGCTCCATCACCTTCGGCGGGGACGCCTACCAGGCAACGCTCAACCTGCAGGCCATCTACACGGTGCCCAATGTGTCGCTCGACGACCTGAGCACCTCCAGCCTGGGACTGAGCAACACGCGTGTGGACTGCGTGATGAACATCGGTGGCAAGCCGGCCGCTCCTTCCGTGACGTTCGACTTTGACCTGCCCAATGCCAACGAGGAGGAAAGGCAGATGGTGCGTAGCATCGTGAGCACCGAGGAGGAAAAGAACATGCAGGCCATGTACCTGCTGGGCATTGGCCGCTTCTACAATTTCGACACACAGTTCGCCTCGGGGAGCAATCAGAGCAGCACTGCCATGAACTCTCTGATAAGCAGCACCCTCAGCAGTCAGTTCAACCAGATGATGAGCCAGATGGTGGGCAACAGCAACTGGACCTTCGGTGCCAACCTGCGCACCGGCGAAACGGGATGGAACGAACTGGACGTGGAGGGCATGCTCAGCGGCAAGCTGCTGGACAACCGTCTGCAGCTCAACGGAAACTTCGGCTACCGGGAAAGCGTTTATTCCAACAACAACTTCATCGGCGACTTTGACGTGAAATACTTGATTACCCCCGGAGGCACAGTGGCCCTGAAGGTGTACAACGAGACCAACGACCGCTACTTCATCCAGTCGTCGCTCACCACCCAGGGCATCGGCATCCAGTTGAAGAAGGACTTCAACCGATGGGCCGACATCTTCCGCAAGATGCCCGCGACAGCCACCGGCTCCTCCCCAGGCAAGCGCAAGAAACGTTCCAAATAGGGTACGTCAGGGGGGTGAGCCGACACCAACCTATATATACATATTAATATAATAACCACATGAAAATACTACTGATAGGAGAATATAGCAATGTACACTGGTCGCTGGCCGAAGGACTGAGGCAGTTGGGCCACCAGGTGACAGTGGTGTCGGACGGTGACGGATGGAAAAACTATCCCCGCGACGTGGACATCACCCGTCAGTCGACCGGATTCTGCCACACCGTCCGCTATCTGATACACCTGAAGCACGTGCTGAAACGGCTGAAAGGCTACGATGTGGTACAACTCATCAACCCCGTATTCCTGGAACTGAAACCCGCACGCATTCTGCCCTTCTACAAACAACTGAAACGCCAGAACCGAAGCGTCTTCATGGGAGCCTACGGCATGGACCGCTACTGGGTGAAGGCGGGAATGGACTGCACCACCCTTGAATACAGCGACTTCAACCTGGGCACCAGCCTGCGCACCAATACCGACAACGACCGCTTCATCAGCGAATGGCTGTATGGCGACAAGGGATGGCTCAACAAGGTGGTGGCCTTCGACTGCCAGGGCATCGTGGCGGGCCTCTATGAGTACCATGCAGCCTACACCAGGCACTTCAGACTGCCCGAGAAGGTGCGTTTCATTCCCTTTCCCGTGCCCGTGGCCTCCGACTGCGAGCCACGGCCGACCCACCACCCCGTCCGCTTCTTTATAGGCATTCAAAGCCAACGCAGTGCATACAAGGGTACCGACATCATGCTCAAGGCCCTGCAGCGACTGGCCCACGACTATCCCCACGACGTGGAGACGGTGATAGCCGAGGACGTTCCCTTCCAGCAGTATGCACGCATGATGGAGCACAGCGACGTGCTGCTGGACCAGCTCTACAGCTACACCCCCGCCATGAACGGCCTGCTGGCCATGAGCAAAGGACTGGTGCTGGTGGGCGGTGGCGAAGAGGAGCACTACAAGCTGCTGGGCGAGGAGAAGCTACGCCCCATCGTCAACGTGAAGCCCAACGAAGAAAGCGTATACACAGCGCTGAAACAACTGCTTGAAGACCCCCATCTTATCTACCGCCTGAAAAAGGAAAGCATTGCCTATGTGAGACGCCACCATGACCCCGTACGGGTGGCACAGCAGTATGTAGACTTCTGGCAACACATGCAGAAGCCCGAAAACCAACATCTATCCCATCATATCCTATGAAAACAATCCCTCATCCCTGCCTCATGGGCGGCACCCTGCTGCTCGCTGCCCTCCCAGCCAATGCCCGCAAAACCGAACAGCAACCCAACATCATCTACATCATGTGCGATGACATGGGCTACGGCGACCTGGGCTGCTACGGACAGCCCTTCATCAACACGCCCTGCATCGACCGCATGGCACAGGAAGGCATGCGGTTCACCCAGGCATACGCTGGAAGCCCCGTAAGCGCACCCTCACGCGCATCACTCATGACAGGCCAGCACACAGGCCATTGCCTGGTGAGAGGAAACAAGGAATACTGGAAAGACGTGCCGATGGTGGAATACGGCCAGTGCACTGATTACAGCCGTGTGGGCCAGATGCCCTACGACACGGCCCACGTAATCCTGCCCGAGATACTCCACGACCAGGGCTACACCACAGGACTCTTCGGCAAATGGGCCGGCGGATACGAGGGTTCGCCCTCCACGCCCGACAAGAGGGGCATAGACGAATTCTACGGCTACATCTGCCAGTTTCAGGCACACCTCTATTATCCCAATTTCCTGAACCGTTTCAGCCGTTCAATGGGCGACACGGCCACCGTGCGCGAAGTGCTCACCCAGAACATCCGGCACCCCATGTACGGCCCGGGATACGAACAACGCACCCAATACTCGGCCGACCTCATCCACCAGCGTGCCATGCAGTGGCTGCAGATGCAGGACGGACAAAAGCCCTTTCTGGGCATCTTCACCTACACCCTGCCCCATGCCGAACTGTTCCAGCCCGACGATTCCATTCTGGGGCACTACAAACACCGCTTCTTCCACGACAAGACATGGGGCGGACAGGAGGGGTCGAGATACAATCCCACCACCCACACTCATGCCCAGTTTGCGGCCATGATTACCCGGCTGGACACCTATGTGGGCGAAATCCTGGACCTGCTCCGCAGAAAGGGACTCGACGAGCGCACCATCGTGATTTTCACCAGCGACAACGGACCCCATGAGGAGGGAGGGGCCGACCCCGACTTCTTCGGGCGTGACGGCAAGCTCAAGGGGCGCAAGCGCCAATGCTACGAAGGCGGCATACGCATCCCCTTCATCGTAAGGTGGCCAGGGCATGTGGAGGCCGGCAGCGTATCGGACCACCAGCTGGCCTTCTACGATGTACTGCCCACCCTGTGCCAACTGGCCCATGTCAATCCCCGGTCAGGCCGCTATATGCCCAAAGATGCGCCCGAGGGCTACTACGACGGCATTTCGTTCGCTCCCACCCTTCTGGGAGCACCCTCCCAGCCCGTCCACGAATACCTCTTCTGGGAGTTTCATGAGACCAACCAGATGGCCTTGCGCATGGGCGACTGGAAAATGGTAGTGAAAAAGGGCGTGCCCGAACTGTACAACCTCAAGGAGGACATCCATGAAGACCACAATCTGGCCTCCGCCCATCCCGAGGTGGTGAAGCAGATGGTGGAGATTATCCTGCGCGAGCACACCCCCAGCACCCACTTCCAGGTGACGCTCCCCAGGCCATAAGCCTTCTGGGGAGCCGTCACTGGAAGGTCACCACATGAGCTCGTTGTCATCGGCGGGCACATTGCCGTCGAAATACAAATCTCCCGACCCGGCCAATAGCTGCTGGGCCTCCATTTCATGTACCCGGGCTTCGGGCTTGATATATGCTTCTCTCATCATACTGTTCCTTTGTTTTAGTTGAAAACTACTTTTCTGTGGTTCTTGATGTAGACACCCTTCTTTGGTGTGCCCACCTGCTGGCCACCCAGGTTGTAAGTGCGGTGGCCGCCATCGGCTCCGTCCCCAGCAAAACTGTCGCCCTCGATGACCAGCTCACCCATGCCTGTGGTGTCGTCATCGGGGAAGGCAAAGCCACGGACGGGAGCAGCGGATGCCGGCTTGGTGGCCATCTCGGCAGAAACCATGAGACAGGCCCTTCCAGGCATGGTCCTGAGCTGGGAGCCGTCCTGGCAGACCACGTTTCCACTGTCATCCTTCACCATGCCCAGATAGAAACCCAGGGCGGTGCGGTCCTCCACATTGTCGAAGGTAAGGCGATACAGCCTGTAGCCCGGCCGGGAGGGCATGACCGTAGCATATTCGGGTGTGGCCACCAGGTCATTGTCCTGAGCAGGCACGAGGTCGGTAGTCGGGAGTGGCGTCACGCTCACGCTCGCTGCATCCGTCCTGACCAGCACAGCCTCTCCCTTTGCCACCATGCAGCCGGTGCGCTCCGTTAGTGTGAGTTCGCCATTGGCCACCGTAGCATTGTAGAGAGTGAGCGTCTGGCCGGACTCTACACTCAGTTGGCTGTCGGAAAAGGTATTGCTGAAGGTTGCCCACCGGGTAGCCGAACCACTGTTGGCCACCGTGGAGGCAGCTGACGGGTCGCCGGCAGAAATCTCCATCTGATAAGCATCTCCCCACGCGGCCCTGTAGCTGTCCACCGAGTGGAAGGGCACCTTCACAGTATAGTTGGTCGTGCTTTGGAAACAGTCGGCACCCAAAGTCGGAGGCACCGCAGCCAGACTGTAAATCGAGGAGATACTATTATTGCCAAAAGCCACTTCCCCGACAGCAGTCACAGCAGGACCCAGTGTGAAGGCCCCCGATAGCGAGCTGCCTCCGTAAAATGTGGCTTTCGGAATTTCCGTGGCATTCGAAAAGAGATGGTCTACATAGGGCAGATTGCTGCACGCATAGAACGCGCACTGATTCTGCTGATCCCACTGGGTTACTGTGCCCGCCAGGTTCTTCAGATTCTTGCAGAAGGCGAAAGCCCCATAGCCCAACACGGCATCGGACAGGTTGTTGACACTGATGACCAGCTGCTCGCTGGTGCATTCGGCAAATGCATAGTTACCCACATACGTGACAGCACCATTGAGCGCGACCTCGCCCGAGAGGCTGGAACATCTGTGGAACGCACCGTTAGGTACCTCCGTGACCTTTTCCAGAATATGTCCGATGGAAGTAAGGCCGGTGCATTCGGAAAAGGCACCGTCGCCAATGGACTTCACCGTGCCATCGACCGTCTTCAGACCCGTACATCCGTTAAAGGCAAGAGGGAGGATCATGGCATCCGTAAGATTGGTGACATGCAGACTGAGATTAGGATCGGTACATTGGTAGAAGGCTCCCATACCGATCACGGTGACAGCGCCCTCCAAGGTGATTTCACCGGTCAGGCTCGTGCATTCCAAGAAGCAGTAGTCAGGAATGTAGGTGAAGTCCTTCAGCAGATTGCCGATGGATGTGAGACCAGAACATCCGTAAAAGGCACCCGCTCCAATACTCTTTGCCGTGCCGGCCACCCGTCTCAAGCCGGTACACTCCTTAAAAGCCTGGAATGGGATGTCGACATTGCTAAGATTATTGATGCTGATGCGCAAACCTGGCTGGGTGCACCCCCTGAACACGCCCGCAGAAATGCTCGTGATGGCACCCTCAAGGACGATTTCGCCCTCCAGACTGGAACAACCCTCAAAAGCACACTCGGGAAGCACGGTCACATACTTCAGCAGGTTTCCGATGGACGTGAGGCCGGAACAATTTTTGAACGAATTAAAGTCGAGGCTCGCTGCCGTGCCGGCCACCGCCCTCAACCCCACACAATCCATGAATGCACTCACGCCGATGGTTGCATCCGCAAAGTTGGCGAAGCGAAGCTCCAATTCCGGATTGTTGCATCCTTGGAAAGCATAATTGCCAACGGAGGTGACAGCACCCTCCAATGTCCATTCGCCCTTCAGTTGGGTACAGCCTTCAAATGCGGAAGCCTCAATGAAGGTGATATTCTCTCCACCTGAAATGTTGACAACCGGCGACTCGTAAAATGCCATAAAGCCGATGCCTGTCACCGTGTACGACTGTCCTTTATAGGCGACAGATGCCGGAATGAAGACACTGTCCCGCTCAAAAGGCGGATTTGGCGGATTATTGACAACCACAGCCGTGCCATCGTCATACAGCCGGTATAACAAGCCTGAGTCATCCAGGCTTATACGGTTCTCGATTACATTGGCCGCCTGTGCCCACTTGGCTACAAGCAGCAGGCCCAAAACAAACAAAAGCGTAATTTTTCTCATAATTAATACTGATTGGATTGATATTTTTTTCTTAATGACCATCTTTTGAAGAAAGCACCAAGCAAATTTAGTGTTTTTTATCCAAGAAAAGGCAATAAAACACCTCGTCTTTATGACATTTTAACGATTTACATCCGTCATTGTAACCTCCATGTGACAATAGGGCCAGTGGTCTCTCCCGGCCGCATAATACCACAAGGCGGAAAAATACAGTTCAAATCCGTTCCATTCGAGACCATCCTGGCAACCAATGTTTTCCCGTACGCTACGCCCCGATATGAAACCATCCCGCCCCTTCGGGGCTTTGTGATTTGGTGACTCCCGCTGTTGATAGGGCTCACGCCCCATCCTGGGTTATGTCGCCCCTTCTTTGGGCGTTGGGGACCCACGGCATCCTCAGGGGCTATTGGCGGGGCGAGAACCCCAAAGGGCCATGTTTTGAGTGCTTGCGCTTGTTCCCTGATTGAACTTGCGAAACGTTCCAGTGCCTTGATTTTGATTGCCATAGTCGTGAAATGTATTTTTTTACACGGTGCAAAGTTACTGCCTTTTCCGCACATGTCAAACAGTTGTCCCGGATTGCGGACTGCCTTGTCCCGGATTCTGTGGTTCGTCACGGTTTCCCGCTGGTTTGGCAGTGGCATGCAGTCCTCTCTTTCCCGCCCGGTTCCTGACCCTGAGAATTGAATGTATGAGGGGGGCGGGAATGCAGGTGCCGAACGCGTTTCATTTAACATTTAACATTTAACATCCTGACATCGGGAGCACGGAATCCTTGCGGCCACGCGAGGGTGCAATTGCCGCCTCGCGGGAAACTCCGGAAGCGCGCTTGGGGGCCGTGTCTGCCAAATGTTAAATGTTAAATGTTAAATCAGACCGTTTTCGCGTTACACAAGCTTGCGGCCTATGTTCAATTCTATGGGTTCCAGTCAGTTGTACTCTTTCTTTCTTCAATCTCATCTCTCTCTTAATCGATATACATATATATTACGCGCGCGCGCGATTTATATATGTATATCGGGGCATTTAACGTGCACCATACAGCGGAGAGGTCGTAATTTAACATTTAACATTTAACATCGGGGAGGGTGGGTTTTGCGACCACGGGGAGGGAGCGACCGCCGTCTCGCGAGAAGCTCCGGAAACACGCTTGCGGGCCGTTTGTTAAATGTTAAATGTTAAATCAGACCGTTTTCGCGTTACACAAGCTTGCGGCCGATGTTCAAAAACGCAATGGGATGAATACAGACAGGAACACATGAAAATATCCACAGTTTTTCTGGACAATGTATCGTCATGTCGGAATAATGTTGTAACTTTGCAAGGTGATAAGCTGGTAGGTCACTGGCAAGGTAAAAAATAACATAAGGCAAACAAAAGAATGAAGATAGGATTTGACAACGAAAAATACGTAAAGATACAATCCGAGCACATCAAGGAGCGCATCCAAAAGTTTGGCAACAAACTGTATCTGGAACTGGGCGGAAAACTCTTCGACGACCACCATGCCAGCCGTGTGCTCCCCGGATTCAAGCCCGACAGCAAGCTGCACATGCTGAGCCAGCTGAAGGATAGCGCCGAAATCATCATTGTCATCAGCGCCGTGGACATCGAAAAGAACAAGGTGAGACAGGATCTGGGCATCACCTACGACATGGACGTGCTGCGCCTGCGCGACGAATTCATGCACCGCGGATTCATGGTGGGCAGTGTGGTGATTACCCACTACAACGGTCAGAGCTCGGCCGATGCCTATCGCCACCGCCTGGAACGGCTGGGCATCAAATCGTTTGTCCACTACACCATCGAAGGATACCCCAACGATGTGGCGCTCATCGACAGCGAGGAGGGCTTCGGCAAGAACGACTATGTGATTACCGAGCGGCCGCTGGTCATCGTGACAGCACCAGGCCCCGGAAGCGGCAAGATGGCCGTGTGCCTGAGCCAGCTGTACCAGGAACACAAGCGGGGCGTGGAGGCCGGATATGCCAAGTTTGAGACCTTCCCCGTGTGGAACCTGCCCCTGAAGCACCCTGTCAACATCGCCTACGAGGCTGCCACAGCCGACCTCAACGACATCAACATGATCGACCCGTTCCACCTGGAAGCCTACAACAAGATTGCCATCAACTATAACCGCGATATAGAGATATTCCCGGTGCTGAATGCCCTGTTTGAGGGCATCTACGGGGAGAACCCCTACAAGTCGCCCACCGACATGGGCGTGAACATGGTGGGCTACTGCATCTGCGACGACGAGGCGTGCTGCCATGCGGCCAAGGACGAAATCATCCGACGCTATTTCACCGCCCTCAACAAGATGGCACAGGGCGACGGCAACGACAGTGAGGTGAGCAAGATTGCCCTCCTCTTCAAACAGGCCAAGATAAACACGGCCTACAGAAAGACCACCGTGGCCGCACGCGAACGACAGGAGCAGACGGGCGTCCCCTGTGCCGCCATGGAGATGGAAGACGGCACCATCATCACCGCCGGAAGCAGCACACTGCTGGGTCCCAGTGCAGCCCTCATTCTCAACGCAGTGAAGTATCTGGCCGGCATAGACCATGCCGTGAAACTGATTCCACAAAGCCTCATAGAGCCCATCCAGAAGACCAAAATCGATTACCTGGGCGGACAAAATCCCAGACTTCACACCGATGAGGTGCTGGTGGCCCTGTCGGTACTGAGCACCCAGAACGACGACTGCCTCCACGCGCTGGAGCAACTGCCCAAACTGAGAGGATGCCAGGTACACAGCACGGTGATGCTGAGCGAGATAGACCACAAAATCTTCAAGAAACTGGGTGTGGGATTGAGTTGCGACCCCGCACACAAGAAAAGCTGACCCTCCACGGATACCCGTCCATCACACCGATACATGAACGAAACATACGGACACACGCCGAAAAGCGTGTTTCAGCAACCGATTTGGGTGGTTGCCTTCGCACTCACAGCGGCTGTGCTATGGGGTTTTGCCTACCCACTCATCAAGCTGGGATTCGTGGCCTACGGCATCACACCCTCCATGACAGGCAGCAAAATGCTTTTTGCGGGCATACGCTTCTGCCTGTCGGGACTTATCATTCTGGCCATCGCCCGCGCCACAGGCCGCTCCTTCCGATGGAAAAGCTCCAGAAAGGGCACGCTGTTCCTGACAGTGTTCTCTCTGCTCAACACCACACTCCACTATGCCTTCTTCTACTTCGGCCTCTCGCACAGCGATGGGGCCCGGGCCGCCATTCTCAACTCCATGAGCGTGTTCCTGCTGGTGCTGATGGCCTGCCTGTGTTTCGAGAGCGACCGCCTCACCCTACGCAAGGCGGCAGGCTGTGTCATCGGCTTTGCCGGCATCGTGTCGCTGGGAATGGGAAAAGCCTCCACAGCCGGGTTCACCCTGCTGGGCGACGGCATGATAGTGCTCAACGCACTGTGCTCTGCCATGGCCGGCCTCATGACCCGCGGCCTGGGCAAGCGCATCGATGTGTTTGTGGGCACAGGATACGCACTGGCACTAGGTGGCGCGCTACTTATCCTTCCCGGACTGGCATGCGGAGGCACCCTACCCCACATCACGCCCCACGGACTGGCCATCCTGGCCATGCTCGTGTGTATCTCCACCACAGGGTTTGCCCTCTACAACAAGCTGCTCACCTGCAACCCCGTGGGCCGCGTTGCCATCTTCAACTCGCTCATCCCCGTGATAGGGGCCGTCAGTTCGTGCGTGGTGCTCCAGGAACCGTTCTACTGGAAATACGTATGGGCCGGCCTGCTGTCCGCCCTGGGCATCTTCATCATCAACCGAGGCAAGAAATAGCCATGCCAAAGGACGTTTTCAGGAAAACGGCACGCAATAATTTGCGTAAGTGAATAAAAATGACTAACTTTGCACCAAATATTACGCAAGCATTATGTCAAAAACAGGGTTTTCAGCCATAATCATCTCACTACTGTTCTCATTCAACCTGCTGGCACAGACCACAAACCAGGCCTATTGGACGTATATCGACCGCTATAAGGAAATGGCCATTGACCAGATGCACAGGTACCGCATTCCAGCCAGCATCACGCTGGCACAAGGTCTGCTCGAAAGCAACGCCGGACGAAGCACCCTGGCCACAGAGGCCAACAACCATTTCGGCATCAAAGTGGGAGGCTCATGGAAGGGCCCCTACGTACTGCGCAATGATGACGCGCCCAATGAAAAATTTCGCAAATACCGCTCCGCTGCAGAGAGTTTCGAGGACCACTCCAAATTTCTGCAGGGTCCGCGCTATCAGGGGCTCTTCCGTCTCAGCATCACCGACTACCGCGGATGGGCCCACGGACTGAAGGCCGCCGGCTATGCCACCAACCCGCGCTATGCCCAGTCGCTGATAAGCATCATCGAACGCTTCGGCCTGGCACGGTTCGACACCAAGCAGTCCAAACAGCGGCACACCAAGACGGGGGGCACATCAGCGTCCTTCTTTGACCGCCACATGGTGTACCACAACAACAAGAACTACTTCATCGTGGTGGAACCAGGCGATGACCTGGCCACCATCAGCAAGGCCACAGGCGTGAGCCGACGCAAACTGCGCAGATACAACGAGCTGCCCAAGGACTATGTGCTACAGCCCGGCGACATCCTGTATCTGGAGAAGAAGCAGAAGGAGGCCTCCAAACAGTTCAAGGACAATCCCATACACATAGTGGACTACAACCAGAGCATGCACGACATCGCACAGCTCTACGGCATACGCATCGACAGGCTGTACAAACTGAACAAGCAGGGCCCCGACTATGTGCCCCGCATAGGCGACATCCTGCGCATCCGCTGACACGCACCAGAGGGAACACACCCTCCCATACCTACATCACGAACCAAGAACATTACAACCACAGAACGAAGAAGATATGATAACACTTTCCAACATCGCCATACAGTTTGGCAAACGCGTCCTCTACAAAGACGTGAACATGAAATTCACCAACGGCAACATCTACGGAGTAATCGGTGCCAACGGTGCCGGAAAATCCACCCTCCTCAAGGCCATCAGCGGAGAACTGGAACCCACCAAGGGAAGCGTGGAACTGGGACCGGGTGAACGACTGAGCGTACTGAGCCAGGACCACTTCCAATATGACCACTGCACCGTGCTCAACACCGTACTGATGGGACACACCACCATGTGGGAGGTGATGCAGGAACGTGACGCACTCTACAGCAAGCCAGACTTCAGCGACGAGGACGGCATCCATGTGGCCGAACTGGAGGAGAAATTTGCCGAAATGGGAGGCTACACCGCCGAAAGCGATGCGGCAGCCCTGCTGTCGGGCGTAGGCATCAAGGAGGCCAAGCACAACCGCATGATGAGCGAACTGAGCGCCAAAGAAAAAGTGCGCGTGATGCTGGCCAAGGCGCTCTTCGGCAACCCCGACAACCTGCTGCTCGACGAGCCCACCAACGACCTCGATCTGGACACCGTACAGTGGCTGGAACAGTACCTGAGCGAATTTGAGCACACCGTACTGGTGGTAAGCCACGACCGTCACTTCCTCGACTGTGTGTGCACCCATACGGTGGACATCGACTTTGGAAAAGTCACCCTTTTTGCCGGAAACTACAGTTTCTGGTACCAGAGCAGCCAGCTGGCACTGCGCCAGGCCCAGAACCAGAAGGCCAAGGCAGAGGAAAAACGCAAGGAACTGGAAGAGTTCATCCGCCGTTTTTCTGCCAATGTGGCAAAAAGCAAGCAGACAACCAGCCGAAAGAAGATGCTGGAAAAGCTCAACGTGGAGGAAATCCGCCCCAGCACACGCAAGTATCCCGGCATCATCTTCCAGATGGAACGCGAGCCCGGCAACCAGATTCTGGAAGTGCACGACCTCAAGGCCACGGCCGAAGACGGAACCATACTCTTCAGCAACGTGAACTTCAATGTGGAGAAAGGAGACAAGGTGGTCTTCCTGAGCCGCGACCCCAGAGCCATGACCGCCCTCTTCGAAATCATCAACGGCAACCGGGAACCCGAGGAGGGCACCTTCAGTTGGGGCATCACCATCACCACGGCCTACCTGCCGCTGGACAACACAAAGTTTTTCGACTCGGACAAGAATCTGGTGGACTGGCTGAGCCAGTATGGGGAAGGCAACGAGGTGTATTTCAAATCGTTCCTTGGCAGGATGCTCTTCAGTGGAGAAGAGGTGCTGAAAAAGGTGAACGTGCTCAGCGGTGGCGAAAAAATGCGCTGCATGATTGCACGCATGCAACTCACAGGCGCCAACTGCCTTATTCTGGACACCCCAACCAACCATCTGGACCTGGAAAGCATACAGGCCTTCAACAACAACCTGAAGCTCTTCAAGGGGAATATCCTCTTCAGCAGCCACGACCACGAGTTTATCGAAACAGTGGCCAACCGCATCATAGAACTCACACCCAACGGCATCATCGACAAGATGATGGAGTATGACGAGTACATCTCCAGCGAGCCCATCAAGGAGTTGAAAACACGCCTATACGGCGAATAGCCATCCCGCTGCCGAAAATCTGGCACGGAAATTGTGGGTGGCCCATTGAATGACGTCCTCCACCACCTGAAGGAAACCCGGACGGAAAGGCGGGGACACATAACAAACCTACATATACAATAATATGAAACCGACAGAAGATAAAGAACAGCAACCCCACAGCGAACAACAGGAAAACATCCTTGACGAACAGCAGCAGCCCACCGCACAGGAAGGCCAAGCCCAGCAGACCGAAGAGCAGGAGCAACCGGTCCAGGAGGAGCCCACCACTGAAGAACAGCTGGAAAAGGCCAAGGAAGAGATTGCCGAGCTGAACGACCGCCTGCTGAGAAAGATTGCAGAGTTTGACAACTACCGCAAACGCACGCTCAAGGAGAAGACAGAACTGATACTCAACGGTGGAGAGAAAATCATCACCGCAATCCTGCCCGTGCTCGACGACATGGAGCGTGCCCTCAAGAACATGCAGGATGCCGAAGACGTGAAAGCACTGGCCGAAGGCGTGGAACTGATATTCAAGAAATTCCTGGACATTCTGGAAAAGCAGGGCGTGAAACCCATCGAGGCCACAGGAGCCGACTTTGACGTGGATCTCCACGAAGCCATCGCACAGCTGCCAGCTCCCGAGGAATCGCTCAAGGGAAAAGTGCTCGACTGCACCAAGACCGGCTACACCCTGAACGAGAAGGTCATTCGCCACTCGCAGGTCGTAGTGGGCCTGTGAAACCCTAACACATTACACATCGACTATGGCAAAGAGAGACTACTATGAAGTGCTGGGCGTGAACAAGAACGCCTCGGAAGACGAGATAAAGAAGGCCTACAAAAAAATGGCCATCAAATACCATCCCGACCGCAACCCCGGAAACAAGGAAGCTGAAGAGAAGTTCAAGGAAGCTGCCGAGGCATACGATGTGCTGCACGACCCCCAAAAGCGCCAGCGTTACGACCAGTTTGGCCACGAAGGCCTGAAGGGCACAGGCGGCTTCGGAGGCGGCGCCAGCATGAACATGGATGACATATTCAGCATGTTCGGCGACATCTTTGGCAGCCATTCAGGCTTTGGCGGATTCAGTGGATTCGGCGGATTCGGCGGTGGTTCCAGAAAGGCCCAGATGCAGGGTGGAGACCTGCGTATGAAAGTGACGGTCACCCTCAAGGAAGTGGCGACTGGAGTGACCAAGAAGTTCAAGGTGCGCAAAAACGTGCCCTGCACCCACTGCAATGGCACAGGCAGTTCCACAGGCAAGACCACTACTTGTTCCACATGCCATGGCACAGGCTATGTGGTACAAACCACCAATTCGATTTTCGGGCGCATGCAGACCCAGGCCCCCTGTCCCAACTGTCATGGCACAGGCACCGAAATCAAGGACAAATGCCCCTACTGCCACGGTGAAGGTGTGGTGACGGGTGAAGAAGTGGTGGAGGTGAAGATTCCGGCCGGTGTGGACAACGGCATGGTAATCAACATCGACGGCAAAGGCCATGCCACCCGCGCGGGCGGCATTCCAGGCGACATACAGGTGTATATCGAAGTAAAGAAAGACGAGGAATTCACCCGCGACAACAACAACATCATCTACAACCTGCTGCTCGACCTTCCCACCGCTGTACTGGGCGGCAACGTGGAAGTACCCACACTGGATGGCAAGGTGAAAATCAAGATTGAACCGGGCACACAGCCAGGCAAGGTGATGCGCATCAGAGGCAAGGGACTGCCAGTGGTACAGGGTTACGGATATGGCATCGGAGACCTCATCGTGAATATCGGCATCTACATCCCCGAAACGCTGGACAAGGAAGAGAAACAGATGTTTGAAAGAATGAGGGGAAGCGACAACATGCAACCCAGCGCTACCAGCAGAAGTAACTTCTTCAACAGATTCAAGAAAATATTTAATGACCTATAAGGAAACTATTGAATACCTGTACAATGCAGCTCCGATGTTCCAAAACATTGGAGCTGGAGCGTATAAGGAAGGACTGTACAATACGCTGGCGCTGGACGAACACATGGGCCACCCCCACAGGGCCTATAAGACCATCCACGTGGCAGGCACCAACGGCAAGGGATCGGTAAGTCACACACTGGCAGCCATCCTGCAGCAGGCAGGCTATCGCGTAGGGCTCTACACGAGTCCACATCTGGTGGACTTCAGAGAGCGCATCCGCGTGAACGGCAAGATGATTTCCAAGGAACGCGTAGTGAAATTCGTGGAAGAGGAACGCGCTTTCTTCGAGCCTCTCCACCCCAGTTTCTTCGAGCTGACCACAGCCATGGCATTCAAGTATTTTCAAGAACAGCAGGTGGATGTGGCCCTCATCGAGGTGGGGATGGGCGGCCGTCTGGACTGCACCAATATCATCACCCCCATTCTGAGCATTATCACGAACATCAGCAAGGACCACACCCAGTTCCTGGGCAAAAGCTTCACCGACATAGCCCGGGAAAAAGCCGGTATCATCAAGAGGGGCGTGCCCGTGGTCATCGGAGAAACCAATGGACGATGGAAGGTGAAGAAACTGTTCATCGAGAAGGCCATGCAGATGGAAAGCCCCATCACGCTGGCCGATGAAAAAGGACTTGTGCAGAAATCCGAAGAGACCGCCCGCGGAACACGCACCTATCAAACCTCCGAATGGGGAACCATTGAAAGCGAACTGGGAGGATATTATCAGATAAAGAACACCGCCACCATCCTCATGTCTGTCAAGGAACTCATAGAGATGGGATTCAACATCTCCAATTCGCACATCAACGAAGGCTTCAGGCATGTCACCAGCCTCACGGGCCTGAAAGGACGCTGGCAGGTGATACGGCGGCATCCGCTCATCGTATGTGATACAGGGCACAACCCAGGCGGTTTCCAGTATCTGGTAAAGCAGATTAGCGCACAAAGGTGCGACAAACTACACATCGTCTTTGGTATGGTGGCCGACAAGGAGGTGCGGTCGGTCATCAACAGCCTGCCCATGCATGCGGAGTACTACTTCACCCAATCGAGCGTGAAGCGCTCCATGCCCGCCGAACAGCTGGCATCCATCGCCGGCAAATCGGGCCTGAAGGGCAAAACCTTTCACGATGTGGCCAGTGCCTTTGAAGCAGCCAGAACAAACGCCGGCCCCTCGGATTTCATCTTTGTAGGAGGTAGCAGCTATGTGGTAGCCGACCTGCTGAAATTGGTGAAATGACATTTTTTCGGCCTTCTGGACCATTTTTTTTGCCAATCATTTGTCCATATCAAATAAAATTACTAGATTTGCAGTGAAATGTTCAATAAAAATCTAATATACGATGGACAATAAACTAATTTCTGGCTTAAAGAAAGAAGATTTTGAGACTACTATCAAAGGCAAGAAAACAAGCCTTTACTCGTTGATTAACAGCCATGGAATGGAGGTTAGCATCACCAATTACGGGGGTGCTATCGTGGCCATTATGGTGCCTGACCGCGATGGCAAGGTAGCAAACGTGATTCAGGGCCATGATAACATCCAGGATTGCATCAGCAGCCCGGAGCCGTTCCTGAGCACGCTAATCGGACGCTACGGCAACCGCATCTGCAAAGGACAGTTCGTGATGAACCAGAAAACCTACAGTCTGGCCATCAACAACGGCCCCAACCATTTGCATGGAGGCCCCACGGGATTCCATGCCCGCGTGTGGGACGCAGAACAAATCAACGACCAGGAACTGGTGCTCCGCTACGTGTCGGCCTACTACGAGGAAGGTTTCCCCGGCGAACTCACAATGACTGTGAAATACTCGCTCACCGATGATGACGAACTGGTCATCGACTACCGCGGCACCACCAACAAGAAGACAGTGGTGAACATGACCAGCCACGGCTACTTCTCCCTGGCAGGCATAGGCAACCCCACCCCCGAGGCCACCAACGTCATCTGCCAAATCAATGCCGACCACTACATCCCCATCGACGAGACTTCTATCCCCACAGGCGAGATACTGAAAGTGGAAGGCACTCCCTTCGACTTCCGTACCCCACACGCAGTGGGAGACATGATTGATGCAGACGACGAGCAAATCAGGAACGGTGCCGGCTACGACCATTGCTTTGTGCTCAACAAACATGAACCCGGAGAATTGAGCTTTGCAGCCAAGATTGTGGAACCCGTTAGCGGACGCAGCATGGAAGTGTACACCACAGAACCCGGCGTACAGTTCTACAGCGACAACTGGGCCGACGGCTACAAAGGCCAGTTTGGTGCCACCTTCGGACGCAGAAGCGCCCTCTGCTTCGAAGCCCAGCATTTCCCCGATAGTCCCAACCGTCCCTATTTCCCCAGCGTCATCCTACGCCCAGGTGAGGTATACAAACAGAAGACCGTATACCGTTTTGGCGTGGAATGATGCTTTTTCATATTAATTATAGCAAGAAACAGAAAAAAATTTAATAATAATTATCACAAACTAAAAACTCTAAAAACTAATGGCACAAAAATCAAAACAATGGGCTGCCATCATCATGATGTTTGCCCTCTTCGCAATGATTGCCTTCGTGACTAACCTATGTTCACCCATGGCGGTAATCGTGCAGAACCAGTTCGGAGTGTCTGAACTCCAGTCTCAAATCGGCAACTATGCCAATTTCATCGCCTATCTGGTAATGGGTATCCCCAGCGGTATGCTCATCGTCAAGTTTGGCTACAAGAAGACCGCCCTGCTGGCCATCACAGTGGGCATCATCGGCCTGATTCTGGAGTGGCTCTCAGGCCAGGCAGAGAGCATGTGGATTTATCTGGCAGGTGCCTTTATCAGCGGCTTCTGCATGTGTATGCTCAACGCTGTGGTCAACCCCATGCTCAACCTGCTCGGTGGCGGCGGAAAGGCTGGCAACCAGCTCATTCAGATTGGTGGTGCCTTCAACTCTGCCGCAGGTGTGGCCGTATACATCATCATGGGTGCCCTCATCGGTGAGGTGACCAAGGACACCGCTATCGCTGATGCAACCCCCGCCCTGTTCATTGCACTGGCTATCTTTGTAGTCGCATTCCTCGTGCTGTTCTTCACCAAAATTGAAGAGCCCGAACAGGCTCCTGTAGAATTTGAACTGATTAGAGGCGCACTCAAGTACCGCCACTTTGCACTGGGCGCACTGGCTATCTTTGCCTACATGGGTGTAGAAGTGGGTACTCCCACCTATATGATCAAGTATCTCACCTCCGAAGTGGGCATCACAGCAGGCGTGGCCACGCTCATCGCAGCCGTTTACTGGCTGTGCATGTTCATCGGCCGTACCGTGGGCGGAAGTCTGGGCGGCAAGGTGAGCGGTCGTACGATGGTAGCTACCGTTTCTACAGCAGCCATCATCCTTTTGCTCTTCGGCATGTTTGCACCTGCCGACATCACCACCAATGTACCCGGTGTTGACTGGGGCAAGCTGGAAGTAATCTGGGTGGAAGTGCCCATCGGCATGGCAGCCTTCATCCTGGTAGGTCTGTGCAGCTCGGTAATGTGGGGCGGCATCTTCAACATGGCCGTAGAAGGCCTGGGCAAGTACACCGCAGCAGCCAGCGGTATCTTCATGACCATGGTGTTCGGTTGCGCCGTGATGGTGGCCGTACAGGCCGGTGTTGCCGACATGACCGGCGACTATCTGACCAGCTACTGGGTACCCATCGCATGTGCAGCCTATATCCTCTTCTATGCACTCATAGGCTCCCGTGTGAAGAAGACAGCCTAATAGGACAAACAACCAAACATTATATATAACTCTAAAAAAATTGTTTTTATGAAACTCACAATTGACGATGTAAGAAGCCGCTTCATCAAGCACTTTGATGGCAGCACAGGATCTGTTTATGCCTCTCCTGGCCGAATCAATCTCATCGGTGAGCATACCGACTATAACAACGGATTTGTATTCCCAGGAGCCGTGCAGCAAGGCATGATTGCTGAGCTCAAACCCAACGGAACACGCACCGTACGCGCATACAGCATCGACCTGAAGGACTATACAGAATTTTCACTGGACGACCCAAAGGGTCCCAATGCCACCTGGGCACGCTATATCTTCGGCGTATGCCGCGAAATGATGGAGCTGGGTGTTCCCGTGCAAGGATTCAACACTGCCTTTGCCGGTGATGTACCTCTGGGAGCAGGCATGAGCAGCTCGGCCGCACTGGAGAGCACCTATGCCTTCGCACTCAACGACCTCTGGGGAGAAAACAAGATTGAAAAGATGGAGCTGGCACGTGTGGGCCAACGCACAGAGCACAAGTATGTGGGCTGCAACTGCGGTATCATGGACCAGTTTGCCAGCGTATTCGGAAAAGCCGGCTCCCTGATGCGTCTCGACTGCCGCAGCGGCGAATACCAGTATTTCCCCTGGAATCCGAAGGGCTACAAGCTGCTGCTGGTCAACAGCTGTGTAAAGCATGAACTGGCCGGGTCTCCCTACAACGAGCGTCGCCTGCAGTGCGAACACGTGGCTGCCATCATCAAGGAAACACATCCCGAAGTGGACTCGCTGCGCGATGCCACCATGGAGATGCTGGACGAGGTGAAGGGCAAGATTACCGGCGACGAATACAAGCGCGCACGCTATGTGATTGGCGAAGTAGAGCGCGTGCTGGCTGTATGCGATGCCCTGAAGCACGACGACTACGAGATGGTGGGCAAGATGATGTACGAAACACACTACGGCCTGAGCAAGGAATACGAGGTAAGTTGCGAAGAGCTCGACTTCCTCAATGAGGTGGCCAAGGAAGAGGGTGTCACCGGCTCCCGCATCATGGGCGGCGGCTTTGGCGGCTGCACCATCAACCTGATTGCAGAGGAATTCTATGACCATTTCAAGGAAGTAGTGAAGAAGAAGTTTGCCGAGAAGTACGGCAAGGAGCCCATCCTCATTGATGTGGTTATCGGCGACGGTGCACGCAAACTCTGCTAAGCCCCGGGCCATCCGGACTTCACAATAATTGAGTAGGAGATAAACACCTTTCACGGATGTTTATCTCCTACCCTTTTTTACGCTGCCGAGAGACAGAACGGCATATCACAGCCTAAAGCTGCTGCAGACGGGCAATATATTTGCCCAGAATGTCAAATTCCAGATTGACCACTGACCCAACAGCCACATGCTTGAAGTTGGTGTGCTCAAAGGTGTAGGGAATGATGCACACCTGGAAGGTATTGGACGTGGGGCGGCAAACGGTGAGGCTCACGCCATTGACAGTGACACTGCCCTTGTCCACCGTGAAATAACCACGTTGCTTCATCTGCGGGTCGAAATCATATTCAAACGTAAACTGCGCGCTCCCCTCTTGGTCTTGCACATCGATGCAGCGGGCGGTGCAGTCGACATGACCCTGCACAATGTGGCCGTCTAGCCGACCATTCATCAGCATAGAGCGCTCTACGTTCACGCAATCCCCCACTTCAAGAAGTCCCAGATTAGTGCATTCAAGGGTTTCACGCATAGCTGTGACAGTATAGGTGGCACCTGAAAGCTCCACCACGGTGAGACATACACCATTGTGGGCCACGCTCTGATCGATGGACAACTGGTCGACAAACGAACAGGTCAGTGTGAAATGGACATTATCCTTCTCCCGCACAATTCCGACCACACGGGCCGTTTCTTCAACAATTCCAGAAAACATAAGTCTTACATATTAATATTAATAATAACTGACCGCAAAGTTAGGGATTTTCTCCCGATTTGCCAAAATTCCTACTGTTACCAATAGATAAAATCATCAATATCGTCGAATAATTAGGAAAAAAAACCATAATTAGGAAGTTCAATGTTTGCGAATTCCGACAATTGACAATAACTTTGAACCGAAATTTGAAACAAAAGTAGAAATAAGCAAGATGAAAAAAAGACTATTGCTATTGGCCTTGTCCACCCATTTCGGCCTTTTTGCCGCAGCTCAAGAAGAATGGAGCCTGCAGGACTGCCTCGACTATGCACTCCAGAACAATATCCAGATTCAGAAAAACCGCGTGAGTGAGGAGGAAGGAACAGTAAGCCTTTGGGCTGACAAGGGGGCTCTTTTCCCCAGCCTGTCGTTCAGCACCAACCAGAGCGTGGGCTACAGGCCCTTCGAGGAAAACACCGCCATCGTCCAGAACGGACAGGTGACCAACACCAGCAGCAAGTGGACCTATCAGGGTTCTTACGGACTGAATGCGTCATGGACAGTGTGGAACGGAGGTGTCAATCGCAAGAACATCGAGCAGCAAGAGCTGAAAAACAAAATCACACAGCTCACCACCGAACAGAGCGAGCTCACCATCCAAGAATCCATCACCAAACTGTATGTGCAGATTCTATATACCCAGGAGGCTTTGAAGGTGAACGAGAAACTGCAGGAAACAGCCCAGCGCCAGTATGACCGCGGTGTGGAGATGATGAACCAGGGTCAGATGGCCAAGGCCGACGTGGCACAGTTGGAGTCACAACTGAGCACAGCCAAATACAACGTAGTGAACAGTCACACGCAGATTGCCGACTACAAGCGCCAGCTGAAGGCCCTGCTGGAACTGGGAGTGGACAAATCCTTTGCCGTGGCCACCATCATTCCGTCCGACGAGGACGTACTGGCCCTTATTCCCAGCGCAGAAGAAGCCTATCAGGCCGCACTGGACACTCGTCCCGAAATAAAGAGTGCTGAACTGAGCATAGAGGAGGCCAATCTGGCATTGGACATTGCCCGCCGGGGATTCCTGCCCTCAGTGAGCATGAGCGCCAGCATGGGTGACAGCCACTACAGCGCATCCAGCAAGAGCGCAGGCGAACAAATGAAGACCAACCTGAACATGAGTGCCGGCGTAAACGTGAGCGTCCCCATATTTGACAACCGTAGAAACCGCAGCAACGTGAAACTGGCCAAGTTGCAAAAGGCCACCAGCCAGCTTTCGCTCCAGGACCAGAAGACCACATTGGGAAGCACCATCGAGCAGTATTGGCTCAATGCCAGCAACAACCAGCAGAACTATCTGGCTGCTAAAGACCGTGTAAAAAGCGAAGAAGCAAGCTTTGAACTTCTGAACGAACAGTTCCAAAACGGCCTGAAGAATGTGGTGGAAGTGATGCAGGGCCGTGACAACCTGCTCAGCGCCGAGCAGGACCTGCTCCAGAGCAAGTACACCACGCTCCTCAATATCCAGCTTCTCAAATTCTACATGGGAGACAAAATAAACCTTTGACAGGAAAAGGCGTCAACATAAAAGACTCCCCCAAAAATGGAATAGCAAAAGATTACGAAGTTTAACAAACTGAAAACGTGATTTCCAAAGCAATGAAAAATAATCATTCTCTGAGCATGACCCTTATGATGGTCATTGCAGTAGCCGTGTGCGGATGCACAAAAAAACAGCATGTCACATACAACATGACAGAAGTACAGAAACAGGACATTACTACCAGCGTAACCGCTACCGGCACCATCGAGCCCGTGACAAGCGTGGATGTGGGCACACAGGTGAGCGGAATCGTGAGCAAGCTGTATGTCGATTATAATAGCGTAGTGAAAGCAGGCGATGTCATTGCTGAACTCGACCGCACCAATCTGATAAGCGAACTCAATAGCGCCAAGGCAAACCTCAACAGCGCGCAAAGCGAATACAATTACCAGAAGGCCAACTTTGATCGTTATCAGGCACTCTACGACAAGGGGCTCATCAGTACCAACGACTATGAGCAGGCACGCCTCACCTTTGTGAAGGCCAAGCAAACTGTCACCACACAGCAGGAAAACGTAAAGAAAGCCCAGACCAACCTTGGATATGCCACCATCACCAGTCCCATCGACGGAGTGGTGCTGAGCAAAGAGGTAGAAGAAGGACAGACCGTGGCCAGTAGCTTCAACACCCCCACTCTCTTCACCATCGCACAGGACCTCACGGACATGCGCGTGATTGCCGACGTGGACGAAGCTGACATAGGCGAGGTGAAGGAAGGTCTGCGCGTCACCTTTACCGTGGATGCCTTTCCAGACGATGTATTTGAAGGCAACGTTACCCAGGTGCGCCAAGAAGCAACCACTGAAAGCAATGTGGTTACCTATGAAGTGGTCATCAGCGCCCCCAACCAAGACCTGAAACTGAAGCCCGGGCTCACAGCCAACGTGACCATCTACACGCTGGAACTGCATGATGCGCTGGCAGTCCCCACCAAGGCCTTGCGCTTCACACCCAACGAAATCATGCTTGCCGAGGGTGAAACCATCAGCAATGTGGATGCTGAGCAGAAGGTGTGGACCAAGCAAGGCAATGTACTGCAGGCAATTGCCGTGGAGACGGGTGTGACCAACGGCACTGTCACCCAGATTTTGAAAGGACTGGATGCAGGCACCCAGCTGATTACCGACATCGAAACCACTCAGTCAGAGGAAGACCCAGCAGCCCAGCAGAACAGCAATCCCTTTATGCCGAAGCCCAGGAACAATACGCAAAAACAGAAAAAGAAATAACCACATGCAGACTAGCGACACGAATGCGGGCAGCTCACCACGCAAAGTTGTGATAGAGCTGCAGGACGTGAGGCGGGAGTTTCGCGTGGGCAGCGAGATTGTGAAAGCGCTGCGCGGAGTGAGCTTCAAGATTCACGAAGGAGAGTTTGTGACCATCATGGGCACCTCCGGGTCTGGAAAAAGTACCCTGCTGAACCAACTTGGATGTCTGGATACCCCCACGAGCGGTGAGTATATCCTCGACGGCACTCCCGTGAGAAGGATGAAACGCAGCGAGCGCGCCGTACTCAGAAACCGAAAGATAGGCTTCATCTTCCAGAATTACAACCTACTGGCCAAGACCACAGCCGTGGAAAACGTGGAACTTCCGCTGATGTACAACAAGACCTATTCAGCCAAACAGCGACGGGCAGCCGCCATCGATGCCCTGAAGGCGGTGGGACTGGGTGACCGTCTCGACCACAAGAGCAACCAAATGTCGGGCGGACAGATGCAGCGTGTAGCCATTGCACGAGCTCTAGTCAACAACCCTGCTGTTATATTGGCCGACGAGGCAACCGGAAACCTGGACACACGCACCTCGTTTGAAATTCTTTGTCTCTTTCAGAAGCTTCACCGACAAGGGCGCACCATCATATTTGTCACCCACAACCCCGAGATTGCACAATACAGCAGCCGCAACATCATGCTGCGGGACGGCAAAATCAGGGAAGACGTGGAAAACCACAATATCCTGAGCGCAGCAGAAGCACTAGCGGCACTTCCCAAGCCACAGGATGACTGACAAACCACATTCATCAACCACTAGAGCAAAATACTAGAATGAGCATCATAAATCTACTGAAAGTGGCCATGACGGCTATCCTGAGCAATAAGTTCAGAAGCTTCCTGAGCATGTTGGGCATCATCATCGGTGTGGCAGCCGTCATCATCATGATGGCCATCGGACAAGGCTCCAAGGAAAGTGTGAGAGCCGAGCTGAGCAAGATGGGCACCAACCTGCTCACCATACGTCCTGGTGCTGAACGCCGAGGCGGTGTACGACAGGACCCCAGTGCCATGCAGACCCTCAAACCCGCCGACTATGAGAGTATCCTCAAAGAGGCTATTCTGGTGACAAAGGTGAGTCCCGAGGTGACCAGCAGCGGGCAAGTGATCCATGGCGCCAACAATACCAATTCCACAGTTTATGGCGAAAGCCCTGAATATCTAGACATCAAGCTGTGGCAGCTAAAGGACGGCATCTGCTTTAACGAGGAGGATGTGAGAAAAAGCGCCAAAGTGTGTGTGGTGGGTACCACAGTAGTGGAGGAACTCTTCGGTGACAAAAACTACGATGCCGTAGGAAAGACCATCCGCTTCAAGAGCATTCCCTTCCGCATCATAGGCATACTGAAGAGCAAAGGCTACAACAACTGGGGTATGGACCAGGACAATGTCATCATCGCCCCTTATACCACAGTGATGAAGCGCATCTCCGCACAGACCTACTACAACAGCATCGTGGTGAGCGCCATCAGCGAGGAACTGAGCGAAAAGGCAACAGAGGAACTGACTGAAATCCTACGTCGCAACCACAAGATAAAGGAAGACGCAGAAAACGATTTTACCATCCGCTCACAACAGGAAATGATGGAGACCATGAGCAGCACCATGGACACCATCACAGTAATCCTGGTTGTGGCAGCCGCCTTCTCGCTACTGGTAGCTGGCATCGGTATCATGAACATCATGCTGGTGAGCGTAACCGAGCGTACTAAAGAAATTGGACTACGAATGAGCGTAGGTGCCCGAGGCATTGACATCATGAGCCAGTTCCTTATCGAAAGCATCCTCATCAGTCTCACCGGTGCCCTCTTAGGCATAGGACTAGGATATGGGGGAAGCTGGCTGGCACGCACAGTCTTCATGCTACCCAGCGATGTACCCCTGTGGAGTGTAAGCGTAAGTTTCTGCGTGTGTGCATTTATCGGTATTTTCTTCGGCTATCTACCTGCACGCAAGGCTGCCCGTATGGACCCCATTGAAGCATTGAGATACGAATGAGAAAGTCGCTGAACATATTAGGCAGAAACGGGATTTTCACCGTTGTCTTCCACCTGGTGGTATGGACGGTAATCTTCTTCATCCCACCTGTGTTCATCTTCTGGGGCACAGGCGAGCACGCATTGCTCTACCAGTTGCGCATGCTCAACGGCCCGCTCACACTGGCCCTGGTGTTCTACGTCAATTATCTGGTACTCTGTCCACGTCTGCTCGACAACAGAATGAGCATGAAAAAATTTTTGCTGCTCAACCTCCTGCTCTACATAATGGGGCTAGGGCTGATGCACCTGTGGCGCTGTATCATAGACAACTGTTTCATGTTCTTCACTGGGGATTCCCTCCCTACCCAATGCAAGAATATCCACTGCCTGACGTTATGGAAGAAGGTTCTCTTCAACCTGCGCGACTGCATGCTCTATTTCTTCATCTCCGTCCTGGCCTTCCTGCTGCATACAAGCATCAAATGGCAGGAAGCCGAACTGGCTCGGGAGAAAGCCGAGCGGGACAATGCCAACGCCCATCTGCGCATCCTAAAACTCCAGGTAAGTCCCCATTTCCTGCTCAACACACTCAACAACATCTACGCGCTCATCGACATCAACACTGAAAAAGCAAAGGAGACTGTGCAAAACCTGAGTCGACTGCTGGGTCACATGCTTTATAATGAAGACGATCTGTTCACTAGCATACGCACAGAGATAGAACTGCTCAGGAACTACATCGCCCTCATGCGCATACGCTATGACGAAAATCTGGAGATATATACTGACGTTGATGATGTAATGGACGACAGAAAATGTGTAAATCTGGTGGCACTGACGCTGCTGGAGAATGCCTTCAAGCATGGTGTTGTTCCCAACTGCAAATGCCGTATCTGCATTACCCTGCATATTGACATGGCCACAAACACCATCATCTTCAGCATCAGCAACACCAACCACCCCAAAAGCCGCTCCGATCTGAGTGGACACGGTCTGGGACTAAAACAAGTGAAAGAACGCCTCGAGCTGGCCTACCCCAACCAATATCATTGGGAAAAAGGTGTCGGTAAGGACGGACTCTATCATTCTACTATAACCATCACCCCTAAAAAACAAGTATAAATTATGAACATTACATGTGCCATTATCGACGATGAGCCTCTGGCTCGGATGCTCTTGAAAGGATATGTAGAACGCACCCCTTTCCTCACGCTCACAGGCATGTATGACAGCGCCATGTCTGCAGTCAGCGAACTGAGTTCAAACCCGCCTAACCTTGTCTTCATGGACATACAGATTCCCGACATGGACGGTTTGAAATTCAGCCGCCTTCTGCCCTCACAGACCAAGGTTGTCTTTACCACCGCCTTCAGCGAATATGCAGCACAAGCCTACAGGGTGAATGCACTCGACTATCTGGTGAAGCCCATCAATTATGCAGAGTTCCTGGAAAGTGTGAACAAAGCGCATGCATGGTTCGACCGTAAGCAACATATCGTGCCCACACCCGCACCTGCAGAAAAACAGGAAGAGAAAAGCAGCAACGAGACGGTTTTTATCAAAAGCGATTACAAAGTTATACAAATCGCTCTCAACGACATCCTTTTTGTAGAAGGATATAAGGACTACCTCAAGTTTTATTTGGTGAACGACACCACCATCACCTCGCTGCTCAATATGAAGAACGTGGAAGACAGCCTGCCACGCAACCGATTCAAACGTGTACACCGCTCCTATATCGTACAAATGAACAAGGTTGACTACATCAACAAGGGAATGATATACATCGGTTCACACAGCATCCCCATTAGCGACGGATACAAGGAAGAAGTCAACCAGTACGTAAACACGCACCTCATCTGATGCAGACAAACCACATTTTTTGCATTAAGAGATTGCACATATCAATTTTTTTGTATAAGTTTGCACTCCAAACATAACAAAAACCAATGATACGTATGAAAAGAATTCTATTTTTCCTGCTATTAGGTGTGTGCTTGGGACTGAAAGCAGCAGACCGCGATGACAGCAAGTACCTGGCAGGGGCTGTGCCCGAAGTGAACGGAGTAGTCACCTTTGAAAAGCAGTTCAAGGTGCCCGGACAGACAGACGATCAGATTCGCAACACCCTGATGACCTACGTGAAAGAAAGTCTTGTAAAAAATGCAATTGAGGGACTACGCACACGAGTTATTAGCGACGGCACAACAGGAGAGCCCATCTGCGCACGCATCGAAGAGATGATGGTGTTCAAAAACAAGCCGCTCTATCTCGATCGCACCCGCTTCCGCTACCAGACTACAATCAGCGTGGAGAACGGAAAAGCCACTATTACCATTTCACAAATTTCCTATTGCACAGGCGAAGAAGCCGAAGGAGCCAAGACCGAAACCTTCAAGGCTGAAGAATGGATTTCAGACAAAGCATCCATCAACAAGGCAGGCACCAAATTATATCCACGCAGCGCAAAATACCGCCGCAAGACCGTGGACCGTGTGGAACAAATCTTCGAGGAGGCAATGGCCAGTTTTGAGCCCAAAGCAGAAAAGCCTGTAGAGAAACCCAAGAGAAGAAGTGTTGTAGTTGAAGAATAGTTCCATTTGCAACATTACATTTTTCCCCATTCATCCCGCTGATAACAAGCGGGATGAATGTTTTTTACAACCCACCACTCTGTGGCGAACGTTTAAAAAACCTTTATTATCGACGACATATTTGTCCTATCCAGGAAAATAGGATAATTTTGTTATGAAAAGGAAAGAAAATGAACAGTAAAAAGATGGATTTTACACAAGAAATGGTCATACTGATGGACCAGGGGAAGATTCAGGAAGCCATCGCTTCCATACTGGCTCGCCTGCTGAAAGCTCCCACAGATGACCACTTGCATTACCTCATGGGCAATGCCTACCGCAGACTGGGCGACTGGCAGCACGCCCTGGAATCGTATGCCGAAGCCATCGCACTGAATCCTTTAAGCCCGGCCAGGAAGGCAAAGGAAATGGCAGACAACATCCTTAGCTATCGCTGCAAGGAACTGCTTAATCCCTGATCGAACCAATAGTCGGCTGAGATGAGACATTATACTCAAACACTAATTAAAAACAGCAAAACAGACCCAAACCACAAACAATGAGCAGAAATATTGGTGCCATCATCGTAGACACAGAAAGATGTAAAGGATGTGGCCTATGCGTAGAGGCTTGCCCCAAAGGCATCCTCACACTAGCCACCAAGAAGGTCAATAAAAAAGGGTACCCCTATGCTGTACAGACCGACGAACAGCAAAAGTGTAACGGATGCGCTTCATGCGGTATAGTATGTCCGGATGGATGCATATCAGTATATCGGGTCAAAGAAGAATAAGAAAAACCACGCAAAGAATCATGCAACAACCACAAGAGACAATGCTTCTCAAGGGCAACGAAGCCATTGCACTGGCAGCCATCCGCTGCGGATGTGACGGATTCTTCGGATACCCTATAACTCCACAGAGTGAGATTCTGGAGACGCTCTGCAAGGAAAAGCCCTGGGAAACCACGGGAATGACCGTACTGCAAGCCGAAAGTGAATTGGCATCCATCAACATGGTGTATGCCGGCGGAGCCACAGGAAAAAAGGTGATGACCTCATCCAGCAGCCCAGGTGTGGCATTGATGCAGGAGGGCATTACCTACATGGCCGGAGCCGAAATTCCCGGTGTCATTGTGAACGTGCAAAGGGGCGGTCCCGGGCTTGGTACCATTCAACCAAGTCAGGCCGACTATTTCCAGAGCACCCGCGGTGGTGGCAACGGCGACTACGAAGTAATCGTCCTGGCCCCTTCCAGCGTACAGGAAATGGCTGATTTTATAGGACTGGCCTTTGAACTGGCCTTCCGCTACCGCAATCCAGCCCTCATCCTCAGTGACGGTGTAATCGGACAGATGATGGAAAAAGTGGTGTTGCCGCCCCAACAACCACGCCTCACCGAAGCAGAAATAGCCCAACGCTATCCTTGGGCTGCCACCGGGCGCAGCAAGAACCGTGGTTCAAACTACTTCACCTCCTTGGAACTACACCCAGAGGCACAGGAAAAGCATAATCTACATCTGCAGGAGAAATACGCCCGCATACGAAAGAACGAGGTGCGCTACGAGGAATACCAGTGCGAAGACGCAACGTATTTGATAGTGGCCTTTGGCAGCGCTGCCCGAATGGCACAAAAGGCCATAGAGGATCTGCGCAAGAAGGGCATACGGGCCGGTATGCTTCGTCCCATCACACTATGGCCTTTCCCCAGCGAGCGTATAGCCCAGCTTTCCACACAGGTAAAGGGCATCCTATGCACCGAAATCAACGCTGGCCAGATGGTGCAGGATATACGTCTGGCCGTGGAAGGCCGCACGCCAGTCTTCCACTATGGCCGTCTGGGAGGTATGGTACCCACACCTGACGAAATAGAGAACGCCCTCACGGAGATGATTGACAATTTCAGCAACGAAAACCATGAGTGATGTCACAGAGATGCTAAAAGCACAGGAAGCCGAGCTGGAACGCATACGCAGCCGGCGCGGGAGAAGACCGGACGCCTCCAAGATACGCAAGATACTGAATGTCCTGTTTTTACTGACAGCAGCTACCGGACTGGCCGTCTATTTCTCGTCCACTAACAACCACGTGCCCGGACTAGCCATCGTAGGCCTAGGCATGCTATTCAAGATTGCAGAATTCTTCCTCCGCTTTCTATGGTAAACAAAACAAGTAAGCAATAGAGAATGAAAACATTACAGGATATACTCCAACCTCAGAACCTGGTCTACACCAAGCCCACGCTCATGAACGACCGTCCCATGCATTACTGCCCGGGATGCAGCCATGGCATGGTGCACAAAATGGTGGCAGAAATCATCGAGGAAATGAACCTCACCGACCACACCATCGGCATCTGCCCTGTAGGTTGTGCCGTTTTTGCGTACAACTATCTAGACATTGACTGGATAGAAGCCGCCCACGGAAGAGCCCCAGCATGTGCCAGTGCTGTAAGCCGCATGTGGCCTGGCCACCTTGTGTTCACCTATCAGGGCGATGGCGACTTCGCCTGCATCGGTACGGGTGAAAGCATCCATGCCATGAACCGGGGCGAAAACATCACTATCATCTTTATCAACAATGCTATCTATGGCATGACCGGCGGACAAATGGCCCCCACCACTCTGATGGGAATGAAGACCTCCACCTGTCCCTATGGCCGCAGGGCCGACCTCCACGGTTTCCCCTTGAAGATGACAGAGATTGCAGCCACGCTCGAAGGCACATGCTATGTCACCCGCCAGAGTGTACACAATGTGGCAGCCATACAGCGCGCCAAAAAAGCCATACGCAAGGCATTCACCAACAGCCTGGAGAAACGCGGCACATCACTGGTAGAAATTGTGAGCACATGCAATGCCGGCTGGAAACTGTCACCCGTGGAGGCCAACAGATGGATGGAACAGCACATGTTCCCCTTCTATCCCCTGGGCGACCTAAAAGACACTACAGAACAACAATGAAACAAGAAATCATCATTTCCGGATTCGGAGGCCAGGGCGTGCTGTCCATGGGAAAGATCCTGGCCTATAGCGCACTGATGGAGGGACGCGAAGTGTCATGGTTCCCTGCCTATGGTCCAGAACAACGTGGCGGAACGGCCAACGTAAGCGTCATCATCGGCGACGAGCGCATCTCATCGCCCATAGTGAGCACCTTCGACACGGCCATCATCCTCAACCAGCCCTCGCTGCAACGCTTTGAACATTGTATCAAGCCCAACGGCACACTTATCTATGATCCTTACGGAATCAGCACTCCACCCACCCGAACCGACATACACATCTACCGCATCAATGCCATGGACGTGGCTGCCGAGATGGACAATGTGAAGGCATTCAATATGATTGTGCTGGGTGCGCTGCTGAAAGTAACCCCCATAGTGGCACTGGAGAATGTGGTAAAAGCCCTGCGCAAAACCCTGCCCGAACGCCATCACCACCTGATCCCACTCAACGAGGAAGCCCTCCACAAGGGCATGGAAAGCGTGACATCTGTCCACCAGCCCTGAAACATCAACCCACATAACCCTACCCTATCCTTTCATCCCTAAACTACCCCTACGCCTCATGTCCAGACACCGCTTTCTGAGTCTGCTGTTGATGATTGCCTCATGCAGCCATCTCACAGCCCTCCTGGCACAGACGCCCATCAGAGAAATGAACCCAGACTATCACTCCAGCCCGGGCGGAACACTCCAATCGGGCACCTTCGACGGAGGAGGAGGACGTGGAAAGGTCACATGGGGACGCGACACCACCTCTACCGAAACAGAGACGGAAATACCTGTCGGACAGTTCCAATGGCGCATCGACGAACGGCTGGGTACCGTCATCGATGCCGTGAACAGCGATACCGTTGTTCACAATTTCCAGAACTGGAATCTCACCGATGGCATGACAGGACAATATTCACTTCTGGGCAATGTAGGTTCACCACGGCTCAACCGTATCTTTCTGCGCAGGCCGGAGAACACCAACTTCATCTTTCTACAGCCTTTCGACCATTTCCGCACCAGTCTCACAGACTTCCTGTTCACTAATACAAAAAGTCCCATCACAAACCTTGCCTACCACAAATCCGGCAACAGCCAGAATGGGGAAGACCGCGTACGGGCCTATTTTGCCAGCAATATCAACAAAAACTCGGGCATAGGTTTCAAGATAGACTACCTGTACGGACGCGGCTACTACAACAGCCAACAAAACAGCCAGTTTGGCGGGACTGTATACGGTTATCACAGGGGCGAAAAATATAATATACACGCCTACGTGAATGCCAATCACTCCAAGATGGCCGAAAACGGAGGAATTGAGAACGACCTTTACATAGAAGACCCACAGAGCTTCCAGACGAGCTATACCTCGCGCGACATACCCGTAATGCTTGGGAGTACATGGAACAGAAACGACGAACAGACCTATTATCTTTCACACCGCTACAACCTGGGATTTGACCGTCTCATAGACGTGCCCGACTCGTTAAAACCCCAGATGCCATCCGATGCCGACCTTCTGGGTCAGCTTTCGGACAGCATCCGCACCATTCTGGCAGCTGACAGCATTGCCCGCCAGCATGCCGTGGACTCGCTGCAACAGGCATGGAAGGACCAGCAAGTGCCACCCACCGAGTACGTCCCTGTGACTGCGCTTATCCACACACTCCATATCAGCCGCATGTCGCACGAATACATCAGCAAGAACACCCCAGACGACTACTATTCCAACCTCTATTACGGCAATCTTGCCAATGTGGCGGACCAAACAGATGCCCTAAGTATTCGCAACACCCTGGGTATAGCCCAACTAGAAGGATTCAACAAATGGGCGCAAATGGGCATCACCCTCTTCGGGTCACACACCCTGCGCACTTACAAGTTACCTGAGTTGGTGGCCGATTCCACACGCCTAAAGAAATGGAAGGAGAACGACATCACCGTGGGCGGACAGATTACACGCAGGCAGGGCAGCCTCATCCACTACGACGCCAAGGGCGAAGTGTGGCTGGTGGGCGAGCATTCGGGCGACTTCAAAGTGGACGGTGACCTAGACCTGGAGATTGGGTCTGGCACCAAGGACTCCCTCCGACTGGACGTGCATGCCCATCTTCACCATGCCAAGCCTGGTTTCTACTTGCGCCATTACCATTCCCAGTTTGCATGGTGGGACCATAAAGGACTTGACCGTGAACTGCGCACACGGGTGGAAGGAAGGCTTCATTATGCGCGCACCAGGACCACCTTGCACGCAGGGTTTGAAAACATCACCAACTACACGTATTTCGGCATGCAGAATACCCTTACAGGCACCGACTCCACCAGCACACTCCCCGGAGACTACACCCATGATGTGGCTGTACGTCAGCACAGCGGAAGTGTTCAGGTATTCAGTGCCACACTGGAGCAGAATTTCAAACTGGGTCCGCTGCACTGGGAGAACGAGGTAACCTACCAAAAATCTTCTGATAAAGACGTGCTTCCACTACCACAGCTCAATGTCTATACCAACCTTTTCCTACTCTTCCGCATTGCCAAGGTACTGCGTGTGCAACTAGGTGGCGACATGCGCTATTTCACCTCTTACTATGCCCCCGACTATTCCCCTGCCGTGGGACAGTTTGCCGTGCAGGACAAGACCTTCGGACGCGTGAAAGTGGGTAACTATCCACTCATCAATGCCTATGTGAACATGCACCTGAAGCATTGTCGCATCTATCTGGGTATGTATCACGTGAACGCAGGAGACGGCCACTATTTCTGGGCACCACACTACCCCATCAATCCACGCGCCTTCAGATTTGGCGTAAGCTGGAATTTCTTCAACTGATTCATCTGGCAACAGACTCCCCCACACAAGACTGTTCATGATACTCTATTTCTCTGGCACTGGCAACAGCAGGTATGTGGCGCAGGTGCTTTCACAACACCTCCATGAGGACTGCTACAGCATGGAGGACAATCACCCCCTGCGTCCGCTAGAAGACAATGAGACGCTGGGCATCGTATTCCCCGTGTATGCCTGGGGCGTGCCCAGGATAGTGAGGACCTTCCTCCGCCACATGACCATCGGCAGCCGTTATGTGTGGACTGTTATGACGTGTGGAGACGACATGGGCCATGCCGACAGCATTCTGGAGAAGACACTCCGGCGCAAGGTGGATGCTGCGTTCTCTGTGGGAATGCCCAATACGTACGTGTGCCTGCCCGGGTTCGAGACAGACAGTCCGGCACTGGCCCAGCAGAAGGTGGAGCACACTCAGCGACAGCTGCCCCTCATTGCAGCCAGCATCGGCCAAAGACTAAGGCTCCGGCAACTGACACGTGGAAGCCATGCCTGGGCAAAGACCTATCTACTACGTCCCCTCTTCCAAGCGTTGCTGCTCACCGACAGATATTTCTGGGTGCATGACCGTTGCAATGCATGCGGCCTGTGTGCCGCCAAATGTCCTACACACGACATTACCTGCACCGACGGCCACCCCACATGGGGGCACAGCCATTGCACGGGTTGTCTCAGATGCTTCCACTCCTGCCCCCGTCGTGCCATCGAATGGGGCCGGTTCACCCAGGAGAAACAGCAAAAAGGTCAGTTTTCTCCCCGTACAGCAGCAGGGGTCCATTGCTGAAAGAAACCCAGCACTTTGTCTTTACTGTATCCATCACCATCCTCCAGATAAGACGAATTCTGGATATGCAGCACTGAACCGTCCGTGTCCAGTATGACCAGGACAGGAAATCCGAACCTTCCTGCATTGCCCAGCCGCTTGCTCACCTTTTGCGAAAGCGGGTCCTTGCGCGACTTGAAATTGACATGAGCATACACAAAATTGTCCTTCACCACCTTGTCGATTTCAGGGTCCTGTTGGATAAATCTGGAAAACATGACACACCATCTGCACCAGTTTCCACCCAACTGGCAGATGACATACTTATGGTCCCGCGCGGCATCCTTCACGGCCTGCTCAATTTGGGCCAGCGGATCAATGGATTCATCATACACCCTGTTTTGGGCCAAGACAGGGATGGAGCCCATCGCAAAGGCCAAGATCAAGAGAAAACTTTTCATTTTTTTGTTATTGATAAAGATTCGACAATGACAACATGAGCAGACTTACGAAAACCTCCTGCCCGCATGGTGAGCTACATACAGGTTGAACCACATAAACACGATGCCCAACACCGCCCACAGTACCATTTCCCATGCGCTCATCACAAGCCATATACTCCACACGCCATAAGCAGCAAAGGGCAACAGCAAGACAGACGTGGCGAGGCCCGGCACGTAACTACGCAAGACAAGGGCTACTCCGATGTGGACCAGCAGATGGAAGGAAAAGGCCATGAACAATGCCGACCATATCTGGAGTGCCAGTGGTCCCTGAACCAGCATCCATGCGGTAGCCAAAAGCAGCAGGACCAGTTCTTCCAAGGCTGCAATGGCAAAGGCCCTGGTACCCAGCGTCGACAGCCTTCCTATGAGAGACCTCATCGAAGGGAACCCTTCCATGAGGGATGTCCTGTGGGCTGCCATCCAACGATGTTGCACCATGAGTTCCTCCAGTTCGTGGAGGATAAAGGCCGGCGGAAAGGGCAATACAAGCAATAGATATATCATAATTGATGCAAAGTTATAAAAAAGGAGGCTGCGCGGGCAGTCTCCTCATTCGTGAGCCTCTTGTCGGATTCGAACCAACGACCCCGAGATTACAAATCACGTGCTCTGGCCAACTGAGCTAAAGAGGCGGGTGGGAAAGCGGTCTGTATCGCGTTGCTACAACCAAGTACCCTTGCTGCGGTCAAGCCCTGGGGGATTCCGAGGGAGCTAACCGTACAGGACTTTCCCGTGTTTAGCGGATGCAAAGGTAGTGCTTTTTACCGATTCGACCAAATTTTGGAGCGTTTTTTTTGCAGAAAGTGATTTTCTTCACCTTGCATACCATAATATAGAAGAAAATTTCGTAATTTTGCGCAAATTTGAGATACAAGAAAAGAATGAATCAATCATCAACGATATATTCCGCACTGCGTGCCGAGGCCTCACGCGGAGGTTTTGTGATAGGTGCGATGTGGCTGGCCAGTTTCATTTTTGTCACTACCGCATTCACCGACCCCACACTGGGCCTGCTTGGCCACGTGTGTGCCCTCCTCTCGATAGTCCAGTGTGCCCGCATGGTCAGACACATGCGCGTCCGTTACCGGCCACTCTCGTTTGTCCACTGCCTTTGGTACGCATGGTCTACATGTTTCTTTGCGACCCTTCTTACCACCTTCGGCCAGTTTGTCTATTTCCAATGGTTCGACAACGGCCGTTTCATACAGGGTTTCATTCACGTCCTCGAAAACCCCGTCTACCGTCAACACATACAGGAGATGTACCCCGAAGGATTCAGTTTCGACGAGGTCATCGAAGCCGCAAGCACCCTTACCGTGAGTCAGATAGTGCCCCAGCTGCTTCTGACCAATCTGTTCTGCACTACGGGCGTGGCCATTGTATCGGCAGCCATGGGCATGCTGGGAAAGATACAGACGGAAGCAACCAAATAGCATATTCTCAAAAAAACGAACATACATCATTTTCTCATCACACATCAACATCATGGACATATCGGTTGTAATACCCCTTTATAACGAAGACGAGTCGATAGGCGAGCTGTTCGGCTGGATTAAACGCGTAATGGAAGCCCACGGCTTCTCGTACGAGGTGATTTTCGTGAACGACGGCAGCACCGACCGATCGTGGCAGGTGATAGAACAGCTCCATGCCGCCGAGCCGGATATCGTGCACGGCATCAAGTTCAGGCGCAACTATGGCAAGAGCCCTGCTCTCTATTGCGGCTTTGAGCAGGCCAGAGGCAATGTGGTGATAACCATGGATGCCGACCTTCAGGACTCACCCGACGAGATACCAGCACTCTATCGCATGATTACCGATGAGGGCTACGATCTGGTGAGCGGTTACAAACAAAAGCGCAAGGACCCGCTTTCCAAGACCATCCCCACCAAACTGTTCAATGCCACTGCCCGTCTGGTGAGCGGCATACATAATCTCCACGACTTCAACTGCGGCCTTAAGGCCTACCGCAGCGATGTGGTGAAACACATTGAAGTATATGGTGAGATGCACCGCTACATCCCCTATCTCGCCAAGAATGCCGGCTTCGACAAGATTGGCGAAAAGGCTGTCCACCATCAGGCACGCAAGTTCGGAAAGAGCAAGTTCATGGGACTCAACCGCTTCGTGAATGGCTATCTCGACCTGCTGTCGTTGTGGTTTCTGGACAGTTTTGGCCTTAAGCCCATGCATGTGTTTGGCTTCATCGGCACCATCATGTTCATGGTGGGCCTGCTGAGCGCACTGCTGGTGGGAGCCAACAAACTCTATGCGCTCCATGCGGGACAGCCCTATACACTGGTAACCGACAGTCCCTATTTCTACCTGGCGCTCACCACCATGATTCTGGGCACCCAGCTCTTCGTGGCCGGCTTCCTGGGCGAGCTCATCAGCCGGAACTCCTCGCTGCGCAACAACTACCAGATAGAGAAAGAGATTTAAACAAAGGATTGAAAAAAATATGCGCAAGACAATCATCATCTGGATATTACTTCTAATCTCGTCCTGCGACCAAGTAGACTGTACGCTCTACAGCACCGTCTCCTATACTTGCGCGCTGTATGCCGATGGCAGCAGCGTGTCGCTGGGCGACACACTCACCATCACCGCTATGGGCACCGATTCAGTATTGCTCAACAGAGCCAACAACGTGAATGCCTTCAGCCTCCCCATGAGCATGGCCATGCAGGCCGACACCCTGGTGCTCCACATTACGGGCGACGGCTACAGCCTCTACGACACGATGCAGGTGGAGAAGACCAACGATCCCCATTTCGAATCGCCCGACTGTCCCACCCGCATGTTCCATACCATCACCCGTGTGCTCTCCACACACAATTTCATCGATTCCATTGTAGTCACCAACCCTCAAGTGAATTATGCCAATGTCGAAAACATACAGATTCATTTCTATCCTTTGGATTAGCCTGCTAGGCCACCCCGTGGCGGCACAGCAACCCCAGGCGACCCCTCAGGTGACTGTGGAAACGACAAACGACACAGTGAAGGTGAGTCTGCAGTCGCTCCCCCCCGAAAAAGCCCCCCTACTGGCCGGTGCGGCCGTATCGGTGGACATCTGCGGACTGGCCATGAAGGGCGTGGGAGCCAAGTTTGCCAACATGGAGGCGGCTGCGCGCATCAACTTCAAGGAAAAATACTTCCCCCTCTTTGAGATAGGACTGGGAGATTGCACGCGCGAAGGACAGGAAAACAACAACCTCTTCAGCACCACCGCTCCCTATTTCCGCATCGGTATGGACTACAATTTCAACAAGAAGCTCAACGGCAACCGTTTCTTCGGCGGCCTTCGCTATGGATTCAGTGCCTTCAAATACGACTTCTCCAACCCCGACTTCACCGACGAAGTATGGCAGCAGCCCATACCTTTCAACATCAAGGACCACAAGGCGCGTGCCCAATGGGCCGAGGTGGTCATCGGTGTGGAAACAAAACTCTGGAGCATCGTACGCCTAGGCTACAATGTGCGCTACCGGTTGCGTCTCTCACAAAGCGGCAACGAATGGGGCGACCCCTGGTATGTGCCCGGATTCGGACGCAACGGGGGCACCACATGGGGCGGCACTGTCAATCTCACCTTTGATGTGGGCAAGAGTGCCCGCAACCCCAGAAAGGAGTCCCGGAAATGAGCCACCTGGAAATATGGATGCTGGGTGTGGCGCTTGCCATGGACTGCCTGGCCATCAGTCTGGCCACTGGTGTAGGTGCCCGTCGATGGGTGTGGGTTCCAATGATGACAATGGCCCTGTCCTTTGGCCTGTTTCAAGGAGGAATGACGATACTGGGATTTGCCGGTGCCTCGCTCCTGAGCGGCATCATCGTCCGCATCGGACCATGGGTAGCGGCATCCATGCTGCTGCTTCTGGGCTTGAAGATGCTACACGAAGGCAGGAAATCCCAGCGCACATCGGTCCCGGGCCGGATTCCAGGACTGCAGGACACCCTGCTGATGGCCGTGGCCACAAGCATCGATGCCTTTGCTGTGGGTGTGTCACTGACCTGTATCCATTACACGGCCTCCCGTATGATTTATCCCGTGGCAGTCATCAGTTTCTGTTCATGGGCCATATCCATAGCGGGCCTAGTGGCAGGCATACGTGCAGCCCAGCGCATCAGCTGGCCGACCGAACCGGCAGGCGGCATCGTGCTGATTGCCCTGGCCTGCAGAATTGCGCTCACCGAGTGGATAGACAAATGGTTATAAAATACAAATACGACATCTGATTATGAACAGAAACACAATGGACAGCGGTCAACCGACTCCACAACAAGTGCCCCCTTCCAGCCACACGGCTGAAACCAGGCCCAGGCTGCGCAAATGGCATCTGCCCTTTCTGTTGATGCTGGCTGTGGGCAGCTATCTAGCCATCACCCACAAGCTTAGCCAACAGACACCCTACCAGCGCCACGAGGGCACCATCTTTGGCACCGTGTTCCACACCACCTACCAGAGCGACACGCTGCTTACATCCGACATCCTGGCGGTGCTGCACGACGTGGACCGCTCCCTGTCCATGTTCAACCCGCAAAGCACCATCAGCCAGATCAACAGTTCGCGGTCTGACCGCACAGACTCGCTCCTTGAACAGGTAATGGAAATCGCCACCACCGTGAGCAAGGACACGGAAGGGGCCTTTGATGTGACCGTGGCCCCGCTGGTAAATGCCTGGGGCTTTGGCTTCAAACACGGCATCAGGCCCGACAGCCTTCAGGTGGACAGCCTTAGGGCCCTAGTGGGATGGCAACGCGTAGGCATTGTCAATCACAGGTTTGTGAAGGACGACCCAGCAATGGTGGTCGACCTCAGCGCTGTGGCCAAGGGATTTGCCACGGACAGGGTGGCAGCCCTGTTTGCCAGCAAAGGCATTCGCAACTATATGATAGAAATCGGCGGGGAAATCGTGGCGCGCGGAGTAAATCCCAAGAACCAGCCCTGGCGCATCGGAGTGAACAAGCCGGATGATGACAGCACCTCCACCAACAACGAGCTCCAGACCATCCTCCGCACGAACGACTGCGCCCTGGCCACCAGCGGCAACTATCGCAACTATTACATCGCCGAGGGACGAAAGATTGCCCACACCATCGACCCCCGTACGGGATATCCCGTGCAACACTCCATTCTCAGCAGCACCGTGGTAGCCCCCGACTGCGCCACCGCCGATGCCTATGCCACCGCCTTTATGGTGCTGGGACTTGACAAGGCACGCGAGGTGCTTGCCCGCAACCCCAAGCTAAAGGCCTATTTCATCTACGACACTCCGCAAGGATACCGTGTATGGATGAGCGAGGCCCTTAAAAAGGACATCGACCAACAGTCGGCCCATTCCATTCACTAACCAGCTATCTACCCCACCTAGAAAAAGATGATTGAAACAAAACAAATGTATGCCATACTCTCCCGGCTTCCCATCCTCCAAGGCATGAACGGACGCGACCTGGCCATGATTCAAGAAATGGCCAGCGAAGTGCACTACACGGCACAAGTCCACCCCAAGCCTTTCATCCATGCCCACACGATATGCAACATGCTGTATTTTCTGGCAGTGGGTTCCCTTGTAAGGCGCATCACCAGCCCCGACGGACGGTTTGTACTGGAGGAAGTGGTGACAGCACCAGCCATTATAGAGCCTGAATCGCTCTATGGTCTTCAATGCACATTCTGCTGCGACTACATGGCCCACACCGATGCCACACTGCTCGTCCTGAGCAAGCAGGATGCTGCACTCATGGTGACACGGAACGACGTTTTCCGCATGAACCTGCTCAATCATCTCTCGGCTCAGATACAGCGTCTGGGCGAACAGCTGAGGCGGCCCTCGCCCGAAGCTGTATGGATGCGCATCGGGCACATGATAAACGACCTCTCCATCTCCCCTACAGGCCCGAAGACACTACGCGCCAAGATGGAAGACCTGGCCGACCATCTTCATGAAACAAGACTCACCATCAGCCGTACACTGGGAATGATGGAGAAGCATGGACTGGTGGAACTGCGCCGGCGCGAAATCACCGTGCCCGACACAAAACGGCTCACACGCAGCCTCCTCCATGCCACACTGTCGCCCGGGCAAGACCCTGCATAACATACCCTACAACAATCCCAAGAAACAGATGCTACACGAAAACCCATTCTCACAAATACCCTACGGTACCCCACACGGCACCGTACCCTTTGACCGTCTGAAGGTCGCCCATTTCGAGGAAGCCATGCTCGAAGGCATGAAGCAGGAGGATGCTGCCATACAGCGCATCGTGGAAAGCCCCGAGCCCCCCACCTTTGAAAACGTTGTGCTGCCACGCACCGGCCAGCTGCTGGAAAGTGCCACAACAGTCTTCTACAACCTGCTCAGTGCCAACACCAACGACGAAATGGATGCCCTGGCCCAGAAGATGCAGCCCCTGCTCACCGCCCACAGCAACGCCATCCTCCACAATGAGGCCCTCTTTGCAAAAGTGAAGAAAGTGTGGGAGGACAGGGACACGCTGCAGCCCGACGAACGGCGGCTGGTGGAGAAGACCTATGACACCTTTGTGCGTAACGGTGCCCTTCTCGGCGAGGAGGACAAGCAGGAATACGACCGCATTTCCACACGTCTGGGACAATTGTCCCTTCTTTTCAACCAGCACCTGCTCAAGGCCACAGACGCCTACGAGATGGTGCTCACCGACGAAAAGGACACAGCCGGCCTGCCCGAACGCACCATCAAGGCCGCTGCAGAAGCCGCCCGGGAAGCCGGAAAGAAGGGATGGCTCTTCACCCTGCACGCTCCCAGTTATGAACCCTTCATGACCTATGCCGCGGACAGAGGACTACGCCAGAGGCTCTATATGGCACGCAACACCCTGTGCAACCAGGGCGACGACCTGGACAACAACGACATCGTGCGCGAGATTGTGAACCTGCGTCTGAGAAAGGCGCAACTTCTGGGCTACCCCGACTATGCCTCCCTGGCTCTGGAGCAGCGGATGGCCGGCAACGAGAAAAAGGTGGACAGCCTGCTCAGGCAGTTGCTCGAGGCCTCCCTTCCACATGCAAAATGCCAGTTGGACGATGTGGAGGCGCTTGCCCGCGAGAACGAGCCGGACGGTTTTGTGATGGAGCCATGGGATTTCCCGTACTACAGCCAGAAGTTGCGGCAGAGGAGATACACCATCGACAGCGAAATGCTACGACCCTATTTCGCGCTCGACCGTGTGCGTGACGGCATCTTTGCACTCGCCGGCCGACTCTACGGCATACGGTTCCACAAGCGCACCGACATTCCCGTATTCCACCCTCAGGTGGAGACCTATGAGGTGTTTGACCGTGACAACCGCTTCCTGGCCGTGCTCTACACTGATTTCTTCCCCCGCAAGGGCAAACAAAGCGGAGCCTGGATGACCCAGTACAGGGAACAATACGTGGACGATAAAGGGAATGACGTAAGGCCACATGTAAGCCTCACGGCCAATTTCACACCCCCTACAGACAACACGCCCTCCCTGCTCTCGCTGGGGGAGGTGGAGACGTTTCTCCACGAATTCGGGCACTGCCTCCATGGCATCTTCTCGCAATGCCGTTTTGCCAGCATCAGCGGCACCAATGTGAAGTGGGACTTTGTGGAACTTCCCTCCCAGATAATGGAGAACTATGCCACGGAGCCCCAGTTCATCCATACATTTGCCCGCCATTGGCAGACCGGGGAGGAGATTCCCGGCAATCTGATGGACCGCATCGTGGAAAGCCGTCAGTTCAATGCTGCATGGGCCTGTGTGCGACAGCTCTCGTTCGGACTGCTCGACATGGCCTTCCATACCCTGCGCACCCCCTTCCAGGGCGATGTGGAACAGTTTGAGGCCGAAGCCATGCGCCCCACGACCCTCCTGCCCCGTCCCCAAGGATGCTGCATGTCCGTGCAATTCTCACACATCATGAGCGGAGGCTATGCTGCCGGCTACTATGGCTACAAATGGGCCGAGGTGCTGGATGCAGACGCCTTCTCCATGTTCCGCGAGGAGGGCATCTTCAATACCGACACCGCCCATCGTTTCCGCGACTGCATACTCTCCAAAGGCGACACCATAGCCCCCGACCTGCTCTACCGCCGTTTCCGCGGACGCGACGCAACCATCAATGCCCTACTCACCCGCACGGGAATTCCCGGGCTTCCCGACAGGCACACCGAGCTGGACCGCCGCTACCTGCGCATGGCCATGATATGGAGCGAGAACAGCTATTGCCAGCGTCGCAAGGTGGGTGCGCTCATCATCAAGGACAAGATGATCATCAGCGACGGCTACAACGGCACTCCATCGGGCTTCCCCAACGTATGCGAGGACGAGCACAATGTCACCCTCCCCTATGTGCTTCATGCCGAAGCCAACGCCATCACCAAAATCGCGCGCAGCGGCAACAACAGCGAAGGGGGCACGCTCTATGTTACCGACTCACCTTGCATCGAATGTGCCAAGCTCATCATCCAGTCAGGCATTCGCAGGGTAGTATACAACCGGAGCTACCGCCTCCAGGACGGCATCAACCTGCTCAGGAAGGCCGGCATTGAAGTGGATTGCCTCCCGCTACAGGAAGAGTGACAGCCAGCCGGTGCCACCCGGGTGGACACACTGGCCATTCAAAGTTTCATAGGATAAACAAGTGACATAATGAACAACAACAAACGATTCACACCCATAGTGATTGCCATGAGCATCGTGCTGGGCATCCTCATCGGCACATTTTATGCCAACCATTTCTCGGGCAACCGTCTGAGCATCATCAACACCGGCTCCAACAAGCTCAACTACCTGCTGCAGCTCATCGACAACAACTATGTAGACACCGTAGACATGGCCTCACTCGTAGAGGATGCCATGCCTGAAATCCTGAGCGAACTGGACCCGCACAGCAGCTATATCGGGGCCAAGGACGCAGAGGAAGCCTCGGAAGACCTCAAGGGTTCTTTCTCAGGCATAGGCGTAAGTTTCACCATACAGGAAGACACCGTAAACGTAATGTCACTCATTCCTGGCGGACCAGCCGAGAAAGTGGGCCTGCTGGCAGGCGACCGCATTGTAAAGGCCGATACCACCGTGCTTGTGGGTCTCCCGGACACCCAGGTGATGAGGAAACTGAAGGGCCCCAAAGGTTCCACGGTAAAACTGTACATCAAGCGCCATGGAGAAAAAGAACTGCTCGCCTTCACCGTTGTCAGGGGTGACATCCCCGTAGTGAGCATCGATGCCAGCTACATGATTGAGGATGCCATCGGATACATCCGCGTGAAGACCTTTGGCGAACACACCTATGCCGAGATGCTACCCTGTCTGGCCTCCCTCAATGCAGCCGGAATGAAGTCGCTCATCCTGGACCTGCGCGGAAACCGCGGTGGTTACATGCACATCGCCATACAGATGGTCAACGAGTTTCTGAGCAAGAACAAGCTCATCGTGTATACCCAGGGACGCAAGAGCCCACGCGAGGAGTTTGTAAGCGACGGACGCGGTTCCTTCCAGGACCTTCCTCTGGTGGTGCTCGTGGATGAAGGCAGTGCCAGCGCCAGCGAGATTGTGGCCGGTGCCGTGCAGGACAACGACAGGGGAAGCATCGTAGGCCGCCGCACCTTCGGCAAGGGACTGGTGCAACAGCCCATGGAGTTCCGGGATGGCAGTGTGGTGCGTCTCACCGTAGCCCGCTACTACACCCCCAGCGGCCGCTGCATCCAGAAGCCCTACGTAAAAGGACACGACGAAGACTATGAAATGGATCTCATCGCCCGCTATGAACGTGGCGAATATTTCTCGCAAGACAGCATCCATCAGGACGGACCGGAGTACGCCACCTCGATGGGACGCATCGTGTATGGCGGAGGCGGCATCATGCCCGACTACTTTGTGCCCGAAGACACATCTGAGCTCACATCCTACTATAAGGAAGCCGTCATTACCGGACTGCTCAGACAGTTTGCATTCAAATACACCGATGAGCAGCGCACCAGGCTGGAATCCTTCTCCACTCTTTCCAAACTGCAGGCCCATCTGGAACGCCAGAACCTGAGCGAACAGTTTGCCCAATTTGCCGACAAGAAAGGCCTGCGCAAGCGCAACCTCCTGCTCCGCAAGAGCCGTCGCCTGTTTGAGCAGAACCTCATCGGCAACATCATCTACAACGTAAGGTCGATGGAGGAGTATGTACAGTACGTCAATGTGGGTGACCCCACCATCGACAAGGCCATCAGCCTCATCCATGAAGGCATGGTAATGCCTCAGCCAGGTCCGATGAAAGTGCCGGCACAGGCGCGGTAGTCCGTCCGCCATGCCAATATACGAGTCCCACTATCAGGGCTCGTTGGGGACTTGCACCTGTCAGACAACACTCATTCCGGGCATACAGAACAGTCGGGTTATCATCCGTAGGAACAACCCGACTGTTTTTGTAACCCAAGTTTGATACCCGACAACTATTTTCAACAGTTTTTAGGGGTATTCATAGGGCTAGCTGTCTGTTTTTCAGTGATATTTACAGGGCTTGACGACTTCGAGTTGATAACCTTTTTGATAATAAAGTAGCGAGATATGACCTACGAGGAGTTAGAGATATTGATAAAAAATGACGAGCACCGCCAGTTGGAGTTGAAAAAGACAACGGGCGAGCTGAAAGACGGCATGCATTCGGCTTGTGCCTTTCTGAACACCGAAGGCGGATGGCTCATCTTTGGAGTGACACCTTCGTCCTTGAAGATACTGGGTCAGGAAGTGACGGACAACACCCAGCGTGAGATAGCGCAGGCCCTGAGTTATTTAGAGCCGCAGGTGGATGTGCGTGTGGAATATGTTGATATTCCCGACCGTCCCAACCAGAAAGCGATAGCCATGTATTTCAACGCATGGTTGTGGGGAAACATACCCTACACCTACCATGGCTGTCCTTATTATCGGGTGGAAAGCACTACCAAGGAAATGCCTCGCGATATGTTCGACCTGCGCCTGCGCCAAAGCAAGCCCGATTTCTTCGCTTGGGAGCGTCAGCCTTCCGATTTCAAGGGTATTGACTCGCTCGATGAGAATTTGATTCGTGGTGTGGTACGTCTTGGTGTGGAGCGTGGACGTATGCCGGAGAGTGCCATGACCGAATCCATCAAGGACATTCTGGATAAATGGAAACTGCTTGACGGCGACAAACTGCTGAATGCAGCAACGGCTCTGTTCACTAAAGAGACAGGCATGTACCTGCAACTCTCTATCAGTCTGGCACGTTTCCGTGGCACTGACAAGAACGAGTTCATCGACTCCCAACAAGCAGAAGGCAATATCTTCGTGCTGCTCAACGAAGCGATGAACTTCTTCCGCAAGCACCTCAGTATGCACGGCAAGGTCGTCGGTCTGATTCGTGACGAGTGGTTGGAGGTGCCTGCCGAGGCATTGCGCGAGGGTATCTTGAATAGCCTATGTCACCGCGAGTGGGGTCGCTATTGTCTGCCTGTCTATTTGGCCATCTACGACGACCGCATCGAGATTACCAATACAGGCTATCTCGTGCCTCCCCTCACGGCTGAGAACATCACTCAGCCGCATAGTTCAAATCCCCACAACAAGCTCATCGCCAATGTGCTTTACAGCACCTCATATATTGAAAGATGGGGTTCGGGCGTGAAGCGTATCACCGATGCCTGTGCCTATCGTAATGTTGAGACTCCCACGTGGACAACAGACGGTTATTTCGTGACTGTGACATTCAAAAGGCCGGATTATAATGCGAGTGTCCCAATAGATGTCCCAATAGATGTCACTAAAGATGTCCCAAAAGATGATACAATAAATGACACAAAAGATGATACAAAAGACTGTATAAAAGAAATATCTGATAGACAGTATCTTATGCTAAGGTTTATAACCCTCGATGATACAATAACAATAGATGAAATGATACAAAAGATGAAGGTGTCACCAATCACTGTCAAACGTGACCTTGCCGACCTTCAGGCAAAGGGCATTATAGCCCGTGAAGGAGGTCGTAAGAACGGGCGTTGGATAATTCTAAAGTCAATCCAATGATTTTCTATACCTTCCATTTGCCGGCACAGGCGCGGTAGTCCGTCCGCCATTGGCATAGCGGACGGCTTACTGCACTTCATGTCTCCGCCAGGATACAGCCCGAGGACTCAGTGCGATGACTGCTGCTGCCGCAGGTGGCGGATGACCTGGTGGCGGTTCCTGCTCCTGTTCTGACGGCAGGAGACGTGGAGCCAGAAATCCTTGCCGTTGGAGGTTTCGAGGATGAGCTGGTCGAAGTCGGTGTTGTGCTCCAGAAAGTCGAGCCAGCGGCAGGCAACGGCCATGTCGGTATGCGCCCGGTTGTCCGCCCAATCGGTGTAGGCGGTTCTGGGGAGGTGGATGTCGGCAGCCTCTCCCAGGGTGTGCTGGGAGGCATAGGCACCTCCCACCCTGAGGTTGAGCTGCGGGCAACGGTAGCCCGAGCTGATGACAAGGGGCCTCTCACCCACTTGGGGGGGAGTGCTGGAATTGACGAAGGCGCGCAGGGGCTCGAGCACCTCGGTGCAGAGGTTGCGCAGGTTGGCGATGATGGCGGCATGGGCCGGATTGTGGAGGTCGAGGGTGTTGTCGATGCCCAGCCTGGCGGCAGTGGCACTTCTTTCGAACTCCGCGAGCGTAAAGTGCGCTGAAAGACGTAGGTTTGTCATAATCATAATGGAATATAGGGTTTCAGTGATTGTTTTAGCGGGGGGAAGACCTCGGAGAGGCCACACCCGCGGTTACCGATGTGTCACCCCTCGGGATGGAGGGCGAAAGCGGAAAACACAGGCAAGATAGGCAATGACTGCCAACGCTGCCGCCACCGTTACCGCCCGGCAGAACCTTGCCCACCAGGGCACATGCGGGACTTCGCGGACGACTTCCACCTCGCGGATGACGGGAACAGAGTCCACTCGGGTCCTATAGACCGTGTCGCGAAGGAGCTTGTAGCGGCACTCTACCGACACGTCACGGAGATAGACGGTGTCGCGCGAGCGGTCGAGCAGACGGTCCCGGCAGATGTAGACGGAGTCGTACAGCTGCGAGCTGAGACGGACGGTGTCGGCACTCACGTTGCGGAGCGGCCGGATGGCCTGCCTGTGTGACGCACATGAGGCGAGGGCAAGGGCGAGGGCGACGGTGACGGGGGGCATTTTCAGCGATAGCGGGGGCAGGGGGAAGATGCGCAGGATGCCGCGCCTGATTGCCTCCCGGAGGCGAAGGGTGAGATGTTTCATGACTGTGGACTGAAGGGATTGGAGGAAATGTGAAGACGCACGGGTTTGCCCCGTTCAAGGGTTTTGCGGATGCGCCCGTAGAGGGCGGCGAAGGCGGCCCTGGGGCGGACGAGGCAGCCGGGGACTGCGCGCCAGCCCACGATGATGCTGCCGTCCGTGCGCTGGCACACACCATTGCCGGGCTTGAGCATGGGGCACACGAGGGGCAGCCTGGTGTTGCTGCCCACGAACGGCCTGCGGGGGCAGGAGGAGCAGGGGGGAAGCGAGGAGAGCCGGACGACGGGCATCTTGCGGGCATACTGGTGGCAGTTGACCAATGTGACGGGATAGGTGCCGGGGGGCAGGGCGGTGGCGGCATTCTCTTCGCAGTCGCAGATGTGCCGGCCGTAGATACTTATCTGCCCGTCGATGGTGCCGGGCCTTTGAAGACTGCGGGTGATGGTAATATTCATAATGGCTGAAAGTTGTAATTTAACATTTAACATTTAACATTTATCGTTCAAGTCTCCCGAGCGCTCCGTGCAGGTGCTCTTCCAATACTCTCCGAAGTCCTTGTAGCCGGACGGAAGGAGATGATGCTCCAGTGTAGGCAGGAGTTTCTGCAGCTGAAGGAAGAGACGTGCTCCGGGGGCATCGTTGTCGGGGACCATGTGAAGCCTTGTGCCTTGAGCCTTGAGCCTTGACCGGATGGGCTCGATGTCCTGGGGCTTCAACAAAGTGGCACTTGGGATGGCGATGGCTTTTCTGCCCGACGAAAGCATGGCAAGACAATCGGTTACGCCTTCCGTAATCCAGAGCGGTTCACCTTCTGCCAGGGTCTTCAGCACAGGCAGGTTGAAGATGGAGCACACACTGCCTCTGGGGAATTGGAATCTGGGGGTGTCTTCCTTTTTGCCCAAGTATCTGGCCTGCACGCTCTGCAGCCTGCCGTCCGCATCCCGATAGGGAATCAGGAGCGACGGGGCATTGAACCAGGGGCCGCCCGGATTGCCGCTCATGGGCATTGGCTCTGAAAGGGAGCTCAGGCCCGCCAGGCGCACCACTTCGGGCGCAATCCTGCGTTCGTCGAACAGGAAACGCCGGGCTTCTTCGGTCAGCACCGGACTGGCCGTCAGGCCTTCCAGGTAGTGCACGTCGATGGGTGGAGGCGGAAGCTGCTTCCCGGCCTTCCGTACCTGCTGTCTGAGGGCACGCTCCTCGAAGCAGCCAAGTGCCTCGCTCAGGACCACACCGAACTGCCTTGCCAGCCAGCGGCACGAATCGCAGAACGTCCAGCCCTGGCTCTTCATCACCAGGTCGATGGTGCTGCCGCTGGTGTCACAGACAAAGCAACGGAAACGGTTGCGCCGGAGGTTGAAGGTGAGCGACGGCCGCGTGTCGTCGTGGAACGGACAGATGGCCTTGTGGCGGCTCACGCGGATTTGGAGCGCCTCAGCGACCTGCTCTATCGGCAGGTCCTGAAGCTTTTGGATGTCGAACCGTGACAGCATGTCTCAGATGAGTTTGCGGTACTGGAACTTGTCAATCTGCTCAATCCACTTGTTGACCTTCCACTGGCTGATGAGCACACGGTCGGGAGAGGCCACCCCGGACTCGGCGATGAGCGTGCGCAGCATGTCGCGGCTGAACTCCTTCGGGAGCCGGTCTATCAGCTTGGGACGATTGCTTTCGACGGCCGTAATCTCACGTTTCGCCTGCAGTTCCTCGAAACGCTTGCCCCAGCGCCTGAGCAACATCGACAGCACATAGTCGGCCATGAAGAGATAGAGCCGGCGGCAGCGTTTCCGGGCCAGCGGTTCGGGCGTGCCGTCGAGCAGATACAGATAATAGCAGAGCGCCATCACGCGAAACGCGCTGACCGACGAACGCTTGCGGAACACATCGATGGCAACCGAGCCTGCCTGAAGGGCCTCCCTGCCTTTCTGCACGCACCACCTGCGGACGTCATGGTCAATCCAGCCGGTGTGGAGCAGCTTCTCCGGCTGGAGCGCACCTTCCGGGGTGTATACGTCGGCCATGACCTTGTGGAGCGTGGTGCGGATGGCATGCAACTGCGCTTCGGTGTAGGGCCTGAACAGCGCGCCGTCCTCACCGATCCGGTCCTCGAGCTGACAGAGCACCGTGCGGGTGATGTTGCCGCCCTCGATGGCCTTCTTGTCCATGTAATCGTCGAGGGCGGAGGGTGTGGAGCAGAACATGGAGCAGATATTGATGTCCACAATGGCCGAATAGGAATTGTCGCTGGCGAAGTCCATGCCGAAGCGAGAGCCGAAATCGTAGGCCGTGCGCATGATTGTCCGCAGATTGCTGTAGCCCTGTCGGCCGGCATCGGTGACCTGGGCAAGCTCTTCGGCAAACATCCAGAAGGAGAGCACGTCGCCCAGGTTGCGCTCATAGAAGTCGGCACGCTTCACGAGGACGGTCTTGGAGATGGTGGCCGGAATCACACGGATTGTGGTTTTCGGCTCCTCCTCCATCCTCTCGTTGGCACCGCGCGAACGCTTGCGCTCGCGGTATTTCTGTTCCAGCCGGCGCTGTTCCTGGTCGCGGGCCTTGAGCGTGTCCTCCATCAGGAGCCGCTCGATGTCGGCCGCAAACTGCTTGCCCGAACTCTGAGGCCCCTCGATCACCACCTGAAGCAGGAGCGCACTCTTGCGGGTGCCGTCGTAATAATACTCCAGGCGGATGCGGGTGGCAAGGGCACAGAGCGGAGCCAGGCAGGCGATGAACGACGGCAGTTTCCGGTTGTCGGGCGCGTTTGACACCACCTCGCGGATAATCGGGGGAAGGTCCTTGTCCCTGATGGGCAGGACGGCTTCCTGACGGACGCAGTCGTCTTCGTTGAAGGACGCCGCTGGTTTGCGGGAGTCCAGTGGGAATTGATTTTCTGCCATACCAACTATTCGAATCTTGTGAATGCACTGATCAGTTCGCCGTACACCTGGAAGGCAAGCTCCTTGGCATCGCCCGAGCCGCAGAGGTCGAGGGCCTTGAGGTAGCACCTGTAGCGGCCGTTCTGCATGCGCACGAGCGAGATGTACCTGCCGTCGAACAGTTTGGGATTGCGAGCCGGGCGACGCTTGCGGATGGTTTCCTCAAAGAGCACTTCGTTCCTGTCGGCATCAAGGCTGAGCACGCCGTTGATGCACTGGTTGGCCGGGAGTTCCCCGGCATGCTGGAGCACCACGGTGACTGTGGTGTTGTTGATGATAGTTTTTTTCATTCTTCGGTATTTTTTTAATTGTCAAGCACTTCGCAGTAGCTGGCAAACAGCGCCTGCATCAACTCGTTGGGGAAAATGCGGCGGATGCCAAAGCGGATGTAGGCCACACAGGCCAGGCAGAAGTCGTCGCGATATTCATCGCTGAGAGGCTCGGCCATCATCAGCAGGATGTCATGCTGCTTCTGGGTCTGCAGCATGCGCTGAAGCTGCAGGAAGGGGGACACGCGATTCTTCATGTTCATGGCTTTAATTTGGTGATGTCGGTTACCGTAATGTCCTGATACCAGCTGCCCTGATACTCGCGGGCAGAGAACCGCAGGCTGGCAACGACCAGCTCGTTGGGATAGAACGTGCACTTGGCCAGGTTGCCGAACAGGGTGCACACCAGGCCGTTGCTGATGCGCTGGGCCTGATTGTCGTTGGCATTGTAGCCCCCGAACTCCTGCAGCCTGAGCTGCCGTTTCTCACTCTGATTGCCGTTTCCGGTGGTGTAGGGCTCCGGTTCTCCGCAAGCCACAACACGAAAAATAGACTTGTACATAATATCTTTTTTTAAAAACACGCTGCAAAGTTCCGAAAGACCCAACGGCTCAACGAATGATTTTGTGTCCCGGGGCGGGCCTTCTCACATATAAGCAAAAGAAGAAGCTGGCATGCAAGGAGTTACGGGCATAAAAAAAAATGCAGTCCCCTGTCGGCCGGAGACTGGGTCCCGACTGAGTCCGGCACACAAACGACAGGAATCTGACATTTCTTCATCCCGCATGGCCTGTAATTCGGGAATTTTATGTAAATTTGCAGTGTTAAACCATACTACCTAAGAACAAATGGACAAAATGACAGACTGGGGAGAATACAAAATCAGGACGCTGGACTTCTACCAGAGGCAAGGCGGAGTGTATGGCGACCTGTCGAGGGTATTGCAGAAAGCGCGTACCGACGAGCGTGTTCTGGGCTACATTCCAAGCATAGAACCGTACTGGTTGCTCGAATCCTTATCCAACTTTGCAGATCGTGTGATAGCGGATAAGGCGGCGGATATCCGGCGGATAGAGCACCATTTTGGGTTTTTTAGTGGCTGGCCGAAGGATGAACTGGAACTGATGTACTCCATCATCTATATCCTGATAAGGCCTACCAGGCACAAGGCGGCTGAAACGTGGCTGATGAAGCGGATCGGCACAAGCGGCATCTTCCGGAAACTGCTTGCTGCCTACATAGATGAGGCAAGGAAAAGGCTGGAGGACCTGTCGGGCGAAGAGCGGAGGAGCTACGAGGCTGCCATCGAACAGACCATCGAACAGACCAACGAAACCCTCAGGCAAAAAGAGGAACTCATTGATTCGCTGAGGGCCACGGTTACAGACCAGCGCAAGCGGATAGACGAACTGGCCGAACAGGTTGCCCTACTGACCCAAGAGAAGGGACGGCCACAGGCAGCGCAGGCCCCGGGCTCGGAACTTGACAGGATGCTCACGCTGGACTTCATCATCGACCATATAGAGCGGAAGCGGACCCACGAAAAAAGCAACCAGTTGATAGGCCTGCTGAAAGACCCCAGGCTGACGCGGAAAGCCACCGATGAAGAAGCGGAGAAGATTGAACAGATAGAGCAGAAGATGCTGGATGCAAGCGTGCCTTCCACTCACAACGACATACGCCACGCAAACGTGTTCCAGGCACCGGTGCACCATCCCACTTTCCAGCAGCCATCGGATTCACCGGAGAGAAGCCGTTCACATTCCAACACTTAAACCAGAAGCACAATGGACACACAGCACAAGAATCAGGAGGACCACCGGCCGAAGATTGAGAACCACATGGAGAACTGCAACGTCTTCATGGGTGATTCCTACGGTGGCATATTTCCGCTTCCCGGTGCGCAGGTAACCATCCACCAGCACCTCGACCCCAAGATGATGAAGAAGGGTGAGGGGCGGCAGATGGACGGGAAGGCGGAGTCGCAGGAAGACAGGAAGAAAAGAAAGGACACGGTGATGAAGGCCATCACCAGCAGGTTCTGCTTTACCCCAGGGCAGCTGGGACGCGACAACAAGGGCAAGAGGATAACCAACATGCGGCTGGCAACCCTCTTCCGCCAATGTTTCGGCCTCGGTCATGTGCCGCCGTCGGCAGCAAACGGGGCTATCATGGAGCAGTTGTGGGTGTTGCTGATAGACGCGCGCAACCAATGCCCGAAGGATGCAGGCCTGGGATTCATTCCCCAGACCGTCCTGAACATCATCGGCCACTTCAAGCAACGCGGCCTTGTGTGTGGCCAGAGGCGCGAACTGGCACGTGCCGTCATCAAGAATGCCGACACGAACATTGCAAAGAACATCGAGCGCGGCCTGCAGTCGAACGTGTTTCCCCAGGGCACGGCGGACATGATAGACCACTACATCGACAAACTGATGGAGGGAAGGGACTAGGTGTGGCAGGCAGTCTATGGCCGGATGTTAAATGTTAAATGTTAAATTACGACCTCTCCGCTGTATGGTGCACGTTAA